>CAVDXX010000048.1:603-2025 GCA_963613175.1 bacterium | reverse complement strand
ACGGAATTGCCGAGTCGATAGTTCTTAAAACTTTTTCTGATATTTCGCCATTTTTAAGTTCAATCCGAAAAACTTCAATCTCTGGCCATTTTTTAGCCGACAAGTTTACGGTGTTCGGCGCTAATTTATATTCCCAAACGATCCGTGAAACTTCATCTTGAAAAAAGTTTTTAGTCGTCGTGTCTAAACCTTTATAAAAGTTCTCCTTGGCCACGATTCGCCCGACTTTTGCACGCGCAGGAAAATTCACCATTATTTCACCACCAAGAAATTAATTAATTCAAAATCATCCAGCCCGGCAATCTTATTCGTCAACACCGTTGTTCCTCCAGCCTTGAATAAACTCGCAATGTCTTTTTCTTCTTTGAGATTCACGATACTATGAATCGTGTCGGACAACAATTTCGAATACTTCTCCATTTTCTTGCCATTTTCAGTCTCGGCATTAAATTTCGATACTAATTCGCGAACCGGTTCATCTTTTTCCTTACAAAGCAACCGCATTTTATCAAGCAAAGCTTTCGGATTAAGGTGGTCTACGAAAACTTCGCCATCGTCTTTAATATAAACCAAATAAAACGGATGTAAACGATTTTGCTTGTCGATGTTTACTCCGGAATTAATATTTTTCAATACATAAATAACGCCCGCCGGAGCCTCATCTTTAATTGCGCCAGCGGTCGCATTAATGCCGAACGGCGTATGATCTGCGTCGCCATATTTCTTATGGAGTTCTTGTAAATCCATATGGAATTCATTAAGCCCGAGGTCCATAATCGAAACGCCACTGTTCATTTCTTCAAGGTCGACAACCTCTTTCTGAAGTCGTTCAAGCTGTTCTTTGCGATATTCAAGCTCCGGGTCAGTATTTTCTAGCACATCACCACCAGCGCCAATAATCGAAATCAATTTCGTCCGATTCTCAACACGCGCTTTAAGGTTAATATATTCATCAAGGTCAACATTCGGCCAAAAATTCACAAGTTGTATTTGTTTGTTTTCTGAACCGATACGATCAATCCGACCGAAACGCTGAATAATGCGCACCGGATTCCAATGAATATCGTAATTAATTAGGTAATCGCAATCCTGCAAGTTTTGCCCTTCAGAAATACAATCCGTCGCAATAAGAATATCAATATCCTTACCAGCAAGTGTAGCCCCAAACGCATCACGATTTTTCGATTTCGGACTAAAACAAGTTAAAATACTATTAAAATCGTGCGGCACCATCGAACAATTAGTGTCTGGAGTTCTACTCCCAGTAATCACTCCAGTTTTCAAACCATATTCCTTATCTAACACCTGTGCGATTTCATTATAAAGATAGTCCGCAGTATCAGCAAAGGCGGTAAAAATAACAATTTTTTTATTGATGCCGTTAATCGGATGCTCGACTTTTTGCTTAATAACTTTTTCCAA
>CAVDXX010000048.1:0-593 GCA_963613175.1 bacterium | reverse complement strand
CATGTTCCGGCGTAATCAGGCGAATTCTTTCAAGCAATTCTTCAAGAACTTCGTGATCTTCGGAAAGTTTCTGGCGCCAAGAAATACGGTCGATGTCTTCAAGTTTAATTTTTAAATCTTTGCCGACGGTATAGTCCGAATCATTATCATCATCGTCAATTTCATTAATGTCTTCCATAATATCGGCAAAATCAAAATTACTCGTGCGGTTCTGATCAAAACGATCTATATTATTTATTGTTGCGGCAATCAAATTATTTAGCCTTTCAACCGTTTCACGAAAGGCATAGACGGAACTTTCCGCGCGCTTCAAAAGATTCGTAATCATTAGCACATTACGCCCAGCTTCACGATTTTCCCAAGATTTACCTTGCGACGAATTAAGATCGACGTATTTCGAAAGTTTTGATGGAAAAACAAATTTAAGCGGAGTGTAGATTTGAAGGTTTAATCTGTCGATGTATTTAAACAGAATATTAAAATCAATTTTTTCAAGGTCCGTCAAATCTGGACGAAAACTTTTCGGCGTCAATCTTTCTGGGAATGTCCCAAGATTCGTTTCATTATAGTATTTTTCAATATGCTTTCTAGAG
>CAVDXX010000047.1:0-2085 GCA_963613175.1 bacterium | reverse complement strand
CAAAGAGGACTTTTCGATCCTCCTAATATCCCTCATGACATTATCGGTAGAAAGTTCTAAGAGAATCGCGTCGATTTTCGTTATCTGGTGGTCTCCATCAATATCTACCAGGTAATCTGTTATTTTGCCCGGTGCCGGTTGTTCGACATACGCAAGGAGACGGTACCAGCACATCTTTAAATTCAAATATGCATGAGTTAATTCTTCGTTCGTCGGTTCAGTTCCAGTCCCCTCTCCTTCAATTGTTAAGTCATCTACAGAAAAACAATTGTTATCGTAGGTCTCCAAGCTCGATCCATAAGTCTCTAGCCAGTTGACGACTGCTTTCAGATACATGACGTCGTTGAGGTCTACCTCTCCATTATTGTCATAATCGGCGGTCACGGATGTTTCTTCATCTGGATACAAAATCGATTCGAGGTATGCATCGATCTGTTTATCTGTTGTTCCTTCCGGCAGACTTGCTCTGAGGTCGTTCATTAAAGCGACATATTTTTCTATATAAGGAATCTCGACTTTCCAATCCAAAAATCCATCGTCGTCAAAATCAATGGTCGGCTGCGTCAAATTCTTGTCATAAAACGGATTCTGCCCAGTTTTAAAACTGGCAATTTCTTCTTCAGTAAATTTATGAGGAGTCAAATAATTATACAAATTAGTCAAAGCAGTTTCGACCTTGTCGCTAGTCGTGTTCGGAATAAGATACACAGATATATCTCTGAACCAGTCGTCATAATATCCAGGATAATTGAAAAATTCAAGATAATACCAATACCATACGTCATTCATATCGACGATGCCATTTTCGTCAAAATCCAAGTATTGCAAAAAACTACGCTTGTATATTATATCTTCAAAAGTCTTGATTACTGTTTCTAATTTTTCTTCAGTTATGTCGTTTTCTCCGCTAAACAAAACAAGCTGCTCTGTCGCGCCCAACTCTTTCGTAGTCCACCATTCCTTGCTCTTGCTCGGCAGATCGGCTCCTACAAAATTATAAAAATAACCGCAGATCCGCTCGATCGACGTCGCCATCTTTATCAAAATCCAATGTGAATAATGAACTTTTTGAAAAAATATTCGTCGCGGGGTCATTAATTATGACGACATACGGGAATTCTTTTTTAGCAGTTTCTTTAAAATTCTTCAAAGCGACTGCGGCCTCTACATAACGATACTGGCCTTCCGCAAAAGGTTCGCCGTAGTGGTCATAGTCGTTCTCTATGAATGCCAAAGTCTTATACGTTATTTCTGACCAGAGAGAATTTTTCTGAGGGTACTTTTTAATAAAATTATAGACATACATGACGTCGTCAAAGTCAATATCTCCATCTTCGTCAAAATCCAAAGTACCATTTAAATTGCTTTTAATCAAAGAACTTTTAGCGGTCTCAAGATAATCAGCATTACGATTGTTAATGATCGCAATAATATAATTTCGGAGATACATGGCGTCATTCATGTTGATCTCGCCATTGTTGTCGAAGTCCAGTGTATCGCCCGCCGTCTGGAGGGTCTTCAGGGCGTTCTGGAGGTCGATATCCGTGGCGGTGGGAGCGAACTCCTTTAAATCACTCGCGGTTACTTTGCTTGACCAGATCGGCAATCGAGGGTCATTTGGTGAATATCCATGAGTATAAAAATAAAGTAGTCCAGCTACTGTTGCATCTTCATCTTCATCTTTAGAATAATTTAAAGTAGTATACTTTATCAAGAGTGTCGTGTCGAAACTCGTATTTGTACCACATCCGATTTATGTAGTAATTTCTGAAATAGTTATAATCATCTAGATCAACTACTCCGTTCTTGTCGAAATCCAGATCGGCCTTGAGGAGATTTTCCAATGCCTTAGTTCGTTTTTCATCAGAAGCAGTAGTATATTCTTCCAGGTCTTCTATGGTAAACGGATGTTCTTTCAAGTATGAATCTTTATCTTTAATTGGCAAATAAACTACATAATTACCAATATCCTTGGTTAAGTCTTCACGAAGATCTAAACTGACGAAGCATCCTAAATGATAAACATCCATGAAATTAACTTCGCCATCTTCATTATAATCTAAAAAGGAGTTATAATTGCTGTCC
>CAVDXX010000046.1:0-2152 GCA_963613175.1 bacterium | reverse complement strand
TGCCAAGGAAGCGTGGAATGAATCTGCGCAAGAATTCGTGCAAACAAAAGAGCAAAAACTTTGCCTAGAGCATTCTCTGGTCTCCCTTTCTAAGTGGGAAGCAAAGTATCATAAACCATTCATTGGGAATAATAACAAGTCACAAGAAGAAATTCTTTATTACATCAAGTGCATGACGATCACACAAAACGTGGACCCCGCCGTGTATAATGTGCTTGGTGAAAACGAGCTCAAGCAAATTAACGACTATATAAGCGATTCGCAGACGGCGACTTGGTTTAATGAGAGAACTCCAAATGGCGCTCCGCAGCGTCCGTCACGAAATGCTGAACAGGTTACGAGCGAACTTGTGTACTACTGGATGGTATCTTTTCAAATACCATTTGAATGTCAGAGATGGCATTTGAATAGATTATTAACGTTGATAAGAATATGTAAAGTTAAAGAAGGGCAACAAGGCAAAAATGGAAAGATGTCGAAACGAGACATCCTATCTCAGAACGCGGCTCTTAATGCCGCTCGTCGTGCTAAATCGCACAGCAAAGGATAGCGCCCATGGCAATTAAAGTAAAAACGAAAGGAAATTACGATAGAACGTATAAATACTTTCGCGCCGCCCTTACAATAACTAGTATCGAAAAATTACAGCAACTTGCCGAAAAAGCCATAGACAAACTTAAAGCGGCTACCCCAAAAGATTCAAACATTACTGCAAATTCTTGGGGGTCTGAGATTCGTCAAAATGGCAATAAAGGTGTGTCACTTTATTTTACAAATAGTAATGTAAAGAACGGCGTGAACATTGCCATTATATTAGACGCGGGCCACGCAACCGTAGATGGCCGTTGGATTCAAGGTAAAAAATACTTAGATAAAGTAACTAAGGAAATCTATGACGATATTATGAAGGAAACCTGGGAGGAGTTAAAGAACTTATGAGCGACGTTGATAAACGTGTAGTTCAGATGGACTTTGATAACAAGAAATTTGAAAAGAATGTTAAACAAAGTACTGAATCACTCAATACATTAAAGTCAAGTTTGAACTTCGATGGTGTTTCCAATAGCATCGATCAAGTCACTGTTAAAATTAGCAAGATGGAGATGGTTGTCGCTTCAGTCATCTCGAACATTACTAATAGAATTGTTAATCTTGGAATTCAGCTAGTCAAATCATTATCGATTGATAATATTGCTACCGGCTGGGCCAAATTTGGTCAAAAGACTACGTCGGTCGCTACTTTGATGGCGCAGACTCTAAAAGTTAGTGGGCAAGAATTAACGGATTCTATTGAGAAATTGGCTACGGTAAATGATCTAATGGATCGATTGATGTGGTTTACAGACGAGACCTCTTACTCGTTTACCGACATGATTGACAACATTGGTAAGTTCACTGCCGCCGGTCTGGATCTTGACGTTTCAGCGAAAGCCATGGAGGGCATTGCAACTTGGGCAGCTTTGTCTGGTCAGAATGCAACAACCGCCTCTCGCGCAATGTATCAGCTTTCCCAGGCAATGGGTAAAGGCAAGATTCAGTTGATTGACTGGAAATCTATCCAGAACGCCAACATGGATACCGCCGAGATGCGAAAAAATGTTCTCGAAACGGCGGTCTCTTTGGGGCAACTTACCAAAGAAGGTGACAAATATGTTACCAAGAGTGGCAAAAAGTTTACCCAAAACCAATTTACAGAAGAGTTAAGTGAAGGTTGGTTCACCAGCGAAGTTCTCACCACAACATTGAAGAAATACTCCGATGCGACTGATGAGATTTACGCCATTGCTCAAAAAGAAGGCCTTACTGCTAGCGAGGTTCTCGCAAAATACGGAGACACGTTGGATGAGTTCGGTGTTAAAGCATTTAAAGCTGCTCAAGAGGCGAGAACCTTCTCGGACGCATTGAATTCGGTTAAAGATGCTGTCGCGTCAAAATGGATGACGACCTCCGAACTTATCTTTGGCGACAAGGACGAGGCAATTGAGTTATGGACCGATTTAGCGAATGCTTTATACGAGGTGTTTGCTGAATCTGGCGATTTTAGAAATTCTATTTTAGAAGTATGGAAATCTCTCGGTGGTCGCGAAAACCTTTTCAAAAGAGGCGGCGATGATCAGGGCGCTTTCTGGAATATTTTTGATGCGATTGTCGC
>CAVDXX010000045.1:1052-2159 GCA_963613175.1 bacterium | reverse complement strand
CAATTTTGATTTAGGAATGGTTGATGACGTGCCGGAGTCAGCAAAAGAAATTATCGAAGGCAAGAAACGAGATAGTGAAGGTAAGAAGTTGGGGCTTTCGGACCGAAAGAAGATGTTGGCGGAACTGATTTTTATGGAAGATGAGGAACGAGATAAGAATTTAGCAAAACGAAGACTGAATTTTGCCGGACTTTTGGTTGGGTCAAAAGTTAGTTTACCGGGAATTTTTAACGACGAAGTCTCAAAAGAAGCGGATTATACTTATTCGTTTGGCGATGGTAATTTTGAAGAGAAAATGCCGGAGATTGAGGAAGCGTTAGATGATTCAGAAATGTTTGATTTGATATTGGCGGCGAAAAAAGTTTATGATTATGGAATTCTGTCGGTGTTGCTTGGGAATTCTTCGACAATTTCGGCGGCGATGGTGAGAAATTACGAACAACATAAGAAAGATTTGAAGGACTTGAAAGAAGTTTTGAAGCCTTATCCGGAGTTATTCGACCCGATTTTTAGGGCGAAAAATGATACCGTGAATTATAATGCTTATATTCGGAAGGCTTATACAGAAGATAAAAGTGGGCGTCGGAAAACTTTTGGCGGAAGTTTAGGGCAGGAAGAGATAAATAAGGAAATTTTGAAAGCGTTGAATATTTTAGCCGAAAAACATCCGGAAGTAAATAATAAAGTGGTACAGGATTTGATTGAACGGGCGGGCCGAGGAGAACTTTTGCCGAAACAACGTGGTCAAGCGAAGGGGACAATTCCGCAACAATTACATCATAATGAATTGAAAGAAATCTTAGAACGATTGATAAAAGATTATCCAGTTTTTGGCGAGGTTGAGCCATCTGAAGACGAAACTTATAATACGTTGGCTTTAAAGATTGAGCGGTTGCATGATTTTCGGATTCCGTATTATTGTGGACCGTTAGTGAAAGGTAAAACCGATACGAAAGGTCGGTCGGTTGAAGGCGGAAAAAGTGAATTTTCTTGGGCGGATGAAGAAATCACAGAATTGGTGTATCCGTGGAATTATAAAAAATTGGTTAATTTGGGCAAGAGAGCGGATAATTTTATTCGGCGCATGACGAACGAGTGTTCATATTT
>CAVDXX010000045.1:365-1042 GCA_963613175.1 bacterium | reverse complement strand
AAGCATCGCTTTCGTACCAAAAATATATGGTCTTAAATGAGATTAACAATTTGAAAATTAACGGAAAGCGAATTGAAGACGTAGAAATTAAGAAACGAATTTTTAGAGAAGTGTTTCTTGAGAATGAACTTGGGAATGGGAATATCACTTTGAAATCGTTGAATAAATATTTGAAAAATTGTGGGATTTTGTGTGAAGAAGATATATTGTCAGGAACAAGTGAAACGAAATTTTTGCCGAAAATATCGACGCATTTGCAATTTGCGCGGATTTTAGGTGAAGATTATGCTAAAAAATATTCGCATCAAAAATTAGAAGAAGTGGTGAATCTGATTACGATTTTGAATAATGAGCCGAAAATGTTGGTACAGAAAATAGAAGAGGTGCTTGGCTGTGATGAGAAACAAGCGAAGAAACTTTCTAAATTGTCGTTGAAAGATTGGGGAAACTTTTCGGAGAATTTCTTATTGGGGATTCGGGCGAAAATAAATGGGGTTGAAATGACGATTCTCGACGCGCTATTTGAAACGAATATGAATTTGATGGAATTGCTTGCGGCGGGGTTTCGAGATGCGGTGGACGAATTTAATCGGCCGAGAAAAAATGAAAATACGAAAATTACTTATCAAGATGTGAAAAATCTATATTGCTCGCCGGCGGTGAAACGGACAATTTGG
>CAVDXX010000045.1:0-355 GCA_963613175.1 bacterium | reverse complement strand
ATAAATATAAAACGATAGCGAAAAGTGCGGAAAGCCGAGAGCTTTTGAATAAACTCGAAGGATACGAAGAACGAGATTTGCAGCAAAGAAAGTTGTATTTGTATTTTGCACAACAAGGAAAATGCGCGTACTGTGGGGAGCGGATTGATATTGAAGAATTAAATAATCACGATTATTGCGATATTGATCATATTTATCCGCAATCGAAGGTGAAAGATGATAGTATAACTAATAATTTGGTTTTGGTGCATGCGCATGAGAATCGGGAAAAAACAAACAAATATCCGATTGATGAAAATATTCGGAATAAATGTCGGGGGATGTGGTGGGGTTGGAAAAATGGTGGATTGATTAC
>CAVDXX010000044.1:0-2167 GCA_963613175.1 bacterium | reverse complement strand
CATTTCGATTCGTAAATTAGTCATTTTTTCTCCCGAGGTTTAATATTATGATCGATAAAAGTACATTGATGGCAGCATAGACACTTTTCCAAGAGCCGATGCTCGAATGTCCGGCTTCACGTTTTTTCATTTTAACGGGAACTTCTTTAACTTTGAGATGAGAAAATTTTAATAGTTCAAAATTAGAGACTGGTTCGGGATATTCTTGAGGGTAGTTGTCGGCGAAAAGTTCGATGACTTTTTTATTGGCGGCGCGGAATCCGGAAGTGGGGTCGTGAATACGTTTGCCGGAAAAAAGTTTAATAACATTGGAGAGGAAATGAATGCCGAAACGACGGATTTTGGAAGAGCGTTGATTTTTGAGGGATTTGTCGACAAAACAGGAGCCGATGACAAGGTCGGCTTGGTTGTTTTTAATGGGTTCGATAAGTTTTTCGAGATAAGAAATATCATGTTGGCCGTCGGCGTCGAATTGGATGGCAATGTCGTAATTATTGTCGTGAGCATATTTATAGCCAGTTTGAACAGCGCCGCCGATGCCGAGATTATAAATTAGGTCGATATGGCGGTAGTTATTATCGTCGAGAATTTTGGCAGTTTGGTCGGAAGAGCCGTCATTGATGACGATATAGTCAAAGCCAGAAGAAATGACGGTTTCGATAGTCTTTTGTATCGATTTTTCTTCGTTGTAGGCGGGAATGATAACTATGGATTTTAGATTCATGGTTATATTATATCATATTTTATAGATGAGTACAGGCGATGGCGGTGATTGCGTAAATGCTTTCGAAAACAATGAAACCGTATAGATAATAATTTTGAGATGGTGTGATTTTTGTGACTTTTTTGGGAGATTCTTCGGTTGGGAGAAAAATGATAGGGATAAGAAGAGTAAGTGGTAAGAAATAACGACCTTGTACTCCGTCAATGACTAACTCTCCGGCTTTAGTCCAAGTGATAAACATAGTAGTGAAAATAAGTATAGTTATGATAGTAAAGATAGCGACAGCAAGGTATTTCAAACTTTTTGTGACGGTTGTTTTTTGTTGTTTTTCTTTTGTATATAATAAAACGAAAATTGTGAATGCTGAAATTATATATAATGGAGATAAAAGTACGTTAAACCATTCGAGATATCCGCCTAGGAAATTAGATAGATACATATAAATGTTGGTGTTGATTGAGTTGAGAATAATTGCGGAATATTTAAGAGGATTAGAGAGGATTAATCCGATTTGGGCGGCTTGATTGGTCTGATTTTGGAGCGAAGGCGCAACTAAGAGCCAAACAAGCAGGAAGGTAAAGATGATCGCTCCTGTGCCGATGATGATGGCGATCTTTTTCTTAGCGGAACCGAAACGCTCTTTGGGAATCGCGAAAAGTAAGAGACAAAGCGGGGCATAGGCGATTTTGCACATAGATGAGAAAAAGCAAATTGTAAACATGAGAAGGAAATGTTTTTTTGAGAAAAGTTCTTTGGTCCCATAGATCAAATAAAGCACAAAACTAATTAATGCGAATGAAGTGGCGATGAGCAGACCATCGGGCGATAGCGATGACATTGCTTGCATAGTGATAGGGAAGAAGGCGACAAGGAAAAGGAAATTTTTTAAGAAAGGAATGTATTTTATACTGAAATATAATATAGCTATACAGGCGACGAGATTAAATATTTTCGCAAAATAAATCGTAGCTAGAAGCGGTAAATGGAGAAGTTTACCCAGCGACATGCCGATAACATGCGGAAAATAACTGACGATGCTATAGCTGTAAGCTGAAGTTTCTATGAAAGTTTGGTTTGACTCGTCAGGATATAAGTCGAGATTTTCAAAAATATCAGCGTAGGTGACATTGTTTTCTTTAAAATCTCGGATAAGTTCAATATTGGAGGCTTCAACGCTCCCGATAGTGCCGTTGTCATCGATGTCCGAGATAAAATGACCATTACTAAGCTCATAAACGCGAGTAAAATGCGATACTTCATCGGGAGCACGACCAACCGGAATGGCAAAAACATAAACTATACCGATAACGAGCCCGAATAAAAGAAAAACTTTTTCAATTTTCCAAGCTTTTTGTTTAGAGATAAAAATAATAACACAGAGAAAAATTTCTAATAAAATTGAGCCCACGAGCATGAAAATAAAAGTTTTTCCGAAAGTTAGAC
>CAVDXX010000043.1:985-2249 GCA_963613175.1 bacterium | reverse complement strand
ATACTTACCCAAATAAACGGCCAACCGCAACGGTGGCGTTTGAATTTGATGCTAAAACCGGTAGTGGTATTTCTCGCAGAACTAAGACTTTGGTGCTAGGTGATGATATATATGTTCATTCTGGCGAGCTAGAGGCTTATCATGATGGATATAAAATTTCTGAGATTAATGCGCGCGATGAAGAGGGCTATGTCGATTTCGTGAATGGTATTCGGATTCATGAAGGCGAAGTTATTGGCGAGACTAACGCTGACGATTTGCGTCGGATACAAATTCGCGAAACGATTATGTCGCATCTAGAAACCGAGCGAAAACTTTATAAAAAAGGAATTAAAGTTTTATCGCTGTTCTTTATTGATGAGGTTGCTAAATATAAATATTATGATGATGACGGCGAGAAAAAAGGGACTTATGCGGAGATTTTCGAGGATGAATTTGCTAAAGCGGTTGATATTTACTTAGATCAGCAGCTCCAATTCGAAGAAGATGCTGATTTTCGGGAATATCTCGAAAAGTTTATGCCGTCCGAAATTCATGCTGGTTATTTTTCGATTGATAAAAAAGGCCATGCGATTAATAGTAAAGAAAACAGGGGCGGCGGTTCTGATGACGTTTCGGCTTATGATTTGATTATGAAAAATAAAGAACGATTATTGGACTTTAAGGAGCCGGTGCGCTTTATTTTCTCGCACTCCGCGTTGCGTGAAGGTTGGGACAACCCAAATGTGTTTCAGATCTGCACCTTGCGCGAGTCCGATGCGGAAATTAAGAAACGACAAGAGATTGGTCGCGGCTTGCGTCTTTGCGTGGATCAAGACGGTATTCGCCAAGATGCGGAAATTCTCGGTGAAAATTTAGTTCATGATACGAATATTTTAACGGTGATTGCAAACGAAAGTTATGAAAGTTTCGCGAACAGTTTACAGAGTGAATTTAATGAGATTATTGCTAAACGTCCAAAAGACGCTTCAGCTTCGCTGTTTAATGGCAAGATTGTGCAAGATACTAGTGGTGCAAAGACTTTTACTATCGACGATGCCGCTGCGGGAGATATATTCACTGGTTTAGTCATTGCTGGATTAGTTGATCGTAATACAAAGCAATTAACTGACGTTTATCATGCGCTAAATGAGGAGCAAAAAATTCAGCAAGTTCGCGAAGCCGTTGGTGACTTGTATGCTCCATTTGCCGAGAATATTGAAAGCATTCTCGAATCTGTTTATGATCCGAAACGTGGCCAGCTGATTACGAATGCGCGCCGCTC
>CAVDXX010000043.1:0-975 GCA_963613175.1 bacterium | reverse complement strand
GAGCAGATTAACGAAAAAACTTATTACACCGTGAATTTTGATGAAGAGGAGCTGATAAAGCGTTGTATCGATGCCTTGAATAAGAATATGCGCGTGACGAAGACCGAAGTGATTATTACGAAGGGAATATTGAGAACTGTTGGAAAGGACGAGGTTGAAATGTGGAAGGAGAGAATAGGCACGCCAATTGCAATTTCTGAACTTACAAACGATGTCGTAAAATATGATCTTATTTCTGAACTTTCGAAGTCGCAAAATGACGGTGGAACGAGCTTGACCCGCGGGACGATTGCCAAAATTCTTACTGGGATTGAGCCGGGGACGTTTGATAAGTTTAAGACAAATCCCGAAGAGTTTATTCATAATGCGATTCAGCTAATTAATGAGCAAAAAGCCTCGACTGTGGTTGAACATATCGAATATGATAAATTGAATGAAAAGTGGGATGGTGGCGAGATTTTCATTAATGGCGAAATAACTGGCGAATACGGTTGGAACCTTATTGATACGCCGAACCACCATTTATATGATAAACTGCGTTATGATTCGGATATTGAGAAGGATTTTGCTGGGGAGCTTGATAAAAGTGATGCGGTTGAGGTGTATGTAAAATTGCCGAAAAAGTTTTATATTGATACGCCGATGGGGCATTATAACCCAGATTGGGCGATTGCGTTTCGTGATGAAGTTGGTGTGAAACATATCTATTTTGTAGCTGAAACGAAAGGCGTGAATGAGGGGGAGCTAGACGTTGGCGTTAAGGGGGTTGAGAAAGCGAAAATTGAATGTGCGAAAAAGCATTTTGCGAAAATTAGTAACGGCGATTGTATTTACGGAGTCTGTAACTCATACGCTAGCCTCTTAGAGCTTGTAAGGGCCTAGGGCTACTGGGGAGTAATGTTTTTTATGATTTAGCTAACGCTACCTTTGGGATTCCGACCGCGGCAATTATTTGGTGGGTTCAAAATGTTTATG
>CAVDXX010000042.1:865-2264 GCA_963613175.1 bacterium | reverse complement strand
TCGTTATACTGGTCGTCGTTATAATCCTCGGTCTCTCTTTCGTCGAAATCATACTCTGGGAAATCTCTGAGGAAATCATCGAGGAACTTCTCGTTCTCGGACTCGCTATGCCAAACAATAGCATACTCGCCGAGCTTCTTCGCGGCCTCGTCATCAGAATTCAGGATATCATAAAGTCTATCAGCAATTGGTCCTCTTGACATTTGTTTTTACCTTAGTTTAAATTTAATTAAGTTTACGTAAACTTAAGATTATTTATTGTTTTTTCAAAAAATTGGCAATCCCTACGGGAATTGAACCCATATTTCAAGGATGAAAACCTTGTATCCTAACCATTAGATGAAGGGATCATTGAATTAAATTTTCTTTCCGTTATTTATCATTTCGAACATCATTAACACGCATCCAGCGAGACGATTCGATTCATCAAGACGACGTCTAATCTGCAAGAGTCGGATCTTGTAGTCATTCTCGCTCTCATCAGTATACTGCTCTGGAATCTGATCCTGCAACATGCAATGATGCAAAATATCATGTCTCAAAACTGGATCAAGTGACTTCTCCGCAGTAGCAATCTGGCGCAAAGACTCCTTCATCTGACGAGACGTATTAAGGAGAATCTTCAGCTGCGCAATCAAATCAGAAACCATTTTTTACGCAACCTCCTCAATCTCAATATGGAACTCGATCATCGACTTGCGTATCGCACCTTCCTTGAAGAGCTTAATCAACTTCTCGCTATCCGTCTCATCCGTATCAAAATAAGTATCTCTGACCTCGGAAATCATTTCATGCTCGCCATCAAAATACTTCATTCCCTTTCCAGTAATCTTCTTGAGGATATCTTCGCCAATAGAAACTGCCTCGAAAAACGTAGAATACTCATTCTCCAAATAAGTAGTCTCAATTGTCTCTATATCCATTGACCACTCCTCCGGATCAGAAACATAGACTGGTTTGTACTCGTATCTCTTTAGAATTAGTTTATGTGACATATTCCTAGTACCTCTACTATTTTCTTGATTTCTTCTGTTTTAGACGGAATCTTCATTCCTGCTTCGTTATATAATATAACCGAATATTCTTCTCCTGATGACTGAATTTCAAAATTTATCCACTTTTTTAATTCTTGGGTCTTAAAATCATGAAAAACGAGGAATTCTGTCTGGTCCGGTGTGGAGTTATCAAAAAAAGTACAATCCTTTCCAGAATCCTTGGAAACAAAAACTGCCGCCTGATGCAAAACATCCACAATGCTGGTCCCTTGAATCCTGAGCTGTCTAGCGAATTCCTTGTTTGGATTTCGTATCTCCTTATTGTATCTCCTCTTAGTAATGATTGCTGAACATTTCATTAACTATCTCCACAAAACTGCCGGTATTTGAATCTTAACATAAGA
>CAVDXX010000042.1:0-743 GCA_963613175.1 bacterium | reverse complement strand
TCCCGATAATCAGCTCTGCATTTTGTCTCCCTCGACTCGGACCGTCATGATGGTGTCTTCTCGAAGGAGGAGGTCCGCCATGTCTAGTCATCTCATGTCTAGGGGGAGGACCACCAGGCCCTCGATCATGGGGCCTCGCCTCTGCTGTTCGACTACAACTCATGAATGCGACCAGAACCCACAACATGAGAATCAAAGTTGCAGTCTCCGTGGATACATAGGAACCGCTTTTCTTTTCTTCGTTATTTTTCATTGTAATTTACCTCTTAAAAATCTATGGCTTGATTTTCTCTACATTTTTAATATAACGAGATTTTTGAAGATTTGCACCAAGCCATTGAAAAAAATGGAAGCGTAGCGCCTCCTGTAATGCGTTTGTCTGGGATTTCCTTAATAATATAACCCCCCGATTGGACTCTCCAAAAAATTTCTAGCATTTTTCTAAAAACAAGTGTAAAAAACAAGAAAATCCGTTATATTATAAATGTAAGCGAGCTTGAGTGAGTTCGAAAACAAAGACCTCTAATAAAGGAGAAAATTAAGATGATTCCTTCGATTTACCCGACTGATGAACTTTTCAAGGCCCTCGACAATCATTTGGATGGACTTATTCGGATGAATGACGGATCTCTTTCCCATCAGTACTGGCATCGTTCTGACAATACTTTTATGCTGAAAGCTCGTGAGTTGTACAAAAAGTTCAGCAAGAATCCTATGGTGTCGTCTGAGCTGATCGTCGCACT
>CAVDXX010000041.1:0-2303 GCA_963613175.1 bacterium | reverse complement strand
GATGTAGGGTCAACCCTAAAGTTTTCAGATATTTTTCAATCGCCAACACATCTTTTTTCAGTTGCGGCAGTTGGTCCTCTGTCGCCACAATAAAAAAATCATCCACATATCGCCCATAATGTTTATACCCTAATCTAAATTTTACAAACCGATCGAGCTGATCAAGATAAATATTCGATAGTAGTTGCGACGTTAAATTTCCGATCACAATCCCGATCCCTTTTGTCTGGCAAAACAAACTTTTACTCGCCGGAATTTTCTGCCAAGCCCTTAAATCTCCGACTTTCACCGCCCCTTTTGTCGGATTGTCTAAAATAATCACTCGCCACAAAAATTTCAACACCCGAAACTCTAGTGACGATGTCTTGCCATGAAATTGTTGCTCTAACCCCCAAATCGCCCGCTCATATAACTTTTTCCGCGGCAAACTCATAAAATACCCCTGAATATCCAATTTTAAAACCCAAACTTTTTTCTTATAATTCTGCGACGCCGACCGAATATGATAATCCAACCGCTCGACTCCATATTTCGTCCCCTTTCCGATCCGACACGAATACGAGTCCTCGATAAAATGCCTATCCCACCAATCATAAACAAAATCAAAAATAAAATGATGGATAATCCGGTCCGAAAAACTCGCCGCAAAAATCTCCCGAATTACCGGATTATAAATGATATGCGCCCGACTCCTCCCGGGCCGATAAGTCCGATCTAAAATCTTTTTTCTCAAAACTTTCAAATTATAATCCGCGTTCAATTCGAACTTATGCTCGTCCTGCGTTTTGCGCTTCCCACCCGAACGCGCCTCGACATACGCATTATAAAGCCCCAGCTGAATCCGATTTTCAATTTCTTTCAGCCACTTCTTCTGGTCTTTTTCCAAATTAATTTTCTTTTTTAGATTCGTCCCCATCTTTTTCCTCTGGAAAATTATTTTTAATCGCTAGCCGAAGATCCACCACACGATCTCCGAACCTTGTCCGCGTTACCTGATCGAACAATTCAATCTCATCAACTAGCGCAATCATCCCTGTCATATCATCCACTTTTTTCAAAAGTAAATTTTTACCGGTTTCTTTATCTTCTCGTCCGTTCGCCACCCGAAAATAAATCTGAAATAAATCCGCCGTGATTTTCAAAAAATTATTCCCATACACTTCGCGATACACCACATTCATCTTTTGGATTTTCGGCGTTATCACGACCGCCAATTCGCGTATTTTCGCATACAAACTCGGCATATTTTCCTTCGGCTCGAGCATCAACTGTAATTTTTCTCCGTCTTCTTTTTCCGTCTCCGCCATAGCCTTAATTTCCTGTACCGAAAACGGCTTTTCCAAATCCACCACGATAATCCCCATCTTCGTTCGCATGGCTTTATACCCGACCTTCGCCGCCGCTTCGATGAATTTATCCCCGAAGTGTACCGACGAAGTCCCATGTCTGAACCGAACTCGCGCATCCGTATCCTTGCGGATTTTTACACTTTTTCGCCCCATTCTCGGTCCTAAAAAGTATTTGTAGTACAACGCCGATTTCCCACCGATTTTATACCACTCATCATCCTTTCCGTTCAACGACGGAAAGGCATAAACTCGCACATTATTTTTCTCTTCCAATTTCATCACCACAGTTTTCGTGTCATAATACTTTTTTATTACATCTTCTTCAATTTTACGTCGTTCAGCATTCTCGTCTTTGTACTCGGATTCGAACAACACTTGCTGGAGTTCGATCGTTTGCGCGATCTCATCCAGCTCTTTTTCTTTTTTAGTTTTTCGTTTTGTTTTCTGATTCGATTTTGAATTTGAACTCATTTTTTACTTTCCTTTTCTTCTTTACTTTTTTATAACATCTTTTCGTTCCGAGGTCAATTTCAGGGCCTCGCACGCCTTGACTAGGCACCATAAAGGCGCCTAATCTAACGGCGGCGATTCCTGAAATAGGGGGAATACCGGAACCAATAACAGACAACGAAGAGTAACTAAGACCAGCTAAGAGCGGCTAAGAGCGGCTACTAAGAACCTGCCACACAGCGTACGGAGTCCCCGTAGTACTTATCGTAGTTGCTCGTCCCCGGGTGGACACTGGAGCTACCGAGGTACAGTCTGTACGCGCTGCTGGAATAGCCCGCCGTAGACGACCAGTAGTACCCGTACGTGCCGCGATAGTTCGCTGAACTCGAGTACCAGTAGCCCGAGAAGACAAAGTTGTTCGGGAACTGACGCAGTCGTGCAGACATTACCGCTCCGGTCGGGGTAGTACTCGAGTTCATCGTTGCGCTCGTTCCACCCATCGAA
>CAVDXX010000040.1:0-2360 GCA_963613175.1 bacterium | reverse complement strand
TGTTCTTGTCCGTCCCGAGCACGCTCTGTGGCTCGTCGATAATCATAATCGGTTTTGTCGCTGCAATCACATCGATCGGGCAACGCGATTGGAACGAATCGAGTTGCATATAAATCCGTCGCGCATCTTTTCCGCGAGCATTAAATGCTTGTGTATTGATAATCATCACATTAATGTTCGGATCTTCGGAAAATTGCTCAAGTTCATTCAACTTTGACGAATTATAGATGAAAAAACGAATTTTTTTGCCATAATCTTCAGCAAAATGCTCCGCAGTTGTCTGAAAACTTTTATAAACACCTTCGCGAATCGCAATGCTCGGCACTACGACAATAAACTTACACCAACCATAACGTTTGTTGAGCTCATACATAGTTTTAATATAAGTATAAGTTTTTCCCGTCCCAGTTTCCATTTCGATTGTAAACACAGGCCGACCATTCAATCTTTCGATTTTAGAATTTCTAGCAATATTTTGCTGCCCTTGGACTTCGTGTAAATTTTTAATCAGTTGTGCATCTTGAAGCGAAATATCAGCATTGCCAAACCCAATATTTTTAATATGCTCAGCATACCAACCACTAACGTTTCCTTGGTCAGCAAGAAAACGATGCGTAGAGTTGACCTGCCCCGTAAAAACATCACAAGTCGCTTTTACGGCATCCTCTTGGAATTTTTGGTGTTTAAATCTAAGTTTCATAATTGCCCCCTATAATACTTTAATTTTTGTATCAGATGATAAAACTCGGAAATGCTCAGAAAGATTAATTTTTGCAGCGGAGTCTTCAAAGGTTGAATCTTTGAACGCCGCAGTTAGTGGTCTAAGTTTAGCGATTTCTTGGATCGTTTCATCTGGGACTACATCGTCAAAACATGCGACGAGGCCCATACCTTCGTCGAGATAGCCATATAGATAAACCGTATTGTCACCAATCTTGCGCGTTTCGAGTTTAAGATCTAATGGAAGCGCAGAATGTAAAATCACTCCATACAACAGATCGAGCGGAGTGCGGTCTTTTTTAATGTTGTCTATTGCGTTAAATAAGTCGGACTGTTTTATTTCGCCGAGAGGCTTACGAATGTCGTCTTTTTCGTTACTGTCGTCAATGCGAAACACACGAAAGCCCGTGTCAATTTCAGCTTCCGGATGCTCTTTCCGGATTTTATCGCCAGCACGACGCAAACGTTCGGCGGTGATTTGATCGATGGTATCATAACCAGCTTTTTTGGCTTCAGATTTTTCGTCGGTTTTTTCGTCCAGTTGAACGAGAATATATTTACGGTTACCGCCATCTTCGGCGTTGAGATCCATGACGGCGTGACCAGTAGTGCCAGAACCGGCGAAGAAGTCAAGAATTGTAAAATTATTATCCGAAACGGAATTAGCATATTTTTTAATTAAATTTACTGCTTTTGGATATTCGAAAAATTTTTTTCCGCCGAACAGGTCTGTCGTTTCTTTTGTACCAAGTGCACTAGAAACGTCTATAAAACTTTTAAGCGGAGACTGAATTGCAATTTTAGTAGATAAGCCTTCGGACGCATTAATTACGTTCTTCTCGTCAATAAATTCTTTTTTAACCACGGAATAGCCATTCTGCGTTTTTTTAATTTTTATTTTCTCTTTTTCTTTATTAAATTTATCCAGCGCCCAAGTCCAGCGCCCAAGTCCAGCACCTTTTTTAGGCGCACGTATCGGCACGTAGCCTTTCATGATTAACTCTTGATCATCTTTATAGATAACAGACACATCATTGCTTACTTTTGCTTTTTCTGTATCATAATCATGGACTGCGATTTTGTCGTCGGTGGTTTCATTGTAGTATATAGTATAACCAAGATTAGGCCTATTATTCAGCGTTCCACCAGCGCCTCCAGTTGTTAAGCCGGCACCCTCATAGTAAAACCGACCTTTTTCTGCAAACACTTTTTTTTGTTTGATATTGTTTTCGCCAATTTTTAATTCGCTGAAAGTTTTAGAATAGCATAATATATATTCATGATTTTTTTGGATATTCGAAGCGTCATTTTGTGCGTTGCCCTTTAGCCAGACAATTTTCCCGACAAAATTATCCTCGCTAAAGACTTCGTCGCAGACTTTTTTCAAGTTTGCCTGCTCATTGTCGTCAATTGAGATAAAAATCACGCCATCATCAGTTAATAGATTTCTGGCAAGTTTTAGCCTTGGGTACATCATACTAAGCCAATCAGAATGGAATCTGCCATTTACTTTGGAATTTTCGGTAAATTCGTCTTCGGAAATGAGTTTTGCGTCATCATCGCCAGTGGAGGAATCAGCATAATCGCCTTTTTTAATTGTGAAATTATCATGATAAACAAAATCATGCCCAGTGTTATAA
>CAVDXX010000039.1:0-2488 GCA_963613175.1 bacterium | reverse complement strand
GTATAAATAAGTTATGATGATATAATGTTATTATGGCTAAGAAAGACGAGAATTATATTAAGGCGCTAGAGAGCGAACTCTGCGCGTCGATTGAGAGAGAAGAAAAACTACTTGCAGAAGGAGTGAGATTAAAAACATTTTTAAAGACAAGATTTAAGTATTCAAAATTGTATAAAGACATAATTTCTAATCCGGATAGCGGAGTGGGAAAAATTGTGCGGACGCCACGGACGTTTTATCGGTTAGTAAAAAATCCGGAAGTGCGAGAAAGTTTCATGCAAAAAAAAAGCGTAAATGAAGTTTGTTCACAGAGTTGGGTTGAGCCGTGGTCGGTTGAGTTAAAAGATAGAAAAGAGGTTATTGAACAAGCCTTGAAAGACGGTAAGAAGATTGCGCTATATTTTGTGAAAAATATCGATTATTCAACATCACGATACCGGTGTTATAATACGTTTGGGGCGACATTAGAGAGCGAAAAATGGCAAGCGGTGTATTTTTTGAAAGATGAAGTCAAGGAGGCTTTGGAAATTTTACCGCAGTGTGATGTTTTGATTTTTGGTAGAGAAGCCGGACTTAGTAAAAGCATGAAAAAGTTGATAGAAATGGCGAAGAAAGAGGGGATAAAAGTTGGACTAGATATTGACGATTTAGTATTCGATAAAAAATATTTAGATTTATTCTTGGAAACGGTGAGTGATAATAGCAATCGTAGCTATTGGGTTGGATATTTCGCGGGGGTAAAAGAAATTGCCGATAAAATGGATTTCTTTATTGCGACGAATGAATTTTTGGCGGGGAAACTGACGGAGAGTTTTGGTAAACCGGTGAAAATAATTCGAAACTCTTTAAATCAGGAACAGGTCGAGGCATCGGAAGTATATGTGCGAAATAAGATAAGAAAAGATGAAAAATTTGTGATAGGGTATTTTTCGGGGTCGAATACACATCGAAATGATCTAAAAGTGGCATTGCCGCAAGTGTTGAAATTTTTTAAAAAACATGATGATGCGATTTTGAAAATTGTTGGGTTTATGATACTGGACGAAGATGCACGGAAAATGGAAGAGCAAGGGAAAATTCAATTTTCACCATTTACTGATTTTCGGAAATTACAGAGATTGATGGCAGAGGTAGATGTGAATATTGCGCCACTGGTGCTTAATGATTTTACGAATTGTAAATCGGAACTGAAGTTTTTCGAGGCGGCGATGGTGGAAACGACGACGATTGCGTCTCCGTCATATACTTTTTCGCGAGCGATTAAAGACGGGAAAAATGGATTTTTGGCGCAGCCGGGGGAGTGGTATGATAAGTTAGAGTATTTATATACGCATCCAGAGGAGAACAAGAAAATTGCGGAGGAAGCGCAAAAATATGCTTTGAAGCATTATTATGGGGCGGAGTTTTTGAAGGAAATTGAGGATACGTATGATTTCTTTGCGAAGTAAAAAAGTGTCGGTGGTGATACCGAACTATAATTATAAAAAATATTTGAAGGGACGGATACGGTCGATTTTGAGGCAGAAATATCCGATTTATGAGCTGATTATTTTGGATGACGCGTCGACGGATGGGAGCGTGGAAGAGATTTTGCGGGTGCTTAAAAAATATAAGATTGAGCCAAAAGAAGATAAAACGACAAATAACAGAGAAGAAAAAAAATATAACTTTGAGAATGAAAAACTTAAAGTTAAGCTGGTAGTGAATAGAAAAAATTCAGGAAAGGCGATTTCGCAATGGAAAAAAGGGTTTGAACTGGCTACGGGGGACTATGTGTGGATTGCGGAAGCGGATGACTCTTCGTCGCGGGATTTTTTGAAAGAGGCGATGAAGGGATTTTGTAAATCGGAGGTGGTGTTGTCGTATACGGAGTCGGAAATTATCAATAAGTGGGGGTTAATGATTTGTCCAAATTTTCGGTGGTCGCGGGATCGGGAAAAAACGGGTCATTACGATAAGAATTATACGAAAGATGGAGTTCGGGAAATTGAGGAGATTATGGCGGTTAGGTGTACGATACCGAATGTGTCGGCGGTGGTATTTCGGAAAAATAAGAAAATCCCGTTTGAACGGTATTTAGACGAAGCGGTGAAATTCAGCCAAGTCGGGGATTGGTATTTTTACACGAAAATTTTAGCGCACGGGAAAATTAACTATGTGCGGAAAAGTTTGAATAAGTTTAGAGTACATAGAGATAGTACGACAGGGAAAGTGCGAAAAGCTAAGAAACATTATGAAGAAGTTTTAGAAATACACAAAATGTTGATGGCGGAATATAATTTAGATAAATCTGTGATAGAGCGGATTTTGGCGGAGGAAAAGAGACTGGAGGGACGATTAGAAAAATAAAATCGGGGTGGTGTGGTATAATATAAAGATAATAAAGGAGTTGTTATGAAAGGAATTATATTGGCAGGTGGGTCAGGAACGAGGTTGTACCCGCTGACGTTGGGGACTTCGAAACAGATGCTGCCGGTGTATGATAAGC
>CAVDXX010000038.1:0-2580 GCA_963613175.1 bacterium | reverse complement strand
CTGTCTTCAGAAATGCAACTCGCCGCCGCAAACCTAGAGTTCGAAAAAGCTGCTTTGCTGCGGGATGAGATTGAAAAAATTAAGGCGTTTGTAGCGGGGAAGTAGGACTTCGCGACAAGCCCGGTTTAACCTTCGGACGTAATATTATTATGTTCTAGCGATGCCAACCGCTAGAACAAAGTTTACGCGAAAAACAACAGATAATACCTCTCCTTTATTTTTTCTTAATGGCTTATGTTATAATTAAAGAGATAAGGTCGAGTTCGTCTTCCGAAAAAAAACAAGATATGATAGAATAAAAGAAAGATGAGATATATAGGTGCTAAAACTGATTTACTTGAAGAGATTGCTATTTTTTTAAAACAGAAAGGTATTCTAGATAACTCCAATCTTACATTCTGTGATGCTTTTAGTGGAACGGCGGCAGTGGGAGATTTCTTTAAAGATAAGTTTAAGATAACCGCCAATGATGTTCAATACTATAGTTTTGTAATAACACAAGCGAAGTTAAATACTCCTAATTTATTATTCCCAAAACTGGGACTTGATCCGTTCGAATATTTTAACGAAATTAAAGATGGTCTAGAAGGCTTTATTTACAATGAATACTCCGACGGCGGTAGTGGTGGTCGTATGTATTTTTCATCGGAAAATGGGAAGAAAATTGATTTTATCAGAACCAAAATAGAGGAATGGCGCAATATGGAGAAGATAAACGACAAAGAGTATTACTATCTTATCGCATCATTGCTTGAGTCGGTGTCCAAAGTTGCTAATATTGCTGGCGTCTATGGCTCTTACTTAAAGAAATGGGATCCGCGCGCGGTTAAGCCAATGCCGTTTATCCATGTTGAATTGTCAAATAATATCTCGATTTGCGAGTGTGAAGTTCGCAATGAGACAATTGAAGAACTAATATGCGAGATAAGTGGCGATATTTTATATCTAGACCCGCCATACACAAAGAATCAATATTCCGTACAATATCACTTGCTAGAAACCATTGCAAAATATGATTCACCTACTATAAGTGGCAAAGGTGGTCTTAGGAATACTTCGGAAACATCTTCGGCTTTTTCACGACAAGGTGACGTTGAACAAGTCTTTGATTTTATTATCGCAAAAGCTAATTTTAAGTATATTGTCCTGAGTTATAGTTCCGACGGAATTATGTCGAAAAAGTTTATAGAAAGCACGCTAAAGAGGTACGGAAAAGAAGAAACTTATTGCCTTAAAAAGATTCCATATAAGAAGTATCGCAACCATCAGACTAATTCTAAAGACGAGCATTGCGAATACCTATTCTTCATAGAAAAAAAGCCATATTCGGAAGCTAAGTATGCGTCGCCACTAAATTATCAGGGTGGCAAGTATGATTTAGTGGATTTCATAAAAGAAAATATGCCAGATGAGAATATAGGACGGTTTATTGACGTATTTGGTGGCGGTTATAGCGTTGGAGTCAACATAGACGCGGAGCAGATTATATATAATGACTTTAATTTTATGGTCGCAAGACTACTAGAATGCTTTAAAAATTCCGACACATCGGAATTAGTCAGATATATAACTCGTACAGTCAAAAGATATGGATTATCGCCAGGAGCAAAAACCGAGTATATGAAGTTACGAGATAAATACAACTCAGTACCGCTCGAGCGTCGCGATTCGAAAATGCTCTACGTTTTAATATTATACGGTTTCAATCAACAGATTCGCTTTAATTCGTCTTATAACTGTAATAATCCGGTTGGTCCTGCTGGTTTCAATGACGCCATGTTATCAAAATTAGTGAGTTTTTGCAGAAGGATGCAGGAGCAAAATCTTACGATTCATTCTGGAAATTTTGAGAAGATGGGAGAATACTTCGATGATAGAACCTTTCTGTATTGCGATCCACCATACTTAATAACTTTAGGCAGCTACAATGACGGAAAAAGAGGGTTTAACGGGTGGAATGTTGAAGACGAAAAGCGCCTATATCGTTTCTTGGACAAAGCGAACAGTATGGGCATAAAGTTTATGCTCTCAAATGTGCTCGATCATAAAGAAAAGCACAATGACCTGCTAGACGCTTGGATTAAAAAGAATAACTTGAACGTTATGAAATACAACGGTAGCGCAAGAAAAGGCAGGAAGGAAATCTTGATAACTAACTATAAAAAGGAGAAAAAATGATTAGATTTTTAATTCCAACAAACAGAAATTTACGTGCGGATTTAACAACACGTATATTAAATGACGTATGTCAACGCATTTATCACGCAGACTCCTTTGAAAAAGTTGACGTCAGCAGAAATACGGGGCGATACATAACTACAAAAAATGACGAAACCGGCGAAACGCACGTCGTTTGTTTTTCTAATCCGAATAACAATAGCCGTAATGCTCGTCTAATGCAATTTATTTCTCCTGCTTACATTGAATACGAAAATTTGAACGTAGAACACAAAGCGCTTGACATATACCTCATAGATCCAAGTCAAAACGATAAAACAGAATATATAAAGATGTTCTATCGTTGTTTTCTTACCCTAGGTATCAATATAATAAACCTCGACCAACTATTTATTTCTGGAC
>CAVDXX010000037.1:1653-2644 GCA_963613175.1 bacterium | reverse complement strand
CAGGAGTTTGAATCTCCTACGCTCCACCATTTCTATGGCCTTGGATGGGCCTTTTTTGTTGGCGTTTATGTATTTGTTTGATCTGTCGAAAAATAATTTTTATTTTTTTGGCAAACAATACATATTGTAATCTAGATTTTTCTGTTTAATGAAATTGTCCGAAATTTGGTCCATGTTTTTAAATTGAATGTTTTGGTTGATCGGAAAAAGACAAAAACGTATAGTTTGTTCATGAAGTCCGTTAAAACGCATACTAAAAATCGTTCGCTGATCAGACGATTCGACGATTTTTCGTAAGGATCTTAAAAAATCTTCTTCAAAACGTTCGTCGGGATTAAGTGTTAGTATCCAATCTGCACCGAGGTTCTGTGCGGCTTTAAGTAAACGATATTTATCTTCTGAATTATTTTGCATACCACCATCGTTTTTACGCGACTTTTTAAGGATAGCTTTCAACTTCTTTGAGGATTCTAGAATTTTCTTTGTACCGTCGGTTGAATTATCATCAAGGGCGATGATAAAATCTACATAAGGTTCAACATGTTCCAAATACCGAGGAAGGTTAGCCTCGTCATTATGGGTGTAAAGCACTAAACAAATTTTTTTAGGTTGAACAAAACTTCGAAGCTTTCGAGGGACTTTTTTGACCGAGTTAATAAAATGCGTCTGTGTATCTTTAGCGGCCCATGAAACTTTATCAAATGTTGAAGGGCTTGTTTTCCAATATTTTTTACTTTCCCAAGACTCAAGTTTCCTTCTTTTGTCTGGAATTATAGGAATATTATGCTGCTCAATAAATCGAAGTCGATTCTCGATCTCGATGAGCCGGTTATCGCAAATAGAAATAGGGAAAGGAAGTTTTAAAAAATTAGTATAATAGGCACGAATTTTTTCTAACATATCTTTGCATTCATCTCTTTGCGAAAAGAAAAAGAGGTGAATCATCGGGATAGATAAATCTGCTAATATTTTTTTATTATATTTTAAACAA
>CAVDXX010000037.1:0-1572 GCA_963613175.1 bacterium | reverse complement strand
AATTAATTGAATAACGTTCTTTTTCATTTACTGATTCGATTCCTAATTTTGATGTGAAATTAATATATTTCTCTGGATCCAGGGTTGTTTTCTCGTGAAGCCACCTTGCGATGTACGGATAACGCCAAATAGTTCCATTAGCGCCAGTATAGATACGTTCTTTCGGCAGAATCCTATGAGGCCCAAAAGTGTCATCTGGGCCAGAATTGCCCACGTAATGTTCTCGTGCTATTTTTGAAAAATATTCGTCTGCCAATGTTTTTGAATTTTCGATGATCTTTTTAAAACCATAAGGATTATTATTGACTAAAGATGTCGCATAGGCAAATTGGTCCCCGTATCTATTTTTCCCTTCAATAAAACAAGAGCAAAGTTTATCTACCCAATCTTCCGTTAGAACCATTACATCATCATCAAGTTTAATGATATAATCATATTTTTCAAATTTTTTGCTACCGAAAAGGGTTTTTAGAGATTTGAATGGGATATCTGGTTTTATTTTATCGATCACAAAAATAGATTTCGGGAATAAATAGTGATACCTTTTTGCGACTGCGTAAGTTCTTTCACAATCATACGTGCCGCGACCATTTTGCAGAATATAGATGTCTACACCGGCGTTGATGGAGAATTTCGCATGGCTGGCTAGTGCTAGCTCGAGACTTTCGTAATCGGCGTAGGCAAGAATGACAATTGCCGCTTTCTTTTTGATTTCACTAATATCTTTCTTGTTTGACATTTTTAACTCCTACTTATCGATAAAAGAAACACCGAATTCCTTTACTCTACGAAGATGTTTTAAATTTGAAAAATAAAAACCATATAATGTCTCTGCTAGATATCCGAGAGTTCTTTTCCCGTTTATGGAATAAAGCGAAGTGTCGATGCGCTTATCGATTTTAAATAGAATGTCGAAAAGCCACTGACAGTACTCGTCGAATATCTCTGGTTTTACGATGAAAATTTGGTACATTAATTTCTGTGGAGAATTTAAATATTTTTCAAAATCGTCGGCTATCTCTGGATGAATTTCTTTAATTAGCTCTTCTAATTCAATCAGATCGCTAACATGGACGCCCGAGATATTGCGAACCCAATCTTCGTATGAGGAAGATATATTCATGGCTTTTAGATTTGTCGAATACGGGATGAGGCAATCGTAATCTTTCAATAGCTCTAGGATCTTTTGTTCGGTTAATCCTATCGTGTCACAAAAATCATCAGTTATTTTTTTGAAATGAATGCATTTGTAAACTTCTTTTTCGAAATTATTTCTTGATTTATCGAAAAAATCGTTGAGGATTAGTTGTCTGCGGTATTGGAAAAAACCAATGTATTCTAATTTGGAAAAATCAACATTTTTCCAAACCCAATATAAAACGGAACATTCACTAAATTCATTGTTTCGATCAGAGATATTATCGCCAGTGTTATCACCGATCAATAGCTCCTTTTCGAGAAAATATGTTTTTCGTTTCATCGCGGCGCTATCTTTACGCTCTTTTTTGCAGTCGCGTCCAGCATGTACTGGGATAATAAAATCTTGTCGCAACATTGAAAATGGCTTATGGT
>CAVDXX010000036.1:0-2662 GCA_963613175.1 bacterium | reverse complement strand
ATTTTAGAGTTTTCAAAAGTAGTGTTTTGTGATATAATAAAAGGAGTTGGTGAGTTGGGCCGGTAGCTCAGTTGGTTAGAGCACGGGCCTCTTAAGCCTGGTGTCGTGGGTTCGAATCCCACCCGGCTCACCAATTTTTTATTAATTTTATGATTAGAATGAAAAATCCTAGCCAAAATCGGCTAGGATTAAATAATTAAAGAGGGGAGTTACGTCGGTGATTAGAGTTTTTCGAGCGTTGCTAATTCTTGAAGTACTTCGAGAGCTTCAATCATTTGCTTCTCTGGGATTGGTCTGTATCTACTATTGAGTAGACTCTCGTAAAGCTCGATTCTAGCGTTGATATACTTCGCGTGACACTTCGTGAGTAGAAGCATAAACCGCTCGACTGTTATGCAACGATGTTCATCATTAACAATTTTTATGCTTCCATCGGTTATTTGCTCGATGAGTTCGACGAAAAAATTGCCGTGATAGATCATTTCGAATAGAACACCGAAAGGAATGTACCAATGTGGCATTGCACTACCAATCGTGACAGCAGATTTCCTGTTGTCATAAATAGCCAACCAAGAGTTTTTCATCCCGAGACGGCTGATTGCTGAATTCGGCTTATACCAATTGTCAACCCTATATCTGAGCTTAAACTGTATCTCCTCTCCTTTAAATAAAAAGGTCAAGCATTTCTCTATCATAAGAACCTCCTTCTTCGAAAATGTAGAGAAAACTATAACTTAATTATAGCACTTTCGGCTTAGAAAGTCAAGATTTTTGGGTTTAGTTATTGATGAATTTTTGGTATAATGGGTATGTTAATAGGAGATTTTTGTTATGTGTGGAATTGTGGGATATGTGGGGGAGAAGAAGGCGCAGGATTTTTTGGTGTCGGGGTTGAAGCGGTTGGAATATCGGGGATATGATTCGGCAGGGATTGCGACGTTTGATGAAAACGGCATGGCGACGTTGGTAAAAACTAAAGGAAAAATTTCGGATCTTGAAGCAAAAATGGTTGAAAATCGGCGAACGGACCGAGCGGGGATTGGGCATACACGTTGGGCGACGCATGGTGAGCCGTCTGAATTGAATGCGCATCCGCATCATGTTGGTGATATTTATTTAGTGCATAATGGGATTATCGAAAATTATAAGAAATTGAAGGCGGAGCTTAAACAATACGAGTTTCAGTCGGAGACGGATTCGGAAGTTTTGGCGGCGTTGATTGATACGTTTTATCATGACGGAAAATATTCGCTGACGGACGCGGTGGTGCAGGCGCTGAAATTGGTGCAGGGGACTTATGGCATCGCGGTGATGACGGATAAAAATCCGGAAGAAATTGTGGTGGCGCGAGCGGGGTCGCCGCTGGTGATTGGGGTGGGGCATAATGAAACTTTGATTGCATCGGACGCGTCGGCGTTGCTTGGTCATACGAAACAGGCGATTTATTTGAACGACGGGGAAGTTGCGACGGTGACAAAAAATAGTATTGAAATTAAAACTTTGAACGCGGAGCCGGTGTCGGCAAAAGTGGAGGAGATCGAGACGAATCTCGCGGCGATTCAGAAAAATGGCTACGATCACTTTTTGTTGAAAGAAATTATTGAACAGCCGGAGACGCTGAAGGAAACTTTGCGCGGGCGGATTGATTTGAAACGAGGCGAAGTGCGACTGGGCGGGCCGGGACTTTCGGAGGCGGAACTGCGGAGGATTAAACATTTGGTGATTGTGGGGTGCGGGACGGCATATCACGCGGGACTTCTTGCAGCGTATTATATCGAGCAATTTACGCCGGAAATTACGGTGGAGGTGGTGATTGCGAGCGAGTATCGTTATCGCGGGGCGTATATTCCGAAGGATTCGGTGGCGCTTGTGGTGTCGCAGTCGGGGGAGACGGCGGACACGTTGGCGTGTCTGCGGGAAATTAAAAAGCAGGGGGTGAAGACGGTCGGGATTGTGAATGCGATTGGCTCGACGATTGCGCGCGAAGTGGACGGCGGGACGTATGTGCACGTGGGGCCGGAGATTTCGGTGGCCTCGACCAAGGCGTTTACGTCGCAGGCGATTGCGATGGTGATGTTTGGGCTGACGATTGCGGAGGCGAAGGGGGTGAGAAGTGGGGTTTTGAAAGAATATATTAGAGAGATTGCGGAGTTGCCGGAAGAAATTCGGAAAGTTTTGACGGAGTTGAATGAGCCGGTGCGAGAAATGGCGAAAAAGTATAAGGATTATGAACATGCGATTTATCTTGGGCGCGACACGGCGTATCCGGTGGCGATGGAAGCGGCGTTGAAGCTGAAGGAAATTTCGTATATTGATGCGAATGCGTATGCATTTGGAGAGTTGAAGCACGGACCGCTGGCGCTGGTGGACGATCGGTTCTTTGAATTTGCGCTGCTACCGGAAGGGGAATTATACAACAAGGCGGTGTCGAACGTGCAGGAAGTTTTGGCGCGAGGCGGGCACGTGATTGCGGTGACGAATAAGGCGGAATTTGATTTGGAAGTAGAAAGTGTTGTAAAAATTACAACAGGGCTTTCGATTTTCGCGCCGATTTTGATGAATTTAGTGGCGCAGCTTTTTGCTTATTACGTGGCGGCGTCTAGGGGGCTTGATGTTGATCAGCCGCGAAACTTGGCGAAATCGGTGACGGTGGAGTAGGGGG
>CAVDXX010000035.1:0-2709 GCA_963613175.1 bacterium | reverse complement strand
GATTAACGCACTGAAAAAGGCAGGGCTGAAAATCGAAAAAATGAGCGAGTATCAAAAAACCGAGATTAACGCGGACAATTTATCTGAGTTTTTGATTAAAATATTGAATAATACACACAGTTTTAATGAGAAAACTATCGAAAAAGCGATTGGACTAATTGAGACTAGGCAATACAATGGTCGGGCTTTGTCGACGATAGTTGGAATTGTCGATAAAATCGAAAATGACAAAACTTATAAACTCCCTGTCAGAATGAAAAAACGATTTTTGGAGGTTTTTGAAAATATAATTTGCGGTGAAAAGAAACGTTATATCGTGGATGGGGCTTTAGTTAAAATTCAAAATAATTTTTCGTGCAAGGTGAATAGTAGTATTTTCCAGGCGCTGAAGAAAATTTATGGATTTAGCGTCTTTGACAGAATTTCGCTTGAGAATTTATATTATTTTGAAGGTAAAACGGACGGTCATTCGGTCAGGATTCGAACCAGTAAAGTTTTAGAAACAAAGGCTGAAGATGGAATTTTCATTAAAGGACAAGTACATGTTGAGCAGAAAACTTTTAGCGATGACAACCGTCAAATTATGCAATGCGAAATTAGTCTTTCAAAACTTCGATCGTTTTTCGAAAATAATGCCTACGATTACGTAAAACACGTCGAGATGATTACGATGGTTTCCGAAAAGCAAATCCCGGGGATAAATCTTTATATTAAAAAGATCCCGAATATCGAAAACCGAATTATGGATATTTATGGCGATAAAGAAAATATTCAGAATTTCGTGAGACAACTGTCGTCGGCGATAAAGCGTAATCCTTTGAATGAGGTTATTTCTAATAGCGATTACGAGGATGAGAATTTTACGAATTATAATTTACGATTCGCAGACGCAAACATCGCAATCGAGGAAGAGCTCGAAATTTATCAACTATTAAACGGAACAAAATAATGGAATACGAAGTGAGATTCTATTTTTCAAATAACAAATTAAAAACTATTTTGCAGAAGTTGCAGGCTTCTAAAGAGCTGAGTTCTCCGGGGCGGACCTTTGAAAAGACTATGCAATATGAGCACCCGTGCCCGGAGTTTAGTTTTTATCAAAAATCGGTTGATGGACGATTTCGTGTGCGGGAAACGCGGGGCGAAAATAACAATAAATGTAAACTGAGCTGGAAACGGCGGTTGCCGGAAACGCGTAGGGGCGAGATTAACCGGGAAGAGGAAGTCGAACTAACAATTAAGCCTGATGAAATCGAAAATTTTATTTTTCTAGCCGAAAAAGTGTTACATCTTGGGCCAATTGAGAGTTATGAGCGTTACCGTACGATTTTTGAAAATGAGGAAGTGGAAATTGCGGTGGACGAATATCCGTTTGGAGTGGCGCTAGAGATTGAGGCTAAAAAGTCGGCTGAGGAACCGGAGAAAATCGTGGCGACTTGGGTGAAAAAACTTGGGCTAGAACTAAAACAGGCTTTTCGGCTGTCGTGGGACGATAAATATCGGGAACTTTGCAAAGAACAAAACGTGTCACAATTAAAACATGTTGTTTTTGGCGCCAAAATGCCGGAGGTGAGAGATGAATAATTTGTCGGAAAAGGTCAATGATTTTTTGAATGGTGAGAAAATTGCCAAAGAGTATTTCGAAGAATTAAAAATGATCGCCAAGATGAGCGACTTAAATTATGATGCCTTGCGGTGGTTTAGATATTTACAAACCATTGAAATTACTGGTTGGCGGAATAAGAAAACTAGCGAAAAGATTTGTAAGCTACTTACGTCCAGGAAACCAATCCGATTTTACTCATTATTTTGTCCATCGTATATAAAAGGCGAGGGCGAAGCAGGCTTTAGGACGGATGATGTTGGCAAGACCACTAAGAGCGGGCTTAAATCGCTACAAACAATTTATCAACAAACTCTAAAAATGGGGTTTCGGTGTGAAAAACCGAAAGCGATTTTTTTTGATATGGCGCTAGAACAACCTGACAAAACGATTTTAATGTTGGCAGATTTGATGACTAATATTGAAAATTTTAAAAAATATGTGCCGGAAGAAATTGATTTTTGCCTACTTAGTGAACTTTTTCCGGAACTAAAAGAGATTATTGGATACAAAGGGATCACGATTGAACCATTGCCGGTGGATGAAAAAGTTATGAAGCGGATTGTGGAGCGAGGTAAGAAATTTTATCAACTATTTGGGTGGACCGACGAGCAAATATTGGAACGTTCAAAAGTAATCGCTTCAAGCGAAGCTACCGTGGGGACTTTTTTAAGGCAGTGGGATGAAAACTCAATCATGGTTTACACGCCCAACATGTTAGAACGGGCGCAGGTTTATTCTGGCAGACGACAAAATGATCCGCTAATGATAATTTTTCCGAATAAGGAGTAAGCTAAGCATCCCACCAACAAAAATCCCCGCTGATCCCGGGGATTTTTTGAGCAATTTTAGGTTTTGGTGGGCGATATACATCACCCATTGAACTAAAGGAATAAATACCCCTTGTGATGTCAATGGATTATGCTAACGATGATATAATAGAAAGATATGAGAAACGGTAACCAAGCGCTCTCTAGAACGAGACACTATTTGCATAACAACAAGCATGGAATTAAGAGATTGATCGTTATCACGAAAAACCATAAAGCTATGCACAAACTCAAATAGATCGTGGACACTCCAACCTTTGATAAAATAGTTATAAA
>CAVDXX010000034.1:0-2818 GCA_963613175.1 bacterium | reverse complement strand
GAATTAATGGATTTTGTGGCTGTACTTCAAAAAACTCCCTGGGGGGAGTTTTTTGGGGGCTTAGCTGGCTCTATTGCGTAGTAGTGCCAGTGTTTTTTGCGGTAAGTGTATAGGTAATGGAGCCTGTATAGGAGCCTTGCGCCTGGTTTTTCGAGGTGGCGATGTCGTAGTTGATAGCGACATTGTCGCCTTCGGTCGGGGTCATTTGATTGCTTTCCATGACGATATTGCTGACGCCGCTTGCGGTGGCTGATTCTGCCGTTGCGAAATAAGTAGTCGTGGTATTTACGGTTTTGTAGGCGTTCCAGCCGGCTGTACCTGCGGCTACTGCTTTCGTGGCGAATGGAATACTGTCGTTTCCTGTTGTCGTCCCGGCGGTGCTGCTTAAGTTGAGTCCTGTTGCAGCGGTGACGGTCACTTGATAGCCCGTTGTGTTGTTACATTTTACGTTCATGCTTGTTTGCATTGGATCGGTAAGTTTGGAATCAATTTGCATATCTGCGGTGTAGCTATGCGAGCCAGTGTCGAAAGTACAAGCCTCTCCAACCGTTACTTCAATCGTGTCCGTCATAGTCGTAATATCCGCCGCAAACACCCCTGCAAACGGCACTACTGCGAGACCTAAAGCTGCGATGCCAGCCCCTGCAATTAATGATTTTTTCATAAGTTTTTTCTCCTGCGCGTATTAAGCGCAATTAGTTTGTATTTGTGTTAAAATATGACCTTTTAACAACTTTTATTATACACAACCGGAATGGCAATGTCAAATATTTTTTAAGCCAATTTTTATATTTTCCCGCCCAACTTTTCCACAAGGGCCAAAAAAGAAGCCCTCACGCTAAGTGCATACTGCGCCCTGCGAAGACTTCATTACTTGTAATTATATTAAAACAATTTAAAAATGTCAAGTATTTCGCCCCGTTTTGTAATGAAAAGCATTTTCTTTATTTGTCTCTGTTCTCGACACTTTCTAATAAGAAATCGACGCGCACGATATTCGTGCATTTTCATGCGCGAAGAGTCGACAATAATGTTCGGGCATTGTTTCAACGCCGTCCTAATCGACTGTTCAAGAGAAGAGATTTTATCGGTTTCAGGAGATTTTATTTCATATTCTATGCCATCTAAACAAATGTCCGGTGTATGGAGATTACTCTCCAATAAAAATTCAACACGGTGCCCAGCCAAAGCAAGAATTTTAGCAACTCGTAGCTCGTGCGGCCAAATGTTTCTTCCAGGCGCAATATAGATACCTCCAGGCTGCTCAACTTTACTCATTCTCTTATTATGTCATGTAGAGAGCAGTTTAAAACTACTTCAGGTATACCAAAAGATGATATAATATAAGTATGAACAACGAGGAACTCGTTAGCAAAAAACGTGCGCTTGAGCTTTTTGAAAGTGGTAAAATCGACGATTTTGAGGTCGGAACGACCGAGGGACTAAAACAAATCCATCATTTCTTGTTCCAAGATGTGTTTGATTTTGCTGGGAAGGTGCGCGATGTCGATATCTCGAAGGGAAATTTTCGGTTTGCGCCGGTGATTTATCTAAAAAGTACTCTGGAGACGATTGACGGACTGCCGGAAAACACTTTCGATGAAATTGTCAAAAAATACGTTGAAATGAACGTCGCGCACCCCTTTTACGAAGGGAACGGTCGCGCAACGCGAATCTGGTTGGATTTAATCTTGAAAAAACGGCTCGGAAAATGTGTCGACTGGTCCAAAATCGAAAAATCAGCCTATCTTTCCGCGATGGAACGCTCGCCAATAAACGATTTAGAGATCAAAACCTTGTTAAAAGGCGCGCTAACATCGAAAATCAACGACCGCGAAGTCTATATGAAAGGTATCCAGGCCTCTTATGAGTACGAAGAGTTAGAAGATTACGACGTGCATAATCTTTAACGATATTTCTCAAACAACTCTCGCATCTTGCCGTCAAAACCGTGTAGATACTTTTCGGTGGTGGCGACGCTGGAATGCCCCATCATCTCTTTAATTTCCGCAACCGACGCTCCGTTTTTCTGCAAATTCGTTGCAAAAGAATGGCGCAACGCGTGCGGATAAAAGTTGGCAAAACCGGCTCTAGAAAACGCCTGTTTTAGTCTTTTACGGAGAGTGTGCGCTGTCGGTGGCTCGCAGTTCAAAGTTTTACCCCACAAAAAATCTCGAATTTGATTTTTCTCGAGATACTTTTCCAACATTTTCAGTGTCGCAGGACTAATATAAACCTCGCGTGCCTTGTTCCCCTTGCCGATAAACCGAATCCGCTGCCCGCTAAAATTCGCCTTTTTCAAATTCGCAACTTCGCTAATTCTCATCCCTGTTTCAAACATCATTTTAATCATTAACTTCGTCTCAAAATCGGCTATTTTCAGCACTTTTCCGATCTCTTTTTTGGTATAAAAAGTTCGCTCGATTTTTGTTTCTTTCAACTTTTTTGCCAACGTCGGCCGAAACGGCATTTTTAGCCCCAATTTTTGCTGATATTTCACAAAAGTGAGGATATTCGCGCTGTAGGTGTTCACCGAACGCCCGCTCGCGCCGGCCTCGGTCAGCTTCGCGATATAATTGTCAAAAATCGGATTGGAGAGTTTTTTGAGACTTCTCAACTCTGTTTCGCGCGCAAAACGAGTCAAAATATACCGTTTCGTATTTATCGTCACCGGACTCATTTTCCGCACTTTTTCGCAATAAGTCAAATAATTTTCGATTTGGTCATAAATGTTTTTCATATTTCTCCTTCTCTATAATTTTGAAACATATTAACACAAATACAAACTAATTGCGCTTAATACGCGCAGGAGAAAAAA
>CAVDXX010000033.1:0-2986 GCA_963613175.1 bacterium | reverse complement strand
CGAATCAGCAGTGAGCATTGCGTGTTCGCCAATGGTCGCGGTCGTCGCCATGATGATAGACCCTGCCGGAAACAACTCTCCTTTTACAGCCTCAGGCGTTATGTGTTGAATAGAATCAGATAATATTCGTCCATGTTCTCTAATATCTTCCATTCTAAACCATGGGATTGTACCATTATTCCAGAACTCTGGATTTTTTTTCGAGGGGGTATAACCGTTTTTAAGATTAAATACTTCATCAAGCGGTAGCCACTCAACTTGCCCCCCCTCACCAGCTATATTTTCAAACGAGAGGAGTTGATCGCGGTAATGTTCGTATTGTTGTCTTCTCTTAGTGAGCTCCGCTTCCAGCTCCGCTTCCAGCTCCGACATACTGTTTAACGTCCTGGCTATTTCTTTTTGTATCTCAATAGAAATAATAGGAACTTTAACTTTTTTCATGAGTTTTTTGGAAACGTTAAAACGGGTTACGCCACTCGCAGTCTTTATTATTTGTTTCCTTAATTCACTAGATCTAAATAGATGTTTTGCGAAATCTGGATACAAGATATCAGCATTATCAAGGCGGAAGAAGAAGCAAAAACTATTTAGATATAGTTTTCTTTCTGGCTCCGAAGTAATTACTGATGAGAAACCGCATTCCTGAGGAGTCTCTGAAGAACCGGTAAAAATAATATCGCCATATCGTAGCGTATGCTGTTTTTCATCGTCAGAAATTTTCACTTTGTCATTTGGATGAATATCTAATGATGGATTAGAATAAACATTCTTATAGGTGACGAAAATCGCATTTCCGTCACGAAAATCGTCTTTATTTTTTCCGGTTAACCCGCCATAAAACTTGCCAAGTTCGCCCAATGTTTTATATTTAACGCCATTCGGGCATTTTTCTTTGATTAGTTCATCGATTCTACTCATTCCTGACACCTCCAATCCATAATGATGTACGTTTTTCGACAGACTTATAAGGCTCATGAATTAGCCATACTTCATTGTTATTAGCTGCGGAAACAAGTATATACGTCTTATACTTATTGTGGTTTGGTATCTTATTAATTGTAGAAAGTAATTTTGTTTCATCTATATATGCAAAGCTGAACATAAACAACCAGTATTCTTTGAAAAACTCATATTCCGACACTAGTTTTATTTTCTCGGTAATTTTTTTCTCCAAAATATCGTAGATATTTTGCGTATCGAAATTGATCAGCCTGCCAACTCCTACGTCTCTGATGCTTCCTGCAAAAATTCCTTTTTTATCGGCTTTTTCTATGCCTTGCTTAAAGTCTTCAATATTGTTAGTTTTCTTACTCACTTCATTAATAGTTTTTAAGCTTATCATTTGGTTCTCGTCAATCAATCTTGTAACTTCAATCCCTAAATCAAGATACTCGCTTTGGATGTCTGGCCTTTCGATGTCTTTGCCATGCTCAAAATACTTTTTCATCATATGCTTGTCATAAAGAGACGGCACAGAAGAAGACGCAGCTAAGCGAGGAAACGGCGGTGCATTTTCTTTGTCGTAAGATAGCGAAGTTAACAACTCAAAAGCTTTATTTTCTGAATAATCTTTGTCTGCTAAAACTTTATGCCAGTCCATCGCTAATCGCCCTCAATTTCTTCGATTATTTTATCAATCTGCCGACGGAGTTCGTTTTCGTGAGCGACTATTTCTTTAATTTCGGCATTAAGCTTTTTGATGTCGATTTTTGGGCGAGTATCTTCCGGCTCTACATAGGTCGAGACAGAAAGATTGTAATTTTGCTCGGCTACTTCGCTGTTCGGGACTAGGCGAACGAGATGATCGATACCTTTGCGTTCTTTAACCCATTCAAGAATCTTTTCGATATTGGCGTCGGTCAGCTTGTTGCTATTTGTAACTTTGACGAACTCTTTGCTTGCATCGACAAATAGTGTCGAGTTTTCGGACTTATTTTTCCTAAGTACCATAATGCAGGTCGCGATGCTAGTGCCGTAGAATAGGTTATCGGGCAATTGAATAATGGCATCTACGAAGTTGTTATCTACTAAATATTTGCGAATCTTTTGCTCAGCGCCGCCGCGATACATAATTCCAGGGAAACAAACGATTGCGGCTGCGCCGTTTGTGGCGAGCCAACTGAGAGAGTGCATAATGAACGCGAAGTCAGCTTTTGATTTTGGTGCTAATACGCCAGCAGGTGAAAAGCGTTGATCGTTAATGAGAACAGGATTGCTTTCGCCCTCCCAATGAATTGAATATGGCGGATTGGACACGATAGCCTCGAACGGCTCATCGTCCCAATGCTGAGGATCAACAAGCGTGTCACCAAGCGCGATGTCGAATTGGTCATAATCGATGTCGTGTAGGAACATATTAATTCGGCAAAGGTTGTAGGTAGTAATGTTGATTTCTTGACCGAAGAAACCTTGTCGGACATTTTCGCGGCCAAGAACTTTTGCAAATTTAAGGAGAAGGGAACCAGAGCCACAGGCCGGATCGTAAACTTTGTTTACGGAAGTTTTGCCGATTACAACGAGTTTTGTGAGCAGTTCTGAAACTTCTTGTGGAGTATAAAATTCGCCACCAGATTTACCAGCGTTTGATGCGTACATGCCCATTAAGAATTCGTAGGCGTCGCCGAAGGCGTCGATTGTGTTGTCTTGGTAATTGCCGAGTTTCATATTTCCGACGCCGTCCATAAGCTGAACAAGATGGTCATTGCGTTTCGCCACGGAACTGCCGAGTTTATTACTATTGACGTCTAGGTCGTCAAAGAGGCCCTTCATGTCGTCTTCTGATTCATGGCCTTTGGCGGAATCTTCAATAGAATTTAGAGCTTTTTCTAGGGTTTCGTTTAGATTTTCGTTGTTGCGAGCGTTTTTGCGAACATTTTCAAAGAGTTGACTCGGTAAAATGAAAAAGCCTTTGGTATTTACCATGTCTTCACGGATCGGTTCTGCTTCTTCGTCGGTTAGATTAGCATAGTTGAAATCTGCGTTTCCA
>CAVDXX010000032.1:0-3140 GCA_963613175.1 bacterium | reverse complement strand
TCCGTGTGCCGCTCGTGTTTTTTTATAAAATACGGGCTTGACAAATAGTTCCATAGATTCAGTATATATTGGCCAAGCTAACAATAAAAAACAAGATTGATCAACCACCTATAAGATGTTTTTTATTGGATGACGGTAATTGTAGCAGCAACCGTTCCGGAAATCGCTCTGTTTTAGTTTTGCCGATTTTTATAAGACTAGATACGGTGGTGGTCATGATATAAATTACGCCCTTAGGCATAAGATTATTCCACTGAATTATTTATTAAAATAGTACCGCATCTGGCATCGATTTTTTTCTGCTCAAAGGATTTCTCGTGGTAAAATAGAGGCGTGGACACTTTGATTTTAGATACCAAAAACAGTCACAAATACTTCCCAGAATTTATGATCAGGGCTTTCTACGGCAAGAAACCCGTCAACTATTTAGACGCAAAGTCTGGCCAAGTGATACAAGGGCCACGTAGCAACGACTTTAACGCGGAGATTGGCTGGTACTCAGACGAAAACGAAGAAATTTTAAATAAAGAAGCTGAGCAACAATTTCAGCAACTTTCCGTAGCGATAAATAAGATGGCGAAAAGTAGCGACCGCGACTTTAGTCAGCTCAAAATGGATCCTGATGTGGTCTATCGATTTTTCGCCTACCAAATTATTCGTGATCCAGCGAACTCTAAGGCCCTACTTGATGAATTGACCACAAGTGGTGGCATAAAATCATCAAAGAAGTTATCGTTGCAAGAGTTCCAAAATAAAGCCATAAAGACAGAAAAAACGGCGAATCTTATCACGGAAACATTAAAGGAATCGTTTGCTATAGTGCTTGAGCCAAACTTTACTAACACAGAGTATATAGCGGTAAATGTCCCAGTCATGATGAAATTTTCAGACGGTAAAGTCTATGTTTTGGCAGTAGCTCGCCGAGTGGCTTTTTGCCTTGTCTCTCGGGAGCTCCATGACAACCAGAAGCTTGGCTTAGTGCGAGATGACGGCTTAGACTGCGTCCTTCAGACTAACGAGCGCATTATGGCCCATGCGATAGTACACAAACCACACGAAGTATTAGGGCGCAAATCGGAATATCTCAAAAAACTCTGTCAAGAGACCAAATTAAAGATAACAAGCTACGTATAAGGTTCACCGCCTTTACAAAACACTTCGTAAGGAGTTTTTTAACCAATTCCTAAATGAATTTTATCAATTAAAATAGTATTATACCCCAACCTAGTAAGGTGAACGAGGGCTGGCAATTTTACCCGCGTATCTTCGTTAAAATCTGATGACATCGAATATTCTCTCCACGAAATAACTTGTAAACATTCTTATTATCAATTATATCACACGATCGCAGATCTTTAAGGTTCATCATGATCCGTTAAACCTTTTCCGAAAAATCTTTTTTATTGAATAGGCAATCATAAATTGCATCTTCAATAGTGTCATCAGTCCTAAAATAATAGAAAAACATAGTATACTGTTGGCCGATGCGTTTAATACGCCCCTTCGCCTGGATGTTCAGTGTATAGCTATAATTTGGCGAAAAGCTCACCCAGTGATGAACAAATTGTAGATTTAATGAATTTGAACCACTAGAATATTGAGCCACTATCATATCATGAGGCCCCAAAGAGGCCTTCGTTGGCATATCATGATTTTCGCCATCAATTTTCCAAATCTTTGCATCTTTTGGAATTTTCTTTTTCAAAGTTTCAACAATTCGATCGCCCTCGTACACGTAATTATAAAAGAAGACTGCATTTGTCTCTAGCCCATTAACGAGATCAGCAATCCAATCTAATTTTTGTTTCGTGCAACATTTTTGTCTTAATGCATGACAAAGCGCCATTGTGCTATCAAGGTATTTTCCGTCATCCGATATTCGGCTTCGCATCAATTTTTCATAACCAGATGGTTTGTTGAAATGGACTGTCTTTTCAATTTCGCTAGGCAGTTCGTTAAATACCGATGACGCATCTGGTGTCGTAGAAATATCTCGCCACATCGCTTTTAGCGTTGCCTCGTGTCGCCACTCTATGATTTCAGGATAGCCTTTGTAGGCCTGAATAATTGCGTACTCTTTGAGGAAGCTTGTTCTATTTCGGCTCAGCCCGCACGCTACGAAGTAGGGGTAAAATTTCAGCCAAGTGTCGCCCGGTGTCGCCGTGAAGCCTACCCAGTCCGCATTATTTCTCGTAACCCTTAAGAATGCCGTCCCCATTCCGCTTGATGTTCCAGCACTTGCATAATGGACTTCATCAAAAGCAATTACATAAAACTTACTATCGAAAGCGTGTTTTTCTTGCCACGCTTTAAGTTTATGCCACGAAATAATTTCAAAAGATTCGAGTGATTCTTTCCATCCAGCACCACACCAAATATCAGCTTCTTTTTCGAAATCACCGCTATCTCTCTTGCTAGCTGTAGTCACAATTAGAACTCTTTTTGGTTCCTTATATTTCAACCAATTAAACATCACCGCCGTTTTACCAGCACCAGTCGGCAAAATACAAAATTTTTTACCCAGCATAAGTATGTCGACTAAGGCTCTTTTTTGAAATTCATAAAGCTTCGAATATGATTCATCGAAATTTTTATCAATTTTTTCTTTTTGACATTCGAACTCGGCCTGAGCAGTTTGTCGTTTAATGCGCTCTTGTTCTTTTTTATGTTTTAGTTCTTCTTGTCGTCGTTTTTTCTCTTCTGCTTTTACTCTGGCCTCTTCTATCCGTCGTTTCTCTTTTTCGGCTTCCCAATACTCCATTTCTTTCTCGTGTTGTCGCTTTTTCCATAAACGTTTTATTAAGCTAATCGCTAAAATAATTATTATAATAAAAATTATTCCAATAAAACTAGCCATTTCGCTAGAATCCGATGACTCAGTTAAGTTTTTCGAGATGCTCTTCGCTGTTGTGCCACTATAGGTGATAAAAGTCGTTAGGTTCATTTGACTCACACCTCTCCTCCCCCCTCACCAAACCCCACCTCCCCCTCAAACCGCGTCTGAATAATCGGGCATTCCGACATGTTGAGCAAATCATCCGCGATTTTCACCAGCTCTTTTGCCTGATAAACCTCTTCGCGCCACTCCTTCGGAATTTTTTCGTAGCCATAATAAGCCCCAGCGAGCTGGCCATAAATCG
>CAVDXX010000031.1:0-3190 GCA_963613175.1 bacterium | reverse complement strand
GTTGTATTCGTTCATTATGATGGGCATACTTATGTCACAAAAGGGTACTGGATTCTCGACGAACTACGTCGTGCTGGCTATAAGGAGTCTGATTTGGACGTACCGTTTAACAATGGTGAGCGAATCATCGACCCTTATCTGGCTGCTCAGTGGGAGCGAATTTCTATAAAGTGCAAGTGGAGCTCTATCCCTATGATTCTGTGCTAACATGGGCAATGTTGTATTCGTTCATTATGATGGGCATACTTATGTCACAAAAGGGTACTGGATTCTCGACGAACTACGTCGTGCTGGCTATAAGGAGTCTGATTTGGACGTACCGTTTAACAATGGTGAGCGAATCATCGACCCTTATCTGGCTGCTCAGTGGGAGCGAATTTCTAAAAAATAGAGATTATCAATCTTTATTTAGCTTCCCAGTGGAAGCGAGTTTCTAAGGAGTAAACATTCAATTAAGTCCTCGACTTCCGTACAACCAGTACGGGGAGAGTCGGGGACTCTCCTTTGTTGCAATTAAATATAAATGCGAATATGGGGAGCATTGGCATTTGGCGAGTGGGGAGTAGAAAATCCAATTACAGTTTCAAAAAAATCTTAACTGGTGTATAATAGAGATAATGAAAAGGTTGACTTTGATCGTTCCGTGTTTTAATGAACAAGAAGCATTGCCGCTTTTTTATGATGAAGTTATGAGAGTGATGGGGGAGATAAAATATAAATATGAATTGTTGTTTATTGACGATGGTTCTAAAGATGATACCTTGAAGATTTTGAAGGGGTTCGCAAAGAAAAATACGCATGTGCGATATATTTCGTTTTCGAGAAATTTCGGAAAAGAAGCGGCTATGTATGCGGGATTTTGTAATGCGGGGGGCGATTATGTGGCAGTACTTGATGCAGATATGCAAGACCCACCGGCACTTTTGCCAGAAATGCTGAAAATTATTGAAACGGAAGATTATGATAGTGTAGCGACAAGACGAGTGAGCCGAAAAGGAGAACCGCCGGTGAGATCTTGGTTCGCAAAAAAATTCTATAAATTGATTAATAAAATTTCCGATGCGGATATTGTGGATGGCGCGAGAGACTTTCGGTTGATGCGTCGAGAAATGGCGGAAGCGATTGTCGCGATGGGTGAAAATAATCGTTTTTCAAAGGGGATTTTTGGCTGGGTGGGATTTAGAACCTATTGGATGCCGTATGAGAATCGGGAACGAGTTGCTGGAAAGACAAAATGGAATTTTTGGAGTTTGTTTAAATACGCTACGGACGGGATTATTAACTTTTCGGAGGCGCCACTCAACATCGCCTCTTGGTTCGGAATGATAATGGCGTTTGCTTCTTTTGTTTTGCTTTTGATCATTGTCGTTCGACGTCTATTTTTCGGTGATCCAGTCGCTGGTTGGGCTTCAACAATTTGTGTGATTGTTTTTATCGGTGGAATTCAGTTGCTTTGTCTGGGAATTATGGGGCGGTATATTGCAAAAAATTATTCGGAAAGCAAACATCGGCCGCATTATATTGTTGCCGAGACTAATAAGGAAGAGGTCGAGAAGATAAAATGAAAAAAAACGAAAAGTTAATCAAAAAAATAAAAGCGAATAAAAGTGCAATTATTAAAATATTTATAATCACAATATTGTTTTTTGGTACAAATATATATTTTACTTTTGCGACGGATACGTATCGAACATTTGAAACTGGTTTTGAACTTTCGGCATTAAACATGACAACACGCAATGGTCGTCCGGTAATCGGTTTTATTTACTGGCTATTTTCTTTAAGTGGGTTGCCGAATGAATTTTTCTATTATATTTCCACGGCATTGGCGTTATTGTTTCTGATGATATCGATTTGGTTATATCAGAAGATTTTGAAAAAATATGGCATGAAAGAAAATATTAGAATTATCTTAGCATTTGCATTGATTGCGAACCCGTTTATTATTGAATATTTTATGTTTATCGAAAAATGCGGTTTCATGTTTGCGATATTGTTTAACGTAATAGCTGTGTATTTTATTGAAAAATTCTTTGAGCAAAAAGGTTGGAAAAATATGGCAGTGGCAATAGCGATGATGGTACTCGCAATGTTCACTTACCAAGGAACAATTGCTTTATTCGTGATATTGTCTTTGCCATTTGCACTTAAATATGCGAAAGGTTTTAAAGATTATGTGCTGAACATTTTGAGTATAGGAATTCCTTATGCGATTTCAATGTTAACAGGAATGGTCGCGTTTAAATTTTTATTTAAAAGTACGCGAGTGTCGGAAGATATTGATTTAATTGCGAATTTAAAAAATATGATATATGGTTTACGAGAATATACGGTAACGACTTTTAATATTTTACCAGAACATCTGTTTTTGGTTTTATTTTCAGTAGCCTTTTTCATAGCGATTATTGCAGCTTTGATACAACGAGAACGAAAGATAATATGTGTTTTGAGTGTTTTTCTAATTGTTTTTGCGGCTATTGTTTTTTCGACCGCTACCATTTTACAAGGGTCTGGTTGGTGGGCCATGAGGACTGTGTATCCAATAGCGAGCGTTGTGGGAGTTTTAGTAATACAGGTTTTGATCAATAGCGATAGACCGGAAAAGAAAAATAAAGAAAAAATAAAATATGCACAAGTTTTCGCGGTTTTGGCAGTAGGGATTTTGCTTGTTGGGCAATATCTTTCTTTTAATAAGGTGTTTATTAATAAATATGAGTTGAATGCTTTAGATGAATATCGCTATGAATATGTTGGCCAAACAATAAGAGAATATCAAGAAACTACTGGCGTGAAAATTACAAAAATTGCTTTTTATAGTGATGTAATACGAACTTATCCGCCGTATCCTTATTTATACACACAAGGGGATTTAATAACGAGCGCTTTTTATACAGATTGGAGCGATCTCTCGGCGATGAACTACTATTTAGGCACCGATTACGAAAAAGTTGATCCAACCGCTAAATATACAAAATATTTTTCTTCAAAAGATTGGGATCGATTATCACAGGAACAACTGATTTTTGATGGGGATACGTTGCATCTCTGTGTTTATTAGTTTATTTAAGAATAAGAGTTATGATATAATGGTGAAAAGAATAAAAAATGTCGAATTAGGGATTGAACCGAGCACTAATTTTAGAGTTTTCAAAAGTAGTGTTTTGTGATATAATAAAAGGAGTTGGTGAGT
>CAVDXX010000030.1:2442-3245 GCA_963613175.1 bacterium | reverse complement strand
TCTTTGTCTTGTTTGAATGGAGTGAAAAGGACGGATGCGATTATCAAGGTCAAACCAACGACTGCGTTGGCTATTAGCCATATTATTTCGTTTTGTATGAGACCCACAAGAGAGAATGCTATGCACGAGACACCAAAGACAGCTAGGAATGTCAATGCGATATTGCGCGTGAAATATAAGCGTTTTTGCCATTTACTAAGATAAAATATTTTGACAGCGTTGGATAATAGTCCGCTTGCTATTGCCGCAATTGGCGCAGCCAATTCGGTATAATTGATTAAGACGCCGAGAATTCCTAGATACGAAACTATTTTGACTATGGAGGCAATGAGATTTTCTTTTTCTTTTCCGCCCATCAGCAGTATCGATCCACATGGACCGGTAACGCATTCGATTAATGAACTTATTGAAAGCAAAATTACTATCCAATTGTGTCCGGTATAAGAATCTCCGAAAAAAAGCATTAATGGTTGCGCTTCCAACATGAAGGCCGCAAAAAAAGGCACGGAAATATAAATATTTACTCTTGTTATTCTCTCGAAATTTATAAATATTTTTTCACTTTCCTCTTCTTTTGCCAATTTGGAGAAGGTCGACAAACTCGTTTGCGTAACGATGTTTGTCGCTAATCCAGCGATGTTCAACAGCTGATTGGACAAAGAAAAAATTCCGACGACTCCGAAATCTTCGTATTTTTCGCCTATCAGAATGCTGGATATTTGCGTTGTGGAGTTATAAAGCGCGTATGTTAACCCGAAATAGATAATTGTTCGAATTGTTTTTTGATTGAAAAAACCTTTAAG
>CAVDXX010000030.1:0-2432 GCA_963613175.1 bacterium | reverse complement strand
AGGCCCAGTAATCCATAGACGACAAAGTAGTAGAGGAGATACAAGTTTGTAAAAAGTTCTAAAGAGGCCGTTAGGTAGTGAATTCCAAAAATTAAAAGCAGCAAAAAATGCGGAATTAATGATGATATAAATAGTTTGATTTGGTATTTGTTAACGCTTTGGAGATAAGAGAAAAAAATTGTTGAGAAAGATAATGACAAGGCTATGAGAAACAAAAAAGAAATCAAGCCAATGTTGCCGTTCAATCTGCTTAAGAGAGAAATGGCGATTCTGAAGTATAGAGGCATTATGAACATCGATAGTAGCAGCGTAAAAACATATGATTTTGAAATGATGGATTGTTTGTTTTCTTCGAACTGTCCGTTCTTGATGACGAAATTGTCGGTGCCGAACGTTAAAAAAGTTGATAACAACGTAGCGATGCTAATGTAATAATGGAGTTCCCCATACAAATCGGCTTCCAAAAATTTCGCGCATAAAAACGAAAAAACCGCGCCCATTATTGATGAGAGCACAGAAAATATGAAAGACAAAGAAAACTCGCTATTACCGATTTTTATTTTTAATAGCTTTGCCTTCTTCAAATCGTAGCTCCAAACACAATCAATATAATACTAATTGAGCAACTAGAACTTCGATAGTTTAATATTTTTTGTGGTTGTTTTGTAGTGGTTTGATGGGTTTATATTTCCAATATCTTTGCTGCTTTAATCCATTTATCGGCTAATTGAATTGTATTCTTTGTTGTGATTGTTCAATTGCCAGTTTTTGCTGTGTATTTTTTGAAAAATTTCAAAGAGAACTTATTAAAACCGAAAAAAGAAAGGAAACGGAAGTATTTATATTTTCTCAGTGCTTTGATTAAAGGGGCGTTCTTCTTATCCTCTTCATATATTTTACGTAATATCTTAGATGTTTCGGTGGTGGCAGGAAAACTTTCTGCGATTGGATAATACAATGACGCACCACTGGCAAATACCTCAGCAATGAAGGAAGAGATATATTCTTGTACTTTGCCGTAGTTTTTCTCAAAAAACTCTTGCATGTAGTTTCTAATAGCTTTTGCGTCGGCGTAATGCTTTGCAAAAGAAGCACACGAAACGCTCTGATCGGGATTTCCCGATCTATAACAATATACAGGGCCTTCTGTATAAGAAATTGATTTGAGATAAATCGATGGATAAATTACGAATAAGTTATCTTCGTAGAAAAGCTTTTCGGGAAGAACAATATTGTTTTCTATGAATATGGAAGTTTTGTAGGTCATCGAATGGATGGAAACGTTGAAATCGTTGATTGCGGATGGGTTTAATGATGTTTTTGGTGAAAGATGTTTTTTTTCGTACCTTTTGGCAGTTGTTAAGGATTGGCCGGCAGGGTATACGAACAAAAAATCTGAGATTATAAGATCGTCGTTCGTTTTGTATAAATAATCCACTAAATCTATTAAATTTTTAGTGTTGATCCAGTCGTCGCCATCAATAATCTTAAAATATTTTGTCTTTACTAACTTATGTACTCCATAGTTAATTACTGAGCCGTGACCGCCGTTTTCTTTATGGTAAAATTTGAATAGTTGTGGATATTTTTCGGTAAATGGTTTTATTTTGGCGGCCGTATCGTCTGTTGCGCCATCATCAATAAGGTAAATTGTAATTTTTCCAAATAATTTTTCGTCGATAAAGGTTTTGAGACACTCGTCAACGTATTTTGAGGTGTTGTAAGATGGAATGATGATAGATAAAATTGGCGTTCTTTCGTTACACATGCAAACATTTTAGACGATTGCCGCTTTTTTAAAAATAGGGATTCACACGATTGCTGTATCGTCTGTTGCGTAACAGAAAGTGGTGTGATTTGCTTGATAGTTTATGTGTCTTCGTTTAACTGTCCGTGCTAAACTTAATACCTAGAATATGAAACCAAAAGTGATTTTGCTCGTCTCTGCGCATTGCGCGTTGTGCGCCGGAGGGATTGTTTCATGGACAGAGAATTATTTGAATTCAAAAATTGCCGAAACTAATAAAATTATTTTTTTAAATCTCTATTCGACTAGAGAGATGAAAAAAAGAGTACTAATTTCGTTGATAAAGGATTTTAAAAAGGTTTTAAAATTCAAGAAAATATGCAAAGAAAAAGAACCCGATGTCGTTCATGTCAATTTTGGTGGCTCAAAAATGGGCTTAATTAGGGATTCAATGATGGCCAATTACGCCTTAAAACATCACTTGAATGTTTTTATGCAGTGTCATTGCGACGCGACACATTTTTATACTGATCCAGTGAGCGCTGGCATTCTAAAGAGATTGTCAAAAAAAGGAGTTGCTTTCATTGTTTTAAACGATCGAACAAAAAATTTTTTTCTAGATAGGATTGGAACCGCTGCTACAAAAGTTTTTTATTTGCCAAATTTTGTTTCGTCTCAGAAGGAA
>CAVDXX010000029.1:0-3683 GCA_963613175.1 bacterium | reverse complement strand
CGATATAGCTACATTCTTCCTCGCGTTTAATCTATTTGATGAAATCATTAATGCGTTCGAAAATAATGGTATAAGCAATGGAATTTTTGATAAGACATTATCAGAAGGTCCATTTGGTGACGATATCGTAAAGAACAAAGACGATTATAGCTTTACTCGATTTATAAGATCTTTATCAGTAGCACACTCTACTAGTACCAACCGTGGTGGTAAGTTTTTGAAAAATGGAAATATATTCATTCTATCATCTATCGATACCACTAGCGCGGCACCAACAGATTTAGAAATAGCGGAAAATCCCAAAGCCTTTTATTTCCATGTAATTATTTTAAAGGAAAATAATAGTAATAAGGCAATCTTCAAGCTGTACATAGATGAATTAAAAAGCTACATTAAAAAGCGCTTTGACAGTTGTAAGTTTGAAAAACTAAAAGTCTAGGATTAACGTCGCTAATCAATCAAAACACTTCAAATCTATGATATAATTACAGATATGAGCAAGTTTAACATCGTCGCCGAAAGTCCGCTAGCCACGGTTCTAGCCGAATATAAACCAGAAAGCAAAAGACACGAAGCTTATCAAAGCGAAGCCGAACTAGAACGCGAACTCATAAAAAACCTACAAGAACAGGGCTATGAATATCTTAAAATTCACAATCCCCGCGACCTCGAAGACAATTTAAGAATCCAATTGCAAAAAATCAATAACTACGAATTCTCCGACAGTGAATGGCAAAGATTTTATGCTGAAAATATTGTCGGAAACTCCGAAGGCGTAGTCGAGAAGACGCGCAAAATCCAAGAAAAAGATACGGCGATCTCTTTTCGCTCGGATAATGGCTTAACTCATAATATTAGATTACTCGATAAAAAGAATATTCATAACAATCGCCTCCAGGTGATAAACCAATATTCTGTCGGGAAGGATGACGGCGCCGAGCACGACAATCGTTACGACGTGACTATTCTCGTCAATGGTTTGCCACTAGTTCATATCGAACTCAAACGTCGCGGCGTCCAACTCCGAGAGGCTTTCAACCAAATCATAAGATATTCCAGAGAGAGTTTTTCTGCTGCCGGTGGACTTTTTGAATATGTCCAGATTTTCGTAATTTCCAACGGCACGCATACAAAATATTACTCGAATACGACACGCGAAAGCCATATCAAAGAACTCGGCAAAGCTGGGCGTAAAAAATCTAAAAAGACTAGCAATAGTTTTGAATTTACAAGTTTTTGGGCCGACGCTAAAAATAAAATTATCCTCGATCTTGTAGATTTTACTAAAACCTTCTTCTCAAGACATACTATCCTAAACATTTTAACACGTTATTGTGTTTTCGATACTGACAACAAACTTCTCGTAATGCGCCCATACCAAATTGTAGCAACTGAGAGAATCATCAACCGTATAGAGATTTCAACTAACTACAAAAAGCTCGGCACACTTGCCGCAGGCGGCTATATTTGGCATACTACTGGTTCTGGCAAAACCCTCACGAGTTTCAAAACCGCACAACTAGTAGCGAAGCTTCCATATATCGATAAAGTTCTCTTCGTGGTCGACCGCAAAGATCTAGATTATCAGACAATGAAAGAGTATGATCGCTTTGAAAAAGGCGCCGCAGACGGCAACACATCAACGCGTATTTTGCAGAGACAATTAGAGTCCGAAAAATCTCGCATCATCGTAACGACAATCCAGAAATTAGGGGTATTCATCAAAAAGAATCCAGAACATGATGTATATAGTAAACACGTTGTTATTATTTTTGACGAATGTCATCGTTCTCAATTTGGCGAAATGCATACCGCAATTTCTAAAGCCTTCAAAAAATATCACCTTTTCGGCTTTACTGGCACACCAATTTTTGCGTCAAATGCCGGAAGCGGCGGGAACCCAATGCTCAGGACAACCGAACAAGCCTTCGGTGATAAACTTCATACCTACACAATTGTAGACGCCATTAATGATAAAAACGTGCTTCCCTTCCGAATCGATTACATAAATACAATCAAGGAAAAAGATGACATCATCGACAAACAAATTAGTAGCATAAACCGTGAACGCGCGCTACTTGCCGATGAACGTATCTCGATGGTGGTGTCTTATATCCTTGATCACTTTGAACAAAAAACTAAACGTAATCAATTCTATACGTTTAGCCGAACTATGAATGTTGCCGACATCATAAAATATGGCGACTCAAAACGCAAAGTTTCACAAGGCAGAATGAATGGGTTTAACTCCATCTTCGCAGTAGCATCGATCCCGGCCGCAATGAAATATTATACCGAATTCAAAAAACAGCTCAAAGAAAGAAGTAGCGCTCTCAAAATCGCAACCATTTTCAGTTTCGCGGCCAATGAAGACGAACCTGATGACATCTTTCCAGACGAAGATTTTAATACCTCCGCACTAGACAAAAATTCACGAGATTTTCTTGAATCGGCAATCGCAGATTACAATAAATCGTTCAATACAAATTATGATACATCTTCTGATTCATTTCAGAATTATTACAAAGATTTATCTCTCCGTGTGAAAAACCGCGAAGTCGACTTACTTATTGTCGTAAATATGTTCTTAACTGGTTTTGACGCAACGACACTTAATACGTTATGGGTAGACAAAGAATTAAAAATGCATGGACTCATACAGGCATTTTCGCGCACAAATCGCATCCTTAACTCCGTCAAACGTTTTGGTAATATCGTTTGCTTTCGCAACCTATCAGAAAAAGTCGATGAAGCAATTGGTCTATTCGGCGACCGCGATGCAAGCGGCATCGTCCTATTAAAGAGCTACGAGGAATACTTCAACGGCTACGAGGAAAACGGCGAGCATAAGACTGGGTATCGTGATTTGATTGCTGAACTTTCAGAAAAATTCCCGCTCGGCGAAAGAATAGAGGGAGAACAAAATCAAAAAGATTTCATCAAATTATTTGGCAAAATCCTTAGAATGAGAAACATCCTTACCTCGTTCGATAAGTTCGAGCATGATGATGTATTGTCGCCTAGGGATTTGCAAAATTATCAAAGCGAGTATCTCGATCTATATCAAGAACTTCGCTCAAGTGATCAAGGCGAAAAAGAAGACGTAAATGACGATTTGGTCTTTGAGATTGAGTTAGTTCGCCAAGCTGAAGTTAATGTTGATTACATTCTCGCGCTTGTCGCTAAATATCACGAATCAAATTGTGAAAATAAAGATATTATTATGAGTATAGACAAAGCCGTCGATGCAAGCATAGAGCTCAGAAGCAAAAAACAACTCATTCACGATTTTATTAATCTATATTCTCTTCGTAGAAATGGCGAAATCCACAATGCTTGGCAACGGTTTGTTAATACAAAAAGAGAGAGCGAACTCGCTAAAATTATCGAAGATAATAAGCTTAATCCTGCCGAAACGAGACGTTTAATTACGAACTCATTCCGAGACGGCGTACTAAAAACAACTGGAACCGATATAGATAGAATTATGCCAGCAATGTCTCGTTTTGGTAACAGCAATCGTTCTAGTAAGAAAAATGACATCATAAAACGTTTGGTAAATTTCTTCGAAAAATATTTCGGAGCAATTTAAATTACTTTACTTCTTCGTAGATTTTTGCGCTTAGCTCCCCCTACTCCACCGTCACCGATTTCGCCAAGTTTCGCGGCTGATCAACATCAAG
>CAVDXX010000028.1:0-3900 GCA_963613175.1 bacterium | reverse complement strand
GAATTATTCGTTGGTAAACACACTGACATCGGTGGCGATTTTGATTTTGCTCTGAGCTGTAGTAAAACTAAGCTCACCACTATCGCTCACCAAGACGATGTTTATGAACCGATCTACACGGAAAAAATTATTAAAGCTTACAAAAAACACCCAAATTCTTCCATTATTTTCACCGATTATTTCGAAATTAGAAACGAACAGAAAGTTTATTCAAACCTCAACCTCAAAATCAAACGTTTCCTACTTTTACCTCTCAGATTTTCTAATATCGCCTCTTTTCGATGGTCTAAACGGTCCGCATTAAGATTCGGTTGTGCCATTTGTTGCCCCGCCGTAACTTTTGTTAAAGCTAACTGTCCTCAAAAGATTTTCACTTCAAATCTTAAATGCAACGTCGACTGGTCCGCTTGGGAAAAACTTAGTCGCGATCGAAAACCTTTCACTTTTATTCCTGAACCACTCATGGGCCATCGCATCTCCGAAGAATCAACCACTACCGAAATCATCAATGCCGGTATTCGCACTAACGAAGACTACGAAATTTTCCGTCGTTTCTGGCCTAAACCGATCGCCAAAGCTTTAACTAAAGTCTATCAAAAATCCGAAAAATCTAACGATCTAAATACCGCCTAAGCGCGTCTTGCCACGTTGGCAACGGTGTGAAACCAGCTTTCACTAATTTAAACTTGTCGAGTCGCGAATTAAACGGCCGTTTCGCCACGGTCTTCCCAGCAATCTTTTCATATTCTGCCGTCGACACCCGCTCTACTTTCGTATTCATCTCTGCTTGCTTATAAATCTCCTCTGTAAAATCCGCCCACGAGATATACCCACCTTCGTTCGTCGCGTGATAATAACCATATTTTTCCGTCTCGATCATATCGACAAGCAACCTCGCCAAATCTACCGTATATGTCGGCGTTCCAATCTGATCATCTACTACTTTCACCATGTCGCGCCCAGCCCCCACTTCCATCATCGTCTTTACAAAATTTTTCCCGTTTCGTCCAAACACCCACGCAATTCGCACGATAAAATATTTTTCTAAATTCTCTGCAACTTTCAATTCCCCATCCAATTTCGATTGCCCATAAACATTAATCGGCGCATAATTTTTATCATCCGGCTCCCATGGTCGCTCCCCCGAACCATCAAACACATAATCCGTCGAGATATAAACCATTTTCGCTCCGACCTCACGACAAGCCTTCGCTAAGTTCTCCGTTCCATCAACATTTACCGCTCTCACCGCTTTTAAATTCGCCGGGTCTTCCGCCGCGTCCACATTTGTCCACGCCGCACAATGCACCACCGCGTCCGGTTTCACTTCTGTTATCACTCGCGCCACCGCTTCCTTATCTGTAATATCGAGCACTACATGTTCAAATTCCGCTTCCGAGTCCGCTCTGTCCGCGCCCACTCCGCTATACCCCCTCCGCGCGAGTTCTTCCATTACATCAAATCCGAGTTGTCCGCTCGTTCCCGTTACTAAAATTTTCACTAAATTTTTCCTCCGTACATTTTTTCATAATAATTCTGATATTCCCCCGAAATTATTTCTTCCCACCAATCTTGATGGTCCAAATACCACTTTATCGTCTTCACGATCCCATTTTCAAATTTCGTCTCTGGCTCCCAACCAAGTTGTGTAGTAATTTTCGTCGGATCAATCGCATACCGCCGATCATGCCCTTTTCTGTCCTCTACAAATTTAATCAAACTCTCCGGCTTGCCCAACTCTTTCAAAATTAATTTCACAATATCAATATTCGCCATTTCATTATGGCCGCCAACATTGTAAACCTCGCCATTACAATCCGCATGAATAATCATGTCAATCGCTTTACAGTGATCTTCCACATACAACCAATCTCGCACATTCTTCCCATCCCCATACACCGGCAATTCCTTATCATGTAGAGCATTAATAATCATCAACGGAATTAATTTTTCCGGAAAATGATACGGTCCATAGTTATTCGAACATCTCGAAATCGAAATCGGCAATCCAAACGTCCGATGATATGCCAGCACCAATAAATCCGCCGACGCCTTCGATGCACTATATGGCGACGAAGTATTCAAATTTGTTTTTTCCGTGAAAAACAAGTCCGGCCTATCTAATGGCAAATCACCATAAACTTCATCCGTCGAAACTTGATGATAACGCGAAACTCCATGTTTCAAACTCGTCTCCATCAACGTCTGTGTCCCCATAATATTCGTGTCTAAAAATAGCTGCGGATTTTTAATCGATCGATCCACATGACTTTCCGCCGCAAAATTTACCACAATTTCCGGTTTCTCTTCCTCGAACAATTTCTCCACCGCTTCCTTGTCAGTAATATCCGCTTTTACGAACCTAAATTGCGGATTTTCCATCGCTTTTTTCAAAGTCGACAAATTCCCCGCATAAGTCAACGCGTCCAAACAAACAATCCGATATGCCGGATACTTTTTCAACATATAATACACAAAATTCGAGCCGATAAATCCAGCTCCGCCCGTTACGATAATTGTTTTTTTATCCATATACCTCCTTTACAATTTAAACTTAAAATCCAAATCTTCCAATTTCGGATGTTTCATATCTTTTTCTGACAAAACCAGCTCGCCCTCGATCTCTGGCCATTCAATTCCGCAAGAATCATACATCACACCCCCTTCATCTTCTGGATGATAGAACTCATCACATTTATATGCAAACTCCGCCGTTTCCGAAACCACTAAAAACCCATGCGCAAACCCGCGCGGAATCATCAATTGCTTTTTATTTTCCGCTGACAATAGTTCTCCTACCCACTGTCCATAAGTCGACGACCCTTCACGCAAGTCCACCGCCACATCGAACACTTCTCCCGACAAAACTCTCACTAACTTTGCCTGCGGATATTCTTTTTGGAAATGAAGCCCCCGCAAAACTCCTCGCCTCGACGATGACTGGTTATCCTGTACAAAATCATATCTTAATCCCGCTTCTTCAAAATCTGCTGCTGAATAAGTTTCCATAAAATACCCCCGTTCGTCGCCAAACACTTTCGGTTCAATCACATATACCCCCTCAATCGCCGTCTTATTAAATATGAAGTTTCCCATCAACCTTTAATCTTCCCTTCCGCTACTTTTAATAGATGTTGTCCATACGACGATTTTTTGTATTTCTCCGCCGACACCAATAATTCGTCTCGCGAAATCCAGCCATTCTTAAACGCTATTTCTTCCGGCGCTGCAATCTGTATTCCTTGCCGTTTCTGTACCACTCTCACAAAATCCGATGCATCCGCCAGCGAATCCATCGTTCCCGTGTCTAACCACGCAAATCCTCGCGATAATAGCTGTACATCTAAAAGCCCGTCATCTAAATACATTTCATTCAGCGTGGTAATTTCTAACTCTCCCCGCGCCGACGGCTTTACTTCTTTTGCTTTTTCTGCCACTCCCGCTGGGTAAAAATACAATCCCGTCACCGCGTAATTACTTTTCGGTTGCGCCGGCTTTTCTTCAATCGAAATCGCATGCCAATCCTCATCAAATTCCACCACCCCGAATCGTTCCGGATCATTCACATAGTATCCGAACACCGTCGCTCGCCCATTTTCCGCATTCTCCGCCGCTTCTTTCAAAGTTTTCGAAAATCCCGAGCCATAATAAATATTATCCCCCAAAATCATCGCACACGCTTCGCCATTAATAAATTCTTCACCCAAAATAAACGCCTGCGCCAGTCCATCCGGCGAAGGCTGTACTTTATACGATAATTTCAACCCCATCTTCGCCCCGTCTCCGAGCAATCGTTCAAAATTCGGCAAATCTTCAGGCGTCGAAATAATCAAAATCTCATTAATCCCCGCCAGCATCAATGTCGACAGCGAATAATAAATCATCGGCTTATCATACACC
>CAVDXX010000027.1:0-4124 GCA_963613175.1 bacterium | reverse complement strand
TTTCATTCCTTCCCCAATCCCCCACACCGCCACCCCGGCGGCCACAGAGACTCTTAGTTAAGCGGAGCATAAATACGATTCTTAGGCTCTTCTTTTATGGACTCATACGGAATATATTCACCTTCGACACGATCTTTCCAAGGCTTCTGCGAATGCGTGAAGTTGACGATTTCGGAAGTACGCTTGTTTTTCCAGTATTCGCATATTTTATCAATAATCTTTTTTTCGTCATCGGTCAATATGGACGGATCCATCTCGGTATTTGTGTTTGAAATAGAAATCATCTGCGCAAAATCAAGAATATCGATATTGATTTCGCCTTTATCAAAAAGTTTATCGGTAAGAACAAAAAATTTTTCAGCGACAGGCCCATAGTCTAATCTATAATATCTCGAGCCGCTCATAGAACATCCACGTTCATAATAATTAGTGAAATCAATAAGGTAAAGCAATTTAGCAAGTTTAGTTTTCGGGACTCCGGCACTAAAATGTTTTTTAAGTATATATAAATAAATTTGCTTCAACTTTTCTTCGGATTGCTCCTTCTCTGTATTAGTGGGCATAGTAAGCTCAGAAATAGACACGCCTAATCTATTGCAAATAATCGCCAACTCATCAACATTAAGTTTTCTTTTCCCAGATTCAATGTTGATATATGTTGCACGGTTAATATTTAGCGCCTCAGCCATCTGTGCTTGTGTCAGATTTTTAGCAACACGCATATCTCGTATTTTATTAACTATTACACCATTATTTCCCATCATCACTCACCTTCCGTTAATCTTATTATAAATGTTATATCTGCTTTGGTCAATACTTTAAATCTTATTTTGTTATACATCATCAACTTATTATAACGCTTATGTTAAAGAATTACAACATTTTAGTATTCTTTTTTGCGATTTTTTATTGACATTATCCTATCTAACTGATAGAATGGAATAGGATATGGAGGTTTAAAAAAATGTAATAATACAAAACAAATAAAAAGCGTGCCTATGCACTAATCGGAAAATCTGACATAAGCACGCGGGGAATAGATGCGTTAAACATCAATTCATTTTTGATTTTAACACATTCTAATTCTTCTCACAAGCATAAAAGCTTATATTAATATTAATCGAAAGGAGGCCAGATGTGCCATAAATCAAAAAGAAAACTCATCATTAATGATGGGTGCAACCCTGAGCTTGCTAAAGGAGCTAAATTTGAAGGGATTTTTCAGTTCCCAGTTATTGAACCGCTAAAAGAAATCGTTTTTCCGAAATATCTCGTACCATTTTCGGAAAGAAATAAAATTACCAATCCGAAAGAGGCATTCGTAGTCTTTTACGAACACGATAATAAATTTGCCGACTTAATTAGAAACCCGGATAGATACATAATTGATTTGTCTCGTTTTGCTGGTATATTTTCACCAGACAACTCACTTTACCGCGATATCCCATTAGCCTGTCAAATCTGCAATATTTACCGCAATAGGCTTATTGGAAGCTATTTTCAAAGGCAAGGTATTTCTGTAATTCCAAATTTACGTTGGAGCGACAAGCGCACTTATAGTGATGAATTATTTGGAGAAACTATTGCATTTTCATCAGCGCCAAAATATAGTATTGTGGCTGTCGGATGTTACGGTTGCATTTGCGGCAAAGAAAATAAACATTATTTCATCGAAGGTTTTCTTAAGATGCTTGATGAACTTGCGCCAACGACAGTAATTATCTACGGTAAATTGCCGGAATATATAATTAATTTATTTCATGCCAAAACAAAATTAATGATTTATAATGATTGGACTTCAGTTCGTCATGGAAAGCATCCAATTTATGGGCAGTGGTAAAAGCAATTTATATCCAAGTCTGACGCAATCAGCAAGTAAACAACCGAGTGTCTATATTTCCGCTAGCACAGTCGTACACGCTTCGACCGGTACTTTTCTCAAAAATTCCAATCGATTAAAATCTGGCGGTCATGGTCAAGCAAATATTGAAGAAATGAAACGCCGAGGCATTAAATTCGTAATTAAGAAAACTTTTCCAAATGGCGTCAGGCTAGGATACGTGCCAAGACATTACGAAAAAAGAAGACGAAGTCTAAGCGAAGGTCAAATCGGGCAACTCTGGTTCCCTAAAAATTGGACCGAAAGCGACATTCGCAAAGCTAGTAAAGCTATTTTAAAGTTTCACAAAGGTGAAATTAAAAACGGCACAAAAATCGTAGGGTGGTATAATAATGTTAAGGTCGGCATTATTATAAACAATCGCCAAGTTACAACAATTTTTCCGACCAAAGAACAGGAGTAATTCATGGAAAAATTCAAAGAAAAGATAGAACCAATCCTAAAAGAACATTTAGCGTTAGATCGTGAATGCGCTAAAGATTATTACTATGATTTTGATTCTCGTGAACGCGGTATAATTTGGAATAAAGAAAAAGAAGCTTTAAATAATGTAAAATTCGAAGACGTTATTGCATATCTCGATTCTGTAAACTCCGCCGAAAAGCTAAGCGCTTTAAGCGAAGAATTTTATGATGATATTTCATGCAACTTATATGGTGATAAAAAAAATGAAGTGTTAGAATGTTTTAAACGCAATAATAAACGTCTTAATGCAAATTTAGATGATTTTCTAAAAGCAACAGAAAATAACCTAAAATAAAGACATTTTGCGAGTCATAATTTAAATTATAACGTACCATTCAAGCATCTTTGTTGTCTTGCTCGCTCGTCATTATCCCCCACACCGCCACCCCAGCTGCCACGGAGACATTAAAACTCTCTTTTTGCCCGTACATCGGGATTTCAATAAACAGGTCAATTATATCATGAAGTGAATAATCTATACCGTTCACTTCTTCGCCTAGAACCAAAATCACTCGGTCGGACAACCGTTCTCTAAGCCCCGGGTCATTAAGCATTATCAGATTAGTTTTCTGAATATTATTCTCTAGTCCCAAAATCTGCCACCCCTGTTTCTGCCATTTTTGCAAGTCGGAAATTATATCACCAGACGAATAAATGTCCACAAGCTCTTCCGCCCCGAGCGCGGTTTTATGAATCTCACGGTCCAACTTATCGCGCAAATGCGGCAATAAATTCGCATCATGCACTCGCGGCGTATAGCCCGACAACACCACTCGTGAAACGCCAAACCCCTCCGCCGTCCTTAAAATCGCTCCGACATTATACGTCGAACGAATGTTGTGTAAAGCCAACGCTATCTCTCGCGCCGGCACTACATCTCCCCTATCTTCTTCAGCGCCCGCTTAATCGCCGGCCGATCAAACCCGACAATCCGCTCCCCCTCAATTTCCGTCACCGGCACCGTTGCGATATCCGACTCCTTCGTCGCATCCATCTCGACATATTCAACCCCCTTTTCATCCAACCAATCCATCAGCGCATGACAATACGCACAGGTCGGCGTCGTATAAACTTTTATCATACCCCTATTATACCACTATATTCACCAGCTTGGCTTTTTTCACAAAAATCGTCTTTTTTACGCCATTTTCGGTGTATTTTTTCACTTTCGGCTCATTTAGCGCCTTTTCAACAATTCCCGCTTCATCCTCTAGCTCTTCCGCTGGCACCAAAAGCTTCGCGCGCAACTTTCCATTCACCTGCACTACCACTTCAACCGTCTCTGCCACCAAATATTTTTCATCCCACTTTGGCCACTCATCATCAGCACCCAATTTCTCCAACATTTCACTCGCAAGATGTGGCGCAAACGGCTTCAACAACTTCGCCAACACCACCAGATCTTCTTCCCCCGCCCCGACCTTATATAACTCGTTCACATATTCCATCAACGCCGCCACCGCAGTGTTAAATTGGCACTTATAAATATCCGTCGTCACTTTTTTGATGGTCCTGTGCCGGATATTCAAGCAAGCACAATCTACTTTTTCGAGGGGATCCGGAGCCTGGCAAGGCGAGGAAGAGCGCCGGCCACCCGTGGCGACGGGCTGGCCGGACGCGCCCCGAGAAAGAGTAGATGTGCTTGCATCGACAGCCGAAGAAGACGGTTGCCCGGCTGCCTTATCTCCAAAACATAAATTATAACACCGATTCAAAAACCGATACACGCCCCCAACACTTCTCGGATCCCACGCCGCAT
>CAVDXX010000026.1:0-4477 GCA_963613175.1 bacterium | reverse complement strand
AGCCAATTCGCATACACATGCGACTTCAAATGATGCACGGCATAAAGCGGTTTTTCGTGCAAAATCGCAAGCGTTCTTGCAGTCAGCGTCCCGATGAGGAGCGACCCGAGCAACCCCGGCGCATGCGTCACCGCAATCGCATCAATATCATCCCAAGAGCACTTCGCGTCAGCAAGTGCCTTATCCACCACCGGCATCATCGCCTCGAGATGTGACCGCGCCGCCACCTCTGGAATGACGCCCCCATATTCCGCAAAAATATCAATCTGTGACACCACCACATTCGACAAAATCTCGCGCCCGTCCTCGACCACCGCCGCCGCCGTCTCATCACAACTCGTCTCAATCCCCAAAATTTTCATACCTTAATTATATCACACCGCGCATAATCTCGCGTGATAATGTTTTGCAAAATCCCTAAAATTCTCCTACACATGATGATACTTCCCACCCCGCGCAATTTCCTGCGCCCGATAAATCTGCTCCACCACCATCACTCGACACAACTGATGCGGAAACACCAACTTCGAAAAACTCCAGACAAAATCCGCCTTTTCGCGCACCGCATCCGAAAATCCATACGCCCCACCAATCAAAATCACGACATCCTTACCATCCAAAAACGCCCTTTCTAAACAGAGGGAATATTCATCTGATGATATATTTTTACCACGCTCATCGCAACAAAGCACAAACTCAGAACTCGCCTTAAACGGCCAGTCCGCCAAAAACTCCGTGAGCTTTTCCTCTGGCATAAACCGCCACAAAACTTCAAACGGCTTCCTCAGGCGCTTCTCATACTCCGAAACTGCCTCAATCACCCACCCCGCATTTTTCTTCCCCCCAGCAATAATCTTAATCATACCCTTATTTTACCACAGAAAATCTACAAAACATTTTAGCAACCCCCCCAAAAAAAACCGCCCGGAACTTTCCGAGCGGCCAAATGTTAGGTTAAGATTCCAAAAGCCCTAAAATTCCTAAAACTCCTTTCAAGGCAATAATAGTATCGGTGTATTCATTCACCGTGATTGTATCAATTCCCATTTGTACAATAGGATAATCATTGCCACCAGGCTGTGTCATATCGCCGAAATAAAGCACCTCGGACTTATCGATACCGAGTTTATTAAGCAAAATTTGCATACCGAACCCCTTGTCCATTCCGGGGCGTGTGATATCGATTGAGGTCATTCCACCGATTCTGTATTCAAATTCTGGTGCCAATCTATTCAACTCCTTGATCATCGCCTTGCGCTTTTTTTGATCTGGATCCCAGCTCCGTTTTTCTTCGCTCGACAAACTTGTGTCGACCCCCGCAAAAGTAATCTGTGATGCACGATTATCAAGAATCATATCGCCCTTTTCGCGATTTTCTTCTCGCCAAAATCCGAGTCTTCGCGCCACATCTTCCACAACACGAAAAATCTTCGAAACCTCGATAGGACTTAAATAATAAGCATAAACAGCTTCCCAGTCTTCCTTAAAGCGGTAATACTGCATTCCCTGAGTCGGCAGACAATGTAGATGTCGGAAAAGCTCCACATCCACAATCGGCAAGCGATTAATTACCCGACTAAAAAACGAATCGAGATCCCTTCCTGAGATTATGCAAATTTCGAAGCGCCCAAGTGCACGAGTTAATAATTCTGCGATTTCCTCCGACACAGGCTCTTTTGATGGGCATAAAGTATGATCAATATCAAACGCCAACATCGCTTTTGTTACTCCAGCTTTCATTTTCATTTTAACCACCTCCACGAATCGAATCAATAACTTAAAAAACACCAATATCGAATTGCTTTCACTGGAATTTACCTAACTTTAAAAATGCACCCTTCCCACTTTAATTATATCATGCTAGACTTTAAAAGTCAAGTTTTACCTCTGTTTAAAAAATGCCTTCTGGAGGCATAAAATAAAACTGGCTGGGATGGCAGGGATCGCACCGAAGGTCCGATCCCCAGCGAACTAAAAAAATGCCTTCTGGAGGCATAAAATAAAACTGGCTGGGATGGCAGGGATCGCACCGAAGGTCCGATCCCCAGCGAACTAAAAAAATGCCTTCTGGAGGCATAAAATAAAACTGGCTGGGATGGCAGGGATCGAACCTGCGAATGACGGGACCAAAACCCGCTGCCTTACCACTTGGCGACATCCCAACTGTCCTAAATTTTATCACAAAACACAAAAAACGTAAACCCCACCCTAAACCGCTTGCGTTTTACTGTAAAGTGTGCTATAATAAACTTATGGCTACCAAAAAGCGCAAATCAACACGAAAAACTACTAAAAAACGCCCGAAGGAAGCTCCTGCCCAACACGAACTTCCAGGTGGTTTTTGGCGTCAAATTTTTGCTGTCATTTTGATCGCTCTTGCGCTTTTCTTCGTCATCACTTGGTTCGGTCAAGGCGGCACGATTCTTAAAGCTGTCCACGAATTTTTCCTTCAAGGCCTCGGTCTTGCGACTTTTTCAATCCCGCCTCTCCTTGTCTACATCGCCGAAAAAATCTTCCGCGCCGACGACAATCGTGTTGCCGTTCCGGTTTATATCGCGAGCTTTCTAATGGTGCTTTGGATTTCCGGTATTGCTGCAATTTGGCAATTTGGCGGTGCCATCGGCAACGGCCTCAACTCGCTTATGCTGAACGTCCTCAGCCAAGCCACTGTTATTATTGTCTATCTCGTTCTCATTTTTATCACCGCTTTGTTCCTTCTTCAAATCTCTCCCGTTACGCTCTTTAAAGGCACCAAAAATCTCAAAAGCCGTCAAAAATTCGAAAAAATTGAAGAAGAAAAAGATGAGAAAAAAGGTCGCAAACCAGGTCAGCTCGAAATCAGAGTCAATTCTGGCGCCAACACATTCGAGGCGACTCCGTCAAAAGCTAAAACTGCCAAAATTACTAAATCTACACCAGAAGAACTTTCAAAACCCGAGGGAAAAACTCTGGTCGCGACCAATGATCCGAATTGGAAAATCCCGTCGATTGATTTACTTACTAAGAAACACACTCCCGCCGAAGCTGGTAACGTTAAGCAAAATGCATTCATTATTCAAAACACCTTTGCCGAATTTGGCATTGATGTTGAAATGGGAGATGCAAATCGCGGCCCGCGTGTCACACAATACACTCTGAAAGCTCCGGGCGGTGTTAATCTTGCTAAAATCGCCGCCCGTGATAAAGAGCTCGCTTATAAACTTTCTGCTACTACCGTTCGTATCGAAGCCCCGATTCCCGGCACTCAACTTATTGGTGTCGAAGTTCCGAATGTTCGCCCCGAATCAGTTTCATTAAGAAGTGTGATTGAATCGTCCGCATGGAAAAAGAGTTCTGGTCCGCTCACCTTTGTCGTCGGTAAAGACATTTCCGGCAAGCCCATCGTCGCCGACCTCGCCGACATGCGACATCTCTTAATCGCTGGCACTACTGGCTCTGGTAAATCCGTGATGACGAATACCCTCATCATGTCGCTTCTTTATCGCAATGCCCCCTCCGATATGCGTATGATTATTGTTGATCCGAAAAAGGTCGAAATGCGCGCTTATAACGATATCCCGCATCTTTTAACCCCAGTCATCACTACTACTGAAAAAGCTTTTTCGGCGATGAAATGGGCGGCCAGCGAAATGGACCGGCGTTTTGATTTAATGGCGGATGAACACGTAAAAACCATTTCCGACTACAACAAAAAAATGGCGGAAAAATCCAGCACGAATAGCATGAACGATACGAATAAAAACGACGGCGCCGAAGACTCGAAAACCGAAGGTGGTAAGATGCCATATATTGTGATCGTGATTGACGAAATGTCCGACCTTATGATGCAAGCGAGGAAGGAGCTCGAACCGTTGATCGTTCGTATTGCACAGCTCGGCCGTGCTGCAGGTATGCATCTTGTGCTCGCAACCCAGAAACCAGTTGTGAAAGTTATTACTGGTCTGATCAAGGGTAACATTCCAAGTCGCATTGCTTTCCGAGTTTTAACTTCGACTGAATCGCGAATTGTTCTCGATCTTTCCGGCGCCGAAAAACTGCTCGGTAAAGGCGATATGTTGCTCTCGACCGAAAGCACCGAAAACGGTCCCGAACGCATTCAGGGCGCCTGGACCCCCGACGAAGATATCGAAAAAGTCACCGATTTTCTTCGCGCGCAACGTCCGCCAGATTATAATGATGAAATTGTTGCTCAGGCTGTTGCCTTGAAAGGCGGCGGTGGCGGCGACATGGGCGGCCTTGGGCGTACCTTCGATCCGAACGACCCGCTCGTGCGAAAAGCCGTTGAGCTCTCGATCGCTGGTGGCAAATTTTCAACCGGCATGCTCCAGACTCGTCTCTCGAAAGGCCATGGTTGGGTTTCCGGACTTGGTTTCTGGCTTGAAGATATTGGTGTCGTCGGCCCGACCCGAGGTACAAAACCGCGCGAACTATTGATTTCTTCTATGGAAGAATTTGACGAGCACGCGCAGTAAGTGCT
>CAVDXX010000025.1:0-4804 GCA_963613175.1 bacterium | reverse complement strand
CTCTACAAATCCGAATTTGTTTCGTTTAATAATTTTTCAAGTTCAGCAAGATTTTCGGACGCTTCTTTGTCTAGTTTCTTGATCTCGGCAATAATTTCTGAAGTCGGTGGATATTCGACTTTTTCGTATTCAACCTCTTTATATTTGTTGATAGTGAGGTCATAGCCGTTCTTTACAATTTCTTCTTTGTCTACGAAGAACGATTGCTCGTTGCGAGCGCGGTCTTTTTCGCCCTCTAGGTTCTTAAATCGCGCAAGGATATCAGGGATATCGCTTGTTTTAAGCTTAGAACGCTTATCATCTAGACTATAGCCGTCAGTCTTCATATCGTAGAACCAAACTTTGTCGGTCTTTTCGCTGTTAGAGTTAGTAAATACCAAAATAGCTGTCGATACGCCGGCATATGGCTTAAACACGCCAGAAGGCATCGAAATGACAGCTTGCAACTTCTTATTTTCTACGATTTCTTTACGGAGGGATTTATGGGCGGCGGAGCTACTACCGAAGAGGACACCGTCAGGAACAATAACAGCGGCGCGTCCATTTGGCTTTAAATGAGAAGCAATATAATCGACGAATAGAAGTTCTGCGCGATTTGAAGTAATACTGAATTTCTTATGCGGAGTAATACCTCCTTTTGGCGTCATGAATGGTGGGTTTGCGATAATTACATCATAACGGTCATCCCAATAATCTTCGGAGCTGAGGGTATCATGTTCGATAATATGGGGCGACTTAAAGCCGTGGAGGAATAAGTTAACGCGAGCGATGCGGGTCATATTAGGCTCAATATCGAACCCGTAGAAATTACGATGAATTTTCTCAACATCTTCGCTATTGAGACGTTCCTTTTCGATATGTTTTTTCTTGATCCAGTTATATGCGGAGATTAGGAAGCCAGCCGTACCGCAAGCAGGATCGAGAATCTTATCCGTTTTGTCCGGATCGATTATTTCTACCATCATATCGATGATATGGCGTGGAGTGCGGAACTGCCCGAGCTTGCCTTGCGAGCCCATTGTCGAGAGGAGGTATTCGTATGCATCGCCGATGGAGTCGCCGGAACTTTGCTTAATTTTATCAATTTCGCGAAGAAATAGATTCAGCGTATTTGAATCAGTGAAGCCAAGTGTTGCTCCATTGAATATTTCGCGGAAGAGAGGAGGAATATTTGGGTTACGACTCATATTTTCAAGCGCGTTACGATAAAGGATCACGCGGTCGGCGCCGGTAATCGTTGGACTCATTAGGTTGTGCCAACTATACTTTTCGTATTCGCCAGAAAAGTAAGTCCGCTTTCCGCCCAATGCAGCCGAATCGTCATCAGTGTCGGACATAAACTTATAGATAAGCGCGTATGAGATGGCATCTACCTGTGCGATTGGGCTAGGTAATTTACCCATGAGGATGTTTCGTGAGTTATCGATAATTTGTTTGAAATAAGTATAATTCATTTTTCTTAATCCTTTACTCTTAATTTTTCTACGTTAATATAGTCTCTGATGTATCCGATAATCTGATTCATTCGGTCTACGCCTAGCCGTCTTAGCTGCTCAATTGTAATAGAGCCAAAACCGGCGAGCAGACTAAAGTCTTTATTGTCTATAGCTTCCGCCACGCGCCTATCGGTAATATATGCGTCAAATAACTCGAAAGCGTCATTGTATGATTCGCCCACTAATTCTTCTCCGAGGTTTTTATCTGAAACAAACTCGTCAAATTTTTGCTGAATATATTGAGCCTTAGTCAGCGGTTCTTTGTTGTTCATGATGAGGTCTAAAATTTCACGTAGATCAAGTCTGCGGTCGAGATTAAATATCTTGCGGATTTTTTCAGGTGTCATATAGAATTTAGGCTTATCTTCGCCAAGAATTTCAGTCTTAAGATAACTAAGAGCTTCATCGATGTTGCTATCATTATAGAGTTTAACAAATTCTTCGTTGGACTTAACTTCGTCTTGAAAACTACGGAACATTTCGCGGTCTACGCGCATGCCCTCTTTTCCGACGATTGTTTCATCCACGCCGTTTAATGAATCGTTTTCGTTCAGATCTATCGTGCGACTAGCTACGACTACGGGTGGCTCAGGGCCATTAGTTGGTGGCGTTACTAAGATATTTTGTGTTTGCCTATTGATCGGGACTACTAGTGGCGCATTGTAGTCATATTTTTCTTCAAAATATTCGCACACTGCAAAGAAATCTATAATTCGAAAATTTTCTTTCTTAATTTCGATGACTTTTTCGCCATTAGTATAATCCGTATACTTAAACGTATGGAGACGAGTACCGCGCCCTTTCATTTGGATGAAATCCGAAGGACTAAATACCGGACGCATAAACACTAAATTTAATAAGTCTGAGCAATCGTATCCGGTGGTCATCATACCTACGGTGACGGCAACTCTGGCGCGGCTACTCTCGTAATCTGGTAGCCACCTAGTATGTCCACGTAAATTATTCTCAGAAAAATTGATAGAGAACTGTTGCGCATCGCGAACGTTACTTGTTATCTGAATAGCAAAGTCGGAATTGTATTTGCCTGGGAACTGTTCCATAGCGATTTGGTTGAGCATCTGGACTATCTTTTCAGCGTGTTTCTGGCTTACTGTAAAAATAATAGTTTTTCCAATTTCGCCAGATAGCGGATCTTTGGCAGCATATTTCATAAATGTTTCGCAGAATACTTGGTTGGTTTCTTCATTAAAGAAAGTTTTTTCGAAGTCTCTAATTCCAAAGTTTTCGTCTATATCTTCGCCATCGATGACGCGGTGAATTGCATAACCCTCATCGGCTAACAACTGTGAAGTAATATTAGTTCTTGCATCGAAAATAACTGGGTTAACTAAGAATGGGCCATCTGGATCATTGACGCCATCTTTAAGATCGTACCTAAATGTTGGTTGTCCAGATTCGCATCCAAAGGTGCGATATGTGTCAAGAAGTTCGCGACGCTCGAATTCCTTTTCAGAATTCTCGTTGTGCTTGGTGTTTTTCAGGAAATCTTTCGGAGTGGCCGTGAGACCTATCTTGTAGCCAGTGAAATATTCAAAAACGGCGCGTGCATTGCCGCCGATAGAGCGATGAGCTTCATCTGAAATAATCAAGTCGAAATCATTTGGGCTAAAATTGCGGTATCTCCCGCTCGCTAAGAGCGATTGGACTGTGCTAATAACAATATCCGCCGTTTTCCAATTATCACGATCTTCTTTCCATATTTTAACAACATAATCTTTTCCGATTGATTGCTTGAAGGATTTTTTAGCTTGATTTTCTAACTCAATGCGGTCAACTAGAAAGAGAATTCTTTGTGCATTTCCAGTCTTTAAGAATAATTTAATAATCGCTGCGCAGGTTAGAGTTTTTCCTGTTCCAGTAGCCATTTCTAATAAGAAACGCTTCTTACCATTTTTTGCGGCTTTTTGTACCGCTTTTACTGCATTCACTTGATAGGTTCGTAATATTTTTAATTTGTTCTTCTCAATAAACTCTCTGCGAGTATCCTTGTTTATATAGTCTGGATGAGATTTAAGTTCTGGCATTTGCGACTCGGCTAGATACGTTTTTAAGACCTCCTCGTTGACTAATGCATCGACGTCTGGCACCCATTTTTTCTCGTCTTCTAATGAATCGAGCGACGGGAAGCTACTGATTGGTTCGGGATTGCCGAATTGCATATCCCAAAGATAGTGAGTATTACCATTGCTTAATATAACGTAGCGAACATGAAGCGAATTGGCATAGTCGCGAGCCTGCTCTTTTGCGGAGAGGGGAGGAATGCTCTCACGCTTAGCTTCAAGTACGGCAATCGGCTTTTGGTTAGAATCTAGAAGAAGATAATCGATAAAACCTCTTCTAGTATTTTCAAAATCATCGCCCGGGTTTTTGATATCTACTTTATTTTCTACATCGACATTTGCTGGGCCGTTTTCGTCATCAAGAAGCCTCCATCCAGCATTAGCGAGGAGCGCATTGATTTTAAGTCGAGCTTTTGCTTCTTTTTGTGCCATACTATTCTTTTTTCTGCAAATATTCTTATTACAATTATACCATAATTCACGATTAGTTTTGTGCTATAATAGGGATAATAAATTTTAGCGGAGTGATTTTATGTCGAAGGGCGTGATTTATATTATGACCACTGCGGTGGCGGGGCTGATTAAGATTGGTAAAACTAAAACTGAGCAATTTCCGGAGCGAATGCGCTTTCTTGAGGGCAACGGCTATTATAATACTACAGGGCTTAAACGTGCTTTTGCTATTGAAGTTGAGGATTTTGACGAAAAGGAGCGTTTAATCCATGAAGTTTTTGCGAAACACCGTGTTGCGGAAAGTGAGCTTTTTGCGCTTGAGGCGGATTTGGTTGAGCAACTTTTGCTTGCTTTTGAAGGTAAAGTGATTTTTCCTGAAAATCTTGACAGGGAAAAACGCTTTGATGATGTAACTAAAATTCGCACGGTAAGCAACCGATTTAGCTTTTATGCTAAAGGCATTCAGAACGGGGCTGTTATTACTTTTCATTATGATCCAGAAATTAAGGCGAAGGTTATTGGCGAACGCGAAGTTGACTATTTTGGCATTACATATAAACTTTCTCCGCTAACTTATAAAATTATGGAAGAGCGTGGGGAATTGAATAGTTCTGGTGCATATCAGGGTGCGCAATATTGGGATTATAATGGGGTTAAGTTGGCGCAAATTAAGGATATAAAGGCTGATTAAGCGAAAATATAAGTAGGGGGTTGAAAAATCTGTTGTTTCGTGCATATAATAACAGCGGGTTGGAGAAAATTTTTATTTTGCTT
>CAVDXX010000024.1:0-4861 GCA_963613175.1 bacterium | reverse complement strand
ACAATTTCACGAGGCGTATAAAATGCGCCTTTTGCTTTACGCGCTTGCTCGCCTGTATCGGTACGCTGTTCAGCAAGTAATGATTCAAAAACGCGGCCGAGCATCTCCGGGTCGATAGCTACCTGTTCATAATCTGGACTAGATTCGTCTGTCGTGAAATTATATTTATTGAGATGGTCAAATAAATCCGCAAAATATGCGGTAGGAAAACTCGTTTCTTCGAATTGCCAGTCATTATCGTGAGCGTCAAAAAGACCGCCGTTCAAGTAAGGCGTGTTCAAATCGCCGTTTTTACGCGCATGAATAGGGGTATTTAATGTCTGAAAAAACAACGGCTTAAGGATAGAGTTGTAATACTTAGTTGAATCTTTGATATCCTGAGGAAAATAACGATCTTCGTTGAAAATGACACCTTTTTTGCGTAAGAACCAAACAAACAGTACTCGTCCTAGCAGGCGGCTAGAGAATAGTTTTGCATCTTCATGGTTTTTACCGCATTTAATAAGATGCTGATAAAGAATAGTAAATTCATGCGCGATGCCCTCATAAAACTTCTTGTTGACCTCACTAAGTGCCATTGAATCCCAAAGAACCGTATGTAGGGCCTTCCTGGACGTAAGAGCTAAGGAACCAGCTATTTTATCGAGAATCTCCTCTTGTGTATGCGTAAGTCGCTCAGAAAACTCCATGACACGCAGATTGCCACGCTCACTAACGACCATAAGAAGGCTTTTTGCATCCTTTTTCAGGAAGAAATCTATACCTACCTTATAATTATCGTTCGCAGTAGTATCTCCATCTTCCCAGTTCGGAGTCAGCATTACACCAGCTGATACACGCGCTTTGGTAGAGTTGTCATTAAGCCAGTAAAATTTCATCTCGCATATGTCGGATTCGTACAGCTTAATTGCGAGCCTTTCGTCTGGATAAATAGGATGGAACGAAAACCATTCTGCAACCTTTTGATTCCGGAAACTATTTGTAGAAATTATTTCTTCAAGAGCATCTTCTTCCTGTTTCAAGTTAGTCGCACCCGGATTTAGGATCTTGATTACCTCGTTAGCTGCTCCGATGGCGGTCGTTAAGGCCTTAACCTTATCACTGGCAGACTCCAATGACTTCGATTTTTCATGTAACTCTATAATCTTATTTTTTAAAGCTTCGTGATTCATAGCTTATTCTCCTTAGTGTAATATAATACGTCATTTACGGAATCGACCACCGTGTCCTCCGCTTCCATTTCCGACAGCTCATCAATTAATTTATTGAAACTCTGTATCGTTGGCATATTTACGAAATTATCTTCTTTAAATTCACGGTTGATTTCGCGAACCAATTTCTCGAACTGACGTTTATGTCGCGAATCCCTCAGATTCCGTTCTATGATAGCTCGAGCAGAAACTTCTCCCGACTCCCTATACTTCGTTTCCATCAATTCAACTGCACGCACCTTGCTTGGAGTAAGAGTGTAGATATTATCATTGCTTTCGGCACGTCTTTTAGCTGTTCTTGAGGCACGATTGGTGATAGTTTGCCTATCGGTGTGGATTTTATCTAGCTTACGCGCATTATCGTCGGGCGTGGTCTTAATAAAGTCTAATGCTTCTTGTTCATCTAATATCTCGGTTACATATGGATCGACGGGCTCGCTAGACGTGAAAAATGTTTGGGTTATTGGCTGATTCGTGATGGAAGTTTTACCGATTGCTTTCTGTAAGCTAATCACACGACCATGCTCGAATGGCGAGCTATATGGCAGATAAGACCACTTTCCCATTGGAATTTTTTTAATTCTATCGATTTCTTTGTCATCGGTATTATTCAAATAATTTCTTAAGACAAATATGTGGTCATTAGTCCAAGACAATATATCATCGTCTTTATCGAGATTCTTCATTGTCTCAGTCGCAACTTTCCCGTCGTTTCCATATAGATTTTTCATGCTCTCCACAAACTCTATAGGATTGACGTCATCGTTACTTAATACCCCCTGGTCGAGACCAACGGAATTCTTGATTGTCGAAATTTTACTTTCGAGACGTGAAACTAATTTTAAATAAAGTTCGATATGATCCTCCGGGGTCATGTTTGAAATCAATACCTCCGAGAAACTAGAACCGAGACGATTAATACGGCCGTTTCTCTGAATCATACGAACCGGATTCCAGTGAAGATCATAATTAACTAAAATCGCCGCGTCTTGTAAGTTTTGACCTTCAGAAAGAATGTCCGTTGCAAATAGGAAATCGAGTTCTTTTTCGTCATCCTTGAGTTTATATTTTTTTGAAACCGGTGAAAATCTCTTTGTTATTGCATCTACTTTGGAATTCTGTCCAGAAACGAACTCAGCTCGTTTCAAGACATCAGCCTTCTCACCAAGAGCATATCGTAGATTGTCCTTTAGATAATTTATAGTATCAGCAAAGAAACTAAAGACCAGGATTTTCTTGCCATATTTGCCGGTATTGATTAGTTGCTCGACATCTTCTACGAATCTTACCATCTTCGTGTCCCGCTGTCCGGCAAGCATAGAAAGACATCTATTCATAAGATCACAAATAACTAGGTCTCTATTTGAGTCTATGCGCATTTGCTCGATATTGTATCTGTTACCATCAGCGACTTTTCTTTCGATACCCCTCCTTTTTAATTCTTCGGGCGAAGTACTTTCTCCAAGTTCTTTTACAAATTCTTCGTAATCATCAAAAGATCTCTCTAAATCTTCTCCGTATTCATTTTCCAGAATGGAAATATCTTTGAACGAAATAATGTAACCCTTATCTAGGTACTCAATAAATTTTTTAAGACGCTGCCTATATTTGTTTACCGATTTCGCGAGAGAATAAGTTGAAGACTCAAGACGCTTCAGCCATGTAACTTGCAACATATTATGAACCGCCAATTGGATATTAATGGTTCTAGATATGTCGCCTTTAGAGCTGGCGAGGAGCGCCTTTAGCTCCGTAGGGGCTTTCCCGTAATATTCATACCTGTATACTTCAGTGCGATATGGCGTAAATCCCAAAAGCGTAATCAACTGGAACATATTAGGGATTACACCTATAACTTCTTCATTCAAAACATATTTGGTCGCAAAATCTAAAGGATGTTTTGAACGTTGCGTCTCAAGCGTTATAGCATCGACATCGATTTTTCTTGTTTCAACACCGTTTAATCTTGCTGTTTCTGCATCAATTTTTCTAGCAATTGCGGAAGCGATATCTTCTGGGAATGAATAACTTGCATTCCTAACGTCACTCTGAGGAAAATGCCGAGCTTCGCCCTCTTTCGTAACTAACGATCCTTCCGCTTCGACACCTTGACGCGTAGAACGAACCAAATATCTACTGATTCCGCTAATGAGTGTTTGTTTGTAATCATCCCATTTAAAATCTTCTTTATACTTCGATGCCTTCTGAATATTCGCTAAAGCATCAAAGAAATCAATCGTTTGTATGCGATTATTGCGATCTTTGAACGGAACCATAACTGAGTCAAGCGAGCCTTTGAGACCAAGACGAATAAGACTTACTAAATCGTTCAGCGAGTTATTGATAGGAGTTGCTGTGAGCATGAGAACCTTACTCGATTGGTTATCGAGCAGCCATTCAAGTATACACTGATGACGCTTGCTACCTTCGCTTCGTAAATTATGAGCTTCATCTATTACAAACAAATCAACATTTGCTTTAAGTTGACGATAATCTTCAGCCTTTTGTTTAATCAAATTAATATCCTGCTGAGAAATAAGTTGATAGTCGAAGCCTTCGCTCAATTTAAAAACATTTCGTAAATCATCTCGCCATTGGTCTTTTAGTGAAGCGGGGACAATCACGACAATCCTGTTCTTGCCTAAGCTAATATAGTGGCTAATAACTGCACCTGCAGTAATAGTTTTACCAAGACCGACGGAGTCGGCCAAAATGGCCATCCCCATCTTTTCGAGTTTATTGATTAAGATACTGGCGTTTCTATTCTGATACTTATAGAGAATGTCTTGTGAACTGGAGTCTAGCTCAGGAAGTTTAATCATTTCGTCGGGAAATACTTCCATTAATGTCTTAATATATGTATCGTATGGCCCGAAAGTAAGATCGCCAACTGGACTATCTCGCAGTATCTGAGAAAAATTACCAGACCAAGGTTCTACATGCTCTGAATTCCAAAAAGAATCAAACCAGCTAAGATGCCCGTGTTGTTGTTGCTCGTTTAATGGCTGATACGATACGATTCTAGGTTCGGTTTCGACGGCGTTAAGTTCAGCATTGCCACCATCTTTGATTAGGTTAAGACCTTTACTGGTGAAGTTACTGGAACCGATAATTCCTATCGGCGATTCTGAATCATAAGTTCCGAATATGTAAGTTTTAGCATGTAAAAAAGGCTTTCTGCAGACGCGTACCTCTAGCTTTTTGTCGTTTACGAGTTTGGCTAAAGTACGCGCTGTCTCACGAAGCTTTTCTAAATTCTCACCATCTGCATTCCTGATATTTTCAAGATCGGAGGCAATATCTTGTTCGGGGAAATTTTCATACAGGTTACTAATAGGTAGCTTTTTAGAGCTAAGCGGTTCGGCGCCAATTAACAGGCGAATTGATTCGTAATCCTTAATCTCATCTATAATTTCAAGAGTTCCTGTAAGGTCCCAATAGCCTGTAGCGATTGAGAGATACTTGTGCTTTGGCGCTTCCTCTCTTAAAACCTCCGCCAAAGATTTTTTTTGGTTATCAAGAATTTTCGGTATCATACTATATATTTTATCATGTTCTAACACTAAAGTGTAACAATGAACTAAGATTATCTATAGTGTTAGCTAAACATACATATGAGAATTTTCTCTAACAAAATAACCCCAACCGTT
>CAVDXX010000023.1:0-5570 GCA_963613175.1 bacterium | reverse complement strand
ATTTTACTCATTTTATCACTTTTTGTGATTTTTTGCAATGTTTTTGCGCTAAATCCTTGCAAAAACTTTCATATTTATTATACTTAAATCATAAGATGAGCTCTAGAAACTCATCGGTTAGAGTTGTTATTGCTCATCTACGACGACAGTAACTTTTTTTATTCAGCAGTTTCCCATGGCGGGGAGAATCTAAGACCCGGCAAAATAAAAATTTTCTAACCCGCTGTTATTATATGCACACTTAATAAAAACTTTCAACCCCGAACCTCACAAAGCCATGGGCATAAGCGTTTTACATCCATAACATAAACATTTTGAACCCACCAAATAATTGCCGCGGTCAGTATTTTGAAGGTAAAGGGTTGTATCTTCAATTCAAATATGATAATACCTAGGCATGAAAGGGTAACAACATGAGCATTCTCCAAGAATATAATTCGCATAAACAATATATCGGCTCAAAAAAGCTACGTGCAATTGATCAGTATTTAAAAATACACCGGCACCTTTCTTATGACGACATTATATACCATCAAAAAGAGTGGCAAAAATTCGAAAAATGGTATAATAATATATATGGAGAAGGTGCAAAAGGCGATTGCCGAGTTTAATCAAGAGCGAGATTGGGATCAGTTTCACAGTCCAGAGAATCTTGCCAAATCTATCGCTATCGAGGCGGGCGAGCTATTGGAATGTTTTCAATGGAATAATAATTTCGACAAAACCGAAGTTTGCGACGAACTTGCAGATGTTTTTAATTATTGTTTTCAGTTAGCGACTAAACTCGAAGTAGCCCCCGAAGAAATAATCTTAAACAAACTAGAAAAAACTCGCAAAAAATATCCAGTCGAAAAATCCAAAGGGGTCAGCACTAAATATACAAAATTATAAGGCAGGATAAAATATGATAGTTTACGATGGTATAAAAACTAAATTCATGGATGACGTTCGCGACAACCTAATCTGCAATAAAATCTATGAACAGTACCAAAAATATTTCGGTAGAACCACCGAGTCGCAAATGCGCGCATGGCAAAATTCAATGCAATATATGCGCAATATTTTAGATTCAGCAGAGATTCCCGACGACTGTGGCGTCGCTATCGAATATAATATCCCTATGACTTCAAAACGCGTTGATTTTATTTTGACTGGCACAAACGAAAATAACACCAAAACAGTGATCATTATCGAGCTCAAACAATGGGGCGAATGCGAACCGGTCAATGAAGGCGACGGACTAGTCCAAACTTACGTTGGTGGCGGGTTTAGAAAAGTTGCCCATCCATCTTATCAAGCCATGAGTTACGCTTATTTCATTAATAATTATAACGAAACAACTCAGAACGGTAAGATGGACTTATGTCCTTGTGCCTTTTTGCATAATTACCATTTTAAGCACAACGACCCTATCTTGAGCGAACAATATGCAAATTATATCGAAGCCGCTCCGATGTTTGGAGCCGAAGATTTCCCAAAACTTCGCAATTTTATCACTAAGCATATCAAACGTGGCGACAACGGCAAAACAATTTACGAGATTGACCATGGTCGTTTTCGTCCATCAAAAAGTTTACAAGATTGTCTCGCTAGCATGCTCCACGGCAATCAAGAATTCGTTATGATTGATGACCAAAAAGTCGCTTTCGAAACCGCCATGAACATGGCAAAAAATGCCGTGGCTTTTGGCAAGAAAAACGTCTTAGTAATCGAAGGTGGTCCCGGAACCGGCAAAAGTGTTCTCGCAATCAACTTAATGGTAGAACTCACTAAAGCTAATATCGTTAGTTTTTATGTCACCCGCAATGGCTCTCCACGCGCAGTTTTCAAGAAAAAATTACAAGGTGAATTTAAGAAAAACTTCATTGATTCTTGCTTTCAAAATTCTGGCAATTTTTACGAAACTGGAGCCAACTCAATCGATACTCTTGTCGTAGACGAAGCTCATCGCCTTACAGAAAAATCCGGATTCATGAATAATCTAGGCGAAAATCAAATCAAAGAAATTATTAATACCGCCAAAAGTTCCATCTTTTTTATCGACGAAAGCCAGAAGGTGACTCTGAAAGATATCGGCACAATCGATACGATTCAGAAATTCGCCGCCGAGCTTGGAGCCGATTTTCAAAAAATCGAACTCGAAAGTCAATTCCGATGCAACGGCTCGGACGGATATATAGCTTGGTTAGATAATTTGTTAGAAATAAAACGCACCGCCAATTTTAACGACATGGATTTCAGCTACGACTTTAAGGTTTTCGACGACCCAAACAAAATGCGTCAAGCTATCATTGAAAAGAACAATATTAACAATAGAGCCCGAATTGTCGCCGGTTATTGCTGGGACTGGATTAAAGAAGGTAAAAGTAATTCCAATTTTTACGACATCACCATTCCAGAATATGATTTCAGCATGAGTTGGAATCTAGATACTAACTCTCAGACTTGGGCCGTCGAACAAGACTCCGTAAATGAAGCTGGTTGCATCCATACCTGCCAAGGTTTGGAATTTGATTATGTTGGCGTCATCATAGGTGATGATATAATTTACCAAAACGGACAAATCATTACTGATGTTTCAAAACGTGCTAAAACCGACCAATCCATCAAGGGTATTAAGACTCTTCTCAAAAAAGATCCTGAAGGAGCGAAAAAATTAGCAGACAAAATCATCAAAAACACCTACAAAGTACTAATGACTAGGGGCATGAAGGGTTGTTACGTTTTTTGCACAAACAACGAACTTCGCGATCATATTAAAAACTCCCTTAAAAATCTTACCTCTCGCTAAATCTCATTTCATTCTCAAACCCCGTCTAAGTAATCAGGTATTCCGACATGTTCCAATCGGTTGGATTGACTTCGTGCTCTAAACGCAAGATAAATTCTGGCTCGAATTCTTCACTACGTGCGCGCGGTGCATAGTTAACCACACTACGACAATAAGTAATTAATCATTTGTAAAAAAATCATCCTTACATTGAATTACTATATCACATATTTCAGTTTGATCGCTGTCATTAATTTGAACTATTTTCAAATCGACAATTTTTTTTCGTGCCCGTCTCGCAGTAAAGATATCATCAAAATATTCATAACGTACATTTAGAAATCTATTTGCCCCATCGCGATAACCTCTCCATCCTTCGAATAAATTTCCTACTCTACATTCTTTATCATAGCCCATGTCTAGAAAATTTTTAAAAGTTTTTGCGTTCTTTATTTTTGAACTAAAAATTTTTATTTTATTCTTATCATCAACATCTTTAATTGCTATTTCCACATGACCGTCTTCTGATGATCCATATGCGATTATATTTTCGAAAAAGATTTTTAATGGTGATTCTATTAATGTTGGTTTAATGTCGTATCCGACGTAATCATTTAGGATTTCCTTCCAACATGTGATAAAATCTGAACCATAATTCGAAGAATATACTCTTCCGGATAATTTGAGTCGAATTGTGTCTTCCATATTCGAAAGATATTCATCCGAGAACCAAGGGGCTATCATTAAATGTTGTGCCTGAGAATTAAAAATCCTCCATCCCTCAGTAAAGATAAGACCAGAAAGTTTATCAAGAGCAAATATTTCATCTTCATTGCCAAATTGCCTCCTAACGTCATCATTATCGAGCAAAAGAGCATAATGTTTTAGCAGATTATCCGGAATCAGGTGCTGCGTACTGTACGTTCCTCGATATCTAATAAAATCAACTTGGCCAATAAATATATTTTTAGATCGTTTGACCAGATGAGGTTTTTCTTGATTTTGTGGTTTAACTATTACTGAAAATTCCGAATTTGATTCATTGTAAAAAATAAGCCCAATACGATCAGCATCGATCTCTTTCAGAGTGTTATTGTTTAATTCAATATCTGCGACAACTCTATTGAGAGTCTTTTTAGATATAATATGAGTAGTATCATTAATTCGGTGAAGTGATTCAATCGGACAGAATGTTGCGCGGCACACTAACGGACTATCAGGTTTTTCTTGTAGCAAGACATGAATAATGCTAAATGATTTACCCGAATTTTCAGTGATTCGCTTAATCGAAAAAGTAAACCCATTCTGGTCCTGATGCGGTAATATATCTACAAAATTATTTTGTTTTTCATACACATAGTCGTTTTGCATAGCTTGATCTATTTTCGCCAGCGACATATACCTAGTACACCGATCGCTTATCCAAAGACACATCATGATTCTGTCGTTCGAGTCTTGATAGCAAATAGAAAACCATGGCAACGATGGCGCTATTTCCAAACACCCTGCGTTCCACCCTAAAATTTTTTTCGCAACTGTTTGCGGGAAGATTTTATCAAGTTGAAAATTTCTAAACCACATTAAGCACATTGACTTGATTAGATTAAAAGACTTCATGTCTTTAGCTTGGTCGGCATTTCGCATGCCTTCTCGTAATTGATCTAATGTATACCCACCAATAGTAATCGGACTTAATGTAGGAGAGAACTGAGAAAACCGTTGGTTTATAATATTTATATCAGTATCAAGATCTAGCCATTGAGTATCTGTAATCGGATAATATTTCGAAGGAAAAGTACGAACATCCAATAGGCTTTCTGTAGCATTTTCTAAACATCGATTTGAGATACGAATCTTTTGGTTTTTATAGAGTTTTCGTGGTTGTTTTTGATATTTTTTATTAAAATTAACCAAATCATCTATTGGCGCGAGCTCGACAAGACAGCAAGGTTCCGACTGATCGTGGGTTTTGATTTTTAATATTAAATAGAAAAAACTTCCATTTTTGCCCTCATCACTTTTGCCAAACAAGACGTTTTGTTTTGGTCCATCAGCAAAGAAAGGTGTAAAATTTTTAGACTTGTGATAAATATTATTGTTTTCAAAAATAGCATCTATATCTTCATATTTAGAATCTTCAATACATTTGTCTGAAATTACGCATCCGAGCAACTGATCTCCTGATTTATCAATCCATGAGATCATGTACCACGGCTTATCGCTAATGGTTCCAGCATTCCAACCTACGAGATTACGAATTTGTAGCCTTTCTCGATATTCAATTGCAACTTTGACAAGATTTTTAGCACCTTGTTTTCGTGAAATCTTTTTGGCCTTATTATTAGCTGTAGGAAAATATCTAAAATCCGAGTATTGTCTATTTGTGATTGGATGATATCGTTCTGGATGTCTCCTAATTTCCAATAATACCTTAATTGCTTTCGCCGAGACAGGATTGGTTAACTTATCTGATGATTTCTCATTCATTTTCAAACACCCCTCGAATTTTATCGATTTGACAAATATAATCCATCACCTCCGTCATATTTTGTATTATATCATATATTATATCTGTTTTAGGCAATAAAAATTCAAGGCTTAGTTAAGTCAAATCATGAACACAAGCATTTCGTGAACCCCACCTCCCCCTCAAACCGTGTCCGAATAATCGGGCATTCCGACATGTTGAGCAAATCATCCGCGATTTTCACCAACTCTTTCGCCTGATGGACCTCTTCGCGCCATTCCTTCGGAATTTTTTCGTAGCCATAATAAGCCCCAGCGAGCTGGCCATAAATCG
>CAVDXX010000022.1:4403-6008 GCA_963613175.1 bacterium | reverse complement strand
CTTTATAGTCTCCAGTGCTAGCGACCTTCAGAGGCAAGCCCCATTCTTCTAGTTTGTTCTTGTCCCACTCATCCACCAAAATGTCCATGTCCCATTCGCCGTTCTCGACATTGTCGCGGATGATGATTTCGCGCTCCCGCTCCTCGCTCAAGCCTTCAAGCAACACGGTCGGGACTTCCTTAAGTCCCAGAGCTTTGCTTGCCTTGAGCCGTTGATTTCCAGCGATGACGACCAGTTCGCCAGTCCGGTCAGACAGAATAATCGGGCGCGCCTCGAAGTAGTCGGCGTTGTCTTTAATCGAAGTTTTGAGTTTCTCGAACTGCTCCTTCTTAATTATTCGCGGATTGTCCGCCAGCTCTTTGAGTTCGCCCACAGGGCGATATTTCATTTCCAACATTCAGCCTCCTCGAGGTAATTATCTATTATTTTTTTCGCCTCGTCAAACCCCACGGCGAACGTCGCCTTGAAACCTCGGCGCTCCAACCGCTCCAGCATCTCGGCTTGCTCGGCAATATGAGTGGTTGCCCACTCGCCGTTATTTTTCTTTAAGCGCACGCCATCGCGCTTGAGTTCAATAAAAAGCCCAGCATATTCAGCCGTGCGTTCAATAATGAAAAGGTCGGGGTATCCCCGAACCCCACCGTTTTGTCGTTTTTGGCGAACCGCTTGTGCGGGGGTGAGTTTAGCGCCACTCCCAAAATCAGCGTGCCATAATGCAAATGGGTATTGGATGCGCAGATAGTCGCCAACCCATGTCTGCAAGTCTTGCTCTTTCATTTTCCGCTCCTTATAAGTTAAAGTTAATCGCCAGCACGAAGGCGAGAACCACCGTCCCCGCCCCAATTGCCAGCCCTGTTAATATACCTAGTATGAACACCCCACCCTTGCTCATTATTTCTTCGCTCCTCTCCGCGAGATAGCTCCACCCTTCGCCCCAGCAATTCGCGCGCGCTGTAGTCCGGTTAATCCATCCCGCCCGATCTTGTTCGAGGCGAAACCCCCAGTGTGTCCATTCGCCCCTCCAATCTTTCCGATATTGTTGTAAAAATCCGCCCCATGTTTTGCTTTGTTGGTTGCGGCGGCTTTCAAACCACCAGCTTTTGTGCCACTCACTTTATTTTCTCCTTTGTTTAATTATTCTACCGGCGCTACATAGCGCTCAATTATATTGCCGTTCTCATCCGTTGTGACGATTGGCTCAACCGTTTCCCAATGTCCGTTATCGCAATAAGTGCCGTCTGAGTTGATATAATTGCCTTCGCAGGTCACTTCTGGTACTGGTGCTTGTTTGAGTGTGGCAAATCCGTAGATGAGATACCCACCAAACAAGACTGCTGCGATACTCAGTAAAATGATTACTGGTTTAAGGTTGTATTTTTTCATAGTAGTCCTTTCTTATTCCCCCTTGGTTATCGTTGTTTTAATATAGTCCCCCCTTTGATTATTGTTTGAGTTTATTGCGTCGGTCCGGTCTTCACCAACAGATACCGCAAAACTGGTTGATATGTGTTTAGAGTCCGAGCCAATTTTTCCGGTGCTTTTGTATCAGTGTCATCTACTGTTAAGCGGTAGAAAGTATAAAAGGCATATTCGTGTTCGCGGATT
>CAVDXX010000022.1:0-4393 GCA_963613175.1 bacterium | reverse complement strand
GGCCAATCGTTTCTTTCCCTCATCTTCAACGGTGATGATGTTAAACCCGTGTTCCTGTATGATTTGTTCGATGTTCTCAATCGTCTCTTCATCGTTTGTATCTGTTAAAACGGTTATTTCATATTTAATCATCTTATTTCTCCTTTCTTTTAGTTAGATATTGTTTGACCTTTTCGGGATTATTTGCTCGCCACTCTCGGTGATAGGCGTTGACCTTGTCGGCGTTTTCGCGTTGATATTTCGCGGTTCGCGCCAACGCTTCGTCGGTATGCTCGCGATAGTATTTTCGAGCGTAAGCCTTAATCCGCTCGCGGTTCTTAATGTAGTATTCTTGGTGATACTCCCGCCGAACATTCACACGCTCGGTGGTGGAATCGCCGTTAATCTTTATTTTCATTTTGCCTCCTTCACGATTTGTGCCTTGCGAGCGTCTTTTTTAGCGATGACCTCGGCGTTACTCTTGACTGCATCACCTAGCGAATCCCACACGGCTCGAAGCTCAATCAAGTCTTTCGCCATGTTAATCCGCATGATAGCGCTCCTAACCAATAGGTCGGCGTTCGTCGGGTCGACCGGTTTCTCGACTGCCTCACCATCCACAGTCATCTCCTCGGCTGGCATCGTCTCGTAGCCCGCAACCTTAAGCAGCCATCCGATTTTAAGCCGGAACGCCTTGCCAACGGCTCGGGTCTGAGCCATCGAAGCGACGGCATACTCGTCAAAGCCCTTCTTGCCGGCTTCCTTGTTGGTACAAATCGCCACGCCATAGCCGACAGTAGCGCCAGTCTTGTCTTTAAGCGATACCTCAGCACGGTAGCGGTAGCAAGTGTCATCCGATAGGTTTTCGCACTTTTCCACAACTGGGTATATGCCCGTGAACGCTCCGGCAATTTGCCAGCCTTCGACATTCACGTAGTTTTTGCCTCGAATGTCTGAGTACAGGCGGTTTTGGACGATCATCTCTTTAAGCGACGTCGCGAAGTTCATGATGTCGGTCGGGGTAGTAAGCTCCACTATCTCGCCCTTGGTTGCTAGTTCATTTGTCTTGGTTGTCATTTTGTCTCCTTTTAGTTTGTTCGGCGATTTCTCGCCCCTTAAAATAAAACTCTTCGCACAGTTCGACAAGCTTCATTCCGCCTCCTCGAACCGCGCCCGTTCCTCTCGGCGCTCATCCTCGCACCATTGGCGGTAGTCGTCCATCCACATTTCGCGAAGTTCGTCATGCTCGTTCATTTTGCTCCTCCTTTCTTTTCCAAATCATGAATAACAACGCCAACACCGCCCCCGCCCCTAGTTGGATGGCGAAACCTTCCCACGTGACTGTCTCGCTTGCAAATAGCATCATGGCGATGACGGCGATGATAGTTCCAAGCACCTTCATCTACGCCTCCGCCTTTTCCAACGAAGCGTGATACTTTCGTTCGTCGATAATGTCATCGATGAGATAGTTGACATCTTCGCCAGCTGCGATTTTTGCCAAATCCACGTCGAACCATTCTCCTTGGTTTAGGTCGCCACGGTTCGGGCGTCCGTAAATGCAAAAAAGCGTTCCGTCTTTGGTCTCGAATACATCGAGTGTTCGATTATACCCGATTACCCCGTAGGCGGTGGTAATATATTTTGCTTTGATAGTTGGTGTAATTGTCATGAAGACTCCTTTTAGTTATTTATACCCCTATTATACCAAACGAAAACGTTTTTGTAAATACTTTTTTTACACATTTTTCAAAAAGTTTTCCACAACCAAAAACCAGCGAAGTGGCGTTTCGCTGGTTCGAAAGAGTTATATATGGATATGTAATGCACAAATGTTTGTTTCGCGAGGGCCGCGGGAGCTGGTCTAAAAGGATACCCCTCCCGCAGTTCAATTATACCACGATTTCCGCCAATCATCGAGTCCTCTCGCCATATTTGATTATTTGAGTGATGACTGGACACCCGTCTCGGAATTCGACCTTGATCAATTCGGGTATCTTTTTAAAGTCCATGATATACTCGCGCCCGTCCTCGCCCTCGCGGTAGTGGATTTTCGCTTGATAGAACGGCACGCAATTTGTGCAATGCCACATCCGAATTTTCGGGCTGAATTCCATGTCCTCGCTCAAAATCTTAGACTCAGTCGGCAAGTGGGTGTAGCCTTCGGTCTTGCGAACCTGTTCGGTCTCGGAGCGGAGCATGACAACACGGTCAGCCGGTGTGGTCATGTTAAGCTCGGGTATAGCGATAGTCCCGTGAAACTTTTCTCGCTGGGCGCGCTCAATATCGAGAAGCGTTTTGAATGACACTCGACGCTCATCTTTGTCGCCGACGAGCTTGATAAGGCCGAATTTTATGATTTGCACCTCGCCGTCGCCAGTCTGTTTACTCTCGACGATTTGGTCGCCTTTTTTGTTAAAACGGATTGTTGTAAGTTGATTTTCCATTATTTCCTCCTACGGTTATTGTTCCATGTTTTAAGAAGCCAGCCCGAGCATCGGCATCGAGCCGGTCATATTGTTTGCGAAGTTTCGCCCCCGACCAAATATTCCGTCTCCAAAACTCGTCGTTCATTGCCCAAAGTATAGCGTCGCGCACATTTTCGGGAGTGCGGTGGTCAAGTCGAATCATTCGGTCAATGTCAACAGCCCACCTTTTAGCACATAATTCCTTCTTAGCGGTGGCGTTATTAGGGAATTGTCGCAAGATTTCGCTGCGTAAAAGCTCCGCCAATTTGGTTGCCTCTTCTGATACCTCGACCTTCTTTTTGGTTGAAGATGTGCGAGTCTCGGAAGTCCATTTTTGGACTTGCGAGGTATCATCTGTGTTTGAATATGTGTTTGGATATGTGTTTGGATATGGTATAGGTTTGCCCTCCTGGGCATTTCCATTTGCCCGTATGGGCAAATGGAAGTTACCATTTGGGCAAATGGATTTTCCCGAATGGGCAAAACGGTATCCCAACTCGACCAATTGTTCTCGCCACTCATCCGTAATCGAATACCACTTGGTCCGGTCATACTTCGATCTGTTGTAATTTGCAGATAGAATAATGCCGTCCTGTTCCATCTTTTCTAAAGCTGTCCGAACTTGTTTCTCGGTTAGATATGGGAACTGTTCGTTAAACGCTTTCACCGAGTTATAAGTCCATCCTCTGCCCTCAAAAACATTTTTTTCATTAAATTCGTTTTTTGACACCCAAAAATAAATGTTTTCGAGCAAAATCGCTTGGACTAACCCCAGTCGTTGCGCCAAGACGACATTAAACGAGTGGTGCATCATCTCCTCCGTTTTTCCATACTTTGTATTTTATTTCTTCCATAAAGAAAGACCTCCATTTCTCGTGGAGGTCTCGCCAAATGCAAACTTAACTCAAGTATATCACATAAATAAGTTAATCGCAAGCCTCCACGCTTACTTTTTTAATTTTAATGGAAGCAGTTTGCATTTGACTTCCATACCCCCATTATAGCACAAAAACAAAAAAACTTTCACAAATCTTGCGTAGCCGAAATAACCACCCGTCCCATTACTTCGACAGGGGTAGTAGAGATTTGATATTCGATACTGTGCTTATTTGCCAACGCAAAACATTGGCTGACGCTCAAGTGTTTGTTGCGCATCAGCCGGCGCGTGAATAAGTCCCACCGCTTAAAGCTCCCCGCTCCCTGAAACCAGCGGTGAAAAGTGATGTGCCCCTTGGCATTTTCGGCGAACACGTAAACCGTGTCGCGATTTTTTACGATGATTAGAAGATTGTCGACGCGCCGAATCCTCGGCTGAAGTCCCGAACCATGCTTCAACGTCTCACCCATATTTCGACTATACCACAGAAAAACCACATGCGCAATTATTTTGCGATTTTGATTTTGTGATAGCACCACCACACAAAAAAACGCCCGCATTCGCATTTTAAAGCATTTTGCAGGCGTTCTAGTTCGAAAGATGATAACTAACTCGTCTTTGGTTTTAAAGTTGCGAGAACCACTTTTTAATCACTTCGTCTTTATTTTTGTTCGGTTTTCGTTCGCTTTTTGCGTGCCTTAGTGATTTTCTCGACAGACTTGACCCAGTCGTCATAATCGTCCATAACATCAACGATGAAACTATTCCCACCGAGTGCTTTGTATTCATCAAATAACCGATGGACGGTCACCTGATTGACCGGCGGTTTTCCCTCTTGCCAATTGACCTTGTCCATCGTGATGAGCGACAAGATAGACGCTCGCTTGGACTGTTTCTCGGTATCTTTTTGCGTATTCCGAGCCGTCCAAATCGTCACGCACGCTGGAATGCCAGCCGTAATCAGTGCCGTAATAATCGTCGCCATTCCAGCACTCACTCTTTTGTTTCCTCTTTAGGTTCAGGTTCAGGAATCTTCTCATCGGTTTCGGTATATTCCCGTTCGAACTTGGCA
>CAVDXX010000021.1:0-8095 GCA_963613175.1 bacterium | reverse complement strand
ATATATGTGTCTAGAAGACGCCCCATTGTCGGTCGGTAAACTTGCGACCGTGAGGGTTGTTCAGGACCTGATCGAGCAGCGCTTGGGAGGAATCGAGAATGGCACTTATTGATCTTTTGACCGCAATCGCGGATGCCATTCGCGCGAAGACCGGAAAGACTGACAAGCTATCGCTGGCCGAAATGGCCGATGAAATCGCAACAATTGAGCCGGGCGTTGTTTCGGGCGGAGATGTGGGCGCGGAGGACGCGCTTGTCACGAGGACATTGACTGAATACAGCAACAATCGTGTCGCGAATATTGGCGGATATGCATTTTATAATTATACTAGTCTCTCCAGTGTGAGTTTACCGAACGCCACGAGCATTGGCGCCTCCGCGTTCTATCATTGTGCAAGTCTTCTTAGCGTAACGTTTCCCAAAGTTACAACTGTAGGCTACGAGGCATTCGCGCAATGCACCAGTCTTACTAGGGTAGAGTTTCCCGTGCTCAAGACGCTGGGGGGTAGTATGTTTTCCGGGTGCATCGGTCTCATAAGCGTCAGTTTTCCTTCGGTCACCGACACCGGAACCGATGCATTTACAGGTTGCACGAACCTTACTTCTGCAACGTTCCCGCTGAGTACAACCCTCGGATATAGAACGTTTATGGGATGCCGTATGCTTAATAGTCTTACAGCCCCAAAAGTTACGCACATTGGCAGTGAAGCATTTTCCGGTTGCACGAACCTTGCAAGTGTGGATTTTCCGCTCGTTACTCGTATCGATACGTCAGCGTTTTCTGGTTGCTCAAAACTCTCGACCGTAAACTTTCCACTAGTTACATCGCTCGCAGCGGGCGCGTTTAGTGGGTGCTCGCGCCTTTCCAAGGTGACATTATCTGCGCTTGATAGCGTTCCGACTACTGCATTTAAAGGATGTAAAAACTTAGGGGAGGCGTATATTCCAAAGTGCCGGTACATTAACTTGTCCGCATTTGAAGAATGCTTATCGCTTGTAACATTCGACGCGCCGAATCTTCTCAAGATTGGTGAACGGGCGTTTTATGAGTGCACGGTACTCGAGACCGTGTCGATGTCTACTGTTGAAGAAATTGGTTCTAACGCGTTTTGTAGTTGCTCGGGTCTTACAGAGGTGATCGCTCCGAGCCTTAAGTATATTAACGAGTCTGCTTTTTGTGAGTGCGGTAACCTTGTATCGATTCGATTGGGCGATGTCCGCACTATTGGGGCTCACGCATTTTTGAACTGTACAAGTTTTAATAAGCTTATCATAACACGCGACACCGGTGTATGCGTATTGGCAGATGTTAACAGCTTTGAGGGAACTCCCTTCGCGACAGGGCAAGGATTTATTTATGTCCCCGAGGCGTTGCTGGGAGACTATCAATCGGCAGATAATTGGGCGAATTTCGAGGCTTACATCTTCCCATTCACCGAGGATGAACTCGCAGATCTATAAATCGAGGTTTTTCAAAATGAGATTTTCCGGTAAGGTGGGATTCATAACCACCAAAGAAACGTCTCCGGACGTATGGGAACCGTCCATCACGGAGCGGACATATTTCGGCGATGTTCTTGCCCGGAAGGTCCGTTTTGAGAATGGCGAAAGTACCAACAGTAATCTTACCATCAGCAATGATATTTCCATCGTTGTTGATTCGTTTGCGAAGAATAATCTGGGGTATATGCGGTATGTGCAATTCGGCGGACAGAAATGGACGATCCAATCGGTGACCACTGCTTATCCGCGACTCACATTGTCTTTGGGAGGGCTATGGAATGAGCAGACCGAGGACTGAGCTTAGTAAGATATTTCACAGCATTGACGGCGTAAAGGGCGTGTACTTTCAGCCGCCAGAATCGGTAAAAATGCAATACCCCGCCATTCGGTACAGCATCGGTAATGATCGGCCGAGGTACGCAAACAATGATATTTACCTAAACCAAACACGCTATACAATCTACGTTATTGACCGTCGGCCCGAGAGTCCGATTGCAGATGCGGTGCGGAAATTGCCATACTGTACGCTGGATCGAACTTATACAGCCGATGGTCTTAACCATTATGTCTATACACTATTTTTCTGAGGAGGAAAAACTATGGCAGCTCTTGTATGGGACAACACTGGCGAAAGATTTTATGAAACCGGTATAGACCATGGCGTATTGTATCCGTACGTCAGTGGCAAACCCGGCACCGGCGTGGCATGGAACGGACTTAGCTCTGTATCCGAGAGCCCCGAAGGCGCAGAAGCATCCGACATCTACGCGGACAACATGAAGTATCTTGTACTTCGGTCCGTGGAGGATTTCAAGGGTACAATTGAGGCGTATTACTACCCCGAAGAGTGGGAAGAGTGCGATGGCAGTGTCCGTCCGGAGGGAACGGTCGGCCTGAAGCTGGGCCAGCAGACTCGTCGGGTATTCGGCCTGTGCTATCGTACCAAGGTGGGTAACGATGTCGACGGCGAAGATCACGGCTATAAGCTGCATCTGGTCTATGGCGCAACCGCATCTCCGTCCGAGCGTCAGTACCAGTCGGTTAACGACAGCCCCGAGGCAATGACTCTGAGCTGGGAATTCGAGACCACTTCCGTCAGCGTGGCCGGTTACAAGCCTCTGGCGCATCTGGAAATCGAAAGTATGGCGTTCAAGACCGAGACCGAGAAGGCTTGTCTGAAGAAGCTGGAAGACACTCTGTACGGCACCGCCGAGGAAGAGCCCCGTCTGCCGCTTCCCGCAGAAGTCATCACTATCCTTACTCCGGCCGTCTAATCGCGTCGGAAAATTCAAAATGAGGTTATAAAGGCACCGGAACGCTTTCGGTGCCTTTACGCAAAGTTGAAAGGAGTCGCAAAAATGTTAGAGAAGAAAATTACATACGTGGATTTTAACGGGGTGGAACGGACCGATGTATGCCGGTTTCATTTGAGCCCGGCGGAAATGGTCGAATTGCAGATGTCTATTCCCGGGGGATTCCAGACGGAGTTGCAGCGTGTGGTCGACGAGAAAGATGGTCCGGCGATTATGGAAATTTTTAAAACATTGTTGCATAAATCATACGGCGTAAAATCTGCGGACGGCAAACGATTCGACAAAAGCGAAGAGCTGTGGAACGAGTTTGCCAACAGCAATGCGTATGTCGAATTGTTTATGCAGCTTGTGACCGATGAATCGGCGGCGCAGGCGTTTGCCGATGGTGTTCTTCCTTCGATGGACAAGTATATCCGGACAGCATAACCATGTTACAGATTACGATTCCCGAAGCAGAGTTATTTAACGACGCGACGGGAATGTTTATTACGTGCCCGCAGATTAGGCTGCGTTTAGAGCATTCTTTGTTGTCTATTTCAAAATGGGAGTCTAAATGGAAGAAACCGTTTTTGACAAACGAACAAAAAACCCCCGAAGAATTTTTGGATTATATTCGATGCATGACGATTAATTCAGTTGATTCGTCGGTATATGCGCGACTTAGGCGTGAAGACTATCTGGCGATTCAAGATTATTTGAACGATCCGCAAACGGCCACGACTTTTCATCAGTGGAAAAATATTCCGCACAAGAGTAAAGTGATTACCTCCGAGTTAATATATTATTGGATGGTTGCAGCGCAGATTCCGTTCGAGGTTGAAAAGTGGCCGCTTAATCGGTTGATGACGTTGATTCGAGTGTATTCGGTCGAAAACGATACGTCAAAAATGTCAAAAAAAGATGTGTATAAAAGCAATCGGGCAATAAATCAAGCGCGACGAGCAAAGTTGCATTCTAAAGGGTAAACTGGAGGAGGGGTGCGTAATGGCTATAACGTGTAAAATTATTGAAAAAAAATCGACAAAACACGCTTTTAAAAAGTTGTGCTCTATAAAAAGCATTCGCTTGGTCGATCGATATGCTGCGGCGGGTGTTTCGGCGTTATCCAATGCCACCCCTCGCCAAACCGGAATTACCGCGGAGTCGTGGAATTATACGGCCAATAAAGGCTCAGACGGTTTCGAAATTTCTTGGAATAATTCCAATGCGAATAAAGGGGTTAATATTGCACTGATTTTGCAATATGGGCACGCGACCGGAACGGGCGGCTGGGTTGAAGGTCGCGATTATGTAAATCCAGCAATTGATCAAGTCGTAGAACAACTTGAACGAGATATACAACGCGAGGTGAAAAAAGTTGTCTGAAGAAATCGGCTCAAAAATTGTTTCATTGTCCATGGATGCCGCGAAATACTTAGCCGCTACAAAACGTGCGCAAAAACAAACCGAATCGCTTGACGAGTCGCTGCAGTCGCTATCTAATACGAAGGCTTTTGCGGATGTTGAGAAAGCCGCGAATGACACCGATTTTTCATCCTTGATTAGCGCGGCGAACACCATTACATCTCGGTTTAGTACCATGGGCATCGTAACTACACAATGGCTCCAGAAGATAGCATCGGAGGCGTATACGACTGGGGCGCGCTTAGCGAAATCTCTGTCAATCGATCAAGTAATGTCGGGATTTGGTAAATATACAGATAAGACCGGCAATGTTCAAACGCTGATTAACTCCACTGGAAAATCCGTTGGCGAAGTAAACGATATTTTGTCAGAATTGCAGTGGTTTTCAGACGAGACGAGTTTCAGTTTCTCCGATATGACGTCAGCACTTGCGACGATGGCATCGTCGGGAGCAGACCTTGATCGAGCCATTCCGATGATCGAGGGTATGGCAAATGCTACAGCATTTGCGGGAAAAAGTGCGAGTCAGTTTAGTCGAGTTATTTATAATTTGAATCAAAGCTATAGCCAGGGATATCTAAGCTTGATGGACTGGAAGAGTGTTGAGCTTGCCGGCGTCAACTCAAAGCAACTCATGGAAGCTTTGATAAAAGCGGGCGAAGATGCCGGGACCATTCGTAAGGGTTCAGTCGCGGTGGGCGATTTTCGCGACTCCTTGTCGAAGAAATGGGTAACAAAAGAGGTTATGGAGAATGCTTTTGGGTATTTCTCAGAAATGACTCAGATGGCATACGAAATGATCGGGACCTATGACGAAGAAGGAAATAAGATTGAGACTGCCGCGCAAGCGTATGAGATTCTTGCAAAGAAATACAATACCGTTTCGCTGCGCGCGGCGTTGGCGGCGCAAGAGGCGAAATCGTTTACCGAAGCGATTGAAGCGACAAAAGATGCGGTTAGTTCGGGGTTTTCCAGGATATTTGAAGCTATTTTTGGCAATTACGAGCAGGCCAAAACCGTTTGGAGTGCTGTGACGGAAGCACTCTGGAATATTTTCGCGGCGCCGGTTAATTCCTTAGCCGACATATTTCAGTCGGCGTTCCAAACAAGTCCGGTTAGTGCGATGGCAGATGAACTTTTGGACCTGGCCGGCGGAGCGGACAAACTTAAAAACACTATGCGCATGGCGTCGGGAGATACGCTATTTACTACGGATCAGACCGGTGAAATTCTGGAAATGGCCACCGCCGTATCCGAGCTCGATAGAACATATTATTCGACCAACACCGGATGGAGAGTATTTTGGGATAGCATAAATAATATTTATACGGCTCTTAGCGATCGACTGGGTGTTGTAAAAGATGCATGGCGTAGCGTTTTTCCAGCATTTAGTGTTCAGAATCTTCGCAATTTAATTGTACGATTTCATAAATTTTCGACGAGTTTGCAGATGACGGACGAGGATCTCGAAAAATTAAAAGGAACATTTCAACGAGTATTCGGTACCATGTCAAAGTTTGGAACGGTCGCGAAGCGTGTCGGCGGCGTATTCGGATCGGCATTTGGTGTTGCAAAACGTTTTGTGTCGTATATTTGGAACCTGGAATCTGTTCAAGATGCGTTTGCAAATTTTAAAGAATTGTTTTTTTCCAGGTGGACTGGTGCTGATACATGGCTCGATGGCGCCGCGACATCCATCGGAGAAGTAATTGACAAATTGGATGCATTGGACGATGAGGATTTTGCGGCATTTGTCGAAAGTATTAAAAATAAATTCACCGAAATAAAAGCGTATTTCAGCGGGGTCACTGATTTTTTCGAGGGCTTCGATCTCGGCGGCACGCTAACTGATATTTGGAGCACCATATGTGAAAAAGTTGAGGAAATTAAACGTGAACTTTTTAGCAACGATTCGGGGGATGACGGCGCGTCGGAGGCCAATGTTCTAAAACAGGGCGGTATTATCGGCATAATTATATTTGCAGTTACAAAATTGAAGGAGTTCTTCGCCGCAAACCCGTTAGATTCGATTACCGATAAAATTAAAAATTTCTTCAGTTCCGTCGGGTCGTCTATAAGTAGTTTTGTTACGACGACCGCTACCGCGGGGGCGGGGGGGCTTAGGAATGTAGCGATATCCATTGCTATTTTGGCGGCATCATTTTTTGTTCTAGAGTCTCTTGATACAGGTACGCTAATTAAAACTTTTGTGGCGCTCGCAGCGATCATCATTTTGTTGGTTAATGCGTGTGGGAAATTGCTGTCCATGTCCCCGGAGAGTATGGGCACCTTTATCGACCGTCTTGCCAGCGCATTCACGAAGGCGGCGCAAACGGCCGCAATGGGCGCTGCGGTTCTAGACATTGCTATAGCAATTTTGGTGCTTACCGCCGCCGTAAAACTTTTAGCTTCAATGGACCTTGGAGAGGCAATTATCGGCGTCGGATCATTCGCCATTATTGTCACCGTATTAAAAAGCCTGATGAAAAGTATCGCCGGTATGTCGGTAGAAAAACTTGGCAAGATTTCGACAATTGCGGTAGCAATTTTGATTCTTGCCGCGGCCGTAAGATGGCTCGGCGCAATGGATGTACTGGATGCTATTCAAGGAGTCGCGGCAGTTTGTATACTAATGGCTGGGATGTGGAAGCTTGTAAAAAGTCTCGGAACGTTTGACAAAAAAGCTACAAAAAGTATAACAGCCGCATCAAAGGCGATGTCCAAAATTGCTTTTGCGATGCTCATATTGTCGGCAGCCGTGCGGATTATTGGAACTATGGATTGTTGGAGCGCACTCCAGGGCGTAGTTAGCATAATCGTATTGCTTGGCGCGATCGTCATAATGTTCAAACAAGTAGACAAGTTAAATCCAAAGACAATGTCCGCAATGGCAGGATCAATGGTTGGCATTGGCGCGTCGATGATTTTGTTTGCCGCGGCAGTTGCAATAATTGGTGCCATTAAGGTTTGGGACGCTGTCCAGGGAGTTCTTGCGATTATAATTCTAATGGGAATGGTCGCGGTGTTACTAAAGGCGACCAAAACAGTTCCTGCCGGTAATATGATCGCTGTTGCGGGGAGTATGATCTTGATCAGCGCCGCACTAATAATATTTGCTGCTGCTGTGGCGGCACTTGCGGCGCTGCCATCCGATGGCATCACGGACGCAATCAACGCGATGATCGCACTGTTCATAGCAGTCGGCGTAATGTTCGCCGTCGGTGCAGTTCTTAATCCCGCGACAATGTTTTCAGTCGCGGGCGCAATGATATTAATTGGCGCGGCGGTGCTCATATTCGCGGCTGGAATTTTAGTTCTTGCAACCGCGATGGTTGCGCTTAGTAATACTGATCCGGGGACAATTATACTATCGTTGCTAGCCTTTGCTGGCGGATTAATTGTGTTGCTAATTCCTCTTGCATTGGCAATCGTGGTACTTGGTGTGCTCGCCGTAGCATTCGGCGTGCTGTCACCATTTATCCTAGCATTTGGTATCGCGATATTTGCCGCGGGCGCCGGCATGTTGATGTTTTCATCCGCGCTAGGCGCCTTGAGTTCTGTTACCACCCGATCGTTACGACGCGTTGTATCGTTTATACTCAGCTTTGTAGTCGCTCTTAAAGATATTCTGGTCGCGCTGGGGAACACGCTTGCCACTGCGTTGGTGGAAGTGATTCCTACGCTTGTCGAAGCAGGATTTAGTATGATCGAATCGGTACTGACCAGCGCTGCGGATCACGTGCCCGACATTGTAACGGTGGGGACGGATCTGGTCGTAAAACTATGTGATGCCATAGGAGATGCCGCGCCCCGCCTGGTGGATGCGGCTTTAAATTTGGTATTGGATCTTGTTAATGGTCTTGCGGACGCTATTAG
>CAVDXX010000020.1:0-8759 GCA_963613175.1 bacterium | reverse complement strand
CAAAAAACTCCCCCCAGGGAGTTTTTTGAAGTACAGCCACAAAATCCATTAATTCCTTAAACAACCAATAGGCACAACAAAAATACCATCGTCAGTCCTGTAAGCATAATTCGTGGCGGCAGTCAGCACCATGAGAAACGACGGTTTGTGCATAATATCGGTGTTGATATTGTCGATAAACTTCTTAAGCGAATCAAGTCCTTCATTGATAGAAGCCTCGTCTGTCCCGAGTTTTATCTCGATCGCTCCCCACCTTCCATCAGAAAGATGAACCACCGCATCGCTTTCGCGACCAACCTTATCACGATAATAGTAAAGACGCCCATCAAGACTCTCGGCATAAACTTTAAGATCGCGTAGCGCCATGGATTCAAAAACCAATCCAAAAGTTCTATGATCTAACCGCAAATCGTTTTCAGACGCGAGCAAGGCAGCAACAACGAGAGATGGATCTGAAAAACTGCGTTTCAATCCAGAACGGATAGTAGTCCTGGAACGAAGTTGTGGCGACCATGGTTCAATATCGTCCAATACATGAATTCTCTCTAAAATTTCAAGATACGAAGCAAGTGTTTTATCGCTAATCGATTCGCCTGCGTCTTCCGCATCTTTCATAATTGTTTGCATAGTGACCGGCGAAGCTATATTGCGTGCAAGGCTACGAATCACCACGCGCATTTTAGAAGGAGAAAACACGATATCATTTTCTGATTTTTTATGTGTCTCATCTTCCAAAATAGTTTCCAAATAATCGTGCGCCAGTTTACCGGCATCCTCGGGGTTACGTTTGACACTCACTGGCCAGCCACCACGAGTACAAAGATGTGCAATGTCTTCAAGTCTCAAATCGGAAACACCAGAGATTTGCGTAGCGCCGTCAAATAAACTCTTAAGCGAAACGCTTCCATTCGAATCGCCAGATTCAAACAAAGTCATCGGGCGCATAACAATACGCGCAATTCGACCAGCACCAGAGTGGCTAGGCTTATTTTTTTTCGGCGTGACTGAACCAGTCAAGATATATTGCCCCGCAAGACCGCTCTCATCAACATCATAACGAATAGCGTCCCAAAGCGTAGGCGTGTCCTGCCATTCATCGATTAGCCGAGGTTTTTCACCCTCAAGCAAAATAGCTGGGTCAGATTTTGCAATGGATTTATTATTTTCCGCCGTCGTTGGATTCTGCATCTCTATCATGCTTTTCGCAATACGACGTGCAGTAGTAGACTTTCCACACCACTTACACCCCTCAAGTGAAACCGCACCATAAAGCTCAAGATTGCGTTTTAATATTCCATCCATTAATCTTGGAATATAGTTATTAATTTCCATATTTTTCTCCTACTATAATTATAGCAAATTTTTCAAAATAAGTATAGCCTTTTTAACAGGGGTAATTCCGTATTTTGCCTGACTTTCACTCCGTATTTTGCCTGACTTTTACTCCGTATTTTGCCTGACTTTCACTCCGTATTTTGCCTGACTTTCACTCCGGATTTTGCCGAAAGTTCGCTCCAAGCTTTGCCAAACTTTCACTGTTTCCTAACAACGCTCCTATCTCCCCAGCGTCACAAATTGATCATAATACCGCACCATCTGCGCCGGATTTGTATGAAAACTATTCTCCCCAAAAATATAATCGCAAAATTCTTCTTTTCCTCGACAAAGTTCTTTAAGCCGCGTTGGATTACCTTGATTACAGTCGATAGTAAATTCAAACAGCTCAATCGCCCGCGCCGCCGCCGCTTCCGCGCGAGAAATGTTCCCCCGTTTTTTCGCATTCACCGCACGCGAAACCTCACCCCCGATATTCCCCATCTGTAAAGCAAACGGCATCTCCGCCCAACGTCCTTCAGCCAGCTCCGGATGCGCTAATTTTAGTCCCTTTCTAATCATTTTCCACCCAATTCTCAACTATTTCCATCACTTTTTGTTGCGTCGCCGTATCTTCTACATCGCGACTTCTGTTCCCTTGCGTCGGGCGAATATTGATCATCGAGTCAAATTCCACTAATTCCCCGTCAAAATACAAGTTAATCCCCCAAAGGTCAAACTGTTCCGAGCCGTCATCTAGCAACATTTTCTCTAGATCCGCATGCAGTTCAGCATCTATTGCCAACAAATTCCGCCGAATATCCACCACCCCCTTTACCATTTCCTCGCCCATCACAAACTGGCATTTCTCCAGCTCCGACCGCTTTATTCTCTCCTGTAAAATCTTCATAATTTAATTATACCACACCCCCACCCCCATCATCCACCCCTTAAACTCTTCATAATCATTATACATTTTCGCGTTCTCATCGCTATCCGCCCGTAAAAACCTAATCACCTCACCTCGAGACACCACCACCACCGACGGATAATATTTCACTTTTTCGTGTAATGACGAGTTCTTCATCTCTGAAAACATCATCCGATATGCCTTCACCCCCGCCTCTTTCGCAAAATCTCGCATATACCCTTTTAGCCGCTCCGCCGTCGTGCATCCACCTTGATCCACCAGTAAAATAAACGATTTTTTCGCCTCAATTAACTCTTCATATTCGCTCGCCGAAAGCCCCGTTCCGCTCTCCCCCTCTAAAAACTCACCATCGCACTCCGTCCCACAAACATATTCCGCATCTAAAACCACCTTTTCCTCCCCGTCGAACCAACCGCTTGCCGCCCCAACAAACAGCACTCCTGAAAGCACCACTACGACCAGCAAAATCACCAGTCTCCCGACCCCCCAACTTCGCCACCCCTGTTTCGGTTTATTCATCTTACACCTCTGTTAATTCGTCAAAATCCAACTCATGATACGGCACTTTATAAAAATCATACACCGCCGTGCCGTCCGCCAAAGTCCGCTTCACTTCCACCTTATTCGCCCCCTCATAGAACCAATATCCACCCACATCATAAATTTTCGAGCCATCCCAACCCAGCGCCACCAACATATTTTTCATCATCCCCGAATATCCCCCACCTCCACACATCAGAAACAACACCTTATCCTTCGGAAACAGCGCCTCAAGCACCGCCAAGCTTTCTTCATAATTCGCAGTATATTCCCCGTCCTTATTCGTAAACAATGTCTTCCCTTGATAAGTCTTGCCCACTGCTTCCGGCAGTCCTTCGACATTTACCAGATATGGAAACGGCACCACCTCAAATCCATTCACAAACCCCGACAAATATGAATCTCCACCCACCGCTTCATAATCTCCAGGGTCTTTCAACATCCTTAAATCCCGATACACCGCGTCCGACCGCCCTAAATACTGATCAATCGTAGCTTCATTCACATTTTTATCAATCCCAAGCTCTCCCCGTTGTCCCTCTGATAACTCCGGCGCCGGTAATTTCGCGAGCTCTAAATTCGGGCAAGCATATCGCCCGAGCAAAAACGCTCCAGCTACTAGCACCACCGTCCCCGCAAACATCCCCCAAAACAACTTTTTCATATTAACTCCACTTATTTAACCCCATTATACACCAACCGCCGGTTCTTTGGGGCATTTTTCTAAAATTCCGCTAATTGCCGCCTTTTCCGCCTCTGTTACCCATAAGCCATATTTATATTTCACCGACACCTGTCGCGCCACATATTGGCACCGAAACTTCTTATTCGGCGGCAACCACGTCGCCGCATCCCCGTCCGATTTTCCCTGATTAGTCGCGGCGTCCACCGCGAGCAAATTCAGCGGATCAGTCGCAATATTATACCGCACCTCTTCCGAAAGATACTGCGCCCCCTTCTGCCACGCGTCCGACAACGCCACCACATGGTCAATCTGCAACCCCTTCGAAATCTCCTCTTTCGAATTAAACTTCTTATGTTCCCCCGTATACGGCTCATCAAACTCCCCTGCCACAACCGTACAACCATCGAGCACTGCCGAATCCCCCAATTCCCGTTTCAAAATTTTTTGTCTCAAATTACAACCGTCCACCGTCGGCCAGCCCGAATAAAACTCTTCCCTAGAATATCCAGTTTTCGGCGCCCGCCCCTTAACCTCCAACTTTTCCAAAACCTCCGTCGCAAGCATTACCCCTGTATTTTCGGCATTTTCAGACGCGCTCGAATTAGCCCCCCAATCGTTTTCCGTCATTCCATTTTCCGCCCCTGTATTTTCTACAGGCGTAAAAATCGCCTCATAGCTCGCCGGATTCACTGCCAGCCAAATCACCGCCAAAATCAACGCACCAATCGTCGCCAAAACCCTCCGCATCTTCACTCCCATTTTCATTTTCATACCCCCATTATATCAAATTCCAGCCCCCGCTTCACCCCCCTTATATCTCTTTTGGCTTCGCATTCGAATTTATTAGCGTATTCAATTTCTCGCCCTGCGTCACCTCCGCATTATACTGTTCAACTTTCACATTATAATCTGCAATTAGTCCATTCAGCTCCTCATATAAAACCTCTAACGCCTCCTGTTCCGCCACCAATCCCGCTCGTTCCGCCGAAAATTCCGCCTCCGTTTCAAAGCAATCGACAATTTCCGCACAACTATTAAAACTGACAATACTCGCATTCAACTGCTCGCTTCGCCTCTCATATTCTTTAGTTTTTAGATCAATCGTCGTCTTCGCTGTTTCCATTTCCGCCGCTAAACTATCCAATTCCGTCTGCAAAGCTTGAAAAACTCCGATATATCTGTCATAATATGCTACCACCGCATCCTGATCTCGAAAAACTTCCGCATAATGTTGCTCAAGAATTTCCGGCAAATCTGCCACCTCTGTTCCTGCGCGAACGTATAACTCTTCCTGACTCTCACTTGCGTCATACGTACCAATTTCTTCGTCCAATTTCGCCGAATTCGTCGCTCGCACTTCTGCCAATGCCGAATTTAACGCACTTTTTTCTTCTTCGCTCATCCGCGCCCAAACCGCGTGCAAAAGTTCGTGCGCCGTTGTCAATTCGCGAATTCCATCAAGCTCCGCCGAATCGATATTATAAACATAAATCGTTCCCATCGTATAACACCCTAGCACCGCTATTTCAGAATCATTAGACTGGCAATTGATGTTAAAATCCGCCGCTGAATCAAGTTCCGGCTGCGAAGCATTAAATAAAAATTCTCCCTGTTCGGTCAAGTTCAAACTCTCTCGAATTCGCACCATTTCCGAAGATGGCTGATAAGTCTGCACCCGATAATAATCATATATCCACGGTCCTTTCCAGACCACCCCCGCCGCTACCAAAACCAACAACGCCAAGAATATCCAACGACCGAAATGTCGCTTTTTAGCTCGTCCCTCCATATTTCAGATATACCGTATTTGATTGATATCTGTATTTTCTTTTTCCTCTTCCGTCTCTTTCGTCTCTTTCACCTCTTTCGCCTCTGCCGTCTCTGCCGTCTCTGCCGTCTCTGCCGTCTCTCTTTGTCGCGCTAAAACCTGAAACAATTCAGTCAGCCCACGTTTCCCAAAATTCATCACCGCAAATTCAAAATACCCTCTTCCGGCTGCTCGCGCCCCTTCCCTTAAATTCTCATAACGCGGATCCGCACCCTCTACGTCCGTAATTAATTCTTTCATATCAGCCAGCGCCTTAAATGCCCCCTCTATTGAACTTCTCCGTGAAGGAGCATTCACTCCTTCACGAAAAACCTGCTCATTTACCATCGCCGCATTTCCTTCATCTTCCACGGCCTTCACTTCCTCCGGCGTATCTACCCCTAGATACTCAAACAAATCCCGAATCGGATTTTCACGCCCACTTGCATCAAATCCTTTAATTTTTTGCACCACCATCTCAACCCCCAATTCTCGCGCCGCCGCATCTAACCCATAATTTATCAATGCCGCCGCATCCGAAATTCCCTGGTTAAACTCCTCGCCAGGTTCTGTCTCTACTTTTGATTCCGCTTCCGACACCTCTGCCCCAGTTTTCGCCCCAAACCCCTGAAATTCCGGCACTCCATCTGACATCGCCTTCGAAAAATCATTTTCCGCCGCAACATTTATCGCCGTCTCCGCCCCAGTTTCCATCGTCCCAGGAAATTTTTCAAAATTATTTTGTTCTATCGGTTCCATTTCTATTTATCTCCATTTATATTTTTAGTATATCACGCTAACCCCCTTTCTTCAAAGTTCTCCACCATAATTAATTTTAAAAGCACTTCTTTTAAATCTTCTTTTTTATGGTATAATATAATCTATGAAACTCAAAATTGGCATCGTCGGGCTTCCGAACGTCGGAAAATCAACCCTTTTTAACGCTTTAACCAACGCTGGCGCGCTTTCGGCAAACTATCCTTTTGCTACCATCGAACCAAACGTCGGTATTGTCCCTGTCCCTGATGACCGTCTTGACGTCCTAGCAAAAATGTATGATACCGAAAAAATTGTTCCTGCCGCCGTCGAATTTGTCGATATCGCTGGTCTGGTCGCCGGTGCTTCTAAAGGCGAAGGTCTCGGCAACAAGTTCCTCGCCCACATTCGCGAATGCCAAGCCATCTGCCACGTCGTTCGCGCCTTTAAAAACGATGATATCGTTCGTGCCGACAACAAACCAGAAGACGATATTTTAAAACAAGCCAAAGACGATATCGATATCATCAATCTCGAATTACAACTCGCCGACGAAGAAACCAAGGCCAAAATCGCCGCCAAGCGTAAAAAAGACCCCGCCGACGAAAACATCCCTTTTCTCACCGACAAACCAGTAATTTATATGTTCAATGTCGATGAAAATGGCTTGACCGATAAAGCTTTGCAGGAGAAGCTTATCGACTCAATATCAGCAGGACCCCGCTCTAGAGCCAAATCCACTAATGCCATCTTTGTTAATGCAAAACTCGAAGAAGAAATGTCAAACATGTCTCACGCCGAGCGCAAAGAATTTTTACAAAGCTACGGCGTCGAACACGATGCGCTCGAAGAACTAATTAAGGCCGCCTACGACACGCTCGGACTTCAATCCTTCCTCACCGCCGGCAAAAAAGAAGTCCGCGCCTGGACAATCAAAAAAGGTGCCACCGCACCCGAAGCCGCCGGCGCCATCCATACCGATTTCGAACGCGGGTTCATTGCCGCCCAAATCTGTAATTTCGACGACCTAGCTCGCCTCGGCTCCGAAAAAGCCGTCAAAGAAGCCGGTCTTCTTCGCACCGAAGGTAAAACTTACCAGATGCAAGACGGCGACGTCGTCGAATTCCGCTTCAACGTTTAATTCAGCTCAAAAAAATCTTTCATTTCAAATTTTTCGCCAATCACCTCCGCTACCGCTAATACCGGATCGTAATTTCGGAACTCCCCTCGAAAAGCCTTCAAAAAACATTCTGCCGCAAATGTCATTTGACGTCGTTTTTCGCCCGTCACCGCCGCCAACCCTCCGCCATATTCATTAATTTTTCGATATTTCACCTCTGTAAAATAAACTTTTTTCTCACACACCGACACAATATCAATTTCGTATAGTTTTGTTTTATAATTTCGAACCACAATCTCATGCCCCAAACTCTCTAAATACTCCGCCACTTTTGCCTCGGCTTTCTGTCCAATCTCTGTTGTATTTTTTACAACGCTTTTTCCGACTCTCACTTCCGCCTCAGCTTCCACGCCCACTTTCGCATTTACATTTACCTCACTCGGCGCCCATCCAATCATACTTTTAATCGGCTCAAAACTTTTCCGATGCTCCGGACAAATCCCATAATCAAAAATCGCTCTGCGATGAAATTCTGTCCCATACCCCTTATGTCGCTCGAACCCATATTCCGGATATTTCTCTGCTAACTCCACCATATACCGGTCCCGCGCCACCTTCGCGATAATCGACGCCGCCGAAACTTCCTTAATCAAATCATCCGCCTTCGGCATAGTAGAAACATATTTTCCAAAAGGTGTCAAGTCGAGAAAATTATTAGTTCCGTCAATAACTATCTGTGAAAATGGCACGTGAAGTTCTTGAACTGACTTCACAGCGCGCCGTGTCGCGAGTTTCAAAGCGTTCGACATCCCCAATTCATCTATTTCCTCATTCGTCACCCAACCCAGCCCCGTCGCTGACGCTTCTTCTAAAATTATCATGCTTAGGTTTTCGCGCTTCTTTTCTGACAATTTTTTAGAATCACGAAGTTCCGCCACCCACTCTGGCTTTTCATCAGGTAAAATCACCGCGCCAACAACAAGCGGACCCGCAAGGGGTCCGCGTCCAACTTCGTCGATTCCCAGAATCGCCACTAAGCTTCTGCTTTCTCTTCAGTTTTTTCCTCAGTTTTTACTTCTTCAGCTTTTGGGGCTTCAACTGTTTCGATGTCATTTTCAGTCGCTTCAACTGGAGTTTCAACAACTTCAACATCAACCTCTTCCTCGATCGTTAAATCATTCACCGCCGCTCGGTCAAAATCGCGCCCCTTAAGCCGTGCCGATTTACCCGATCGCTCACGCAAGTACGAAAGATTATTTCGGCGCACTTTCGCTCGCTTTGTAATCTCAATTTTTTCTACTAACGGCGAGTGTACGAGATAAGACTTCTCAACGCCAACACCCGAAGTCACTTTTCGCACCACGATTCTTTCAGTATGCGAATTCTTGCGCTCTGCCCGAATCACCACACCTTCAAAAGTCTGAAGTCGGAACTTATCGCCTTCTTTAATTTTTTGGGTCACTTTTACCGTGTCCCCTGAACGCACATCAACCACCGCCTTCTTTTTCTGTGCGTCACCAATCTCTTTCAAAATCGAAAAACTCATATTTTACCTTTTTTATTAGACAATTACTTACTATTTTATCACACTTTCTCTAAAAATCAA
>CAVDXX010000019.1:0-9237 GCA_963613175.1 bacterium | reverse complement strand
GTTGGTGAGGTTGCAAGGTAATTGTTTTTGCTACTGCCAGTCAGAGCCCATAGACTTGCACTTGCTTGGCCACGTTTTATCTGAGTTTTAGGGAAGATGTCTGAATAGACGATTCGGCCAACATCTGCTTTTCGCTCTGAAATCGTATCGCGAACTTTACGAGCGAATGAGGTCGAGAGAATTTCGTTGTAAGAGCCAGTCATTACGGCTATTTCTGGATTCCGCCCAAATAGCCACTCGACAAGGCAGGTTGCCGTGAAGCTTTTGTAATGGCGAGGCGGTAAATTTACTACGAGGAAATGCTTCTTGTCTTGACCCATGAAGCTCTGGATCTTATCGCAGATTTCTGTCAGATATTTACGGCTCTTTTTGTAGTGATTCGGATACAGGAGCCGGCAATAATCGACGAAGCTTTTACGAGCAAGCGACAGTCTCATCTTCGTATTTTCTTCGGGATTATTTCTCAGTTCCTTTATCTTTAGCATCATTCGTCTCCGAGTAATTTGCGTAGTTCATCTACGGTTAGATCATCATAGGGGTTTGGTTTTTCTTCATAGATTTCCATATCTATTGGCTGTACTGGTGCGCCCTCAGCCTGATTCATTGTCTCTACGAAATCTCTGGTGCTTTTGACGGCTCGGCTAGCCTGAGCGAGCGCGAGATACTCACCGTAGGGAGTTTTCTTATTCGTCTTGGCGTTTTGCATTCGTTTTTCGACCTCATCTGTCGGTACGCTCCAGAGTTTCCGGAGTTGAAAGCGTGGCGAGTGCTTTGGATTGAAGTGGTCGTCGTCGGCGATATTATAGATATCTTGCGGTCTGTCGCGGAAGCTAGTTTTTGGTGTATTTCCTTTAATAAATCTGCCTTTAGAATCTCTATTTTTGTCCGCTTGTGTACAAGCGGCTGACCTCTGTTGTTTTTTGGCTGATTTTTTAGTCTTTTTCGCCGTCATGGTTGGCCTCTACTTTCGGCGTAAAATCTTCCCAACCCGAATCGTCTTCGTCGTAATTTAGCTTGTTCATGAAACGGAAGTAGCGCTTGCGAATTACATCGCAGAACTTCGGATCGAGCTCCATTGCATAGCAGATTCGACTAGTCTGCTCGGCGGCAATGATTGAGCTTCCGCTACCAGTAAATAAGTCGAGTACGATCTGGTTCGGTTTAGAGCTATTCATTATCGCATTCGCTCCAAGCGTTACAGGCTTTTGTGTCGGATGAACGTAGGTCGTCACTTTGTCGCGGTCAAAATCCCAGACCGTTGACTCGTTCCGGAGATTTTCGATCATCTTTACTAGTTGTTCTTTCTTCATCTCATTTAAGTCGCGACGCTTTAAGCCTAGAATAGTTTTCTTGTCACGTCCGCCATACCATTTGGCGTGGTGGTCTTTGCGCCAGAGATACATACAGGCTTCGTGAGCATAGTGGTAGTCATAGCGACCAAGCGTCATGCCTTTATTCCAAATCAGTTCCTCTTTATAGACGAAGCCGACATCTTCAAGTGCCTTGCGGAATTCAACATGATTGCTGCTCGCGAACCAACAATAGACCGCCGCTTCTGGATCGACGAAGCTTTCAGCCGCCGAGAATGCGTCATAAAGGAAGTCGTAGAGAACTTGGTCGGTTAAGTCATCGTTCTTGATCGAGCCGCGCCGTTTACTCTTGTAATTCACGCCATACGGAGGATCAGTATAAAGTAGACTCGCAATCTTACCATTCATGAGTTTCGTGACATCTTCGATTTTCGTAGAGTCGCCGCACATCAGCCGGTGTTCGCCGAGCTGATAGACTTCGCCAGGTTTACTGACCGGCTCGTTTTCTTCGTCTAGCTCTGGCGCGATGTCTTCTTCGATTTCTTTTTCAGGCTCATTTAGCTCTAGATCTAAACCCCAGTCTGATAGATTAATATCACCCCATTCCTCAGCAAGCTTGTCTAAATCCCATTCGCCGTTGTTGACGTTATCGCGAATCACAATTTCTCGCTCACGTTCCTCGGTTAGACCTTTGAGAAGATAGGTCGGCACTTCTTTGAGTCCAAGATATTTCGCCGCGTCGTAGCGCTGATTGCCAGCTATAATTACGAGCTCGCCAGTGCGATCCGAAAGCAGAAGTGGCCTGGCTTCGAAATAATCCGGATTATCTTTGATTGACTTTACGAGTATCTGAAAGTCCTCGCTCGATATTTTGCGAGGATTATTTTCGAGCTTTCTTAGTTCTTCGAGTTTGCGGTATTCCATTTGCGTCCTTTCTTGATATGAACGGCAACTGGGCTGTTGTTCCTAGATTTAGCGATTACGATATCTATCATGGTTTTTCCTTTCGTGATATTTTCTGCTAGATTCTTCAAGTATCACGGCTACGTCAGCAAGCGTTTCAGGAGGGAACTTGCCGCGATAGCCGACGAACTGCATTTTGAATCTTTTGCGTTTATTATTTCCGGCATCGTCTGTTACGATACCAACCTCAAGAGCGATTCGATTAAGTGGCAGATAGAATAGATAAAGCCTATTGCCGCGCGGTCGCGCCCAGAAGGTTTTATTGAGGCCGCGTTCAATCAAGATATCGTCGAGCGCAAAGGCAGTTTGCTTTAGCGCCTCAGAATATTTGAATTGGTAGCAGTATTGGTGGTTGACCGGATTTATGAGTCGATCGCAAAGTACGCGCTCTGTTACGAGCGACTCAAGTTCCGAGAGAGAAATATTCGTCATCTCTGGTTCCTTGATTAAGTAATAAAAAGAGGCCCACTATGGGACCGCAATTAACTATCCTTATTATACCATAAGTGGTATAATAATTCTAAGCAGTAAGTTCAGAGACGCTCTTATTGCTCCATAATTGCGGCGAATATACGGTCGTATTTTTTATGGCTCACGCTAATAAAATAGGAGCAAAATTGACATCTGAAGATATAGAAATCAAGGTCGCGAAACTCGAGACGAAAATGGATACCATTATTGATACTGTCGCTCTAATCAATAAGAAATTTGATGAACTGATGGACGATCGCGTCACACGTCGCGAACTTGAAGAATTTAAAGCCGAGGTTAAGAGGAGTATGCTCGCGCGAACACTTCTCACGGCGGCTCTAACTTGTATTGTGACTGCGCTAATTAGTTACGTAGTCGCAGACCTTTTAAAATAGGAGTACTTTATGAAGGGAATAGATATTTCTAACTGGCAGAGAGGCTTGGATATTGCCTCTACTGGTGCTGAATTTGTAATCTGTAAAGCAACTCAAGGCACGACATTTGTCGATCCGAGTTGCGACAGGCACTATCAACTAGCGAAGAAGCTCGGGCTGAAGCTTGGCGTATATCATTACGCTTCTGGCGGTGATCCTATCGCTGAGGCGGACTTCTTCGTGCGAAATATTAGGGGATATATTGGAGAAGCGATTTTAGTTTTAGACTGGGAGCGTAATCAGAACTCGCGCTTCGGCGAGCACGCTTCGTGGTGTATTCGATTCTTGAATCGCGTTAAGGAACTCACTGGCGTTAAGCCTTTGATATATATGAGCGCCAGCGTCATTAAGATGGCAGACTGGTCGTCGGTAGTTAAGGGAGACTATGGTCTATGGGTTGCCGGCTATCCAGATAATCGTGATTCTTGGGATGTTCCGAAGTTTCTCTGGAATGTATCGCCATGGCCATTCTATGCTATTTGGCAATATACCAGCTCGGGCGGTCGTTTGGATCGTGATGTATTCAAGGGAGATAGAACAGCTTGGGATAAATATGCCGGCAAGAGTGGCGGTTCGAATCCTCAACCGACGCCATCTCCAGCGCCCGAACCGGCTAAGAACTATATCGAATATACCGTCGTTCGTGGCGACACTTTATCGGCCATTGCGGCGCGCTATGGCACGACTTATCAGAAGATTGCGACAGACAATGGTATCGCAAATCCGAATCTGATTATTACTGGCCAGAAACTCAAGATTTATGCCAATAACGTCAGTCCTAATAAGGAGACGGCAGATAATTGCTCTGCGGTTTATTATACCGTTCAAAAAGGCGACACGCTCTGGGCAATTGCGCAGAGATACGGCACCACTTATCAGGAAATCGCTCGGCTCTCCGGAATTCCTGATCCGAATAAGATTTGGCCTGGCCAGAGAGTGAGGGTGAAATAATGTTACCAGATAAAGTTTATGAAGCTTTGCGTTGGCTTGTGGCGGTTTTTATGCCGGCGCTTGGAGTATTCTTTTCGACGCTCGCAGAGGCTTGGCATTGGAATTTACCGACGGAAGCTATACTTACGACCTTGTCAGCCTTAGAGCTCTTTCTGGGCGCGATTTTCGGCATTTCCAAGCTAATTTATGACCGAAAAGAAAACCCCGAAAAGCCCTTGTAAAAATCTCAAAGTAAGGTTAAATACAAACACCTTGCGAGGATCCGGCCGCGATGTGTGGATCTGGTCGAGTAGGCCACTCCTCTCGATCCGGGTTCGCGGCCTCGCAGGGCTAAGATAAGGAGTTATATGGAGATAGTTATAAAGCAACTAGATAATCCGCTACCGGAGCCGCTCAATATCACGGCTTGCGACGAGTTCTTCGAGGCGCTCGAGGCGGAAGAAGTGGAGGTGTAGATGTCAAAAGAAAAACTAAAAGGTGCGGTCGATCTTGTAAACGAAGCCATACGTGAAGAATTTAAGCGGCTTGAAGAAATTGCGAAAACTGAGGAGGGAGATCCAATTTTGGTTGAGGGTGAGACGACGGCCGGATATTTCTGCCATCTAATGGTGGATCCGAAAGACGTTGCGAGAATCGCCCTCGAATACAACTATCCTGTCTGGCATATCCTCGAGCAGGATTATCCAGACGGGATGTGGGAGGACTTAGGTCGAAAGTTCGGGCTAGCTACGGTCTGCTCGATTGATTTATAAGGAGATAATATGAGTTTTATTGGAATTAATGAATTTGTGATTGGCGTGATCCACGATAAGGATATCTGGTATTACGTTGGCGAGAAAGACTTTGATGGCAAGAAGCTCGACGCTAAGGAACAATATTCTTCGTTCCTCTGCGATGCCAAACGCTATGACGATATGGATATCTTACGTGAGGAGTTAGAGGGGTTGCCGAAGACTCTGACGTTTAAGATTATGGAACTTCAGAAATGTCCGAAGTGTGGCAAGGAATTCACGGAACATCCGGCTTTGTCTCGCGAAGATAACGAGACGGAAATTTGTCCGGAGTGTGGCGTGAGGGAAGCCATAGAAGCATATCAAAAAGCCACCCAGTAAGGGGGTGGCTCCTTTTATTTAGATTGCGCCTTTCTCTCGAAGTCTTTCCATCCAGGCTTTTTCTTCTTCGGATAGCTCAGGATTTTGATTCTCGACTATACTCTTCCCAGTATCTTGCCTTTCTGCCGAAGTTGGCTTGTCGGTCGTTAAATCATTCAAGCTTATACCTTCTTCGTCAACCCATTCATCCCAGCCATTTGTGGAGCCACCAGTTACGAAGTCGCTCGAGGCGCTGACGCTAGTGGTGAATTTGTAATCGTGTTTAAGGATTACCTCATATTCAAAACCTTGGTTGATTAGGTCTTTTTCTGTTTTTTCTTTTAATCTCAAATCATGCTTCCGGTAAGGGAAAATCCTTGAACCCGCCAATACTACAAATACATTTTTGCCGTCCTGCACTTCGATAGTCATTTTTGCGCTAACGGGTTCGCCTTTTCTTATAGCATCTAGAGAATACGTGCGACTACGGATATCGTCGTCAATTTCCTCTCGTCCCGACTTTGAGCGTTTAACTTCGGCAGTAATCGGTCTTTCACGGAGAGCCGGACCTTGCCAGATTTCGGTCGCTTTAGCAGCTAATGTTTGTGCTCTGCTTTCGATTTTTGTTGCACCCCATGAATCATATTCCTGACCAATACTTCTAGTTAACTCCCAACTCGATTTCAGATATTGAGGTCGCTTTTTGTCGTATGAATCATTTAAATTAAACGAATTGTCCGGTTGATTCATTGGGGTTAGGTTACCAATAGTATGTAGCCACTCGGCATGAATTGCGGAATAGTCCGGCCCTAGGACACCTTTCCAGTGATCGTTTAATGTTTCAGGCAGAATGTGTTCAATAGAGTCAGGCTTCTCGTTAATGCGATCGTTTGAAATCTTATACTCTAGTTTTCTTTGTACGTAGTTCTTGTAGTTTTTATAGAAGTTGTACTTCATGAACGCTTGCTTAAAATCGGCATCTGTTGGCCATATATCCTGCGTGCTGTAGTTAGATAGTTCGTAGCGAATTATTTCATCGTAATTAGTTGTCTTTGCGCGTTTCGCAGCATTTAGTATTGAACGAGAAGCAATAGAGTTAAATTGACCACTAGTTAGTAGACCTACGACGCGAGCTCTAAATGCCCAGGCTTCAATATAGCGGAGAGATCGTTCTAGACCATCCATATCGAAATCGCACTCGGGATTATCTGCACGTTCGCAGATAAATAGAAGCAATGGAGTGACCGGCACGATATTGATTTCCTTTAAATCTTTAAGTGCATTCGATACTTTTCTGTGCCGATCGTAAATTCGAGACGGCTCGCTAATCCAGAGGAAGTACTTAGAATAATGCTTGAGTTGCTCGAGAGCAAGTTTAGCATCGGAGTCAAAGAGCTTTTCATAGCGCTTCTTGAATTCTTCGTATTCAGTACCTTTGTTTACGGTGTCGCCGATGCGCATTATTAAATACTTGTTAATGAAGTCACTAATACTGTCGCTTGAGCCAATGTTATTTTCAATAGGGAGCCAGTAGTCCTTGTAATATCGCTCTTGTTCGTCCTTATCTTTAATGCCAAGCAATAAGTAATTTCTGAGCAAATCTGCCGTAGTTAGCTCTTTGCCGGTCGCATTGATACTTTCGAAGATGATCTGCGGCGATTCGGACTCTTGGTTGATATTCAAATCTAGAGCGATAACTTCTAAATTGTTGATAGCTTCAAGAAGCTCGTCGGTTGAAAGCCTGCTTTCTTTGATGAGCTGCTTAAACTTCTTATAATTTCTACCTGCGTTACTGGACGAGGAACCGTCGAAATCGCCGCGGATGATAGATTCGTAGACGTTACGATCTCCCTCGATTTGTTTTAGCTTTACGCGGTTCTTCTCGTCACCACGTCCATTTTCAAGATATGTTCGCGTGATCGCATCTCTAATGGTTCCGTCTTTTTCACTGTCGCGAATTGCAGCCAAAAGAATCATTGTAGAAGTTATGCGCTGTTGACCGTCAATTAAAGCTAGCTCAGTATAACCGAATGCGCGGTTGTCCGAGAGGGCATAATAGACGATATTTCCGAAGTAATGATGTTTCTTTGTTTTTAGTGAATCTACTAAATCATTGAACAGTTTTTCGCAGTTTTTGGTATCCCAGGAATAATTACGCTGATAGACCGGAATAACAAAGGTCTTATCATTCGATTTTATGAATTCGAGTATTGATATGGCTTGTGGTTTCATATTATTTTCCTTTATTACGATTATTATCTTTTGCGAGATTCAGTGTTTTCTTGGCTCTGGCTAATACTTGGTCGTAGGTAAGGATAGTTAAATCTTTATAGCCATCATTCAGTATCCGGAAGGCTTTGTATTCTTTGTCTCTCCAGTCAAATGATCTTCCGAAGATGAGTGTCGCTCTTGGTTTGACAATCGAGGCATTTCCTAGCTTTTTCTGCATCTTGACGCTATTCATTTCTTCTTCGAGAGATTGGATGTAGTTCTGTGTCTGAGTAATCGCCTTTATTAAGTCTTGAGAAGGAATTAAATTGTTGTGGTCTTTATTGTCGTTCCAAAACTTTAATTTGCCATCCGGCCTTTTTATTTCAACAATATCTACGAAGCCATCAAAAGTTTCAACGAGGTAATCGGCGATATTTTTAGTATCAATATCACGCTCGTCTAATATTTGGGTGAATTCATTGCCGAGAATCCAATCGTTATTTTCGAACCATTCTTGCCAATATGACTCTTTTCGATCTTTTTCTAAAGCAGCCTCGAAGTCTATAAGAGCTTCTTCGCGGTGTAAGTATTCTAACATGTTAGTGACGTCAGTGGTAAAAACGTCATTGCGAGACAAGAAATCGCTAATAGTATCCGCTTCGAGATCGGAGAAAATTTCCTTTAGCTGTTTCGCGAGTTCGATATCGAGCGAATCTGCTCGAATATATTTTCCTGCGCCCTTACGGAGAGGATTATATCTGTTATTAACGAATCGCATAAGGCTGAACAGTTCTTCTTGATCAAGAGTTAGCTCGCTCTTAGGATTTTTGCAATCAACGTCTTGCCAAATATTATCCTTGTATCTGCCTATTTTGAGTGCGAATCCCTCATCTGGATTTGAACGGTTAATTTTCCAGAACGTAGCTTTAGTCACGGTCTCTTTCTTTTGCTTCAATAAAACATGCGTATACTTTATGCCGCCTTTACTTTTTTCGATAATGGTAGGTTCTTCGTTCATTTGAACCACACAATCTGCAATGCGGTACGTAGAGATATATTTTTATTTTTGATAAATGACAAAGCTGAATCTTTTATCGATCTATAGTACATTATCCCGATCTGTCTTTGTAGTAGCTTTGCCACTGCGCCTCCATTGACTAATAATGACTATATTATACCATAAATATGGCGCCATTCCTATAAGAGTAAACATCTATGAATAATAATATTTTATGGTATAATTAAACATATGTATGTGTGGAGGATTACATGGATGATGCGGCAATTCTGAACTACCCTGGAAGTAAGCGTAGATTATTGGAATTTATCCTAGAGAATTCAAAAAAGTATCTTTCTGACGATTCGGTAATTCTCGATATATTCTGTGGAACGGGTAGCGTCGCAAACATGTTCAAGAAGAATGGATATTCAGTCTGCGCGAACGACGCTGAAAATTATTCTCGTAATATCGCGTTCGCGCTGCTTAATGGACCTAATGGCAAGATTGATAAGGCCTCAATAGTTAGCGACTACAACAAGAATTATGCATTACTGGCCGAAGATTTTTCCGAATATATCTCAAGGGAGTCTTCACTGATTGCTAATGAGGATCCCGGGATAGAAGATTTTGATTTGACTTTGCCCAAGATCTGGCACGAAGGCGGAGTGTCAATATCCGATGGTAAATATAAGGACGAATCTGAGTTGCGCAGGGACGCTAGCGAAATACCGTATTGTCTTTTCGTCGTGTATTATAGTGGATATTATTTTGGGCTAAAACAGTGCGCGCAAATAGACTCTATAAGG
>CAVDXX010000018.1:0-9698 GCA_963613175.1 bacterium | reverse complement strand
AACTCATCCGTATTGCCGAGACCAATCCGAGGTTAGGGCTGCAACGCTAAAAAATCTAAAAACATTGCAATATTTTACTTCTTCGCTCATGATTGTACGCTTTTTGATTTTTTGTAAAAAATATGAAACATTTCTGTAAACTATGATACAATGGAAGTGTCTACATTGAATATCGAAACGTATCATTTGGATAGGTTTGAGCTTTTAAAGCGACAACTGTTCAAAAGATACGAGAGCTTAAACTTTCGATATTTGGTGTAGACAACCTAGAACGGTTGTCGTTTTTTTATCGAAAGGAAAACTATGCACGATAAAATTTTAAATATCATAGTTATCGGTCTTGGACACCAAAGCCTTGAGGACCATCTCCCCGCTATTCGAGTGAGCAAGAAATATAATCTCGTCGGAGTTATCGACATAGATAAAGAGCATGCGGAAAAAATTGCCAAAGAATATAATACCGTTTTCGCACAAACGTATTCGGAATTAAAGACTAAAATCGATATAAAAATTGACGTCGCGCTAATAGCTGTTCCGCATAGCGAATATTTAAAAATAATTAAAGAAATAGCCGCCGATAAAATCGACATCATCAAAGAGAAACCGTTTGCGGTCTCATTAAAAGAGGCTTCGGAACTTAAAATTATCGTGGAGCAAAATGATATTTCCCTGTTTGTAACTTTGCAACGACGATACAACCCAATTTTTAAATCTTTTGAACAGTTAGTAAAACGAATTGGAAAAATCTACGCAATTGAGGCGCGTTACACTATGAACATAGCTGATCTTGCTAGTGGATGGCGTGCCGTGAAAGACGTAGCTTACGGCGGAGCATTAGCGGATATGGGATATCACTTTATAGATTTGATAGTTTGGTATTTTGGACTTCCAGATTCAGTAACTTGCAAAGTTTCTACTGGTAACCGTGTAAACCAACAATATAATGTAGAGGACACTGCCTTCGTTGATTTTTCATACAATGATATGGCGGAAGACGATGAAAGGGTTTTGGGAAATCTTGTCGTCTCGAGAGTCTACCCAGGTAAAGATGAATATCTCGTAGCATATGGTTCTGATGGTAGCGTATCGGTCAAACGTGGCGAGCTGATAAGGCTAGACGTTGCCGGGCAGGAGGCCGAACATTTATTGAGACTGGGTGGATGGCCGTCTGCTATTATTGACCAGCTTGAGGATTTTCATGAAAAAATTATTAGCAAAAACTATAAAGGAAAAATTATAGATGATTATATGGAACAAGTTTCGTTTTTGGAGGCTTCGTACATTTCAGCCGAGACACATAAGGCGGAAAATCCTATAAAATATTTTAAGCAATTAAAGAAAGGATAGCATATGGAAAAGCTTGCAATTTTCGGGGGAGACAAAATAGCGGATGGCAGCGAAATGAGGTTCAACTGGCCAAGAATTACAGACGACACAGAAAAGGCCGTCATAAAACAGCTCCATGAAATAATCTCAATTTACGATAACTCTGGCATTTTTGGCGAGTTCGAGAAAAAATTTGCAGATTATCATGATAAAAATTATTCTTTGCTCTCTAATTCTGGCACATCCGCTATATTTTCCATGTTTGAGAGTATTGATTTAAGAAATGGAGATGAAGTTTTATGTCCAGTTTATACTTTTCACGCCACAGTAAGTCCTATGATGTATTTCGGGGCGAGACCAATTTTTTGTGATAGCGACGATGAAGGAAATATTTCGTTTGAGAGTGTCAAAAACAAATATACTCCCAATACCAAAGCAGTTATCGTAACGCATATGTGGGGGGCGCCAATAAGAGATATCCAAAAAATTGCTGATTTCTGCAAAGAAAAACATATTTATCTCCTCGAAGACTGTTCTCATGCTCACGGCGCGACGATATATGGCGAGAAAGTTGGGACTTTTGGCGACATTGCGGCCTGGAGCTTACAGGGTCAAAAGACCGTTACTGGCGGAGAAGGCGGAATAATCTTAACCGACAACAAGGAGATGTTCGAGCGTGCACTTTTGCAAGGTCACTATAACAAACGACCGAAAAATGAAATTGACAAAACGAATGAGCTATATGAGTATTACCTTACCGGCATGGGATTAAAACTACGTGCGCATCCATTAGCAATCGCCATGGCGAACGAACAATTTGACCATCTAAATGATTTTCTAAAAATAAGGAACGAGTATGCTATAAAAATTACCGAAGCGCTGGAAAAGTATCCATTTTTAAAGCTTCCGACAGCGACGGATAATGTGGTAAGATCTTGGTACGCATACGGTTTCCAGTATATTAAAGAAAAAACTTTTGGTGTTACGAGGGAAAAATTTGTAGACGCCTTACGTGCGGAGGGATTGGCTGAAGTTGATATTCCAGGCTCTACCGGCTTATTGAATAATTTACCGCTGTTTACTAGACCTGATAAAATACTTGGTAGACTATATTCTGATGCCCTGCCGCTGCAGAAAGGTTTTCCTATTGCGGAACAATACGCTGAGTGCTTTATTAAAATTCCAGTTTGGTCTTTTATTGATGAAGCTGAGATTGTCGAAAGATATATCGCTGGATTTAAGAAAGTTTGCGACTATATTTTGGTAAATAAAGGTTTATAATTAAAGTAAAATAAGGAGAAAAAATGAACCAAGAATTAGAATTAGAACTAACCTTTTTAGCAAAAGCTTTGCCTGAAGGCATCAAAAAAGTAACGCCGACGCGTATAGTTGACGTTTATATTCCGGACACGCCAGAACATTCACATCTTAGACTACGTCAAAAAGGCGAGAAATATGAAATCACCAAGAAAACACCAGTCATGGAAGGAAATGCGTCCGAGCAAATTGAACAAACAATTCCGCTAACAAAAGAAGAATTCGTTGCCTTGTCGAGTTGCAGTAAAAAACGGGTAGCTAAGGATAGGTACAAAATGCCAGTCGATGGCAAAATGGCCGAAATCGATGTATTTGTTGATGATTTGGAAGGGCTTGTGCTTATGGATTTCGAATTTGATACCGTAGACAAAAAATCAGCCTTTAAAATGCCAAGCGTGGCGTTAGCAGACGTAACTCAAGAAGATTTTATTGCTGGCGGGTTGCTGGCGGGAAAAACATACGATGACATCGCGTCAAAATTGGAACGTTTTAACTACGAAAAAATAAACCAGTAAAAGAAAAGCAGAGTTCTTAGTTTGACGAACTACTCTTTCGCCAACGCCCGGGCTTCTTTAAAGCCATCGTAGAAGTTCTCCGAAATCTTCGGATGACCGATTTTGTTGGCAGCCTTGACAACTTCAGTAACGTCATTCGTGATAGTAAAGATTTTAGTGTCTCGCACATTGATAAGCTTTAAATTTAGCATTTTTTGAATTACCCTCTCAAAGCTTCTCCAATAATCTTTACCGATTAAAAATACGGGCATTTTTGGCATTTTATTTTCTTGCATCAAACATAAAATTTCCGAAATTTCGTCCATGGTTCCAAATCCACCTGGAAAAAAAGCAAACACCTTCGACGCCATTGCGAGCGATACTTTACGCGCAAAAAAGTATTCAAAAGTAAGACAGTCTGTGAGATATGGATTCGGGAATTGTTCGTGCGCCAAAGTGATATTTAGTCCGATTGAACGCCCACCGATTTCATAGGCTCCATGATTCGCCGCCTCCATAATCCCCGGACCGCCACCGGTCACTACCGTATGCCCGTTTTCGGCGAGTAGCCCCCCGAGTTTATATGCCATCTGGCAGTATTTACTATTCTGCGGTAGCCTCGCCGAGCCAAACACAGTTACTCCCTGCGGAAAAGTTCGTAGAGTTTTTAGTCCGTTTGTTAAATCCTTCGCATAGGCATTCGCCCGTTCTAAATCTTCGATAGTTAATTTTTTGAGTAATTCATCTTGTAGCATAATTTTCCTTATATTTTTTGAATTGGCATCGGATGCAACTTCTCGTGTCCGGATAAAATTCCTTTGTTTGCGCCCAATTTCGAAACTACCGCGGTTGAGTTTGCCGAGGCGAAGACCAAGGCATCTTTAAAAGATTTTCCAGAGGAAAAGGCGGCCAGAAAGCCTGAGCCAAAGGCATCGCCTGCGCCGGTTGCATCTTTATTCTTTTTGTCTTCATAAAGTCCGAATCGATATTTCTCCTCGCTATTTCCAGCAATTCCGCCCATTGCTCCGTCAGTAACAATTGCCGTCTCGACATAACTTTGCAACCGGTATAAAAGCTCCGTCAATGTTGTTCCTGGCACGATTTTTGCCGCCTCGGATTTATTGACAATCAAAATATCTACATATTTTAACAATTTTGCCAAATCTTTTACCTGTTCGAGTTCTTTTACGCCCGGATTGAACATAATTTTTGTGCCGATTTCGTGCGCTTTTTTGAAAAACCTTTCCAAAGTGTCTAAATCTCCGCGTAAAGTCGTTACGTATAACCAATCTGGCGAAATCAAGTCTAAATCTGTTTCTGAAAAATTGCCAAATTGCTCACTCGCTCCACGACAAGTTAAGATTGTACGCTCGCCCGATTTCGAATCGAGCAGTACTACCGAAGTTCCAGTCGCTTTTCGCTCTAGAAAATTGGTGTAGCTATCATCAATTCCTTCGCGCGATAAAACTTTAATGATTGCCGTGCCAGCCGGATCGCGTGCAAGATTTCCCATAAAAATCGTTTCGTGCCCGTGTCGAGCGAAAGTAATCGCCGAATTTACGCCTCCACCGCCGACCTCGTAAGAGATTCGATCAATATCAACTTTAGAACCGAACAAGACTTTACCAAAAATCGCTTCCCCGCCAATTTTGGTCGGCACGAGATCATCATGATCAATTAAATAAATATCTTGCAATGCTGATCCTAATGATAAAATCCGTGCCATTATAGAACCACTCCATTTCTGTCAATTTCTGCAACTAATTCTTCAAATGCCGCTGCTGGATTTTCAGCTTGCGAGATTGCGCTCCCCACATTAATCACATCGAGATCGGCATGTGCCAAGGCTCGTACATTCGTCATATTCGCTCCGCCGTCCCAGCCAATTTCTACTTCTGGTTTCATGCTTCTCACTAATGAAATTTTTTCCATTTGCATTAAGTCTGCTGGACGCCCTTGCACTCCAAGCTGTCCCGCAAAAATTAAAACATGATCTACTAAATCAATATAAGATTTCACGTTTCCTGGAAAGGTCGAAGGTAAAAGTGCGACACCAGTTTTTATCCCTGCAGCTTTTAATGTCTGGAAAGATGGCGTTAAGTCCTCACTCGCCTCGGCATGAAGAATACAAAGCGATGGGCTTAGCTTCAGGAGTGTTTCCAACTGTTCCGAGGGTTTCGCCGCCATTAGATGTACGTCCGCCTCCCAGTTTTTTGGCCACCAAACATTCGTGATATCGAGAGTTTGTGTCGGCGCAAAAAGCCCGTCCGTCACATCAATTTGTACTCGGCGTGTAAAAATATTAATCCGCTCAATTTGTGCCCGAAAATCCTGTTTGTTGTCGGTCAGAATCGTCGGAACAATCGAAACTTGCCTAATCATAGTCCTCTCTCTCGTCTAAACGATTAATCCGTCGCATTCGGCGTTCTAAGCCTTCAAAATTTGTTTCTAAAAATGCGGTTACGATTTCTTGGATTTTTGCACCATCTAGAAAATGTGCCGATAGGCATAAAACATTCGCATCATCATGCTCGCGTGCTAATTTTGCCGATTCAGCCGAATCACAATGCGCAGCGCGTACTCCTTTAAAACGGTTAGCCTGTATCGTCATCCCATGCGCTGAGTCACAAAGCAGAATACCGCGCGCCGCACCTAATTCATGTCGAATAGCTCTCGCAACCGCCACTGCCGGATCATTGAAATCATCGCCTTCGTGGTAACTATAAGCCCCAACATCGGTAACCTCAAAATCCTTAGTTGCTAAAAACTTTAACAACTCCTTCTTTTTTTCGAAACCGCGATAATCTGCCCCGATAAATAATTTCATTAATTCCTCTTTCCGAAATCAATTGCGAGTTCCACCAACCGGTTCGAATAGCCCCACTCGTTATCGTACCATGCTACGATTTTAACCATATTTCCGCCTACCACGTCAATCAATGGCAAATCAACAACACAAGAATGCGGGTCGCCGATGAAGTCTGACGAAACTAATTCTTCGTCCGTCGCACCGATGATTCCCTGATAATAAGGTTCTTTAGCGGCTTTTTTGAATAAGTTTTGCAATTCCTCTTTCGTCACATCACGTTTGACGATTGCGGTAATGTCCGACAGCGAAACTACTGGAGTCGGGACGCGGACCGATAACCCATTAAACTTACCTTTCAGACTCGGAATTGTCAGCGCCGCTGCTTTTGATGCTCCAGTCGAAGTCGGCACAATATTTTCCGCCGCCGAACGCGCTTCTCGCAAATCTTTTGCCGGTGCATCAAGAATTCTCTGCGAGCCAGTATAAGAATGTACCGTCGTCATCATTGCCTTTTCGATTCCAATTTCGTCTTCCAAAACTTTCATCACCGGCGCAATACAGTTCGTCGTGCAGGACGCATTCGAAATAATTACATCGCCGTCTTCAACTATGTCTTCATTCACTCCCAGCACCACAGTTTTCGCGCCTTCACCCTTGGCTGGCGCCGAAATTACCACTTTTTTCGCACCTGCCTTAATGTGCGCTCGTGCATCTTCCGGTTTAGTGAAAAATCCGGTCGATTCAATCACGACATCCACACCGAGCTCACCCCACGGCAACTTCGCCGGGTCTTTTTCCGCAAAAACTGGAATTTCGCGAGTATTAACTACGATTGCATCTTCTTTCGAAGTTACTTTTTTATCGTAAGCGCCGTATGAAGAGTCGTGTTTTAAAAGGTGCGCCAGAGTTTTTGCGTCTGTAATGTCATTAATCGCCACCACCTGAACGTCGTGTCGTTCCAACAAAATTTTCAGCGCATTCCGCCCAATGCGTCCAAAACCGTTGATTGCTATTCTTACCATTTTTACCTCCTAAATATACTTAAGCTCATTATACCACACTTTACTTCAAGAGCACAAGCAAAAACCACCTCTTCGGGACATATTTCATTTCGAAAATGTAGGCAACAAAAATACCCATTTGGGACACGGGTCGCTCGCACCCGTCGTTACGGGGCTCGCGCCCTATTACTCGGCCGTAGCCTCCGTACTGTCCCAAATAGGTATTTTTTGTTGCCTCAAAATTATCGAGCAAAATGCGCGAAAGCGCGGTTCGCTTCGGCCATGCGGTGACAATCTTCTTTTTTCTTGAACGCTGCGCCCTGTTCATTATAGGCATCAACAATCTCAAGCTCAAGACGTTTCGCATATGGCATCCCACTGCGCGCTCGGGCAGATTGAACTAGCCACGAAAACGCGAAATGCAGTTGTCGGTGTCCCGAAATCGGGAATGGGATTTGGTAGTTCGCACCACCAACCCGACGACTTTTAACCTCGAAATCCGGCGAAATATTCGCAATTGCTTTTTCTAAAACTTCGACTGGATTTTCCGAATCCAATTTTTTCGCTGCACCCTCAATCGCAGCATAAACCGCACGCTCCGCAACTTGTTTCTTTCCATCTAACATTGACTTATTAATTAATCTTTGGACCAGAGCCGACTGATATTTCCGATCCGGGCTAACTTTTCGAACTAAGGATTTAGTAGTTTTTCTTGGCATTTACTTACCCTCCTTCTTCGCGCCGTATTTTGAGCGACCTTGTTTTCGGCCTTGTACACCTTGAAGGTCCAAAGCTCCGCGCACGATGTGATAACGTACACCTGGCAAATCTGGAACTCGTCCACCACGCACTAACACAACCGCGTGTTCCTGAAGATTGTGACCTTCGCCCCCGATGTATGCCCAAACTTCCTGACCGTTGGTCAGTCGCACACGCGCGACCTTCCGCATCGCCGAGTTTGGTTTCTTCGGAGTTTTAGTTGTTACTTTAATGCAAACCCCGCGCTTCAAAGGCGCTGCTTTTTCGTAGCGTTTGGTTTTTAGTGTGTTCACGATCGAACCAAGCGCCGGAGATTTCGATTTTTTCGCTGCCTTTTTGCGTGGCTTGCGAATCAACTGATTGATAGTTGGCATCTAATTCCTCTTCTCTATTATTATTTAATGATACGCTATATCTAGCGTTCCGAGCGTTAAAATCGCCCACAAAACACCACATCTAGTGTCTATTTGTCAGCTCGCTTACAGCAATTCGCGAACCAACTGAAACTCTTCCCCCTATTATATCACACTTGACCTAAAAAGTCTACTCCTTTCTCTAGACCGATTCAGTCGACAATTTGGAATAAATAATATCGAAATAGGCGATAGCTCATTGGGGTGTATATTGCCAGGTAATACGTCTTTATGTAGTTGTTTTAATTATTGTAATCGACGCACTTTGAAATTTTATCAAGCAAATAGTATAATAAAGATAGAAAATCCTATCAAAGGAAATTGAAACTATTCAAAACGATTAAGTATTATTTTAATAAGGGGCAAACATGAATAATTTGTATAATATGTTTAAGATGGATCGGCCTAAATTGAATGAGGTCATCGCCAAATTTCAAATGCCCGAGGGCGAATATGAAATAAACGAAAATGGCGAATTCGGCGAAAGCGAGCTTTATTGGATTATCGAAAACAAAAAAGAACACACGAAGTTCTTGCTGATTAATTCATATTGGCATCCAGGTCTTGAAGAAGAAACCAATTTTTACAGAGAAAATGGGTTCGACATTAAGAGATCGATTTTGCGCGAACCCGAGACTATTGACGTGTCAGAAAACAAAAAAGACCCACGAATAAAATATCTTTTTCTATTTTTGTATGCTATTTTTGAACTGCAGTAAAAAGGCAGAAAATAATTCTGCCTTTAAGGTTATGGGAAAGGGGCTACTTTTTCTTTTCATTAATGCCTGGACATCTTTCTTCATCAAGAACAACGATATTGCCGGTTAAATCGCGATGAAAAACAATTTTCCCAGTCGAGTTTTCGATAATAACATGTCCGTGTCCGTCATTGCCATTATTGCCATTACTACCCCCATATAGAACATCCGTAAAATGTTCTGGATCTTTCCTATTCGGATATCGTTTTGCTGGCTTGTTATCCCAAGTGTATTCGCACTCTTCTTCGAAAAATTCTCTTGGTCGAATAACGTTACAACTAGCAGATACGCTTCCATAGGCCCCGCCTAGATCAATCGTGAGATACCAATCATCGCCATGAGGCACCATAATTCGAAATGGGCTTCGAGTCGCATACCCACCTCTGTACCTAAAAGAATATCCCATTTTATAGCTCATGAAATCACTAAAACCCATTAAACAAACGTTCGCCGAAGTAGACAAAGAAACCTCGACTATCTCGCCACCCATAAGATGTCCTAAGTGAAAATACGAATAATCCAAGTTAATGCACATCCTTTTATCCCGACTCTTCTAAAACATATTCGCTTTTGAATGTAATTTCACCTCACTTTCCTTTAAGGTACAAGCCAGACGATCTGGCTCAAACATTTATATCATAGCATCTTTTGCGCATGCAAACAAGTGCCTAGTTAATTCACTTCTCAACCGCTGTAGGATTAACAAATACAGAAGATTTCTTTCCAAAGAACAGACTTAAGAAAAGGTTCTAGTGGCTGTATCAATGTCGTGGTGTTTTTTCCACTCGTGATGAAGTTTTTGGCGAAAAGCATGGTGTTCT
>CAVDXX010000017.1:7219-11853 GCA_963613175.1 bacterium | reverse complement strand
ACCTTTTTTATTAGACAATTACTTACTATTTTATCACACTTTCTCTAAAAATCAATACTTTTACCATCAAAATTTTCCTATTCTTCATTCTCTTGCGACACACCCCGCAAAACTTCATCAATCTTTCCTCGCGCAATCTCTATCGTGTTCATATCTGGTTGCATTACATACAAAAGCCTCGCCCCCATCGAATATGTCGGCTGCATATCACTAGTCCCGTCCAAACTATACGTATCTACCGTCCAGGCCGACATTTTATCAAGCTGATAATTCACTAACGCATACATTTTGCCAGTCGGCATGTTAGTCTGAACCGCTCCACATAACGCATCAAGTATATTAGAATAGTTCGCAAGCAATGTTTCAGAATTAGTTATTTTTCGCAAAATCGCACTAAATACTTCTTGCTGGTTTAGTAACCGATGCCGATCACCGGTCGCATAGGCTTTTCGTTCACGCGCAAATGCTAACGCACATTTTCCATCAACATTTTGCTTTCCTGCAATAAATTTACAACTTTTATCTGCTTTTGCCGCAAATGCCGCATCAGATTCAATTTCTACCCCACCAATCGTATCGACTATACTCATCACACTAGAAAAATTCACCTTCACATAATATTTTATATCGATTCCCAATAAATCCTCTATTGTCGTAACAGATTTTTCAACTCCGAATATCCCTGCGTGAGTCAATTTATCTTTTGCACCCGTGGTATCATGCAGTTGTACATAATAATCTCGCGGAATGCTCGTCACCAAGATTCGGTTCATCTCTTGATTCACCGTAATCACCATATTTACATCACTACGCGCCACCGTCGAAATGTCGCCATAGGTATCAACTCCCGAAATAAAAATACTGAATGGCTCAGAAGTAATTTCCGTATCTTCTTCATTCTCGGTTTCAACTTGAATTTCAATCGTATAAATTATTTTTGTAACTTCGCCAAATTCTTTATCTAATTCGGCGACAACATTATAATAAGCATCTGGCAAGAAAATCGCTGTCGCTTTTTGATCTTCAAGTCCTTGCGCCATCTCAAAATAATCTGCAAACTCATTTTTTTCTAATAAAACTACTCCCTCAAGTTTTTGAATCGCGGTAAGGTACGCCTCCTCGGTATTCCCCAAAATCCCCACACTCTTTCCATCAATATCCTCTATTTTTTCATTCCCCGAATCATTCAAAACCACCACATCAAATACTTCAGTCCTATATTCAGTTTTATTAATTTTATTCAAAAAATTCGCAGTAATCACAAAATAAACCATCCCAACAATCACGCCTATCATCAGAACACCACAAATAACACAATTGACAATTTTTACCCACTTTTTAATTTTATTTCTTTTGAAAACTGCAAAAATCGTAATCGTAGTAAAAATCACCACTATAATCCATAATGGTATCAGCCACTTTAACGGCAAAACACCAAACATACTAATTATCGTGCTAAACATAATCAAACAGATATTTGCTAGCGTCGTCAGTATAATCATAACAACATCTAAAATTTTCTTTTTGCTCATCTTATTTATGTTCTTATTTTTTATCATTTTTCACCTCCATAAAATCTTTATATTCTTTAATCACTTCGTCGGTTTTTCCAACTTTTTTTATCTCTCCGTTATGTAGCCACACCACTCTGTCGCACAATTCCGAAATCGTGTCCAAATTATGTGAAACAATTACCACCGTCCGATAGTCCGCCGAAATTATCTCGCGCATTCTACTATAACTTTTTTTCTTAAAATATTCATCACCCACACTCAGAACTTCGTCAATCAGAGTAATATCCGTTTCTAATGTCGCCGTAATCGCAAACGCCAATTTCGAATACATCCCCGACGAATACTCTTGTACTGGTTTATAAATGAACTCACCCAGCTCAGCGAAATCAATGATTTCTTTTTCTTTCTCTCTAATTTCCTTTTCCGAAAACCCAAGCAACAACCCAGAAAGATAAATATTTTCATAACCAGATAATTTTTTGTTAAATCCCACCCCGATAGAAAGTAGCGATACCGTATTTCCATAAATGTCAATTTTTCCACTATTCGGTGAAAAAATTCCAGCAATCGCTCTTAAAAGCGTAGATTTTCCAGACCCATTTCTGCCAATAATCCCCACAATTTCACCTTCAGAAATCTCTAACGAAACCCCCTTCAGTGCTTCAAAATCATGTTTCTTTTTACGCTTTTTAAAACAATTTTTCTTAATCGAAGTTTTTTCTAAACTTTGATATGTAATATGTAAATTTTTAATTGTTATTGCCACTTTGTTCATCTAAACCACCTTTGCATATGAATTTTCATATTTCATAATCAATCTAAAACCAATCACACACAATACAATCCCGATTGCTAGCCAGATCATCAATCCCTCAAAGCTCGGCATCACACCATAAAGCATCACTTTTCGCATCTCACTCATCGAAAAAGCCACCGGACTACATCTCAATAATAAAAATTTCGTTATACCATCCAGCCTTGTATTAATATTGTAAAACACCCCCGATAGATAAAATACTAACCTCAAAATAATTTTCGCAGCATTCTTTAAATCTTCAACATAAACTCCAAAATGCATCAAAATCATTGACGCACCAAAAGTAACAATAAACAAAATCAAAATTATCATCGGTGCCAACAATATCCACGGGCTAAACGAAGCCCCCAGCATAATAGCCAGTATTAATGTTAATCCCAAAGAAATCAGCATCTTAAATAGATATACAAACGATTTCGCTAGTAATAAAATATATTTCGGAATATATGCTTTTGAAATCAAATCGCGATTATTGGCGATTAGTTTTATTGACCCCATAATCATTCTATTAAAGAATTCCCAACAGCTCACCCCTACCATGACAAACGCCGGGAAATAGTCCTCGCTATTCGAAAAAACTATTGAAAACACAAACGTGTAGATCAACATATATCCCAATGGCTCGACAATCAACCACAGCCATCCTAATTTCGAGCCCGTCACCTCGCTTTTTAGTTCCGCCTTTGCCGAGCGCACCGCATAGGGTAAATATTTCTTAAAATCTTTCAATATTTTTTTCATTTTGTTTCACTCAGCCCCAAATCTTTTTTGATTTTTGAAGTTGAAATATTTTCGGTTCGTGGCAAATATACCACATCGCACAAATCACGCAAACACTCAAATTTCTCATTCCCCGTCCAATCATCACCCATCACCACAATATCAACATTATATTTTTTCACGTCATCTCGCTTTTGGCCCCACTCTTTTTCCGGAATCACCATATCCACATATTTCACCGACTCCAAAATTTCTTTTCTTATTTCATAACTGTGATACGACTTCTTGCCCTTAATCGCGTTAAATTCATCCGTACTGATTGCGACAATCAATTTATCCCCCAGCGCCTTCGCCCGTTTCAATATCCGCACATGTCCTTGATGGAATAAATCAAACGTACCATATGTCAGAACTTTTCTAATAAATTTGCCCTTTCTCTCCGCCAATTTAAGAACAAAATCGCTAACTTTAAAATTTCTTGTATTTTTATAACAAATATTTTCTTTTATATACTTGTAGTTGTCATCTATTTCGTAATTTATAATTTTATTTGCAACTTCTTTTTCTGTTTTGTACGCCATGCCCTTTAGTACTTCCCAAAGTTCTTCATAGACACCTCTAGACTTCATGTATTTATTATAATCTTTCGCCAATAATACCACTGGCAGATCAATCGCAAAAGCATCAAATATAACCGACGAATAATCCGAGATCAAATAATCCGAGATTAGCAAAAGTTCCTGTGTCTCCAAATCGACATCCTTTATCGCCCCAGTTTTGTCAAGATAAGTATGGTTTTTAGAAACTATTTCATACTCACCGCCAAGATAACTCTTCAAAATTGTATTATCAAGCAAATAACGCGTATCAAAATTCTGCTCATCTTCGCCATAATTATAATCCCTCCATGTCGGTAAATATGCCACAATCTTTTTGTCGAGCGGTAAGCCCACCTTCTTTTTTATTTTATTTTTCAGCTCTACGTTATTTTTATTCTCCATTAAATACCTCACTCTAGGGTAACCTAAAGGCAAAATCTTTTTTTTCGGTATCAAAAAAGCCATTTCAAAATATTTTGATATATTCTCATTGTCCGTTATTAGATAGTTCCATCTTCTCGTGTCATTAAATTTAAGTATTTTATGATTCGGCTTTCGCGTTATTATTTCTTCCTCATTTGAGTCAAATAACATTTTCTTCAGAGGAGTCCCATGCCATAACTGCACCCAAACCGCACATGGCGTTTTTCTTAATTGGGCCGGTATCCAACTCTCAAAAACGACAATCCTAGCAGTATAAAACAATTCGTAAAATTTTTCACTGCCTGGTTTTATTCTATTTTTCTTATTCACTCGCTCATCCTCTGTTACAAAATACACATCTTTCTGTCTTTTTTCCAAAATCTGCTCAAACAGATATCTCGAATTCCCTGTATATCTATAATCAAACCCCATGAACAAAATAATATCTTTTTTTCTTATTCCTTTACTTTTTTTCCAATATTCCAAGTTTAAATCAACTTCTGGCTTTTTAAAACTTTTCTTGATATTTTTCTTTAGTTTACCAATTGATTTATTATATTC
>CAVDXX010000017.1:0-7209 GCA_963613175.1 bacterium | reverse complement strand
TTAAATCCAGCAACATCTCCCCGTTCAAAAAATTTAAATTTAAAACTCAACCTAACTAATTTATTCGGAACATTCATATTTTTCAACTTCGCCGGACGCATCACGCGCACAAAATCACAAATAAATTTTTCTTTATACTCTTCCCCCACTCGCCTATCGTAATAAGCCCAAAATTTTCGGATCAAATATTTATATAAATAATAATATTGTTCTTTTGGTTCGCCACTTGCCATCTTTATTATTTTCCGAACAGCCTTAACATAACTCTCGCTATGAATATTAGTATCGTGATTTGTTTTAGTCGAAGATGTACTTGATAGTCTCACCGTGTACAAAGGCGATGGCACTAAAGAAACTTTTTTTGCTTTCATGCAAGACTTCACTAAAAATTCCCAATCTTCATATAAATACCCCTCACCAAATTTAACATCATTATCTTTTAAAAATTTTTTAGAATATATTCTATTTACAGAAAAATAACATTTTGCCGATAGTAAATCCAGGCATTCATCCACAACTAAACACTTCTTGCTAAAATATCTATCTTTATTAACATATGAATACGTTTTATTAGCCGTCTTATAATATTTCCAATCAAAAACAACAAAATCAGATTTATCTTTTATTATTTTATTTACTGCCACTTCTAGCGCCACCGGCTCCAAAAAATCATCAGAATCTAAGAACATTATATATTCGCCAGCAGCAATCTCCAGCGCGCGGTTTCTCGAATAACCTTGCCCCTTGTTTTCATCATTATTTACAACCCTAATGCAGTCATTCTGCAATGCAAGTTCTTTTGCAATATATAATGTATCATCTTCCGAAGCATCATCGACTATAATAATTTCATAATTCTCATATGTTTGATTCAGTACAGAATTGATACATTCAGAAATATACGGCTCATTATTATACGCCGGAATTATTATGCTTACCTTCCCCCTATTCATCTGTCTTCCTATCATCAAAACACTCCTTCACTACCCGCTCAGTGGCTTTGCCGTCACTCAGCTTATTAAATTTTTTATTAAACTTTTCGTATTTTTCAAAGACTCCGAAATCGTCTTTACCTCCTAAATACTTTCCGATATCCCTCGCCAGCTCATCCATATTGGTCGAAATTGGTCCAGGAAGTTCGGAAAGGCTAAAATAAAAATCGCGCAGCTTATTCTGATATTTTTCTAAATCATACATATAGAAAAACATCGGGCGCTTCAAAATCGCAAAGTCAAACATTACGCTCGAGTAGTCCGTAATCAGCGCATCACTAATGTTATAGAGGTCATTAATATCCGAATAATTACTCACATCAAAAACAAAATCTTTATATCGTTCAAAGCCAAAAGTATTCGCCACAAAATAATGCGCTCGAAACAGAATCACAATTTTATCACCAAATTTTTTCCGCATCTTTTCAAAATTTAATTCATTTTCAAAAGTATACCCAACCCCAGATTTATGTTGATCATCTCGCCAAGTTGGAGCATAAAGAATAATCTTCTTATTTTTTGGCAAGTTTAATACCTTTTTGATTTTTTCTTTTTCTTCTTTTCCGATTTTTCCTATTTTGTCGCAACGCGGCGAGCCTAACGTCTTAATAATCTCAGTTTGCTTTTCCAAATGAAAAATTGAAGCGAAATGTTTCGTACAAAAATCTGACGGCGAAATCAAATAATCGTATCTCCTCGAATCTGAAGCATATTTGTGTCGAATATCTTTCACCGTATTCATCACATTCCCACCTTTCACTTCAATATCAAAACCTAATTTTTTGAGCGGAGTACCATGCCACGTCTGAATATATACTTGCCCTTTCTTTTTACTCAAATATTCAGGTAAGCGCGAATTTGAAATCCAATATTTTGCCCCAGCGTAAGCCTTTTTACATGCATTACTATTATATTCGACAATTTTCGTTCGATTATTTTTCGGAAAATGATTTCTCTTATCTTTTTTTGCTACCCAAACAAACCGATAATCTCCATATTCCTTTCTGTTTAGCATATATGTATAAATCGCTTTCGGACTGTCCGAATATTGTCGCCCCATAAAAGAATCGAAAACCACTATTTTAGGATTTATCTTCGTTCGGTATTTCCAAAAAGCATAATTTGTTCGATTTTTCGCTAACATTACTACACGAATTCCGTCCATCACAAAATGATGTTTCTTGGCGATATCTAAAATCTTCGTTTTAAGCATAATCCAACTCCTTCAATACGATTTTTGCAAGACGTTCCGTATTTTTCGTATCCAACTGCGCAACGTATTTTTTCGCATAATTTTTTACTAAGTTTTTTGGATATTTTCCTATCGATATCTTTTTCATTAGTTCGTCTGCGTCGTCAAAAACAAATCCAGGAAACTCCTGCGCTAAATTAATATTCAACCCCGGTTTTTTTTCATATTGCTTTAAATCATAAACATAAAAATAAAGCGGAAGATTGCATGCCGCCGCTTCAAAAGATACCGCAGAATAGTCCGTAATCACGTAATCTGTAATCGAAAAAAGTTGCAGCACAGAAAAATCCCGACACTCAAAAATTCTTTTATTTTTCGAATATTCCAATTTTGTATTTGGATGCAATTTTACAATCAGATTAAACTTATTCGGGTCAATAGCACAAATCAACTCCCGCATTTTTTCGCATTCATCATTACGAAAAGTCGGTACATATAAAATATTTTTGCGTTTCTTTAATTCCGGATATTTTTTTAATATATTCCTTCTATTATACCCCCCCCCCGCGGCCTTTAGAATATAATCAATGCGTGGCAACCCGCAAATTTTTACTGTTTTTTTATCATACCCAAATGCTTCAGCAAAAAATTCCGCACTTGCATCCGAAGAACAAACAATTGTATCGTATTTCTCGTGCATGTGAAAAATTTCAGCAATTTTTTGCTCAAAAACCGTTTTAGGGCTGGCTTTACCGAACTTCTTGATTGCGCCTAACGAATGCCAAATCTGTACAACTCGAAGTGATTTTTTATGATTCAGCGTGCTAACTGCAATATTATATCCGTCAACAATACAAACTTTTGCCGTCGCTAAATGATACATCTGTCGAAACATTTGTGGAGTATTTTTAAAGAAAATTTCTTTCGGAGTTTTCCTAATCCGTTTCGTCATCATTTTTATTTTAAGTTCCATGTTTTGCTCTAATAATTCTTTTTGCAACATTCTAAAATCAATCGATGGAACATCAGTCTGGCGGCTCAAAAACAAAATTTTATTTGCCTGCGTCGGGAAAAGTTTAAAAAAAGCATAAAATAAACGAAAAAAATTTAAGTACACATACGAAAAACACAGAATACAAGATTCTCTCATTCTCATAACCAACATTATATCATATTTTTAGTTCTCGCTGTCATTTTTAATTCAAGTATGTAAAAATCGATAAACTGAATTACCCTTTTAGCGCCAATCTCACCCGCTCTTCAACCGGCAAGTCCCGCGAAACTTCCGCGAGCGCCGCCGTGGCTTCCTTTAAAGGAAAACCAAGCGCAATCAACGCTTCGAGTGCCTCGTCCTGACCTGCCGTCACCGAAAAGTCCAAATCCGAACCCCCTTCCGTCGCTCCATACCGCGACGGGGCCCCAACCTTATCACGCAAATCTACAATCACTCGCTCAGCCGACTTTTTCCCCACCCCCGACGCTTTCGCAATAAATCCCGCATCCGCATTCGCAATCGCATTCCGCACCTCTTCTGCCTCCGCAAGTGACAAAATTGCAATCGCCGCCTTCGGCCCAATCCCCTGCACCGAAATCAACAGTTCAAAAATCTTCTTTGCCGCAAGGCTCGAGAATCCATATAGTTCTTCCGCATTTTCCCGCACCTGATGAAAAGTATAAAACTTTCGTTCTTCATTTAGTTTCACCCCCTCAAAATCCAATTTCGCCACCGCAACCTCATACCCCACTCCATTCACATCTAGTACCAAAAAATTACCATATTTTTCCTCAACTTTTCCCTTCAAATGCGCAATCATATCTTTATTATATCACGCCTTATTCGAAAATTTATATTCGCCATTCGTCCCCTGCCGATACAAAAAACTACACGTAATCGCCACCGCCAACGCATCCGCCGCGTCGTCCGGCTTCGGCTTTTTCTCAAGCCCAAGATGCAGTCGCACCATTTCCTGAATTTGCGTTTTTGTCGCCGCGCCATATCCCGTCAAACTCTTTTTAATTTCGTTCGGTGTATATTCATAAACCGGCACACCACGTTGCTCCGCTACAAGTAGCACAATTCCTCGTGCTTCTGCCACCGCAATTCCCGTCGTAATATTTTTCGAAAAAAACAATTTTTCCACCGCCACCACTTCTGGCTTAGTTTGTTCAAACACCTCCGTCAAAGAATTATATAACTCCAAAAGTCTCGCCGGCATTGGCGCCCCGACCTCCGTCGTCACCGCCCCAAAGTCCAACGCCCGCGCTCCCGCTCGCCCCGTCGTTTCAATCAACCCAAACCCACAAATCCCAATCCCCGGATCAATTCCTAAAATCTTCATTTTACATACCTTATTAATGTTTCCCGCAAATCTTTCGCTGGAACAACAAAATTATCACGAATATTTTGTGGTGCAATCGCGTGTTTAAAACCAAGTTTTTTGGCCTCAGCAATCCGCTGATCCGCCCGAAACGCCGACCGAATCTCTCCCCCAAGCCCCACTTCCCCAAACACTACATATTCCTCACCCAATTTTCGCCCCGCCACCGCCGACGCAATCGCCATGCACACCGCAAGATCCGCCGCCGAGTCCGCAAGTTTCATTCCACCAACCACATTGATAAAAATATCTTGGTCTGAAAGTCGCAGTTTCGTCCGACGTTCTAGCACCGCAATCAACAAATTCAACCGATTCAAATCAAACCCACTTGCCGTTCGTTTCGGATAACCAAAATTCGACTTATTCGCCAGCGCCTGAATTTCCACCAAAATCGGCCGGTTCCCATTCATCGTCGCAAGAATAATCGAACCATCCGTGTTTGTCCGTTCCGCCAATAGCGCCGCCGACGGATTTTGCACTTCTTTTAGTCCTTGCTCCGCCATCTCGAAAATCGCCACCTCATTAGTCGAGCCAAACCGATTTTTCACCGCCCGCACCGTTTTAAATCCACCATATCTATCGCCCTCAAAATTTAGCACCACATCCACCAAATGTTCCAAAACTTTCGGCCCCGCGAGCGTCCCCTCTTTCGTTACGTGTCCCACAATCACCACTGCCGTATCCGTCGCTTTTGCCGCCCGAATAATCAAATTTCCACAATTTGTCACCTGCGAAACTGTCCCTGGCGCACTCGAAATCTCATCCATCGCGAGCGTCTGAATTGAATCAATAATCACCAGGTCAAACTCCCCACTTTCAATCGTTTTTGCGATATCATTTCCACTTGTCGACGCCGCAAATGCCAATTTTTCCGAATCCGCGCCGAGCCGAAGCGCTCGGAGCTTCACCTGCCCCGCACTTTCCTCGCCCGAAACATACAAAACTTGATGTTTTTTCGCCACTTCTGCCGAAATCTGCATGAGAAGTGTCGATTTTCCAATCCCCGGCTGCCCCGCAAGTAGCGACACCGACCCCATCAAAATCCCGCCGCCCAGCACCTTATTCAAATCTGGAAACTCAGTCAACAATCTCGCTTTCGCGTCCGACGGCACCACGCTTGAAAGTTTCACAAAATCCAATTTTTTCCCTGATGCCTTACCTTTCGCTAGTGCCGATTTTCCGCCCGCACCCGCACCAGCGCTCCCCACTGTAGCCTCCTGCTCCACAAACGAATTCCAACTCCCACAATTCAGACACTGCCCCATCCACTTCGCGCTCACATTCCCACATTGCTGACAAACAAATTGACTCCTACTCTTCATGCTTTAATTATACACTAAAATCATTCATTTTTTTTCGCTCCAACCTTTTTATCACGCTTATGTTTATTTTTATAACTCTTATACTTATTTTTATCGCATTTATGTTAAAAAATATCATGTTTATGCTATAATAAAGTCATGGAGAGAGGTAAAAGTTCCGAAAAACGCAAAATTCTCTACGGCATTTTAGCGATTTTATGTGTAACAGCATTGATTTTAGGCGTAATCATCGTAGTCAAAATTCTCAACAACCAGCCTCAAATCGCCGAAACCCAAAATGCAACCCCTGCAGAAACTCAAGAGGCCGAAACAAGCAACGCTGAATTAGATAATTACATACGCGAAATGGAAGAAAAAATTCAAACCGCAAGAACAAATGAAGAAAAAGCGGAACTCTATCTAGAGAGATCGACGGAAATTGCAAACGGCTGTATAAAACAATGTGAATCATATTATAAAATCGCCTTATCTGATGCCTATAAAGCAGAGGAGACTTATCCTAGCGCTGAATCTGCCTGGTTGATTTTTAATTTTGAAATACTTTCTGGCGAAGATGAACAAATTGCCGAGCAATATCGCAAATTAGCCGAGGAACGTGGCATGGATACTGAAGGAGCCGGATGAGCAAAAATATAATCACAAAATTTACTAAATTTTTCTTGATCTTTCCTTTTTTCTTTCTAGGTGGTCAATTTCTATCGCAAAATACCTATGCTAGCATATGCGACAATCAATCTAACGCATCAATTAAATATGCCTGTGAAACCTATACGGGGTCCGGTCGTCGTGGAATGATGTGGATCAGCGATAGTAATGATAAATATGATACCTCTCAAGAAGTCCGGGTTAATAATTGGCAAGAAGGTGATGGTTCGGTTGATGTGTATCTTCATGGGGCAGTTTTTGGTGCTAGTGCCCCTGCATCATCTATAAAATTAGTAAAGCATACAGATAAGATTTCAGGAACAGCAAATAGTTTTTCAAATTATACCCCACTAGAAAACGTCCCGGAAAAAATACCACGCCCTGGAAATTCTAGAACACAGAATTATCTCAGTTCTAGTGCAATAGAAATACAGTTAAATATAGACGAATTGATAAAAGTAGAAGGAGATAACTATGAAGACATCGACGGATACCGAAAATATACAATAGTTTTACAGGCTTTTCGATGTTTTGGTAATAAACCCCTAGGAAGTTCAGGCTGTTATTCCGATTCATCCACTTTAGTAGTTTACGTACAGGTAGGGACCAAGCATAGCCCTTCTGATATCACTATCGAAACCAGTAGAAATAATTCATCGAACTGGACCAGTGAAGACACT
>CAVDXX010000016.1:0-12728 GCA_963613175.1 bacterium | reverse complement strand
AGAACACCATGCTTTTCGCCAAAAACTTCATCACGAGTGGAAAAAACACCACGACTTTGATAAATTGGTAGATTTTGGAGTAAAAGAGTGTTGTCACGATAATTGATAACTAACCTAAAAAAATGCACAAATTCAAGTAGATCGGCAGTGTAATCAGGTTGCCAAAAATAGCAAAGTGTGATATAATAGCTTTGCCTGACCAAACCTGTGGTAAGAAGCATCTTTTTATCTTGAAATGGAGGTGATCTTATGAGTACTAGCTTCATAATCGCTCAGGTGTTTGGGGTATTCGGACTCATTGCAATGGTGATTTCTCTTTTTCAGAAAGATCGCAGTCGAATGCTATTTTTCGTTATCTTCAACTGCATATTCTTCATTATAGAATATCTGTTGTTGGGCGCCTTTGCTGGAATGGGAAGTAACATTGTCGCGCTAGCGAGAACTACCCTTTTCAAAAAGAAAGACGAAGATGAAAGATTCAATAAGATTTGGATTTACGTCTGCGTCATGGTAGCGTATACAGTGATGGCATTTTTAACCTTTGATGGACCGATTAGTCTTCTCCCAATCATAGCGGAATATATTTATGCAACTGCTCTTTGGCAGACAAAAGTATCTTATATCCGTTATGGTACGGCGATTATGGTTGTGTTTTGGTTGATTTATGATGTCATCGTCTGCGCTTACCCATCGGCTATATGTGACACAATCGTTTTTACGTCGACCGTAATTTCTATAATAAGGTTTTGGAAAAAAACGGATTGTTAAGCCATTTAAGGGCGCTCATTTGGGTGCCCTGTATTTTAAGGTATATTAATGATGTAATACTTGCTTTTATCAATAACTTGTGGTATAATGGTGTAGAGATTTGATTGAGGGATCATTATCTAGTAGTTTACAAAGGAGGTTTTACATATGACAGAATTAGAAGAACGGACAGAGAAGCTCTTGACCGATATCTCAAGATTGATAGATGAAGTGGTTTCCATTAATGAGCTCAGGTCACTCTTAAACAGTGATAAAAAGCTCAGGATTAAGTACGGTGTTGACTGCACCGCCCCCTTTCTTCATCTTGGTCATGCGGTCAATCTCTGGACAATGAGACGCTTTCAGGAAGATGGTCATAAGGTAATTTTTCTTATTGGAAATTTTACTAGCAAGATTGGTGACCCCACTGGAAGGAGTACTACTCGCAAGATGTTAACCGATGAAGAAATCGCGGTCGCAGCTGACGAATTCATTAAACAGGTTGGTGTTGTCTTAATCACGGACGACCCTGAGGTGTTTGAGATTAGGCATAATGCCGATTGGTTTTCCGAAATGTCGCTTGCTGACTTTATTGGACTTTGCTCTCAGGTAACTACTTCTAGGATGTTGTCTAGAGACATGTTCAAAAAGCGCATGCAGAATGACGATGAGATTTACCTTAACGAATTGCTTTACCCTATTCTTCAGGGGTTCGATTCGGTAAAGCTCGAATCCGACTTAACCATTGTCGGTACCGATCAACTGTTTAATGAGATGATGGGGAGAAATTTCCAAGAAAAATTTGGGCAGTCGCCTCAGGTTGTTATGACAACTAAAATAACGAAAGGCCTTTGGGGCGAAGAAAAACAAAGCAAAAGCATCGGGAACTTTGTTGCACTTACGGATTCCAGCAGGGATAAGTTTGGCAAAATTATGACCCTCGATGACGATCGCATTATCGATTGGATGAAAGTGTACACGGATATCGATTTAGATAGAATTGCATTTCTTGAACAATCGATCAACAATGACACGATAAATCCAAGAGATGTAAAAATCGAACTTGCTTGCGCAATAGTCAGAAGATATCACGGTGAAGAAGCAGCAAATGACGAACGCAAATTCTTCCTCGATACATTCTCTAAGAAGATGTTCCCAGATGATGCACCTGTTGTTGCGTTCTCTAAAGGAAATACCCCTAGCACAATTTTTGAGCTTGTTAAAGCCTGTCATCCGGATTTTTCGAATGGTCAGATTCGTCGATTGATCGCTCAGGGAGCGGTTGTTCTTAACGATGAAAAAATCATTGATCCACAAACCTCAATCAGTCTTATTGAAGGCAAAAACAATCTCAAAACTGGGAAACGCACCTTCTTTAAGGCTGTAGTTTCCTAAAAAACGGGAGGATCTTATGATCCTCCCTAGTCTATGCGATTATAAATCTATTTTTTTTGCCGATAGTGATTCTGTCGCCCTTTTTTAGATCTTTAAAGTTTTCTAAGGCAATCTTTTTTCCATTAAGTTGTACTGCGGATTGAACGAATAATCTCCGAAGGGAATTTTTAGAAATATGCATTTCGTCCGCAAAAAGACCAATTATATCATCTTGTCCAGATAATGTAATTTCCTCATAGTCATTACTAGAAATATCTTTTTCGCTAATTAGCCTTATCCATTCTTCTTTAGCTTTTTGAGCACTGGACTTTCCATGATACATTTTTGTAATGACGTACGCCATTTTTAATTTAATATTTTTTGGATTTTCACCAGATTGTATCTTTTGCAAATCTTGCTGAATTTCATCTAGTGATATTTCTGTGCAATCCGTCATAACCTGTTCTATGGAGCAATCTGGCAACTGCATTATTTTCCTAAACATTATGTTAGCTGGCAAATTTAAAGCAATTCCAGTCCCTAGGCTCTTACTCATTAATTTTTCCCCAGTCTCTGGATTAGTCAATAGAGTAGTAGTTATGACAAATTTTTCTCGCCCATTATATTTGCGCACAAGGGCGCGACCGGCTAGCATATTAAAGGTTTGATCTGTCCCCCCAATTTCGCCATCAATATTCATAGCAACAGAATCATATCCCTGCATTAATGGGTAAAAGAATTCATGTACGTACAGGGGTTTATTCTTTTGAAGTCGTTTTTGAAAGGCATCGCGTTCGATCATTTGCTGTACTGTGAAGTGAGAAGCAAGCTCAACGGCATCCCTAAAGGTTAATGGTGCAAGCCAATCAGAGTTAAATTTAAATTCTATTGGATTTGTAGCGTCGTCAAAAGGTAGAATCTTGCCAATTTGTTCTTTGAAGGTCTTTAGGTTTTCTTGAACCTGTTGGCGCGTAAGCTGTACGCGTGCCGACGTCTTGTCGCTAGGATCGCCAATCATCGCCGTAAAATCACCAACTAAAACAGTTATCTTATGCCCCAAATTATGAAGTCTCTTGAGCAGAAGATAGTTAGTGGAGTGCCCTAAATGTACATAGTCAGCAGTGGGGTCAATACCGACATAAAAAGAGAGTCTTTCTCCGCTTTTCAAAGCACTTTCAAATGCTTGTCGTGTTGGGTATATTGAATCAATAGAGCGAGTCAATATTTCCGCAATTTTAGCTTCGTCTGTTGATATCTTGTCCATATTTGTCATTCTCCTTGATCACTGTTCTCTTATTAATTATAACATATTTTTGTTGGTTAGTTACAAGGTAGCTATAAAGTTGTTGCCCAAAACTACGATCAGAAAAATATGATTTTGCGACCGTCGTTATGACATAATGAAGAGGTAAATGAATGGCTGTATTGATAAATATAAAAAGTATATAGATTTTGCAAAGGTGACTCTAGCGGAGTGCGGAAAAATTGCACGAAAATGGCACGGTAAGGAATGTCCAGATAACAATCTGTTTATAAACGAATATGTATCGAACTTGATCAATTCCCAAATTTTAAAATCGCTTAATGAAACATTTCCAACTCACGCGCTTTTTACTAAAGGGAGTAATGAAGTTGGAGAAGCTGAATACGAATGGATTTGCGATCCGCTCGACGGAGCTTTCATCTATTTGAAAAACACGCCAGAGTATGACGCAAGCGTCAAAGATGCCAACAATCTTGTAACGAAAATTCACGCAGAAGGTATTTTCGATGCCTCCCTGAATAATGAGCAGTATATTAACATATTAGGACGGTTTTCAAAAATATCCGAGCTGATTTCTCATACATACTATGAAGCAATATCGCAAGTAGTTATGTTGAGCTCGCAAGATCTAAATACTGCTCTATTAAAGAGTCGGGGTGAATTCAATGCGCATTGTTATTACGATATTATTAAAGAATATGGCGATCTTAGAGGAAGGCAATTCGATGTGTCGTCGTTCTCGCCAGATTATAGAGAGCTCTGCGACTTATTATTAAAGTTGAATAAAAACTCAAAGTTGGCGTTAGATGTTGAATCTACGATAAGCTATCTAATAATAAACTTTAGAAACTTGCTTGCAAAGATTTTTATTAGTGATGATGTTGCAAAGACACATTTATCTGGGTGGCTACTGATGAGCCGACTAAAGCCCAAAGACCAAGCGTATCTCATCGATCATTTTAACCATCAAGTAGATGATTATCGCGATTCAAAAAACATCTTGTTGCTAGTAAATGCAGCAACGCTAAAGCCTGAACTTGGTATACCAGTAAATGCGAAGACGACTTTTTATATCGCAAAAGAAGATGACGTTTTGAAAAAGATTAGTTGTTTTTCATGCCTACACTGGTACATCTTGCTTCCGTCTCTTATTCCACGCAATAAATTAATTGCATCGATAATATAATCATCAGTTAGGCGTTGTTCAAGATTAGAATCTAAATCGTTGACATCGAGCAAAATAAATGAACTATGTTCATTGCTAAGTTGTACGTTAAAGTTAGCTAGCGATGCTAGTTGAATTCCAAATATATAATAATAAATATTTTCTTTACTGGTTATAATTCGTTTTTTCGCTAATACGTGCATCTTGTTATGCAAAACTAAGCTAGTTTCTTCTTCCAACTCGCGTTTTATCGCATCAAGTGGGGACTCAAAACGTTCGACTAATCCACCAGGTAGATCCAATTGGCCACTATAGAGAGGATGAATGCTACTACGCACTAAAAATAAAACCTTACCATGCCCCATCTCGGATTATTATTTTTACTACAATCTTTTTCTTTAAATTTTGCATGAGTCCGTACATTAGTAATAGGCCCCTGCATATATTATATCAGGTAGTTGATTTTTTGTGCCACGATGTCTATCTAGATGTCATTCCATCTTCCTATGGATCTTTTTATTATTAGCGTTTGGCATTCATAAGAATAGGTAAAAGGCGATGTGGATTTTTTATTAAACTATTAGACTGTAGTCTTCTAGAAAATGGGAGGATCTATGATCCTCCCGGGCTTATTTGCCCCATTTTTTACAGATCAAGGACAAATCATGTGCAAAATCAACTTTGTCTTTCGCCCACATAACAGGATCGGAATCGCAATGCTCGGCAAATGTGCGAAGTGTTTCGCTATCATATAGTAAAACATGACACATCAACTGGTATATTATAGAATGCTCATGATTCACGTCCTCAGTTAGCCGTGTAATTATCTTGATTATTTCTCGTTCCGTCATGCCGGCCGTGATCGAGGACCCGCGCAGACTTTTGCTCATTTTTGGCTGGCCGTTAAGGCCTCTTATAATGGGAGAGAACAAGCCACAGATGTTCACATCCAAATCTAGTCTTCGAGCTATATCGTTCGCCTTGGGAACATATGGGTGTTCATCTATACCAGAAAGGACAACAATGTTTTTGTAATTTCCGACGAGTCCTTCATGAATGAAATCGGAGAACATTAACAATATTGCCTGTTTTACGGCAAAACTCATACCAGAATAAATGCCTAGCTCTTCATAATACTGATAAATACTTTCCTCCACATCCTGAAAATCTTCGTCTTGAATTTTAGGAGAAATGAGAAAAGCCGTTTTTATGATTTCGGCATGATCGAGCTGATTGCGAATTATACCGATATCAGCGTCAAATCCAAGGTTTTTGATAAACTCCGCATACTTCGCTATATTTCTGGTTACGCTAGTAATACTCGAAGACCGAGAGCTATACGAGTCTATGTCTCCCAAAATAATCTGAACTTTATATCCTTTCTTTTGGAAATAAATTCCACGAAGAATTTGAGAGATCGTCCCGATATGCGGCTCATGGTTTGTTCCGACACCGAGAGTGACAAGTGTATTTTCTTTTGAAATTTCGCGAATCACTTCGGTCTCTAAATTGTATCCGCAAAGCCAATTCTGCACTTCGGCAAACGAGAATCCTGGAAGCAGATCCGTCATCTCGTTACAGAAGCTGTAACCGAATTTCTCGGCTATATCCCTGTAGTAAAACTCATCATAACGTAACATAGGATTTCCCCCCTTTCAGCATTTTTTGCACATATAAAAGTACATTCTTGTAGAACTAATCAAATTATAACATATAATATGGAAAATATGCTATAATAGGGGCATGGGGCAGAGTTGTTGTGTCCGAAAAAAAATAGCCACTTTAGCTTTTGGGGCGGCTTTTTTGTTGATTTTTTCTTCGGTGGCGACCCCAGTCATGGCGGCGAATTTGCCCGCTGGGAAATTGCGCGAATTTGCGGAGAATAATATTTTCTTTTATGATCCATCGGAGTGTTTAGACGGAGCATTGGGGCTGTCTGCGGGAAAGTTAGCGGGGACGGGAGATTTTGCGAAAGTCCTATCAGCTAAAAATGCGGAAAAGAGTTTCTTTAATGGTCAGGGCGATGTACCGAGCGCACAATGGTCAGATTCGGATACGGCTTCGATGAAACAATTGGTCGAGACTTATGGCGATCTCGCCTATCAACTCGGTGAGGCGGTAGGGGCTCCATGGATTGCAATTTTAGTGCAGATGCGTTATGAGGATCCGAAATCGAAATGCGGAAGAAATAACTTTTGGGGAAACGGTTGTCCGTCAGGAACTGGCGTGGGTGGTGCTTCAAGGCAGGGAGCAAATCTCGGTGAAGGTTTTGTCCAATACGCGGAAACTTTAACGAATGGGATGCATGATCAAGCGCTCGGAATTTCTGATCCGAAGGAATATCTCGAGAAGATTGGTCCAACTTGGGTGCAAGGAAGTGTTAATGGCGCGGGTTATGGCGCGATTGAGGCGATGAAAAAATCGGTAGATGCATTGACGGAATTTGTTGAGTCGGCGGAAGGACAGGAAGTCGCGAGCGAGTTCGGAACTGTGCATAGCGGAAATAGTCTCTGTCGTTGTTCGGGTAATACGACAACAGCGAAATGGACCGATGGCTGGATTGAAGATGACTCGCTAACAGGTATGAAAAAGGAAGATGTGAACGGGAAGAGCAATTTAAGTGAGCCGGCGAATGCGATGGGGAGTTATACGACGGATGACGGAAAACCAAACAAGATCCTCTTGCATACGACTGAGGGCACGACAAATGGCTATGCGGCTTATCCGGCGACCAACAAATATCCGGCGCATTTTACGGTAGATTTGAAGAAAAAAGAAGCTCATCAACATTTTTCGATTTACCAGCCAGCGCTAGCGATTAAGAATATGGATGCAGCGGGACCGATTCAGATTGAAATTGTTGGTTTTAGTAGCAATGCGAGTGCGGGCTATAATGCGAGCTACGATGTGGATAACTTTACGGATGAGGATTGGGATTATCTTGCGACTTTGCTGCGGGCAATTTCGGAAGAGGCTGATATTCCGCTGACTTCCTCGCTGAGCTGGAACGGGACGGCAGGGCGGTTGAGCGCGGAAGATTTCTTGAATTATGAAGGGATTCTAGGACATCAACATGCGACCGGGAATGATCATAGTGATCCTGGGGATATTTGGGGTTATGTTGAGGCGGCGATTGAGCGTGGCGGGGGTTACGATGCGGCTTGCTCGACTGGTGGGGGTGGCGATATTAATGAGACGGCGCTGGAATTGGCGTGGCCGGCGAACGAATACGGTAAGCATAATTGGAACGAGCCGAGCGATAGTTATGCGAAGGCGTTAGCTGATACAGGGGTGAATAAGTTGGGCGATGCTTGTTCGATGGCTGGCGGGAGTTGTGATGCGTTCGTGACGACAGTGATGCGTTATTCGGGTGCGGATGTAGATTTTTATTGCTGCGGAGTCTCGAACGGAGCGACTTTGAATTATATCTTGTCGTCGGGGAAATATGAAGAGGTCGAAAATAGTCTTGGAAGTTTGGCGCCGGGAGATATTCGGATTGGGCCGCATCATATCGAGTTGTACGTAGAAGTCAATGGCGAGCCGGCGATTGCTTCTGCTTCGCATTGCTCGCGAAGTGGCGATATCGGGAATTATTATAATAATAGTTTTAGGGCGTTTAGGTTGAAAAAATGAAAAGAATAAAAGTAATAGTAGCGACAATACTAACAGTCTTCATGCTAATCGTGATAATTGCGGTGGTTGCGACGGTTACGGCGACGAAAAAGTTGGAAATTGTGAATTTAGACCAGATCGAAAGTGGGTTATCTAGTGCAGAAGTCAATGATCTTGAGCAATACATTTGGGAAAGTCTGCAGCGAACTGAGGGATTCGATAAGACGAAGAATGAGATGAAAGTGTTGATTCGGCCGAGTTCTTTTGTAAAAACTGAGAAAGATAATGTGCGATCGTTTGAATTTTTAGTGGATGTAGACGAGTTTCGGGCGACTTATCAAGTTTCATTTGCGCTTTATCGTCAAGAGGGTTTTTACGAATCGCCGGTGATTGATTGTCCGGAGCCGGAAGAGATGAAATATGCGGAAACGACTTGTCGTGGCGAGAGAACTTCGGCGCTGTCGGTGACGGTGGGGAAATACTTGCCATATTATTTAAAATTGGCGAGTGACGAAACTGTGACGGTGACGAAAAAGACGGATGATGCGGGCGAATATCTCGACGCGCGGGTGAATAATTGTGGAAATGAGACAAAAGTCCCATTAATAACAGGGGAAATTGAAAAATGGGTCGAATCGCTTGGATATCGGGCGAGTGATTATCGCATAGAAGTAGTGGAGGTTTGTGATGGTGAATTTTAGAAATAAAGATATCGATTTGCCGACTCGGAGGTTGCTGAAAAGAGTGGCAGTGGGGCTGGTCGGGGGGATTGTGGTGGTGTTGGTGATTTTTCTGGGGATTATTCCGTTTTGCGAATATCTCGGAAAGCCGGCGTATCTTGAGGTTTTAGTGAATCCGACGGATGCGAAGGTGGAAATCGCGGGAACGGAATATCGGAATGCGGTGTATGAGTTCGAACCGGGCGTTTATACGGCTAAGATTTCACGCACAGGAACGCCGACAGAGGAGGTGACGCTAACTTTGGAAAAAAATCGGACGACGGGGTTGTATTTAGAGTGGTCGGAAGTGAAAGGAGAATGGATTTATTATACGGCGGAGGAGTTGGGGCATAAGAATTTGATTGGAGAGATTTTGCCGTTAGATTTGTCGGTGTGTGGGGAAAATGCGACGCGGGTGAATTGTAATGCGATTACGGTTGAATATGCGAATGGGAAATTGGTAATTTCAGGACGAAAAGCGGAGCTGGATGCGGAAGGGCTGACGGCAGTAAAGAATGGTTTGAACGAAAAGGGATATAATCTTGAAGATTATGAATATGGCTATCGGCAGAAGGTGAATTAAGAATACTCCCTAGCGTTAACTAGGGATGGGCGGGTATTCCCGAATGATTCTATTTTAACGTAGATAGCCGCAAAAGTCACGTGAATAATTTAACAGATTAAGAGTTGCGTTTTTTCGGGAAGTGTGCTATAATGATAGGGATATATTAACTTTTAAGAGGAAAAGATATGAGTCGTATCGGAAAACAACCCATCGATATTCCGGCGGGAGTGACAATTACGGTCGGCGAGAGTGAAATTACTGTCGCGGGCCCGAAGGGGTCGCTCAATGTTCCGGTCCAGTCGAAAACTAAGGTAGTGATCGATGGCAATACGGCAACTGTCACCCGTGAGGATGACGAGCCGAAATCTCGAGCTTGGCACGGTCTGCAACGCGCGCTTTTGAATAACGCGGTTATTGGCGTGACGAAGGGATTCGAGAAAAAACTAGAAATTAACGGGGTCGGTTTTCGACTTTCTGGCGGTCCGCAGGAAATCGAAATGGCACTCGGGTTTTCGCATCCGGTGAAATACAAAGCACCGGAAGGTGTGACGCTAACCACGAATAAAATGGAAATCACCGTTTCGGGAATTGATAAGCAAAAAGTGGGACAGGTTGCGGCTGAAATTCGAGCCTTGAAGAAACCGGAACCGTATAAAGGTAAAGGTATTAAGTATGCTGACGAAGTGATCCTTCGCAAGGCAGGAAAGGCGGGTAAATAATGAATAAGGTGTTTAGAGCGAAACGAACGCGCGCCAAAATCCACGGCACAGCCGAAAAACCGCGCCTTTCGGTATTCATTTCGAACCGACATATTGTTGCGCAAATCATCGACGATGATAAAAAAGTGACTTTGTGCTATGAGACGACGGTAGGGGCGAATGCGAAGGGGACGATGAAGGAAAAAGCGGCGCTGGTCGGTGCAGAAATTGCGAAAAAAGCAAAAGCGAAGAAAATTAAAAAAGTCGTATTCGATCGGGGGGCGAAGTTATATGCGGGACGCCTGTCGGCATTGGCTGATGCGGCTCGAAAAGAAGGATTGGAGTTTTAATTATGACGGAAACTGAGAAAAAAGCCCCGAAAGTAATTAACAAGTCCGGAACTTTGAAGATGGACGACAAAACGGCGGCAACAAAACAAACTCGCGATATCGCGGGGCGAAAAATGGAACGACGGGGACGCCGAGACCGCGTAAAAGCGGACGCGGGTCCAAAAGAGTTCGATGAAGTGACAATTGCGGTTGATCGCGTGTCGCGAACGGTGGCGGGCGGACGTCGAATGCGCTTTAAGGCATTAGTAGCGATCGGTAACCACAAGAATAAAATCGGTATCGGCGTGGCGAAAGGCAATGATGTGACGACAGCAGTCGCGAAAGCCACAGCGAAAGCGAAAAAGACAATGGTTACGTTTAATATGGACGGCGAAACGATTTGCCATGAAGTGCGAACGAAGGTGACTGGGGCGGATGTGTTGATGAAGCCAGCGGCGCCTGGTACTGGGGTGATCGCCGGCGGAACGGTGCGAGCAATTATGGGGCTTACTGGGGTGAAAAACCTGATTTCGAAGTCTCTCGGCTCGACCAATAAGGTTAACATCGCTTATGCAGTAATCGAAGGCTTGAAACAACAAGTTCCTCGAAGCGAATGGACGGGGGTAAAAAACGCAAAAGCCGCGAAGAAGGAGAGCAAATAATGAAATACAACGATTTAGTAGTTGAGAAAAATACTCGCCCGACGCGCAAAGGTCGCGGAATTGCGGCGGGACAGGGAAAAACTGCCGGTCGTGGAACTAAGGGTCAAAAGTCCCGAACTGGTCATCGGAAGATGCCGGCGGGCTTTATGGGCGGACAGCGCGCGATTATGCAGGCAGTGCCGAAACTGAAAGGATTCAAGTCGATTCATTCGAAAGCGGAAGTGGTTTATACTGATCGGCTGAACGAGCTTTCCGGGAAAGTCGATAATTTCGCGTTAGCGGAAGCAGCGATGATTTCTTCGCCGTTTGTGAAAGTGAAAATTATTTCACGAGGGGAAATTACCGCTAAAATCGAGCTGGAAACGCAATTCGCGTCGAAAACTGCCGTAGAAGCTATTAAAAAAGCTGGTGGGAATTTTAAGAAAGTCCAGATTCCGCAAAGGCAAAAAGTTGCTGAAAAATAAAAAGTTAGAAATAACTTTTTAGCGACTTGGACTTGTTTGCTTGTAGTTTTTACAACATAAGTCAAGAAAAAATCCCCTTATTATCAGGGGATTTTTTCATTGCTAAGTTGTAAAAAACCACGCAAACAAATCTGGTCTAAATCTCATTATGTCGCTAAAAAGTTATTTCTAACTAATTTAGATCTCATTGTGCTTTCAAAAAAACTACTTTTTATTTTTTCTAAATCTCATTATGCCGTTAAAAAGTTATTTCTAACTTTATCCTCACCACATTTTCGTGATATAATAAGTTTTATGGATGAAAAGGAGTTAAAAACAAGCCCGAAACAACGGTTTTTTATTATTTTGGTTGCGATTTTGATGGTGGGGTCGATTATTGCGGGATATGCGGCGATTGTGATCAGCGGAAGTCAGAGCAGTTCTTCCTCGACCAGCACGAACGAGGTCGATGAGGCGAAAGTTGCGGAATATGAGGCGGCCTACAACGAGGTAAAAGCGGAATTTGCGGAAAAAACGCAGAGCGATTTCGACCGCTTTATTAAATACAAGTCGAAAGTGACGGCGTTTAACGAAACAACGGCGAATGCGGATGGTGTGAAAGTTGAGGACGTCAAAATTGGAACTGGAAAAGAAATAACCGAGGATGATACGGACTATTTGGCTTATTATGTCGGTTGGTGTGCGGATGAGTCGATTTTCGACTCTTCATATAATGACAACACGAACCCGACTGGTTTCGAAAAAATTCTGGACGCTTCGGTCGGGATGATTGAGGGCTGGACATTAGGGGTGGAAGGAATGAAACTTGACGGGATCCGGATTATTACGATCCCTGGCGAATTGGCTTATGGCGATTCGATGGAAATTTGTGGCGGTACGAATAAACCTCTGAAATTTATGGTGATGGCGAAGGAAAAAACCGAAGATTTAAATAATCTGTCGTCGAAGCTCGATGAGGCGTATTTACGGCTACAATATGCGAATTATGGAATCGATTACGATTCGGTGAAAAACTCGGATTCCTAATTCAAGGGTTGAATAGTTTTTTTGGCATTTCGGATTCTTGCCAAAAAAATATTGAAAAAAGCAAAAAGGTTATGATATAATGAGTGCATGAAAGGGCGTGTAC
>CAVDXX010000015.1:0-13068 GCA_963613175.1 bacterium | reverse complement strand
AGTGTCTTCACTGGTCCAGTTCGATGAATTATTTCTACTGGTTTCGATAGTGATACCGGAATCGGAATATTCGTCTTCGTGCTTTTCTCCCATGTCTTCACTCCAACAAAAACCATAAAGCCCATCAGGCAATTCGTCAACAGTCTCTCGCCCTTCACTATCTAAATATTCATTGTAGCTGTTCAACACTTCTTTGACATCACCAGCATGATCAAAATCATAAATCCCAACCCCTCCTTTTGGATTTCCCGAATTCGCTTTTATGCTATATGGGTAATTATAATAAGTTTGCCAAGTTAACGGAGCTATATGTCCATAGAATAGTGCCGTACCCGGTCTAGTGCCATCTTTTTTAGGGACAGCCACATCCCCTTTTTGAAAACCAGTAGGATTGAGATCATTGGTCATATAAAATCCAGCCCCCAAACTATTTTGCCCATAAGACCAGAACCCACCGATTTTAGAACATTTAGCAGGAATATAGGCATCTTTTCCATCTTTGTTACGTGCTCTTTTCATATTATTATTGGGATAAGGCAAAGTAGTATCGTAATCAATTTCATATTGAGCCTTATAATAGATCCAAGATACACCGGCGCAATCCTCTCTCCATCTAAAGCCTTGTTCATCGTCGTAACACCCCGTTCCTCTACTACTACTACCTCCCCCAGAACTGCCCCTAGAACTGCTCCCAGTCCCAACCCATCCGTCAGCAAAAACATCAACAGAAGAAAATCCAAAAACAAAAAGGTAACAAACCACCATTAAAATCTTTATTAGCTTTTTGAATTCTCTCACTCTTCCTCGCTTTCTGTATCCTCCGCTCGTCTATTATCTGGATTCAAATCTTTTACTTCATCTAAAATCTTTTGTGCTTTTTCCTCATCTCCTTGTTCTTCATTTATAAAATCAGCGTATTCTAATGCCAAATAATATTTTAAATTCCCTGATGAATTATTGTATACTTTTTCCCAATCCGCAACCGCCTCTGAAATATTATAATCCGGTTCTGATTCTAACCGTTCATTAATATAATTATGAAACGAAAGCGCCTTCGTCGACTCATCGATGCCCCCCTTCCAACCAGCCATTCTTTCTTCAACAGCAGAATTCAATAATTCCTCGGCTTCTTCGTCCGTCATTTGAGTTTCGGCAGCAGTCTCATCTTTGGTAGAATTAATTTTTACGGCGACAACGATTGCGCATAACATCAACGCCGCCACGCATAACCCCGCCAAAACTCTCACCAAAATCTTCCGTTCTCGTTTTTCACCGAAAGCATTTTCAGGATTATGCTTCACCTCCAAGCTTCGACCATCCTCCATGGCCCTATTATAACATAATCATTTTGCAAATTACAAATTCCGGCTTACAAATACTTCCTCAAATATTCCCCCGTTGGCGTTTTCGCCTTTTTCGCAAGCTCCTCCGGCGTCCCCTCCGCAACCACCATTCCCCCTTTCGCGCCCCCCTCCGGCCCCATATCAATCACCCAGTCCGCCGACTTAATCACCTGCAAATTATGCTCAATAATAATCATCGAATTCCCGTGATCCACAAGTCGCCCCAAAATTGTCAACAACCGTTTCACATCATCTGTATGTAGCCCAGTCGTCGGCTCGTCCAAAATATACAAAGTTTTCCCCGTCGACCGTCGCGCCAGTTCCGTCGCGAGTTTAATCCTCTGCGCCTCCCCACCACTAAACGTCGTCGCCGGCTGCCCAAGCTTAATATACCCCAGCCCCACCTCTTGAATAGTCTTGAGTTTCGGTGCAATCGACGGAATATTTCCAAAAAACTCCACCGCCTCGTCAATCGTCATCTCAAGCACCTGCGAAATGTCTTTCCCTTTATACTTAATCTCGAGCGCCTCCCGATTATACCGTCGCCCCTTACATGCCGGGCATTTCACATACACATCCGGTAAAAAATGCATCTCAATTTTATTCACCCCATCACCCTGACAATGTTCACATCGCCCACCTTTCACGTTAAACGAAAACCGCCCGGCCTTATACCCCCGCACTTCCGCCTCCGGTTGCGCCGCAAACAGTTCCCGAATTTGCGTAAACACCCCCGTATACGTCGCCGGGTTTGACCTCGGCGTCCGTCCAATCGGACTTTGGTCAATCACAATCGCCTTATTAATATTCTCAATTCCCTCAATTTTTTCATGCGCCCCCGCCACTGTCTGCGCCCGGTGCAGCCGCGCCAACAGTTCATTCGCCAAAATATTATTCACCAGCGTCGATTTTCCACTCCCCGACACTCCCGACACCACCGTCATCACCCCGAGCGGAAAATGCACATCAATATTTTTCAAGTTATTTTCGCGCGCGCCAACCACCACAAGTTCCTGCCCTTTCCGGATTTTCCGCCGTTTTTTCGGCACAGGGATCGACGTCTCTCCCGACAAATATTTCCCCGTCAGCGAATTCGGATTTTGCATCACTTCCTCCGGCGTCCCCGCTGCCACAAGCCGTCCGCCATTTACACCCGCCCCCGGCCCAATATCCACAATATAATCCGCCGCCAGCATCGTGTCCTCATCATGCTCCACCACCAGCACCGTATTGTGCAAATCTCTCAAATGTTTCAAAGTTTTAATCAACTTATCATTATCCCGCTGGTGCAAACCAATCGACGGCTCGTCCAGCACATACAGCACCCCCTGCAATCCCGACCCAATCTGTGTCGCCAGCCTAATCCTCTGCGCCTCCCCGCCCGACAACGTATTCGCCGCTCGCCCAAGTTCCAAATATCCCAGCCCGACGTCCTGCATAAACTTCACTCGCTCCCGAATTTCCTTCAAAATCGGCGCCGCAATCAAATTTTCCTCTTCCGAAAATTCCAAATCCTGCGATAAAACTTCCAGCGTCGCATCCACATCTAAATTACACATATCTACGATATTGAGGTCATGCACTGTCACCGCAAGCACCGCCGGCTTCAACCTCGCCCCGTGACAAGTCTGACATTTTCGCACCCGCATAAACCGTTCAATATCACGTTTCATAAAATCCGAAGTCTTCGAATCATGATACCGCCGTTCCAAAGTCGGAATCACGCCTTCATAAGTCGTCTGATACACCGTCCCCTCGGCAAACTTCCCCGACCCCGAAATCTTCATCTCATATTTTTCATCCCCCGTCCCATACAAAATCACATGCTTCACTTCCTCGGACAACTCCCCAATCGGCGTTTGGATATTAAATCCGTGTTTTAACCCCACTCCAGCCAGCCGTTTCAGCCACCACGAATCCTGCCCAATCCGATTAAACGGTCGAATCCCCCCCTCCGCAATCGTCAAATTATTATTAAACACCAGTTCCGGATCAATTTCCATTCTCGTCCCCAGTCCCGTGCAAGTCGGACACGCTCCCTCCGGCGCATTAAAGCTAAACAACCTCGGCGTCAGTTCCGGAATTAATTCCTCTGGATGATCCGGACACGCATACCGTTGAGAATAAGTCAAAACTTCCGTATTCTCCGCCCCAATTCGCGTTCCGCCCACCGCCGTAGTATTATCAGTCACTCTTAAAAGCTGGATTATCCCCTGCCCCATCTCCAGCGCCTGTTCGATCGAACTCGCAATTCGCGCCCGCATCTCCGGATTTAGCACAAACCTATCCACCACAACTTCAATATCATGCCGCTCATTTTTATTCAGCTCCGGAAATTCGTCCAAAGCATAAATAATCCCATCCACCCGCACTCGCGAAAATCCCTTCGCCGTGTATTGCTCCGGTAAATGCAAAAACTCACCCTTTTTCGCCGACACAATCGGCGCAAGCAGCATCAACTTAGAGCCCAGCGGCAACTTCATTACCTCATTCACGATATCTTCCGTCGTTCGTCGCGACACTTTCTTATGACAAATTGGACAATGCGGCACCCCCACTCGCGCGAATAACAACCGTAAATAATCATACACTTCCGTCACTGTCGCTACGGTCGAGCGCGGATTTCGCGAAGTCGATTTCTGATCAATCGAAATCGCCGGCGACAGCCCTGTAATCGAATCCACTTCCGGCTTGTCCATCACCCCCAAAAACATCCGTGCATACGAAGACAGCGACTCCACATATCGCCTCTGCCCCTCGGCATAAATCGTATCAAACGCGAGCGACGACTTCCCCGATCCCGACAACCCCGTAATAATCACTAGCTTATCCCGCGGAATATCCACATCAAGATTCTGCAGATTATTCTGCCTCGCCCCCCGTACCCGAATCACATTCTCATTCCCAAAAATCTCTTCCATAAAAATCTCTCTAAACGCATATATTATACACCAAATCTCCCATTTTGTCCATATTCAAACAATTCCCCTATTGCAATTTTCAATATTTTTTGTTATTATAATAATTATCGTGGCCTCTTAGTATAACGGTTAGTACATCGGGTTTTCATCCCGACAACGCGGGTTCGACTCCCGCAGAGGTCACCACAACCCTTCAAATAACCCCTAGGGTTATTTTTTTCTCTCCCATAATACTTCCCCATAGTGATATAATAGAAACAATGAATAAAGAATCAACGACAAAAACTCGATCTCATCAGACCACTAAAACCGACGAAAACGAATCATCCGATCAGTCTCCCATTTCCGACGTCACCACTGGTCGCCACGCCAGCCGTTACCTCATCATTGGCATCATCATTACTATTTTCAACTTTGGATTTTACACTATTATCGCTAACTTCATTTTCAGAAACAACGATTTACTCTGGCTTTCTTCGCTCATTTCCACCCTCGTTTCCACCGTTCTCGCCTATATCCTCCACTCTAAAATCACTTGGAAAGAACGCCCCCTCACCAAAATCGCTATTTGTAAATTTTTTATCTGGAATCTCGCTACTGCATTTTTCATCGGCCCATTTTTTACTCAACTTTTCAGTCTTTTTGTTCCTCTTTACAACTTTGCCTTCAATATTTCTCAATCGCTAAATCTTCATTTTTCTTATGATTTTGTTCAATCTACTGGCGCTTTTATTCTTACTGCCGTCATTACAACTCTCCTCAATTTCTTTTTCTACGACCGTTTTGTTTTCGGAAAAAATAAATCAATAAAGGAAAATAAAACTCATGAACCCAAAAATTAAAGTTTCCGTCATCATCCCAGTCTACAACACCGCCAAATATCTTCCGAAATGCCTCGATTCCATCATCCACCAAACCTATCAAAATCTCGAAATCATCACTATTAACGATGGCTCGGTCGACAATTCCGAAGCTATTCTCAAAAAATACGCCCAAAAAGACCCCCGCCTTAAAATCATCACTCAAAAAAACCATGGTCTTTCCGCCGCTCGAAATGCCGGTCTAAAAATCGCTTCTGGCGATTTTGTCACTTTTGTTGATAGCGACGATCTGATCGAATCAAAAATGATTGAAAAAATGCTTGATGCACTTAAAAAATCTGACGCCGACATCGCCGTCTGTTCTTTCAAAGAAATTTTTCCAAATAACATCATCAAAAATTTTAACAATCACCACTACCCTCGAAAAGTTTTTTCAACCGAATCCGCCCTAAAAGCCATGCTGAAAGAAGAAGGGTTTATGGTTTCTGCTACTATGAAACTTTTTCCGTGTCATTTTTTCGACCACATCAAGTTTCCAATCGGAAAACTTCACGAAGATGTCGGCACAACTTATAAACTCATCCAAAAAGCCAAAAAAATCGTTTTTCTTCCCGACGAATTTTATTTATACATCCATCACCAAAATTCAATCATCAATCAGACTTTCGACGACCGAAAATTTGATTTAATCGAACTCACCGACAAAATGTGTGACGATCTCGATCAACATTTTCCAAATCTGAAAAACACTACCAACGAACGTCGCATGCGCGCACGTTTTTCTCTTCTTCGTCAAATTCCCAAAAATCATCCACGCACCAAAGAACTTACGGGCTATCTTAAAGAACACCAAGTTTTCATCACCAAAAATCCCGAAGCCGGAAAAATCGACAAAATTGCCCTAAAACTCGCGTTGATTAATTCGAATCTTTTAAAACTAGCTTACAAATTATTCAAATAAGTCATCGTATCACGCATAGCATCTTCAACCGTCAATTCCGTTTTCCAACCCAATTCTTTTTCTGCTTTTGCTGGATCAGCGTAAATTTCCGCCAAATCCCCCGCACGTCGCCCCACAACTTTATACGGTAATTTATTTCCGCTCGCTTTTTCAAACGCCGCAATCATCTCAAACACCGATGTTCCCTTTCCCGTTCCAAGATTATAAACTAACACCCCAGGTTTCATCGCATCCATCGCCGCCACGTGCCCTTTCGCAAGATCCACTACGTGAATATAATCCCGCACTCCGCTTCCATCCGGCGTCGGATAATCATCCCCATAAACCGACAGCTCCGCAATCTCCCCTCGAGAAACTTTCATCACGATCGGCATTAAGTTATTCGGGATATCATTCGGGTCTTCACCCAAAAGTCCCGACGGATGATTCCCTACCGGATTAAAATATCGTAAAATCACCGCCTGAAATTCTGGATCAGAAACCGCCACATCTTTCAAAATCTCTTCAATCATAAACTTAGTTTCACCATACGGATTTGTAATCCCCGTTCCTGTCGTCATCGTTTCGTCTAATTTTGTCACCGGTTGCTCACCATAAACTGTTGCTGAAGATGAGAAAATAATTTTCTTCACTCCATGATTTTTCATACATTTCAACAAATTAATCGTCCCACCAACATTATTTTCGTAATATTTCAGCGGTTTCTCAACCGACTCCCCCACCGCCTTTAATCCCGCGAAATGAATCACTAAATCATAATCATTTTCCGCAAACAACTTATCCATTTTTTCATAATCAAGCAAATCAACCTCATAAAAATCCGGCTTTCTCCCTGTAATCTTTTCAATTTTGTCCAGCACCGCAATTTTCGAATTAAACAGGTTATCTAAAACATCAATCTCGCACCCTTTTTTATAAAGTTCAATAATTGTATGTGAACCGATATATCCGGTTCCCCCCGTTACTAAAATCTTTCTCATATAGAATATTATATCATTTTGTGCTAAAATATACTACATGAACATCCCACATGTTTTTAATAAAAAGAATCGTGTCTTACTTTCTGAATTGACTCGCACCGATTTTAAATTGCGTTATCAAGGCTCCGTCCTCGGTTATCTTTGGGCACTGCTTCGCCCGCTTATGATGTTTGCGATTCTCTATCTCGTTTTTGGTCGACTTTTAAAATTTAGTAGCGACATCCCTCACTACTCAGTTTACCTACTTGCTGGCACGACGATGTGGAGTTTCTTCACCGAATGCACCTCTCAAGGTATTCAAGCTATGGTCAATCGCGGCGATCTCATCCGAAAAATTTCTTTCCCGAAATATATCGTTGTCGTTTCCGCAACTTTAACTGCTGTAATTAATATGCTAATCAATCTTGTTGTTGTCGTCATTTTCGCTTTGATAAACGGCGTTGAACCGAGTTGGAGCTGGTTACTCGTTCCGCTTTCGCTTTTCGAAATTTATATTTTGTCTCTCGGCATTTCTTTTCTTCTCGGAGCAATCAATGTTCGCTATCGCGACATTACCTCGATTTGGGATATTTTTATACAGGCTTTATTTTACGCTACTCCGATCATCTATCCAATCTCCATGATCGCCGAAACTTCTGCCGTCGCTGCAAAAATTCTTCTTATCTGCCCTATCGCTCAAGCAATTCAAGACATTCGTCATAATCTCATCACTTCCGAAACCGTCACTACTTGGAATTATGTCGGAAATCCTTGGTTCCAATTTTTCCCGTTCATTCTCATCGCTATCATTTTCATTTTTGCAATTTTCTATTTCCGTAAAAAATCTAAATTCTTCGCGGAGGACATCTAAATGGGCAAACGCACAATCGGCATTCGTAAAGAAATTGATTCTGACAACGATATCGCTATTCACGTCTCGAACTTACACAAAAGTTTTCGTCTCCCGACCGAACGTTCAATGAGCCTTAAACAATCTATTTTCAATCGTCTGCGTGGCATTAAAGGGTTCAAAGAACAAAAAGTCTTGAACGGTTTAAATTTCGACATTAAAAAAGGCGAGTTTGTAGGCATCGTTGGCCGCAACGGCTCTGGAAAATCTACTCTCCTTAAAACTCTCGGCGGCATTTACTATCCAGAAAAAGGCGAAGTTATCATTAATGGTAACCTCATTCCTTTTATCGAACTTGGTGTCGGTTTTAATCCAGATCTCACCGGTCGCGAGAATGTTTATTTAAACGGCGCTCTACTCGGTTTTTCACACAGAGAAGTCGAAGAGATGTATCCTAAAATTTGGAAATTCGCCGAGCTCGAAGAATTTCAAGATCAAAAACTTAAAAATTATTCTTCCGGCATGCAAGTTCGCCTCGCCTTCTCGATCGCCATCCGCGCCAAAGGCGATATCCTCCTTCTTGATGAAGTCCTCGCCGTTGGTGATGCCGCCTTTCAACAAAAATGCGAAGATTATTTTAAATCTCTTCACGGAAATCAGACCGTTATTCTCGTCACCCATTCCATGGAAAATATCACCAAATTCTGCGATCGCGCCATCCTCATCGAAAACGGCAAAATCAAACTGGACAGCGACCCCAAAACCGTCGCTAAAGCTTATAAAAATCTCTGGGAAACAAAATGAAAAATCCAATCAATATTGCTAAAAAAGGTTATGATAAAGTTTTGAAAATCGATGATCTTGTTTGGCGATTAGAAAAACTACAACAAAAACAAGACGAGCTTAATACAAAAATAGATTTTCTTCACGAAACCGAAAAAACCTGTCTTCAAAAAATTGATATTTTGGAAAAACAAAATATTTTTCTAAAAGAGCTAGTTATTGCAAATACGAATATAAAAAATGCCCCATTGCCCCCTCCCGACAGCCACATTCGTCTTCTCCAACTTTCTAATCTAAAGCTTTTGCAGATTTTTAAAGACATTTGTGAAAAATATAATATAGATTTTTATCTTAATTTTGGTTCCCTTCTCGGCGCAATCCGTCACAAAGGTTTTATTCCTTGGGATGACGATATCGACGTTATGGTAATTCGTGAAGATTACAATAAACTTCTTCAAATTCTCAAAAAAGAATTTAAAGACACTAAATTGTTTTATGTTCACGGGGATATTATTCGTCTTTATTACGATAAAACGCCTATTCAACTCGACATTTTTCCTTCTGACTTTTATCAACGTCCCGTTAAGAACGAAACCGAACGCGTTGAAATCGGCAAATTTCTTGTTAATATTCATCATAAAAAGATAAAAATGGATTGGAACAAAATTTATGAATATAAGAGCGTGATCACTAATCTTTCCTATCCAGAAATCGAGAAACTCCGTGAACAAGTCGGGCCCGACATTTCTAAAAAAGAAGCCTCTAAAATTCATCCCGCAATTTATCATGGTATTGAAAAAAGTTCCATTCGAAAAGTTCGTTCTGTTCATGATTATGATTGGATTTATCCATTAAAAACTATAGAATTTGAAAATTTATTAATGCCTATCCCAAATAAACCAGAAAACTTGCTCGATTATTACTACGGTGATTATATGAGCTGGCCATCAAAAATCTCGCCAAAACACGAAGATATTCAGTCTAGGTTTAACATCGAAACTACTCGTCTATTACGCGAAATTACTAACGGGAAAATTAATCTTATGGAAAAAATAAAATGATTATCGGTTATGTCTCCGGTTCTTGGGATATGTTTCATATCGGGCATCTTAATCTTCTTCGTCGTTCAAAAGCCAAATGTGATTTCTTGATTGTTGGCGTCAACACAGATGAAAGGATTATCGAACAAAAAAATCGAGAACCTATTTTTTCATACTCTGAAAGAGCGGCCATAGTAGAAGCTTGTAAATATGTTGACAAAGTGATCCCTCAAAACGACAGCGACCGTCTAAAAACTTGGGGCGAATATCATTTTAATAGACTTTTTGCTGGTTCAGATTGGAAAAATACCGAAAGGTGGGATAATTACAAGAAACAACTCGAGCCACTCGGCGTTGAAATTATTTTCTTTCCACGAACAAAAGGTATTTCTAGCACTAAACTTCGTCAAACTATCCAAAAAATCTCTGAAAAAGAACTTTAATTTTTTATTATCTCTTCCGCCATCCCCAGCGCATTCAATATCGCCTTATCCATATCCCAATACTGATATGCTCCAAGTCGTCCGCCTAGAATCATCTGCGGATATCGCTTCTGACAAAGCTCAACATATTTCCGGTACAACTCTCGTGATTCTTCTGTATCCACCGGATAATACGCATCCCCACCCTTCTCGAAATCCGCCGGATATTCTCGCGCCACGATCGAAAGTTCCTGTTCCACCACTTCCGGTTGATGAATTTGATAATATTTATAATCATGCGACCGCGTGTATGGCACATCCGCGTCCGCCTCATTAATTACTGCCTCGCCAAGCCCGTCTTTAGTTTTTTCTTCCTCAAACCGAAGCGATCGCCACGGCAAAACCCCAAGCTCATAATCAAATAATTCATCAACCTGCCCGCAATAAACAATTTTCGCATTCTCCGGAAGCTCATTTTTCACTTCTTTAAAATCTGTCCCAAGTCGCACTTCAATATTTTCATTCTCCAACATCTTTTCTACCATCTTCGTATATCCATCACAAGGAATCCCCTGATGTTTCGCAGTCATGAAATACCGATTATCATGCGAAAAGCGCACCGGAATTCGCTTCAAAATCTCTGCCGACAAATTTTTCGCTGAAGTATGCCATTGTTTTTCCGTATAATTTTTCAAAAAGGCTGTGTATAATTTCTCGCCAACCAAACTAATTCCTTTTTCCTCGAAATTCTTCGGTTCTTCAATTCCTAACCGCTCTGCATCTCGCTTTGCTTCCTCTTTTACGAACTCTTCCGCCTCTTCCGCCGACATTTCTGTTTCGTATAACAAATTCACCGTGTCTAAATTAATCGGCATCGGATACAATTTTCCTTCATGTCGCGTATTTACTGTGTGTATATAATCATTAAAATCCATAAATTTTGTCACATAATCCCACACCTCATCCGATTCTGTATGAAAAATATGCGAGCCATATTTATGAACTTCAATCCCCGTTTCCGAATCCGTATAAGAATAAATATTTCCCGCCAAATGTTCTCGTCGGTCAATCACTAAAACTTTCTTCCCAGCATTTGCCAACCTTTCCGCAACTGTCGCACCGAACACCCCCGCCCCCACAATTAAATAGTCTATGTTCATTTTTCCTCCTCTATTTCTTTTATTCGTTTCACCATTTCATCATACTTATCCAGCATCCCCTCAAGCTCAGAATTAATATACCGCTGTTGCCGATGTCTAATATTCACTTTTTTATACATCCGCGCCGCCACACTTCTCGTCCGCCGCATTGCCTTTCGCATCAAACTATTTTTCCAAATCCAAATCACTTCATTTTTTACTTTATCGTTTTCCGGCGGATATTTTTCAAAATTCTTTTCTGCAAATTCCTTCGCTCTTGTATGAATTTGTTTTTTAAAGTTTTTCGAAGAATGTTCGACCGAGAACCAATAAGAAAGCACCCACTGCGTCCAAAACAAATCAGTATGCTCAGCAATAAACCCAGTCTTTTTATAAAAATCCAATAACTTTTCCGCCACCAGTAAATGATCCATCGACAATTTCTCAGCCTCAAAATTCTGCGACATAATCGAATTCTCTCTTCGTACATAATTATATAACGGCTCCCTCAAGAAATAAGCCGTCTCGCTCACGCTCATATAGGCATTATAAAAATAAAAATCCTCATTATTTAACCCTTCCGGAAATTCAATTTTATTTTCTTGAATAGTTTTCATCCGAAAAATTTTATTCCACGCCGCAACATCTGTCTTCAGAATCAGCTCATCGTCAATCCGATTTTTTCCCTTATATTTTAATTTATAATAATTTTCATCGCTCTCTCGCATATCTTCATGCGTACTATAAATAATTCGCGTTCCACAAATTGCCAAATCACTTTCACTCTCATTAATCACTTCCAGCATTTTCTCACACATCTTCGGGTCATAATAATCGTCACTATCGCAAAACATTACAAATTCCGTCTTACATTCTTTAAGTCCCGCATTCCGTGCCGACGACAATCCTCCATTTTTCTTCGTAATCACCGAGATTCGCGCATCTTTTTTTGCGTAATCCGCTAAAATTTCTCCTGAATTATCCGTCGCCCCATCATTCACGCAAATAATCTTAAAATCTTTCAATGTCTGCTGGGTTAAGCTATCTAAACATTTCGATAAATATTTTTCCACATTATAAACCGGCACAATCACCGTAAGCTTACTTTTTGCCATTTTTCTTCTCCGCGTTCTCAAGCTTTTCTTCGAGTTCATCAATTTTTTCTTCCAGCTCTCGTTGCGTCATCTTCATTTCTTTCACTAAATTTATTGTTTGAATTCGCTGTTTATAACCAGGAAAAATCGTTTTCGCCGTTTTCGCCAAAACCGTTCGCGTTTTATTTTTCGCTTCGTGTAAAGGCCGCACATTCACATATAAATACGGATGCTTCGTCGCAATCATTTTCGCATTATTTTTTCCAATTTTATCCAACTTATTCGCGTCTAAAAATCCTTCTTTTTCAAGCCTAGCATAATCTTCTTTCACTACTTTCGCGAACTCGAGCGCCTGTTTCCTCGCTAATCTCTTCATATTCCAAATATAGCTCGAAAGTCGCATCGTCGCGAGCGTCGGTCCATATTTTTCCAAAGTCCCTTTTTCTTTCAAAAATCGTTCCACTTCATCATATTCATCTTTCACACAATAAACCTTCCCCGAGTCCTTCACCGAAGAGTTCGGGTTATCTTGACGATAATGTAAAAACGCTTCATCAACCAAAAACGCCCGACTCGTCGAAGCCCAAACTTTAAAATTAAATCCCGCATCTTGATAAGACGCACCAGGCGATGGCAAAAAATCAATCTTATTCTCTTTCAAAAATGCATTCCGATAAATCGCGCTCCAAATACTCGGTTTTTGATAAAAAATATGCCTGTGTTCACTCGGATCGA
>CAVDXX010000014.1:5031-13273 GCA_963613175.1 bacterium | reverse complement strand
ATTATTAAGAACGCCGAAGAAGCCTACAACAAAATGACACTAGACAAACACTGGGCATGGTTCACGAATACGATGATTCAGCGCCTCGAAGGCAACGATTGGAAAGTGATAGTAATTATGACACGCTGGGCGCTTGGAGACCTTGCTGGACGGATCGTAAGTGCATATGGTGACGACGTAGAGACAATTACTATGAAAGCGGTTCAAGACAACGGCAAAATGCTCTGCGACGAAATACTGAGTCAACACGATTATGAGATTAAGACTCGAGAGATGAATCAAGATATCGTCGAGGCCAACTACAATCAGCGACCAATCGATGTAGGTGGTCGGCTCTACGGCGAGTTCAAGGAATGGGAAAAGTTGCCACCACATTCCGAAGTAATCAACTTTACCGATACTGCTGATACTGGAACGGACTTCTTATGCTCTATAAACGGCGTAGTCTACCAAAACGAGTTCTACATAACAGATCTCGTATTTACAGATGAAGCGATGGAAACGACCGAGAATCAAGTCGCCGACATCTTATTCTCTGGAGAAACTACTACGGCGCATATTGAAAGTAATAATGGTGGCCGAGGATTTGCCCGGAACGTGGAACGTATACTGAATGAGAAATATTCGAGCAATCGCTGTGGTATTCGTGCCGTTCCGCAAACACATAATAAGGAATCGAGGATCCTGGCGTCATCCGCTTGGGTTCAGAATCATATTTATATGCCGCTTGGATGGCGGCAACGCTTTCCGGAGTTCTATCGCCAAGTCATGAGTTACCAAAAGAAAGGTAAAAATGCTCACGATGACGCGGTAGACGTACTGGCGAGCATTTATGAATACGTCTCTGAGCCACGAGAGGTGGAACTTCTCGACGAATCGATGCTTAGTTCTCCGAGAGCTAGACATCGCAACCATTATTGGAAAGGATAATTATGAAATACACCCTGCCAAAAGATACCGAAATCAACGCAGCCGTAATCAAGGAAGCCATAGATTATAACGAGAAACGCCGAGAGCGATTTGATACACTAGACCGCTACTATATTGGCGATCAGGATATTCTCCATCGCGAAAAGCCGGATTTGCTCCATAACAATAAAGTCATGATCAACCACGCGAAATATATCGTGGATACAAACGTCGGGTACCTGCTCGGAAACCCGGTAGAATATCAGACAACAGATGGACTAAATATCGATCCAGTATTGGGCGCTTATAAAAAGCAGACGATGAATGATAACGATTCAGAAATCGCTAAAAACTGCGCAATCTTTGGGCTTCAATATGAATATGTATTCGCAAATGAAGACGCAGAGCCGGAATCAGCCATTCTAGATGTCCGGAACACGATTATTGCCTACGATAATACCATCAAGCACAATAAGATGTTCGCGGTAAATTATCGGCCAATCTTCAAGAAGCCAACAGATTCAGATCCGGAATACTACGATGTAATATTTGTAGATAATAATGTCGTTCGCAATTACAGACTTAAAGGTGACAATCTGATTTTAAACAAAGAAGATGCGCACGCCTTCAAAGAAGTGCCGATGATTGAGTTCCTTAATAATAAAGACTATCTCGGCGATTTCGAAACAGTCGTAAGCCTAATAGACGCCTACAACCTGATCCAGAGCGACCGCGTGAATGATCGCGAACAGCTAGTGGACGCCATTCTATGCTTCTACGGCATGAAATTTACACCAGAACAAATGGCGGAGCTTAAAGAACACAGAATGATTTCGAATATTCCGATGGATGGTAAAATCGAGTACCTCATCAAGACGCTAAATGAATCAGATACCGATATCCTCCGCAAGAATATCGAAAACGATATCCATAAAATCAGCATGACACCAAACCTTGCCGACGAGAACTTTGCCAATAACTCGTCCGGCGTAGCGATCAGCTACAAGCTCCTAGCTTTTGACCAAAACATCAAGAATAAGGAACGCTACTTCGAACGCGGCCTTATGGAGCGCTTTCGTCTTTACAATAACTTCCTCAATACCAAGTCTAGTATGCCGATCGTGCCGACCGAAGAAGTAGATGCTATATTCAAGCGCAACCTACCACGAAATGATTACGAGACTTCTCAAATGATCCTAAACTTACAAGGAATAGTAGACAAAGAACTTCTCGTGAGCCAACTTTCCTTTGTGCGCGATTCCAAAGAGACCGTCGAACTTGCGGCCAAAGAAGACGAGACCACGCTTGAATCGGCCGCAGAATTCGCTAAAAACGAGATAAAGGACGCAAATAATGACACAGACGAGATCGAGTAGATATTGGGATAAGCGCGCCATCGCAAGACTAACTGAGGCTGAGCGAAATTCGGAGTGGCACTTTCGCGAGATAAAGATCCTCTACGAAGAAGCCGAAAAGGATACTGTAGCAAGTCTTAAGGCCATCTACGAATCATTCTACCGTGAGAATAAGTTCGATATGGCAGCACTCAATAAGATTGTGCCGACAGCCGGAGTCGAGAAGTTCTACGCCGACATGGAAGCCGCCGGGCTATCTAAATATCTACCTAAACGCTTCGCTGGACGCGTCCGTAGGCTTGAGATGATAAACGCACAGCTGTGGATCCGAACGAAGCAACTGGCTATCCTAGAAAACGAAATAGAAACCAAGTCACACATAAAAACCATCAACGGAGCGTTCGGCATGACAATCTACGATACCGCCAAAGGAATCGGTGCAACTCCGGCCTTTGAGCAATTAAACTCGCGTGGGATTGAAGTTCTGCTCAATACGCCATGGCAAGGTGCGAATTATAGTAAACGAATTTGGGGTAATTCCAATACACTCGCAAGTCAACTCCAACAGACGCTCACCAAGGCCATAATGACCGGTATGAGCGAAGAACGTGCCCTGTATGAGATAAGACAAAGATTCAACGTCGGGAGCTTCTATGCCGAACGACTGATCCGGACAGAAACCAATCACTTCGAGAACGAAACTGAGTTCATTGCCTACCAAGAAATGGGGATAGACCAGTATGTATTCGTGGCAACGCTGGACGGACGAACTTCGGATATGTGCCGAAGTCATGACGGTCAGATCTACAAAATGAGCGAACGGCAAGAGGGATATAATTATCCCCCACTACATCCATTCTGTCGTTCGACAGTTCGTGGATACATTGGCAAGGAATACGAGCCAAAGATGCGCGCCGCCAGAAACAAGCTCGGCGGCAAATACTTCGTTCCAAACATGAGTTATAACGAATGGATCAAGGATGTCCGATTCAATCCAAATGTCCATCCGGCTAATGTACCGACAATCATGCCGTAGTATAATAGAGATATGATTATATTCGAATATAAAGTATCGCCTGCTTGGTTAACACCAGATATAGACAAGGAGACGTCCTATGTTCGAGTTACTGATGGACCAAAAGATAACGTGACTACTTTTTTCTTTGGCAAAGAATATCGTCACACAATTTCAGAAGAAGACGTAGAAAAAATTAAAGATATTATTAATGGATACCCTGAGCTTCTTAATATTAGAGAATTGGAATCAAATTCAGTTCTAGATGGCAACGAATACTATTTTACATTTTCAAACGGCAAAAAATCTAATAGTTTCACTGGTTATAATATCCTAGATTACGGAAGTAGCCCTCGTAAAAATGCAACCATGGCACTGAGAGCCGCAAGGCACATTAAAGATCACGTATTATGGCAAAACAAAATTCGCACCACGATACCTAACTGCCTGCAACATTGGCCAAAGTATCGGAAGCCATCCAGTTTGATAAAAATATAAAAAGTGCTACAATAGTCTCATAGAGTCAGCCCTCCGCGTAGTTCTGCTACGCGTAGCAATCGGGCTGATTTTTTGATCAGCCTATCTTTTTAATAGAGATTATGTTATAATATATACACCTAATAAAGGATAATTGTGGCGCAAATTCGTCTTTCAGAAGAACTACAAAAACAACTCAAAGACGGCTCTGTTAGTGATGAAACTAAGAGGCTTTTTCAGAATTTCGGAAAGCATCAAGAGAAAAAGCTTAATTCAACAAAAAAGAAAAAATCGAAGAAAACGACACCGCATGATCCTGTAAGTGAGAACTGGGCAAAATACAGTAAAAAAATTCTTAAAATTGCCCTAGAAAGCGCAAAGAAAGCCTATGAATATACCGTTTCTTTACGTTCCCAGAAGCTTATTGGACGGTTCGAGATACTGGACGGTTTAAATAACGATATAAAAACAAAACGTATTTTTGTCCCAACAAATACCATGCAGTTACGTGAACGTATCGAGGATGAGCATAGGGTAATGCTTAATAAAATATACGAGAATTCGTATACGGCAACCGATAATATAGCTAAATTACTTCGGACTGGCCAAATAGGCCAATTTATAGCCGAGGACGAAGTAGACACGGCAGTAGTTGATTTTATTACGCTTTCATTAGTTAAACTAGACGCCAAAAATATAGACACACTTTTCAGCGATATTCTAGCCTATAAAGTGCGCACTCTCGAAGAATGTAAAAAGGTTGCGGATAAAATCGAGAAATATAGAGAGGCCGCAATAGAAAGATTATGCGCAAGACATAATTATTCGGTCGCAAAAGAGCTTGCGTCTCTCAGTTATAAATCGAATTTAATATCCCTAGGCAAAGATAGCGAAAAATTAGATGAGATCATTAGGGCCGAGAAAGACTTTCTCGAGCGCGAACGCATTAGGCTAGCCGAAGAAGAAAAAAGAAAGCAAGAGGCAGCCGAAAGAGCTGCGCGCGAGGCTGAGGAACGCAGAATTAGAGAAGAAGCTGAACGAAAGCGTATTGCTGAAGAAAGAATTCGCCAAGAGCAAATTCGTCTAGAGGCTGAGCGAAAAGCTAAAGAGGAAAAAAGGCGCAACGAATCAAGAAAGCGCGATAGTTATAGGCGTATAATTTCCGAAAGAAATATCAAGGAATTAATTCACTTTACGCGCATTGATAATATCCCAACAATTCTTGAATATGGGATATTACCTCGCGATCAATTAGGTATATATGCTCCTGAGGCAATAATTAATGATATATCGAGATACGACGGCCACACGGACGCCTCATGTCTTTCGGTATCATTCCCTAATTACAAAATGTTCTATCACTATAGCAATAACAATCAGAGTCAATGGGCCGTCTTATCTCTTGATCCTCAATTACTATACGATTTGGATATAGATGAATTTTATTTTTATCCAGAAAACGCCGCAAAATCCGAAACTAACCGTTGTAGCTTTACCGAGATGTTCGGCAAGAGCAACAATAATCTGCCAGAAGATCCACAAGCGGAAATTTTAGCCTTCGGCGTAATCAATCCAAAATATATTTCGAAGATCTACGTGGTAAATGATGAAGCTAAAAATAGATTGAGCCAAGCAATCGGCAATCATACCAACATTGAAATCAATAGAGAATATTTTAAATACAGAAAGGGAGATTACCTATGAAAAGTGTGACCACCACAACTAGAGTGTGTTTCTTTGTCGGAAAATCAAAAGACGGTGCATTCGTTGAAAAAAGCATAGAATTTTCCTGGTATATGGGAATGAATTGGCAAATGAGGCAAAAATCCTCTATTTCACTTCATGAAAACATTGTAAAAACACATCCTAATTCAAGAATATTAGAGGTATCAACGAAGTCAGAAGATTATGCCTTAGGTAAAGCATTGAGTGCTTTTAATTTGAAAAAAGATGGCATCCCAATTGAAAATATTTTCCAGTCGTCAAAAGTATTTAGTGACGGTGGTCCATATTTAGACTTACTTGAAATAGATCCGGCATCAGCAAAAAAAGATCCTAGAATATCTACCGCAAAAAATATACGCACGCTAACTTCATTTGAATATGCTGGTAAGAAATACCCAACTGAGCCAAAGTCATTCTTTTACGATTATATTTATATATCAGCATTATCAGATAATAAAACATTGAGTGAAAAAATTATAAACTACGATGTTTTTACCGATATAGAGTTCAACCAAAAAATCCCCTATTCAGATAAAAAAGGCCCTTTCAATTGTCAGGCTAGATCTTGCGCAATTTACGTATGGTTACAGCAAAATAACTTATTGAATAAGTATCTAGAAAATCCAAATTCATTAATAGAACAGATTTACACTCACTCCTCATTGTCTTCTCATCAGGCTTCGCTATTTCCTGATTTTGACGAATAATTCACCGATGGTTAAAACTGTGTTATAATAAACATATACATATTCAATTGCGGCAGAGTTTTCTGCCGTATTTTGTTTATCACTAGCCGATGGGCGTAAAACAGAGGATTTTATGGATAAAGAAAATAATCCTGCACCGGAAAACGATTCCGGGGATAAAGGCCAAGAAGAAAAGCCTACTACGTTTACACAAGAACAAGTTAACGATATCGTAAGCAAACGTCTTGCCGAAGCTAATACTAAAGCCGAGAAAAAGCTTAAAGATGAAGTCTCGAAAGCTTTAGCCGAGGCCGAGCGTCAGAGCAAACTCTCTGAAGCTGAACGCGAAAAGGAATTCAAGGCCAAACAGCAAAAGGAACTCGTTGATCGCGAGCGTACCATTACTCTCCGCGAACGCAGAGCCGATGCTAAAGATGCACTGTCTGATAGAAATATCGACACAGACCTCGTAGACTTCGTTATTGATATTGATGAGGATAAAACCAATGCCAATATCGATAAGTTAGAAAAAGCTTTCAATAAGGCCGTAGAGGCCGGTGTTAAAGCTAAACTAGCTGGTACTTCCCCCGAAGATTATGGCGAGGGTACAAAGCCGAAAACCGAGATCAAAAAATCTCAAGCAGGTTTACGGTCATTCTAAAGGAATAAACTATGGCAAGAACTGATGCCCTAAGCATTAACACCGACGCCAATACCCGGGATAAGCTTGCCGAGATTCAAGGATTCGTCATTGAAACCGTTCAAAAAGGTGCGGTTTCGGAAAAGATGAAGAACACCGAATACTCGGGAGATGCCACCGCTGGTAGCGTCGAAATCGACCGCTTCAAGAATGCGCAAGTAGATGACTACGGCACTGCACGTGCCGCCGGAGCAGGTCGCACAATTCTGAACACCGGCAAGGTCACCATTAACGTCAACGAAGATAAGGAAATCGTCGAGGAAATCGCCAAGAAAGATGTTAAACTCTACGGTATTGCGTCCATTATGGACAAGCGCAAGAAAAACCAAGCACTTCGCATGATTGCCGACCTCGATACTCGCTTCTTCGCACAAATGGTGGCGGACGGTACAGAAATTACCGGTCTTACGACCACAACTCCGCTTGTCGATAACCTCGAGGCGATTATCCAGTCTATCGAGACTACTCAAAACGACTGGGTTGATGGCGTAGATCGCGAGATGATCGAAATCTCCGTCAAACCGGCAATCTATGGTAAATTGCTCAATTATATTGACTCTGTGCCAAATCCGATTAGTGGCCTCAAGGAAGATGTCTTCCATGGCGTAAAGATTTATTCTAACCACCGCCAGACCAAAGACATCATTTGCGCTATCCATGGCGCAGTTGGTCAGCCGGTCACTGTCGACGATTACGAGCCGGAGAAAATCCAGCTCTCTAATAACTACGATTGTAGTCTCTTCTACTCTCGTGGCACTAAAGCTGTCATGCCGGATCTTATCCGCTATGCAGATATCGCGGAGGCTCAAAGCAATGGCTAGATTCAAACAAGTATCAACCGGGCTTACGCTCGTCTGTGAACGCAAGGATGTAATCGAGCAATACGAAAAGTATCCTGATCTCTACATTCCACTAGACAAAGCGAAGTCCGCTCCAAAGGCCGAAAAGGAGCCTTTGGAAACCAAAACTTCGGAGAAGAAATAAATGACTGACTCAGAGCAAGAAACCAGAATCAAAAGCTACGCCAAGCTCCTTAATAGCAGAATCGAGGATGGCGAACTCCTAGATTTTGTCACGCTCGAAGTTCTAGATCGCGTACTCGTTTATTTAAATGATAATACGCTCGATCAGAAACTAGAGCGTATTGTGGCGCGAATTGTTTCTGGCGTATTCGCCGAGAGTCAGGAATCTTCAGACGGAGAACTTTCTCATAACATCAGTAGCATATCAGATAATGGCCAGACGATTTCATATTCCGAAAAAGTCAAAAGCTATCTAGTATCTACAGATGATGAGGAACTCTTTAGTGGTTTTTCGAAACTGCTCGCACCTTACAGGAGAGTAAATGTTGCTTCCGAATAATTTCGAGAATGAG
>CAVDXX010000014.1:4044-5021 GCA_963613175.1 bacterium | reverse complement strand
GATAGAGCCAGACGGTGGAGTGGTTCGCGAAGACAACGTTGAGAAAGTAAGATTTCTCGGCAATGTTCGCTTCAACGCGCAAGAAGAACTCCAAAGCGATATTGGACTCCATCTCGATGCAGATATCACTATCACTTGTAGAAACGAGACAAATGTTGCATTAAACGATATTGTCGTCTACCTCGGAAAAAGATACAAAGTCAATAATCTGATCCCGAGCGATTCGCACTTAACAATCACAGGTAAAGAATGCAAATAAAAGTCGTAGGTTTAAAGAAATTTGCCACGAAGCTAGGCCGAATGAAGTCGGATATTCTACCAGATGTTGAGCGTGGAGTTAAACTGGCAACAGTTGTGGTTGAGGGGAAAGCCAAAGCACTCTGCCCTACCAATAAATATCGCGCTGGTGGCGAACTTAGACAATCGATTCATCCTGATACGCAAGTTCTAAAAGATAGCGTGATAGGAAAAGTATCGACGATTAAGGAATATGCCGCCTTTGTCGAATTTGGAGTCGGTATTAAAGGTCAAATGACGAATCGAAATCATAAGATCCCTCTAGCATACCGTCAAACTCCCTGGACTTATACTCCAGACGACGGAGAGACCTTTATTCGCACAATCGGTAATGTCGCTCAGCCATATCTCTATCCGGCTCTCCACCAAAGTAAAGCACAGGTCAAAGATCTCATTATCAAGTCAGTTCGAGGAATCGCATAATAATGTATCAGCCAAAACAAGATATCTACGAAAAGCTTCAAGATACCGGCGTAACGGTTCTCCAGAGCGCCCAAGAAACTTATCCAGAGACTCCGGCGATTACATTTTCTGTGAGCGATAATTCGACTGAACTAGATCTAGATAACGAAATAGCTTCACAATCCATTATTGTTTCAATCGATATTTGGACTGATACAAGCATGGAAGCCTCAGCGCTTCAAAGTGCTTCAGAAATATTAATGCGCGAACTAGGATAT
>CAVDXX010000014.1:0-3970 GCA_963613175.1 bacterium | reverse complement strand
TTCCACACCCCGAGGGCGCATTACACCATATCAACTGTCGTTTCGAAACGACAAGATAGGAGAAATTATGGCTGGAACCCGAACCATGGGTACTACCCTAACTATGAAGAAAGCCGGATCAGAAACAGCAGATACCGTTATCGCCCACTTAACTTCCATTGGCGAAGTGAATGGCGAACGCGAAGAAATCGATGTGACGACGCTTGACAGCCCAAATGGCGCGAAAGAGTTCATCGCTGGCGTCGTGGACTTTGGTTCGTTTGATATCGCCGGCAATGTTGTAGATGGCGTACAGGTTTCTACTCTTTACGATGTCTTCAACGGCCAACAGAATCGCGATTTCGAAATCGAAACGCCGTCTGGCACCAAATTAGCCCTGAACGGCTACTTCAGCGCCTTTGGCTTTGGCGAAAAGACCACCGATGGTCTTGATACATTCAAGGCAACCATTCGTGTATCTGGTGCGCCAACTTATACTCCTGCCGGAGTAACTACTACCCCTTAATAACTTAAACAAGGAATAAATTATGTCTACTAAACTAAACCTCAAGTTTACAGCACGCGACGTGGCGGCCGTAGAAGAAGCGTTGGACAGCTCGCTCGAAAAGATTATCGCGTCATTCAAACTAACCACCCTGATTCAATTCTTGATGGTAGGACTTCGCGATAAGGACGGCAAGAAACTAGATTTAAGCGAAGATGCCGCATTTGACGTAGTAGATGGTGCCATTAAAGAGCATGGCAAAATCGAACTCCAAATTCAGGTTATCGACGCGCTGATTGAAGCTGGTTTTTTACCAAAGGCGATCGACACCGGACAGCTCAGAGCGACCTTGTCCGAAGCGATAGACGAAGCTTCAAAGATAACTGGCAAAGCCACGAAATAGACGCTCTCTATATCGGAGTTTCTCTAGAACTTTATTGGAACCTAACCCCGAATGAATTCATCAAGTACTGCGAGGCTCATTCGAGGCGAGAGAAATTCCGTATAGAGACAAATGACGCGCTAAATTATCTACTTGGTCAGTATATCGGACTAGCGATACGAGCGCCAAAGAAGTATCCAGACCGACCATTCCTAACGAAGACGCATGAAAAGAAGATGATGCCAATAACAGACGACATACTTCTCAAAACTGCCACTATGCTCGGAGCGAAAATAAATGGCAATGACCGTAGATGAGCTACAAGTTCTCATCACCGCACAAACAAGTAAATTCAACTCGGAAATAGCGAAAGTCCAGAGTCAGATTTCTGGGCTTGATAAAAACGTGAAAAATACGAGTTCAAATCTCACTAAAAGCTTTGGTAGCCTAGCTGCCAAAGTTATTTCTGTTAGTGCAATCATAAAGGCCACCGCAAGCTCAATAAATGCGGCAATGAACTTTATTGAAGATGAGAACTTATTCCAAGTCTCAATGGGCAAATGGGCCGACGCGACACGCGACTGGTCTAACGAAGTTCAAAACTCGATCGGCGTGAGTGCCGCATGGCTACGCAAATACTCCGGCGCGATGACGAATATGACCGCCTCAATGGGCCTAGCGCAGGATCAGGCGGTAAAGCTCGGCAAAGGAATAGCTTTACTATCGAACGACATTGCTTCGTTCTACAACATCTCTGCCGAATCAGCATTTGAAAAGATCCAATCAGCAATGGCTGGGATGCCGAGACCACTTCAGGAACTCGGTATTATGGTGCGTGATAGCGAAGTTAAGCAAGTAGCCTACGCGAATGGTATTGCGAGAACCGGCGATGAATTGAATACTACCCAAAAGACGATGGCAACCTATCTCGCTATCTTACAAAGAACTTCAAATGCACAAGGCGACCTTGCACGTACAATTAATACTCCGGCAAACCAATTCAGAATGCTGAAGACTGCCGTAAAGGATTTGGCGGTAGCAATCGGCACGATGTTCCAACCGCTCTTACAGGTGGTCCTTCCCGTCTTAAATGCGATCGTAATTGCCGTTACCAGAGCGTTCCAGGCAATTGCAAAATTATTTGGTATCGAATTCGACGCGAGTGCTTATGCGGATAGTTTTTCTGACATAAGTGCTGGCGTGGAATCCGTTGGCGACGCGGCCGATGATTCGAGCGGAAGCGTCAAGAAACTAGCCAAACAGTTAGCTGCTTTCGACGAAATGAACACTCTCAATAAAGACACTTCCTCCGGCGGAGGTTCTGGTGGCGGAAGCGGTGGCGGAAGCATAGATCTGCCAACAATAGATTGGGATAAGTTATACTCTGGCGGCTTTGATAAGGTCACAAACAAAGCTCTCGAAATGGCCGACAAGATTTACAAGGCATTCGAGAAACTTGGCAAGAAGCTCAATAATACTTTTAAAAAGATAGACTGGGCGAAAATTAGTAAAGGCATAAATGAAGTCTGGGAAGCTCTAAAACCTTTCGGCGAACGAATCGGAGCTGGGCTTGAATGGTTTTACGATAACGTACTTGAACCACTCGTAGTCTGGGCGGCCAATAATCTACTCCCTGCCGCGCTTCATGCTATCGCCGGAGCAATTAACTTAATAGGCGCAATCATAGATGCTTGTGCTCCAACATTCGCGTGGCTGTTCGATAATTTTCTCAGACCAATAGCAGAATTTACTGGCGGAATTATCGTCGGAGTTCTTCAAGGAATTGGCGATATGTTGAACTGGATCGCTCAACAACAAGCCGTTGTAGATCTGATTAAAAATATCGCGATCACGATAGGAATTATGGTAGCGGCGTGGCAAGCATATCAATTGGTGGCTGGAATAGTAACTGGAATTCAGATTGCTATGACCGGCGCAATGGTAGCTGGTACTACGGCGAGTGGAGCGTATGCGGCTGGACTCGGAATAGTGACTGCCGCGCAAAGCGCCTGTGCAACCGCAGGAACGGTCTTAAACGCAGTATTTAGCACGACTAGTATTGTCGGGCTTGCGATTACTGCTGTCCTAACAGGTATTAGCGTAGTCAATGAAGCCCTGAAACTCTCCACAATGGAAGCCGAGCTTGCCGAGAGGAATCGTATGGATACGGTGAAACTGTCTACGCAGACGACAGAATGGCACACGCAAGCCATAGAGCGCCAAAAGGAGATATTAGACGAGCTTGAAGATGTCGAGCTAAACGCAGTCGATTCTGAACTTGCATACATCAACGCACAAGAACAAGCAACAAAGAAGCGCGAGAAATATAACGAAATGCTCAACGCCGGTACTTATAGTACAGACGAACTCCATAAAGCTGAACTCGAAGCGCTGTCCGCAGAAGGTCGCGCGACGACCGCCAAAAACAAACTTGCTGAAGCTCAACAACAAGTAACCGAAAAGACTGAAGAATATGGCAATATGGAGTGGAAACGGATTATGACTGAGAAACAGGCCGAGATGCTTGATCTCGCTAAAGCCGGACGCTACGAAGAAATCAATGAGAAACTCCTCGAGCTTGGTACGTCCTGCGTTGAGTATAAAGACGCACATGGCAACATGGCGAAATTTACCAAAGAAGAATCCGAAAACATGGCGTTCTTTATTGGCGATCAGCTAGCCAAGGCTGATGAAGCGTATAAAAAATATTGGAATTCCAGCTCAGCAACCATCGAGGAAGCCGTAAAAATCACGAAATCTGTAGAGCCGCAATTCGAACAGAGTGGTAAAAGCTTCGACTCCGGTCTTGCGACTGGCATTAATCAAAACTCATGGCAGGTATCAAATGCAGCAAAGAACAGCGCGCTTGCAGCTAAGAACGCATTTAACTCTACACTCCAAATCAAGTCGCCAAGCCGAGTTATGAAGAAGTCTGGCGGATTCTTCGTAGCTGGTATCGCAACAGGAATTGCCGATTCGATAAAAGAAGCCGAAACCGAAGTCGTTTATATGGCAAATAAGCTAACCGGCACGGTAGACGATATCTTCTCGGACTACGAGGTGGCCGATATCGCGCCGAATCTCGATATAGGTGCGGATATTAG
>CAVDXX010000013.1:0-15532 GCA_963613175.1 bacterium | reverse complement strand
AAAAAACTTATGAAAAAATCATTAATTGCAGGGGCTGGCATCGCAGCTTTAGGTCTCGCAGTAGTGCCGTTTGCAGGGGTGTTTGCGGATGATATTACGACTATGACGGACACGATTAACGTAACGGTTGGAGAGGCTTGTACTTTCGACGCGGCATCGCATTCGTACACGAAAATCATGACGGCGAATACGACTGCCGACATCGACACGACTAGCATGAAAGTAACCTGCAACAACTATTCAGGGTATGAAGTAACCGGCGCTTATGCCGCATTGAATGGTAAGGGTAACAACAAAATCTCCTTTAGTGAGAGTGCGCCAACGGTAGGAACGAACTCCTGGGCAGCAAGCGCTATAGTGACGATTGGTGGTGGCTCTCCGGCAGCTGCAGCATATCTCAAGAATAATGGGGCGGTTATGTCTAACACAAAGCAAACTGTTGCAGCGGGTGATACTGCGGAGATTACCTATAAAGCGGGAACTTCAGACAACATCGCTGCAGGTACTTACACCGGCACCGCGACTTATACGTTAACAAAAAAATAATTGCGTATAAGACTTCCTCAAAAAGCCCCCTCTAAAGGGGCTTTTTGTAGAGTAGCCGCGCCGTTAACAACGACTACTGTCCCACCCAAAAAATCCCCTCTTACGAGGGGATTTTTGGAAGAGCTTTTCGCGCTAAATTAGCTGTTCTTCGACAAAGTGTAGGTCGCGGTGCCGGTGTAAGTACCTGCAGCTTGGTTGTTCGTAGTCCCTACTTTGTAAGTGATCTTTGTCGAATCGCCATCTGCAGCAGACATGGTAGTTTTCGATGTTACAGTAGCAGAATCTTTAGCTAATGGCGACGTTGCGGAACCGACAGTTGCATTCCATTTGCCACCACCCGCAGCCACAGCGGCATCTGCTTCGTAGGTAATCATTTCATTGCCAGACGATTTCGCTGGACCAGTCAAGTCCGTGAAAGTACCTTTTACACTATAACCTTTAGCGTTGTTGCAGACTACCGTCATAGTGGTTTCACCGATCGTGTCGACTTTATTTGCCGTCATGGGTTTCGTATACGGATGCGATGCCGCGTCGAAAGTACAAGCCTCTCCAACCGTTACTTCAATCGTGTCCGTCATAGTCGTAATATCCGCCGCAAACACCCCTGCAAACGGCACTACTGCGAGACCTAAAGCTGCGATGCCAGCCCCTGCAATTAATGATTTTTTCATAAGTTTTTTTCTCCTGCGCGTATTAAGCGCAATTAGTTTGTATTTGTGTTAAAATACAAAAAATAAAAATGATGGTGGTTGGTTAATGTGAGGGGTTGAATTTTTTGGAAAACCATAATATAATCAGCGGCGATGAAAAAGCAGTTAATATTTATTGATGATTCTGGCGATCCTGGGTTTAAAGCTGCGTCTAGTGATATCTTTGTGATGGCTGCTGTACTTTTTACTAATCCAGAAGTTGCGGAAGCTTTAATGCATGAAATTGGCGAATATCGAGAATCTTTGGGTTGGAAAAATAATCACGAATTTAAATTTACAAAAAATCCGAAGAACATAGTTTTAGAGATGCTCGGTCGTGCGAATAAATACGATTTCAAAGTTTATGCGGTCTATATTGAAAAAGTAATTTTCGCGAGATTACGCCTGCTTTGGTGCCATTCTTTGATCGGGAGAAATTATATAATTGGATGATAAAGGAACTTCTTAAAGAGATCGCTCCAGCAAATGCAAAAATTACCATTGATGGACGTTCAAGTAGACAGTACAAAAAAGATACTACAACTTATTTGAGACGAGAAATAAAAAGTGGTAATTCAAATAAAATAGAATTTAAATTTGAGGATTCGGTGAGGACTGATTTGATTCAACTTGCCGATTTGGTTGCTGGTTCGGTGAATAGGTCACTCCAATTGGATAAAACTGATGCAGGAAAATACATCTCTGTATTTCGAAATAAAATTATTAAAATACAGAAAATAACCTTTAGATAGAGCAAAAAAGGGTTGTGTTTTTGTTGCGTATGTGATATTTTAGAGATAGAGGAAATCACCCCGAAAAGTATCCGTTCTGGATGCCTGCTCGAAAGAGATAGGGGTGGTTTCATTTTTTTGAATGATTTTTGTGAAAAAGGCCGGTTTTTAGCGCGTTTATGCTATAATAGAAAAAACTAGGAGGTCTATGGAGGAAAAATCCCCAGAAAATCGGGCCCAGCAGGCTCAGCAAGAAAAGCCAAAAAAACGCAAAAAAAGTAAAACTAATTGGCCGGCGACGATCGGAACGTCGTTGTTGCTTACGGCGATTGTACTGATTCTTTGTTTCTTTTTGCAGGGGGAAACGAAGGTGACGGATAGCGGGACGACGGTGGAAGCGTCGAAATCGTTGACTTGCGAGGCGGAAGGGATGCAATATCCGTTTTTCGAATATGATAATTCGACGAAAAAGACGACAAAAATCAACGCGACTTTTAGCGGCAACAAGTTGGATACGATTTCTTTGATTCAGGAGCTATATTATAATAATAGCGACGAAATTGCGCGGAGTGAGGCGGAAAATCACTCGGCGCTGAATTTGAAGACGCAAGGCGAAGGGTTGGGGCCGGATGCGTTTGGGGCGAATTATGCGAAACTGTCGGACCGGTTGAAGTTTAGTATGTATGCAAAGGCGGAGAAATTGGAATATGAGACGGTGAAATATTTTGAGTTGGACTGGGTCGAGAGCGGGACGTATAATTTGCCGACGATGGAGAAAATTTACACCGAAAAGGGATTCAATTGCGAAACTATTAATTATTAATATGATATAATGGAAAAAAATAAGGAGGTTAATGAAAAAAATATTAAATAAAAATGGTTGGCTTTTGGCGGTGGCGACGGCGTTTGTGGTTGCGATGATGGGGACGATGCCAGCGGTGATGGCTGAAGAGGAACAGATGTATGGGTTTACGATGTCGCCAATGGATCAGCAAATTGTATTGATGCCTGGGGATTCGTATGAGAGCTCTCTGAAAGTAACAAATCCGGGGACGCACACGACAGATCTGGATTATGAGGTGAATGTGGAGCCGTTTTATCGCAATGATGATGCGACGGCGATTTTTGAGAATGTTGGCGGACGCGGGGAAATGGCGAACTGGATTACTATTACTTCGCATCAAACCGGGCATTTAGCACCGAATGAAACAGATGAGGTGACGTTTAGAATTGATGTGCCGGAAGACGCGCCGGCGGGCGGACAGTATGCATCAGTGTTAGTGTCTTCGAGTTCGAGTTCTAATGATGATGCAATGATTAAGGAGACGCGTCGAATTGGGCATCTGATTTATGCGGAAATTTCTGGTGAAACTATGCGTAGTGGGGAAATAATGAATTTGAATGTGCCGGCATTTTTGTTGTCGGGAAATATTGCTGGATCGGCGTCGATAAAAAATACCGGAAATACGCACGGGGTGGCGACTTATAAATTGCAGGTATTCCCTCTGTTTTCAGACGAAGAAATTTATACAAATGAAGAAAACCCGGAGGAGCATTTGATTTTGCCGGATCAGACTTATTATGCGGAGACCGCCTGGGAAAAGACGCCGGAGATAGGGGTTTATAATGTAGTATATACAGTAGAATTTGAGGGTAAAACGGCACAGGCTTCGAAGTTAGTGATTAAATGTCCTATGTGGCTACTGTTTATCATTCTGTTTGTCGTGGCAGGAATTGCAATTTGGTTGGCGACTAGAGCGTGGGGGCGAAAGTCTAAACGACGAGCGTAAAGTTGTTGAGATAGGGGAGCTTAAAAACCGTCCGATGAGGGCGGTTTTTTGTGAAAAATGCAAAAAAATGTGAAAAAAATGCCAAAAAGTACTAAAAAACGTGAAAAAAGGGGTTGATTTTGTAAAAAAGGTTTGTTATAATGAAAGAAGTTTAAGCAAGTCGCGGAAAACTTTTAGTTAGCGACCTCTACGAAAAGAAAGAAAAGCGAGGAAAATTTCGAGGTCGCTTGGCGGTCGCGAAGATATATACGGCTTTTCGGTTTAACAATTTGTAACGATTAAAGATTTTAAAGACGGAACGAGCAGTTGATTTTTGAAAGTCAAACTTCGATTGCTAGTTAAGTCAATGCATAAAAAGGTAATTAAGGGCACTGATAGTGGATGCCTTGACAATCAATACCGATGAAGGCCGTAGAAGTCTGCGATAAGCCTCGGGGATCTGACAACGAGAAATGATCCGGGGATTGCCGAATGGGGAAACCTAATACGAGTCATGTCGTATTGTCGCTACCTGAACACATAGGGTAGAGGACGGGAACCGACCGAACTGAATCATCTTAGTAGGCCGAGGAAAAGAGAATAACCAATGATTCCGAAAGTAGTGGCGAGCGAAATTGGAACAGCCTAAACCTTTCAAGTTCTAATTTGTGAACCGGTTTTCCGGAGCGAGTTAGTATGGTTTTAGCGGCCAATGCTTGAAGGGGGTTGCGAAATTAGATAATTTTTATGCTGAGGCGCGGAATTTTCCGAGTTTCGGCATAAGAACCGACAACGCTAAATTGAGCGGGTAAAGATATAATCCTTTAGATCGTAGCGGAAGCTTCTGGAACGTAGCGCCAAAGAGGGTGAAAGTCCCGTATGCGAAACGGTCTTAGGCTTTATTTATCTTTTTTCAAGTAGGACGGGGCACGAGAAACCCTGTTTGAATCCGGCAGGACCACCTGCCAAGGCTAAATATATTGATTGATCGATAGCGAACTAGTACAGTGATGGAAAGGTGAAAAGAACCCCGGGAGGGGAGTGAAATAGATCCTGAAACTCAGTGCCTACAACGTGTCGGAGCTCGTATTTATACGGGTGACGGCGTGCTTTTTGTAGAACGATCCAGCGAGTTAATTTTATCGGCGAGGTTAAGTCAGTTGACGGAGCCACAGTGAAAGCGAGCCTGAATAGGGCGTCAAGTCGGTGGAATTAGACCCGAAACCGGGTGACCTAACCATGAGCAGGTTGAAGCGACGGTAACACGTCGTGGAGGACCGAACCAGGGTACGCAGTAAAGTGCTTGGATGACTTGTGGTTAGCGGTGAAATGCCAATCGAACTCGGAGATAGCTGGTTCTCCTCGAAATAGCTTTAGGGCTAGCGTCATGTAGTAGCAGTTGGGGGTAGAGCTCTGAAAAGAACTGGGGCGGGCAACTGTACCCACTCTTATCAAACTACGAATACCATCTGTGTAATCATGGCAGTCAGAACAGCGGGGCTAAGCTCGTTGCTCAAAAGGGAAACAGCCCAGACCATCGTCTAAGGTCCCTAATTAATACTAAGTGGGAAACAAGGTGAAGTTTCTTAAACAGCTAGGATGTTGGCTTAGAAGCAGCCATTCATTTAAAGAGTGCGTAACAGCTCACTAGTCAAGAGATTTTGCGTGGAAAATGTAACGGGGCTAAGTATTAAACCGAAGACATGGATGTCTACTTTAGTAGGCGTGGTAGAGGAGCGTTGATATTGCGGTGAAGTCGTTTCGGAAGGAACGGTGGAGCGGTATCAAGTGAGAATGCTGGAATCAGTAACCTTAAGACAGGTGAGAATCCTGTCGGTCGTAAGAGCAAGGTTTCCAGGGCGACAGTAATTGTCCCTGGGTTAGTCGGTCCTAAGCCGAGGCGTATCAGCGTAGGCGATGGACAACAGGTTAATATTCCTGTACAGGTAATAGTTGTTAACAGTTCACATTGTGTGACCGGAGCGGTTTATTGGTATATAACCGTCTAAGTCTCTTGGGAACAAGAGATGAATGAAAGACTCCCTTCGGGAGAGTCGATTCTGGGTAAAATGGTGGCTAGAAAAGCTGGTTAACTTAGGCTGTTGCCTACCGTACCGCAAACCAACACCGGTGCTCGAGTCGAGTAGACTAAGACCTACGAGAGAACCTTCGCTAAGGAACTCGGCAAAAAAGCGTCCGTAACTTCGGAATAAGGACTGCCCTCTCATTAAGTTGAGGATTTGCTAAAGTTGTCTCAAGCGAAAGATGAGGTTAAATTACCTAAAAACAAACTAAATCTTTTGTCGAGACACAGACTTTGGCAGCCTAATCGTCAATTTGATGAGAGGGCCGCAGCTAAAGAGCCCACGGAACTGTTTACCAAAAACACAGGTCTCTGCTAACGCGAAAGCGGATGTATAGGGGCTGACTCCTGCCCAGTGCCGGAAGGTTAAGGGGAGAGCTTCACGGTTCAAACTGAAGCCCCGGTGAACGGCGGCGATAACTATGATCGTCCTAAGGTAGCGAAATTCCTTGTCTGGTAAGTTCAGACCCGCACGAATGGAGTAATCATGTGGGCACTGTCTCGGCGAAGGCCTCGGTGAACGTGCATTGGCGGTAAAGATGCCGTCTGATCATGCCAGGACGAGAAGACCCCATGGAGCTTTACTACAACTTTGCATTGATTGTTGGGATATTTTGTGTAGAATAGGTGGAAGACTTTGAAGCAGATACGCCAGTATTTGTGGAGTCGAAATGTGAAATACCACCCTGAGTATTTTAACAGTCTCACGCTTGACCTGATCGGCCAAGTGGACCGTGCATGGCGGGTAGTTTAACTGGGGCGGTTGCCTCCTAAAGAGTAGCGGAGGCGTTCAAAGGTTGGCTAACTACGGATGGAAATCGTAGTGATAGTGTATGCGCAAAAGCCAGCTTGACTGTGAGGACTACAATCCAATCAGACACGAAAGTGGGAGCAAGTGACCCGCTGTATTGAACTTCGGTTCTATTTACGTGGGAAAGACAGCGCACACGGATAAAAGTTACCCTGGGGATAACAGGCTGATCGCGCCCAATAGTTCACATAGACGGCGCGGTTTGGCACCTCGATGTCGGCTCATCACATCCTGGAGGGGGAGCACCTTCCAAGGGTCCGGCTGTTCGCCGGTTAAAGTGGTACGCGAGCTGGGTTCAGAACGTCGTGAGACAGTTCGGTTTATATCCGGCATGATCGTTAGGAATCTTGAGGAGAGCTGTCTCTAGTACGAGAGGACCGAGATGGACGAACCTCTAGTGTGCCGGTTGTGGTCACCTACTGCATCGCCGGGTAGCTATGTTCGGAAGAGATAAGCGCTGAAAGCATATTAAGCGCGAAGCCCACTCCAAGATAAGGATTCCCTAGGAGACTCCAGAAAGAAGATCTGGTTGATAGGCTATAAGTGGAAGCACGGCAACGTGTGGAGCTGAGTAGTACTAATAGGTCCATCGCCTTTTTATGTTCCGTGTTTTCGGTAAGACTTAGGTCGCGGCGGAAACACGGGAGGGACTTAACTAGCAATCGGCGTTTGAATATATTTTAGATTAGTATCTAAAAATTGGGTACGTACCTAAAATTAAAACGTCGTGAGGTTTTTAAAATCTTTGTGGCCCTTAATGGACATCAATAGTTCGCTCTATAAAAAGCGAGCGTGCGATTTGGTGCCCATAGCGCTGGGGAAATACCTGTTCCCATTCCGAACACAGCAGTCAAGCCCAGTAGCGCCGATTATACTGCAACAGCGGGAAACTAGGAAGGTGCCAAATTATCAAAAAATCGTCCTAAGGGACGATTTTTTGATGGGATAATTATTCTTCCTCAGCTTCTTCGAGAGCAGAAAGAAGAGAATCTTCAACGTTCTTGCGAGTCTTTTTCGGAGTAGACTTGGCGAGTTCGATATCAATATCGTAGCCAGTTAGCTTCGAAGCTAGGCGAACGTTTTGTCCCTGTTTGCCGATGGCGATGGATTGCATTTCCTCGGAAACGGTAACTTTAGCTTTTTTGCCATCGATTTCGACTTTCATAATCTCAGCCGGAGACAGAGCTTCGCGGATATATTCGGAAGCGTTGTCACTCCAAGTAATCACGTCGATTTTCTCGCGATCGCCGATTTCGTTCATTACGGCTTGAACGCGAACGCCGCGACTACCAACGAAGGTACCGATAGGATCGACTCCCGGCACAGTGGACATAACGGCGATCTTAGTGCGACGACCAGCTTCGCGCGCAATGCCGCGAATTTCGACTGAGCCATTTTCGAGTTCTGGGACTTCCTGACGGAAGAGGTACTCGACAAATTCGACGCTACCACGTGATAAGATTAGTTGGGCGCCACGTTCGCCGCGCTCAATTTTCTTAATCAAAACTTTAATTCGCGAACCGACAGTATAATATTCGCCGTCGATTTGTTCGGAACGAGGCATAATCCCCGAAGCGCGACCGAGGTCAACGCGAATAAGTCTCGATTCGACACGAGCAACAGTTCCCGTGACGACAGTTCCGACTTTGTCTTCGAAAGCTGTTAAAACGGCATCGTTCTCAGCTTCACGCAAGCGCTGAATTACGACTTGTTTCGCAGTTCCAGCGGCAACGCGGCCGAAAGAGGTGATTTTATGTTTCTCTTCGACTTCGTCACCGATTTTAGCGTCTCCTCCGGCTTCGGCGAGCGGAATTTCGGTCGAAGGGTTGTAACCTACACCGTCCTCAATTACCGTTCGCGCGATGAAAACATCGGCTTCACCAGTTTTAGTGTTTAAAGTGGCGCGCACATTCATGTCGCGTTCACCATTATCTTTTCGCCAAGCTGCCGCAATCGCTGTCTCGATGACATTCAAAACAGTTTCTCTCGGCAAGCCTTTTTCTTCGGCGATGATGTCGACCATAGTTGACATCTGTTTCAGATCTAGACCTTCCATAGCTCCTTTCCTTAATATTAATAAAACCGGCCTAAAAGGTCGGTTTGGTATAAGTTAATTATAGCAAAAGTCCAGAAAAAAGTCCAGAAAAATCAGCAAAAACTTGAAAATTAGGATGAATTTTGCTATAATAGAGATAGCTTAAACTACTTGTAGAATATAAATTATAAAAAAGGAAGATATGAATTTAAACGAAGAAGAGCGTCGCGCGCGGCTCTTAAAATCGCGAGCAGAGAGACTACCAGATATCAAAAGACAGTTTGAAGAGGCGCAAAATCGTCATTTTAACGCAAATTTCGGCCCTGGTGGCAAGGATGAAAAATTAGTGGGTCGGGGGTCAGGTTTGAACAAAAACGCCGGAAAAGGGGCGAAAAATACTTCACAGAGCAAAAGACCAAATAGCAAGGGCAAAAAGTCAGGCGAAAAGGGCGTAAAAAACGGTGCGGATAAGCGAAAAGTGAATCTTTCGGTGTCGACACGTAAGGGCGATATGGTTCATCATCAGAGAATGCTCTCGCAAGATGTGAATGCGCAGGCGACGCAACATATTATCGGTTTGCCGGTGAATAAGTCGCGCTATAATGGATTTAACGGGGAGCAGATGACGAATGCGCGCCTGAAACAGTTGCGACCGGACCCGGAGGCGGTGCGAATTATCCCGATTGGGGGTGTGGGTGAGTTCGGGATTGGTAAAAATATGACAATTATCGAGTATAAGTCGGAAATGATTGTGGTTGATATGGGGGTGTTGTTTGCGGGCGAAGACTATCCGGGAGTGAATTATCTGATTCCGGATATTAAATATCTCGAGGACAACCTCGACAAAGTAAAGGCGATTTGTTTTACACACGCGCACTTGGATCATATCGGAGCATGCCGGCATTTGTTGCCGAAATTCGGGAATTTGGTGCCGATTTACGCGACGGATTTTACGATTGGCATGATTAAGAAACAGATGTCGGAGCTGAATGATGAGCCGGATTTGAATTATCATCCGATCGATCCGTTGAAGCATGAAAAAATCCAGGTTTCGGAGCATTTGTCAGTGGAATTTATTCATATGTTGCACTCGATTCCAGGGAATACGGCGATTGTGGTGCGCACGCCGAATGGGGTGATTTATCTGTCGGGGGACTGGCGCCACGAGGAGCGACCGATGGGGCGACAGGCGGATTATGAGCGGATTGACGAGATTGTGAAGAATGAGGGAATCGATTTGATGGTGAATGAGTCGACGAATATCGACTCGCCAGGGAAACATCCGCATTCGGAATACGATATTGGTGAAAATATGGGGCGAGTGATGGACCATTATGTGAATGGACGGGTGATTATTTCTTGTTTTTCGTCGCAGATTTCGCGAATTCAGCTGGTTCTGGATGAGGCGGCCAAGCGCGGGCGCAAAGTGGCATTCTCGGGCTTTTCGATGATTAATAACGTCGAGGTGGCACTTCGGGCGAAGTCGATTAAGGTGCCGAAAGATACGGTGATGAAAATGGAAGACATTATTAAATTGCCGGATGAGAAAGTTTGTATTGTTTGCACAGGGTCGCAGGGAGAGCTGAACGCGGTGCTGAACCGGATGATTACGGGTGCGCATAAGTATATCAAGATTAAATCGACCGATACGATTGTGTTCTCGTCGAACCCGATTCCAGGGAATGAACCGCACGTGGTGAATACGGTGGATGGGCTGCTCAGAGAGGGGGCGCAGGTGATTCAGAACGGTAAGACGCATCTCACGAATATCGGGCCGCTACATCTTTCGGGCCATGCGTATTATGAAGACCACGTGGAATTTGTGACACGATTACATCCGACGAATTATATGCCTTATCATGGTGAATTTTATATGTTGGAACATAACGCGGAAATGGCGGAAAACGTGATCGGAATTCCGAAAGACCGGATTTTGGTGTCGGATGACGGGGATATCGTGGAACTTCTGCCGAATAAGACGATTCGGAAGGCGGGACGAATTCATGCGGGAAATAAGCTGTTTGATGATGCGGACCGGTTAGTGCATGAGGCGGTGGTAAAAGACCGGATCCACATTTCGCGGGAAGGGATTTTTGTGATTGTTTTGACTGTGAATAAGAAAACCGGGCATCTGATGAAAACGCCGGACATTGTTTCGCGAGCGTTTATCTATCTCGACAATTCGGAGGAGTTGATTGGGAAAATTCGGCATTATCTGCGCCAGAAAACGGATAAATCGATTTCAACCGACCCGGAGATGAAGGTGCTGAAAGAGGAAATCAAAGAAGATATTACACATATCTTGTTTGATGCGACGGGGCATACGCCGATTGTGATTCCAGTGATTAATAAGGTATAATAGAGATATGGTAGATTTAATCATCGTCGGGGCAGGAGTGGCCGGAATGACGGCGGCGATTTATGCGAAACGGGCGGGACTGTCGGTACTTGTGTTCGAAGCGAAAGTGTTTGGCGGGCAGATTGTGAATTCGGAAAAAGTTGAGAATTATCCGGGCTTTGAAGACATTTCGGGGAAAGAATTAACAGAGAAAATATATCACCAAATGAATAATTTAGGCGAGAAAATTCGCGATGAAGAGGTTGTGGCGGTGCGGAAACTGAGTAATGGTGATTTCGAGGTAGAAACTGACGAAGGAAAATATGCGTCCCGTGCGATAATTATAGCGACAGGGACGAAACCGCGAGAATTGCCGGAAAAGCAGAAAAAAATGGCTGGAAAGCGTCCGATTTCATACTGTGCAACTTGCGACGGGGCGCTGTATGCTGGCAAAACTGTGGTAGTAGTCGGGAGTGGCAACACGGCGAAGCATGAAGTGGAATATTTGAAGCGGATTTGCGAGAAAGTTTATCAGATTCATCATACTGACGAGATCCCAGAAGACGCGGAAGCGATTTTTGTGGCGGTGGGGCGAGTGCCGAATACGGAGTTGGTGCGCGGGTTGGTGGAGTTAGACGAAAATGGCTATATTGTGGCAGGGGAGGATTGTAAAACAACGTGCGCGGGGATGTTCGTGGCGGGGGATTGTCGGACTAAGACAGCCCGACAACTCGTGACGGCGACAGGGGACGGCGCGGTTGCGGCTATGTCAATAGTGGACTTTTTGAATTAAATGAGATATACTTATAATAGTTTTGGCTCTAGAGGCTAAAATATTATGCCCGAGTGGCGGAATTGGTATACGCGTTCGACTTAAAATCGAATGGAGAAATCCATATGGGTTCAAGTCCCATCTCGGGCACCACTGGTTAAGTAAGTTTTAAATTGATTTTGAATTAAATTTTAAAAAGCGAGGTAAAATGAAGAATATTACGATTTTAGGGGGTGGAGTTTTGGGAACGCAGATCGCGTTTCAGACGGCATATTCAGGTTTTAAGGTAACAATGTGGCTTCGTAGCAAGGATAGCATAAAACGCACTGAGCCGAAATTGGAAAAAGTGAAGGAATCGTATTTAAATGCGATTGAAGTGATGGACAAGGAACAGTCGTTGGATAAATGGGCGATGGGAATTAGCGATTATGATGATTTTGATAAGAAAAAATGTCAAGAAAAGGTTGAGAAGGCTGCGAAAAATATAAAAATAGAGTTGGATCTCGAAAAAGCAGTGGAGGATGCGGATCTTGTGATCGAGGCGATGACGGAAGATTTTAATGCGAAAAAAGAGATGTTTTCACGAGTAGCAGGAGTTTTGCCGGAAAAAACGATTTTGGTGACGAATTCGTCGACAATGTTGCCGAGTAAATTGGCGAAATATACAGGGCGACCGGAAAAGTTTTTGGCGCTACATTTCGCAAATTCGATTTGGAAAAATAATACTGCGGAAGTGATGCGACACAAAGACACCGATGACGAAGTTTTTGACGAGGTAGTGAAATTTGCGAAAGATATAAAAATGGTTGCATTGCCGTTGCAAAAGGAAAAGTCGGGATATCTGTTGAATTCGATGTTGATTCCGTTTTTGTTCGCGGCGCAAGATTTGTATGTGAACGGAATCGCGGAGCCGAAAGATATTGATGCGGCATGGATTTTGGGAACGGGTGCGAAAGAAGGGCCGTTTCAGATTTTAGATATTATAGGTTTGAAAACTGCGCATGAAGTTGTAAAGATGTATACGAAAGTTCCGAAAATTTTAGCGCCGTATAATTTCAAGGCGATGGAAAAACAGTTGAGAAAATATATCGAAGAGGGAAAATTAGGCAAAGCGAGTGGCGAAGGATTTTATAAATATAAATAAATACTTTCTTTGATATAATTAAAGCATGAATATTTTGTATTGTGGGGATGCTGGGATCGCGCGCGGGGTTTTAGTTTCGATTTTGTCGCTAATGCGGAATGGGCGGAAGCGATTTGACGGAAAAAAAATGCGGGAAATGAGTTGTTCGGGTTCTACTGGAATTATCGAGCCGATTTTTCAGATTTATATCATGACGGTTAAATATGAAAATGTAAAACCGTTTTCGAAAAAAACGGCGGAGTTTTTAGATGCGTTGGTGAAAAAAACTAATCCGAAAAGTTTTGTGAAGTTGATTGATGCGACAGAAGTTTTTGTGCGAAATTTGCCGAAGAAAAATATGGGAACTTATTTCACGCCGTGTGCAATGTTGCGACTTTATATGGATAAAGTGCCGGAACTAGCGCAGCTAGACCGGATTTTATATCTTGATTATGACGTGGTGGCGCGCGGAGATATTGCGGAGTTTTATGACACTGATTTGACGAATATTGAGGCGGCAGGGGTGTTGGATATTTATGGGCGGAGATGGTATCATTATCGCGGACTTTTCAAACAGGATTATATGAATTCGGGGGTGATGCTGTTTAATACGGAGGAGTGCAGAAAAAGTAGGATGTTTGAAAAAGCGGCGAAGATTTGTGCGGAAAAATGGATGCTTTTGCCGGATCAGAGCGCACTGAATCGGGCGATTGATCGGCGAAAATTAATGCCGCGAAAATTTAATGAACAAGAGGAACGACCGCGAAAAGATACGGTTTTGCATCATTTTTCGAACAATTTTAAGTTTTGGCCGTATTTCAGAGTGCAAAAAGTGAAGCCATTTGAAATTGAGAAAATTCATGAGGTTTTGAAAATTACGGAATATGATGATATATTAGAAGAATATCAAATCATTAAACATAAGCAAGAAGAGAAAGAATGAGTATTTTTAATACAGGTAAAAAGTTATTCAAGAAGACTGAAGCAGTGCCAGTGTTTTATACGATTACGGACGATTATGCAAAATATGCGGCGGTGTCGATTAATTCGTTAATTCGAAATACGAATCAGGAGCGAAGTTATCGTGTGGTGGTGATGTACGACCGTCTAAGTTTGAAGAATCGAGTGCGATTGCGAAATTTGGTGACAAGAAATTGCGCGATTGAATTTCATAAGATGAAATACAACCTTTATCTGAGGATTATTGTGCGATACTGTGCGAGGCGAACGGGTTCGGCGGATTTTTTTGCGGGGGCGGTATATTATTATCGGACTTTTATTGCGCGTTTGTTCCCGCAATACGAAAAAGCGATTTATGTTGATGCTGACACAATCTTTACGGGGGATGTGGGAGAGCTGTTTGATATTGATTTGGGCGAGAAAGTAATTGCGGCGCGAGTCGATCCGAAAGTTCAAGCCGTGCCGGATTTTATCGACTACGTCGAGAAAGCGATTGGCGTGCCAGCGAAGGAATATGTGAACTCGGGTGTGTTGTTGATGGATTTGAAGAAAATGCGTAAGATACATTATATTACGCGGATGACGGATTTGATAAAAAAATATGACGCGGATTTGGTGGCGCCTGATCAGGATTATTTGAACGCAATTTTAAAGGGACAGATTTTGCATCTTGGGAAAGAATGGAACTGTCAACCGGAAGGCGAAAACCCGAAGAATGCAAAAATATTGCATTTTAATTTGTCGAAAAAACCGTGGTTTAATGACGATGTGAATTGTGGGGAGAAGTTTTGGGAGGCAGCGCGAGGAACGGGTTTCTATGGTGATTTAATGCGCGAGAGAGAAGAATACACAATTGAAAAAGCGCGAATCAGTGAGCTACAGATAAAAGCTTTGATTGACAAGGCGAGAGAATTGGCGAAATCGGGAAAACCGATTTTCGAAGAAGATGACTAAAAAAGGCTAGGCTCGAAAGAGATTATATCCTTATTATAACATAGATTTTTTATAAAGTCAAGTGATTGAAGGGTAAAAAAATGGAGGCGCCTACCGGAATTGAACCGGTGTACGCGGTTTTGCAGACCGCTGCGTAACCACTCCGCCAAAGCGCCATTACTTTTATTATACCATAGTTGTATTAAAATGATGATAATTATGATTGATGCGGTGACAATTGGATGGGTGTTCGGACTCGATTGAACTTTTTTGGAGCATAAAAAATGGTGCGAGCGAAGAGACTCTAACTCTCGCACCGAAGGTCCGAGAGTTCGGACTCGATTGAACTTTTTTGGAGCATAAAAAATGGTGCGAGCGAAGAGACTCTAACTCTCGCACCGAAGGTCCGAGAGTTCGGACTCGATTGAACTTTTTTGGAGCATAAAAAATGGTGCGAGCGAAGAGACTCTAACTCTCGACCTCTTCCTTGGCAAGGAAGCGCTCTAAACAACTGAGCTACATTCGCACGTACTTTGATTAAAAGAAAGTGATACTACATATGTATTACTTTCTGGCCATAAATAAATAGTGGCATATCTACACATCTATCTATTCAGGTACTATCCAAAACGTTGTTTGAATATCTGTAATAAGTTTACCTTAAAAAATCGCAAAAGTCAAGAAAAATGCACTAAATCACTACATCGTGTACACTTTGTGCTCGTAAAATAGTTATTCCTAT
>CAVDXX010000012.1:0-16367 GCA_963613175.1 bacterium | reverse complement strand
GTCTAGACCCAGCACGAGTTGTAACTGCATTTCCTACATTCTGGTTTTTACGGTTAATGTTAGACAAGAATCTCTCTCGGCGAGGATAATTGCCAGTTCCATCAGACATAAAACAAGAAAGAGCTTTGTCGGATAAATAGTATTTTTCATCAACTTTCGGTTCGAGAATGTCCTTCAACTTCACCGTTAGTTCTTGCTTTGCGGGGAACTCAAAATTGTCTTCCAAATCATTCCGAATAGACACCGTAAAGACTCGTTCACGATTTTGGGGAACGCCATAATCTTTGGCATTCAACACTTGGTAGTGGTTGTTGTAGCCCAACTCTTCCATTGCCTTTTGGTAGGCATCAAAATTATGGCGATGCTTCTTTGATAATAGATTCTTTACATTCTCCCAAATCACATACTTCGGTTTCAGTTTCTCTACAATTCGAAGCGTCTCATACATTAAAGATGAGCGAGTGCCAGAACCTTTGTCGCCACCAGCCTGCTTGCCAGCGGTGCTAAAATCTTGGCATGGACTTCCATGCATAATCAGGTCTACTTCCAAATCTTTATCCCATTTCGAGATATCTTGTGGTTCAAAATTCGTTCCATGAATAGCATTGAAGCTACGAACTGCAAATTTGTCAATATCGACATAGTCGGCGATTTCAAAATCAATCCCCGATCGTTCCAGAGCCTTTGAACAAGCTCCAATCCCCCCAAATAACTCTAATATTTTCACTTCATTTAATTTCTAGGTAGGCATCGATGATTCGTCTCGCCTCGTTAAAGCCAACGGCGAAGACCGCTAGATAACCTTGGTCTTCCAATAAAGACAAAAGCTTCGCCTGTTCGGCTATATGATCGGAAGCATATGTTCCGTCTCGCTTCTTGATACGAGTTCCATCTCGTTTCAATTCAACAAAAAGACCAGCATATTTACCGCAAGGCTTTGCAATAAACATGTCTGGCCACGCTCGCCTTCCACCATTCTGTCGTTTCTGGAGATTTGCTTGATAAAAAGACAGCTTCACTCCGGAACCGAAGTCCGAATGAAAGATTACCTTTGGATAGTGAATTGCCAAATAATCAGCAAGCATTACTTGGACATCACTTTTTCTAATTTGCTTCAATTTTACCTCTCAAAAGCCAAACTCTCTGACATAAATGGATAGGCTACCTCTCTTACAAATAAGAACCTAAGAATACGATATAAGTGGATAGGTTGCTTACGATCGTCATATTAAGGTGCGAGGCCGGTCATAAAAGCCTATTCTTGACGATCTGGATCTTAAACAACGTTCGTCGTAACCTACCCATTTATGCCAAAGAGTTGCTATGGCTAAAATGGAATCTCTTCCATGTTCACCGGACCATCCGGTATGTCTGTCGGAACTTCTTCTTCGTGCTCCATACTAAATTTGACTCCGTCGTCAGTAAAGACAGAAATCAACTTCGGATCGGAAACAACCGTAGCATGAAGTTTAATGAGAAGTTGCGAACCATGAGGAGTGGAGAGAAGAACGCCAACCTCAGTATAACGATTCTTCTCATTCCCATCCTTGTCTATATAAGTGCCGTTTTTCACCTTAAGTGAGGCTACTTTTTCGTAATTTGCTCCCATTAGAAACTTAACCTTTCTATTCGCTCGGCGAGCTGATCCACTCGCTTTAGCGTTTCTTTTTCAAATACTCTAGCTTCGTTCAACCGACCTTCGACATCTTTTCGTTTGATATCAAATATTTGAAGCTCTAAACCAGGAATCACATCCGTATAAACGATAAAGTGGAGAACCTCCAAATCATCATTCACCATGAAATATTTCAGCACTTGTGGTTCGTATTCTTTCGGATACTGCTGTTCGGCATAAACTTTGACAACTTCCGCTGAGGATAAACACTTCACTTCGCAAGCTTCACGAACTTTTCCATCTTTGCTAGTAATACATCCGTCTGGACTGACATAGGCACTCTCGTCATAATCAGATACCCACACCACCGAACCTTCGTCTAGCTTCTTACCGGTTTCAGCTTCAAAAGCAGCCAAGGCTTCCGGTTCCAGAATATGGCCACGAACCATCATAGAGAATTGTTGCCCATCCAAACGATCTGCGTAATCATTTGGAGTGATTGGACGAGCAACACGATCCGCCACAATCTCGTAGAAATGTTTCTTCGGTTCGGAATCTAACTTAAGTGAAGCCAGCTCGCTCGGCTCAAGCATATCCGCCAATTCTTGGACGGTTAGTCGTTTATCTTCTGATGATAGTGGCTGGTCTTCTTCGAGTTTCTCGACAATCTTCGCCTTAGTGGGCAAGCCCGGGATCCAGAGATTTTTAAACTCTGAACCACCAGACTTACCTTTGCGAAACTCAAGCCACTCTTTACTATTCTGTTGCAAATCTATGATTTTCATAAAACTCCCTTCTTAAATCTTCTATTGCCTCATCACGAGCAGATGGCTCGTAATAATCTTCGGCATATTCTTCTACTTGTTCCATGATGTATTGAGTCACTAATTTGGTTACGAAATCGCCAATAGCAACATTCAGCTCGTCGCCTAAGTCCGGCATATCCTCGGTGATATGCTCAATGATTTCATCTTCGGAGACTACTCGGTCTTCGTCGTCGGTCATACAACTCCTGAGAAAATCCTCTGGAATCCTAGGCTTTGACTGTAGCAACTTTTGCATTTAACTTCTCCTTCATCTCGTTCTTCTTCGCCATGATGTCTTGATCAGATCGCTGAGAACCGTCCAAAGACAACCAAATGCTCTGAAGCTTTTTCATGGACTTGGCATTATTCATCATTTCGAGAATGCCATTCTTTAGCTCGATGGCTTTCTGATTCTTGAATGCTTCGAACTCTTCCATTTCTTCGCTGGATGCCACTTCGCCTGAAGTGGCATAGCCAGCAATAGCAAGAGCTCGTCCGATTGCAATCGTCTCATTCTTCTCGTAGCCTTTCTCATTAGTAATCTTTGCGGCCACCATGAAAGACGATCCTTCCGCGTCGGCACTCCCCAAAACATCTTGAGCCGATACTCCGGATTTAAGAAGTTCGTAACAAACGGTCTTATCTTTCCAGATATACGCCATATGGGTCACATTACCGTCCTGATCTTTTCTCACTTTAACGGCAATCTTAGACCGTGGGTTGGTGCTACGAAATTCGTTTAAGCGGGCAGCCACCTTGGCATAGTCTGCTCCACCCTTAATCTTCGTAGTCGTTACTTTGGTCGCCATGGCTAGCTCCTTGCAAGCTTCACCGGCACGACAAAGGTGCGACTAATTTGGTTGATATTAATTGGTTTACTCATATATTTTCTCCTTTATGAGTTAGGTTAATATTACTTTCGTAAATAACCTGCACATTCGAGAGACGCTTTTAAAAAGAACTATTAGAAAAAATATCTAATCTATACACTACGTCATTGAATGTGTAGATTAGATACTTTTATTGGTTGTACGAGATCAACAGCTTTGTTTAAGAGTAGTACTGATGGTCTCGATAGAACCAACAAAAAAATAGTGGCCATAAAGCCACTATTTTTGCCATAATCTCGATTGGTGCGAGCGAAGAGACTCTAACTCTCGACCTCTTCCTTGGCAAGGAAGCGCTCTAAACAACTGAGCTACGCTCGCACGGTTGTAATCTAATTATAACACAGATTTCTATTTTTTGGAATATTTATGTTATAATGGTTATATAAAATAAGGAGAATCTAATGTCTAGTGGATTAATAGTTCTAATAGTAATCATTGTAATCGCGATTTTGCTCGGTATAATTGTCGCTGGGATCTATAACAGTTTGGTGAAACTCGATGAACGCGTGAATGAGGCGTGGTCGGATATCACGGTGCAGATGAAGTATCGAGCGGATTTGATTCCGAACGTGGTTGAAACTGTGAAAGGTTATGCAAAACACGAAAAAGAGACTTTTGCGATGGTGACGGAAGCGCGATCGGCGGCGATGGGTGCGAAAACCGTGAAACAAACAGCGGAAGCGGAAAAAGGGTTGCAAAGCGCATTAGGAAAGATTTTTGCGTTGGCGGAAGCATATCCGGATCTGAAAGCGAATGAGAATTTCGTAAAATTGCAAACACAACTTCAAGATACTGAAGACAAATTACAAGCAGCGCGCCGATTTTATAATGCGGGAGCGAAAGATTTGAATACGCGAATCAAAACTTTTCCGGTAAATGTCGTGAATAATATGGTTGGGCATTTTAAACAACGCGATTACTTCGAGGTCGAGGAAAGCGAAAAGGCGAAAATCGAAAAAGCGCCAGAAGTTAAATTTTAACTAATTCGAGTTTAAAAAATGTATAAGCAAATTGCTGAAAATAAACGTAGAACCGTATTTATTATTATCGGTTTCGTGTTAATGATCGGAGCGATTGCGGGAATTTTTGCTTATTGTTATCAAGATGTTTGGATTGCGGTTTGGACGATTTTGGTCGCGATAATTTATGCATTGATTCAATATTTTGCGGCAGCGTCAGAAGCAATGGTGATGACGAGAGCGAAGAGAATTGAGAAAAAGGACAATCCGAGATTTTATAACATTGTTGAAAATTTGGCGATTACGACTGGATTGCCGATGCCGAAAGTTTATATCATCAATGACAGTGCGCCGAACGCTTTTGCGACGGGGCGCGATCCGGAACATGCGTCGGTGGCGGCGACGACGGGGCTGATCGACATTATGGACGACAAGGAATTGACGGCGGTGATGGCGCACGAAATGTCGCACGTAAAAAATTATGATATTCGGGTGTCGATGATTGTGTTTGGGCTAGTGTGCGTGGTGGGATTGATTTCGGACATTGCGTTTCGGATGATGTATTATGGTAATAGGCAGCAACAAAATGAAGGTAGTCCAGTCGGGTATGTGTTGATTCTTGTGGCAGCAATTTTAGCGCCATTTTTTGCTGGTGTTGCGCAAATGGCGGTTTCTAGGCAACGTGAATATCTTGCGGACGCGTCGGCGGCGCATATAACGCGATATCCTGAGGGGATGATCAGCGCGTTGAAAAAGTTACAAGCACACAGCGCGCCGATGAAGAGCCAAAATATCGCAACAGAGGCAATGTATATTAATAATCCGCTGCGAAAAGGTTTTAGCAAATTGTTCTCGTCGCATCCGCCGATTGAAAAACGCATCGAAAGGCTTGAACATGGCAAAAACACCTTCTAAAAAAAATCAAACGAAAAAATCTCGGAACGTGAAAAAAAATGCGACCAAAACAAAACGTAAAACTACTTGGAAAGAAAAAAATAGAAAAGTAAAAGATTGGTTTAAAAAACGTTTCCCGAAAATTAGTCCGCACAAAACTTTTCGGCGAAGTTATCGCGAAGATTATCAACGCGAGACGCTGGTGCCGGGAATTATGCATCATATTTTTGCAACTTTTCGGATTTTGTTTAAAAATTGGAAGTTATTTTTACCGTTTTTGATCATTGTGGTGATTTTAAATGCGGTTTTGGTCGGGATTATGGATCAGGATGATTATTCGCAATATCAGGAAGTTTTAGACGAAACAAGCGCGCAGATTGCGGGCGGTGATATCGGCAATGTAGCGAAATCGGGACTGCTTTTGATTTCGACCGTGACGACGGGCGGACTTTCGGGCGGTTCGAGTGAGGCGGCGATGGTGTTTGGTGTTATGATCTTTTTGTTGATTTGGCTGGTAACGATATTTTTATTACGGCATTTGCTGGCGGAGCATAAAGTTAAATTGCGAGACGGACTTTATAATGCGATGACGCCGATGATCTCGACTTTTATCGTGTTTTTCGTGGCGGTTTTACAATGTATTCCGATTTTTATTTTAGTAGTTGCTTATTCGGCAGCGGTGCAAACTGAATTTTTGGCGACGCCATTTTACGCATTGGTCTTTTTCATTTTTGCGGCGTCGATGATTATTCTGTCGGGATATTTATTGTCATCATCTTTGGTCGCTTTAGTGGCGGTGAGTGCGCCCGGACTTTATCCGATGAAAGCTTTGAGAACAGCATCGGAATTAATGATCGGGCGGAGAATAAAATTTATTTTGAGACTGGTGGCGCTGTTGATTATGTTGGCGATCGTTTGGGTGTTGGTGATGTTGCCGCTGATTTTGTTTGATTTGTGGATGAAAACGTTTGAATGGGCGGCGGAAATACCATTTGTGCCGATTTGTTTGACGACAATGACTTGTTTTACATTGATTTATGTAACGGCGTATCTTTATTTGTATTACCGATGGATGTTGAATTGTGAAGAAAAGTGAGGCGAATGCGCGAATTTTGAAGTTGCGCGAGTTGATTAACGATTACCGTTATCATTATCACGTTTTAGACGAGTCGATTATGAGTGAAGCGGCGGCGGATTCGTTGAAACATGAGCTCACTTTACTCGAAACGGAATTTCCGGAACTTATTACGCCGGATTCGCCGACGCAGCGAGTGGCGGGGCGGCCGCTGGATAAGTTTGAAAAAGTGCGTCATGAAAAGCGGATGATTTCGCTCGCGGATGTGTTTAGTGAGGGGGAAATTCAGGATTGGATTTCGCGGAATGAAAAGCTAATTCCGGATGGAAAAATTGAAGAGTTTTTTACGGATATTAAAATGGATGGATTGGCATGTGCGCTTAAATATCGGGATGGGGTTTTTGTGCAGGCAGTGACGCGGGGTGATGGGATGATTGGCGAGGATGTTACGCAGAATGTGAAGACTATTCAGAATATACCATTGAAAATAAATGCCGATGAAGTTGAAGTGCGAGGGGAAATTGTCATTTTCAAAGACGATTTTGAAAAGTTAAACGCAAAGCAGCGCGAAAAAGGCGAGGCGGAGTTTGCGAATCCGCGGAATCTTGCTGCGGGATCGATTCGGCAGCTAGACCCGAAAGTGGCGGCGAGCCGACCGCTGAAATTTATTGCGTATGATTTGGTGACGCCGAATTTGAAAACGCATAAAGAGGCTTATGAATGGTTGAGAGCGCATCAATTTCAGACTTCGAATGAGGATAAAGTATTTTCGCGTTTCGAAACTAAAAAAATGTTTGAATATATTGCGAAATTGGATGATTATCGGAAGGGGTTGCCGTTTAATACGGACGGGATGGTGATTAAAATTAACAATCGTGAGATTTATGATCGGCTGGGGATTGTCGGGAAAACTCCGCGGGCAGCGGTGGCGTTTAAATTTCCGGCGGAAGAGTCGACAACGGTGGTGCGAGATATTGTAATTTCGATTGGACGGACTGGTGCGGCGACGCCGGTGGCGATTTTGGATCCGGTGGTAGTGGCGGGTTCGACGGTGCGACACGCGTCGCTACATAATGCGGATGAAATTGCGAGGCTGGACGTGCGGATTGGGGATACGGTGATAATTTATAAGGCGGGGGATATTATTCCACAGATAAAGGAAGTGCTTTTCGCTTTGCGTTCGGAAAAGTCGGAAAAGTTTGATTATGAAAAAGCCTTGAAGCAGCAATATCCGGATTTGGAATTTGAGCGGCCGGCGGGGGAAGTGGTGTACCGAGTGAAGGGCGAAAATGCGGATGAGATTTTGAAGCGGGCGGTGGAGTATTATGCGTCGAAGCCGGCGCTGAATATCGAGGGGTTGGGCGAGAAAAACGTGGTGGCGTTGGTGGACGCGGGGATGGTGAAGTCGCTTGCGGATTTGTACCGATTGAAAGTTGCTGACGTGGCGAAGTTGGAGAGATTTGGTGAGCTGTCGGCGAAAAATTTGGTGGGTGCGATTCAAAAATCAAAAAATCCGCCGCTCGCGAAGTTTATTACGGCGCTGGGAATTCGGCATGTGGGAGCGCAGACGGCGGTTTCGCTCGCGCGCGAGTTTTTGAGTTTGGAAAAACTCGCGAACGCGACGGAAAGCGAGCTTCTTGCGGTGCCAGATATTGGGAAAATCGTGGCGGAGGCGATTTTGGCGTGGTTTGCGGATGAAGATAATGTGAAATTGCTGGCGGAGTTTAGAGAACTCGGGGTGTGGCCGGCGGATGAGATGAAGGTTGATTTGCCTTTGACTGAAAAATCATATATCGTGACGGGGACTTTGGAAAGTATGGGGCGGGAAGAGGCGGAAGATAAGTTACGGGCGCTCGGCGCGACGGTGACTTCGACGGTGACGAAAAATACTACGGCGCTCGTTGTGGGCGAAAAGCCAGGGAAGTCCAAAACCGACAAGGCGGAAAAGTTGGGGATTCCGACTATTTCGGAGGCAGAGTTTTTGAAACTAGTTCAAATCTAAAAGAAAAATAAAAAATTAAAAATCACAAGAATAAAAATATTCAGCGCGATAGGAAGTTTTTGAATAAGGCGGTTCGGGGAAGAAAGTGACGACAGTGTTGTCCGCGTCGCAATATTCAAGAAGAAGATCGGTGAGATTTTTGTCGGTGCGGTCAGAAAGTGAAAGTTGACGTAAAGTGACGGAGGTAATGCCTGTGGTTTGATATTTTTCGAGTGCGGCTTTGGGGTTGCCGGAATAATTTTCGGAAGCAGTGAGGTCGGCATAGAAAATATTTTCGTAATAGTCCGCTGCGAGAGTTTTAAAACTGGAATCAATTCGACGTTCGGGATCGGCAAAAATTGCGCTGAGGATTCCGACACAAACTACAACGGTGGTGGTGATGATGACAGAAAGAATAACTTTTTTTGCGGTTAAATCTCGGAAAAAATTACAAAAAGTTTGGAACGAATTATGTAAAAAATGTTTTGAAACGTAAAAAATATCCAAAACGGAGGGACGAGGACTGCGCAAATTAAAAGCGTTTTTCGGCCTACGTTCCGAATGACAACGTGAGCGATATGTCGAACGATATCTTGCATGACGTTTATGTTTAGCCATAAGTTTATCTTATCATAAAATAGAGCTTATGGTAAAATAGTAGTATGAGTAAATTATTTAAACGAACAAAAATTTTAGCAACAATCGGGCCGGCGACGAATACGGCGGAAATGGTGGAAGCGGTGATTATGGCGGGGGTGAATGGATGCCGACTAAACTGTTCGCACGGTTCGAACGAAGAACGCGATCAACAAATTAAATGGATCCGAGCGGCAGCAGCGAAAAAAAATCGGTCGGTGGCGATTTTGCAGGATCTGCAGGGGCCGAAAATTCGGCTGGGAATGCTGAAAGATAATCATTTGGATCTGAAAAAGGGTGATGAATTAGTTTTAGAGGCACGTGATTTTGTTCATGATGGTGGTTTTACGGTGCCGGTACAGTATAATTTGGCGGAGAAGGTGAAAATTGGCGAGCCGTTATCGATGTTTGACGGGAAAGTGAAGTCGGAAGTGATTGAAATTGTTTCTGAAACGGCGATTAAGGTAAAAATTTTGAATGATGGATTTATCATGTCGAAAAAGGGGTTGAATCTGCCGGATACGGATTTTGGCGGCGACATCTTAACGCCGAAAGATCTTGCCGATATCGAATATGGCGCGAGTTGTGATTATGATTATGTTTCGTTGTCATTCGTTCAAAAAGCGGAAGATATTTTGAAGCTGAAGCAACTCTTGTTGTCGTATGGTTCAACGGCAAAAGTGATTGCAAAAATTGAGACGAAGAAGGCAATCGAGAGCGAGAGGAATTTGGAGGAAATCGTTGAAGCGGCAGACGGAATTATGGTGGCGCGTGGAGATATGGCGGTCGAAGCGGGAACGGAAGTGGTACCGATTATTCAGCGGAAGTTGATTGCGCTTTGCCGAACACACGCGAAACTATGTATTGTCGCGACACAGATGCTCTCATCGATGGTGGAAAATCCAGAACCGACACGAGCTGAGGTTTCGGATGTTGCAACGGCGGTGATTCAGGGGGCGGATGTAGTGATGTTGTCAGATGAAACTGCAAATGGGAAATATCCGTTAGAGACAGTTCAGGAAATGAAAAAAGTGATTTTGTATGCGCAAAACCATTCGCGAATTGCACCACTTTCGCAGTCGCCATCTGGAGACTCGGAAGTTTATGATGCAATTTCAGATGCGGCAGCAAGATTAGCGGAAAAAATGGACGCAGACGTGATGATTTGTCAGACGGCGAGTGGGGCGACGGCGGAAGCGATTGCGGCGCAGCGGCCGAATTTGCCGATTATCTCGGTAACGCCGAATCCGCGCGTGGCGAATCAGTTGGCGTTGATTTATGCGAACTCGGCTTTTGTGCGGCCTTATGCGGAAGATTTTGGGTTTAAATTGGCGAAAGAATTGAAAGAATCGGGTTATTTACAGACAAATGAGGGTAAAAAAGATTTAGTGACGGTGATTGTGTCGGGCGATAAAAATAAAATCGGCACAGATACGATTAAGATTCGACAAGTTTAGGTCAAAAGTCCGACAAGTTTAGATCGAAAATCCGCCAACGATTTAGCTGACGGATTTTTGATAGGCGGTTAGTCGATAATTTTTAACTTTCGATAGCTTTTAGTCCCGGCAATTCTTTGCCGAGCAAAAATTCGAGTGCGGCGCCACCGCCGGTGGAGATGAGGGAATAATCGAGATCGGGATGTTTTTCGGATAACTTTTCGACAAAACCAGTGGTGTCGCCACCGCAGATAATTGTTGTTGCGCCACGTTTTTCGCCGATTAATTCGGCGGTGATAGTCGAGGAAGTGTCGTAAGGTGGGTCTTCGACTAAGCCTAAAACACCGTTCCAGATGATAGTGCTGGCGTCGGTGATGTAATTCGCGAGTTTGGCGGTCGAGAGCGGACCGATGTCGAGCTTGCGGCCGGCTTCATCTGTGTCGAAATCGTCAGCAACGGTGATTTTTGAGTTTTCGGTCTGATAACCATCGGCAGCGATTTTTCCGCCGACGAAAATTCGGTCGGCGAGAGGGGTGAATTTTTCGATTAAAGGCTCTTTATCTTCGACTTTAGCACCGCCGATGATGAGCAGAACGGGTTTAGTCGGATTTTCGATCGCAGCGGTGAGATTTTTAATTTCATTTTCAACTAAAAATCCGGCATAAACTGGTAAGAAGTTTTTCACGGCATCGGTTGAAGCGTGTGCGCGATGAATGACGGCGAACCCGTCTTGTACGAAGGCTTCAGCGCCAGTCGCGTCGATGATGGATTTAATAAAATCAACGGAATTTTTCTTTTCGCCCGGATCGAAACGCAGATTTTCGAGCAGAGCAATTTTAACCGAATCAGGAATGGCGATTTTTTCGTCGACAGTCGGCAGAGAATAAAAGCCGATTTTGTGTTCGTCGGCAAAATCGGGGGAAATCTCAGGCAACAATTCGTGCAAAGTTTTAGAGACTGGCAAAAGCGAAAAATCGGGATCGTATTTATCTTCTGGACGGCCGAGATGAGAAATTAAAATCAATCTTTTCGCGCCGTGATCGAGCAAATATTTCAAAGTCGGCAGACTGGCGCGAATGCGCAAATCGTCCGCGACTGTGCCGTCTTTTAAGGGAACGTTATAGTCGACACGGACTAAAATTGTTTTGTCTTTTGGGTTAAAATCTCGAATAGTTTTCATAAAGTAAATTATAACATACTTTACAATTATTCACTCTGTGATATAATTTATATATGAAAAAAGAGCGAACTTATCAACAAGTGATTGGAGAAACGATCGAGCATATGCGAATTGAAAAGGGGTGGACACAGGAGGAACTCGCAGAAGCGGTCGGTTCATCTCAATCGGCAATTCATCGAATTGAAAAGGGAGGACAGAACATTTCTCTGACAATGGTAAAGAAAATGTCGGAAGCATTTGGAAAACAGATTCTCTCTATAAATGACTCGGTTTCGCAAAGTTTTCGGATTCGGGGTGGAAAGGAACTTTCGGGAGAAATTACGGTGAATACTTCGAAAAATGCGGCGGTGGCGCTATTGTGTGCGGCGCTTTTGAATACCGGTAAAACGGTTTTACACCGAATTGCGCGGATTGAGGAAGTTTTTCGGATTATCGAAGTTTTAGAGTCGATTGGAGTAAAATGTCATTGGACGAACCGTCATCGCGATCTCGAAATTATATCACCACGTGAATTGAAATTAGAAGAAATGGATACGGAGGCGGCGCGACGAACGCGTTCGATTATTATGTTTCTCGGACCGCTTTTACATCGATATAAAAAGTTTCAGATTCCTTATGCTGGAGGTTGTTCGCTCGGAACGCGGACGGTGGAACCGCATTTGAAGGCGCTCGAAGGTTTTGGATTAAAAGTGGATGCGGAAAAAAATCCTGGTTTTTATGAAGTCGAAGTGAATCAGGAAATTTTATATGATAAAAACGGGCGGCATATTGTATTAACGGAACGAGGTGATACAGTGACGGAAAATGTGTTGATGGCGGCGGCATTGTCGCCTGGGGAAACGACGATTGTCGGGGCATCGCCGAATTATATGGTACAGGATCTTTGTTTCTTTTTGGAAAAGTTGGGCGTGAAAATTATGGGGATTGGAACGACAACGCTGAGAGTGATCGGGCGGTCGGAATTTAATTTTGATGTGGAATATAATATTTCGGAAGACCCGATTGAAGCGATGAGTTTTATCGCGGCGGCGTTGGTGACGCATTCGGAAATTACGTTGATGCGGGCGCCAATTGAGTTTTTGGAAATTGAGCTAGAAGTTTTGAAAAATATGAATGCGAAATTTGAGTTGTCTCCGGAGTATGCATCGGCAAATGGACGAACAAGGCTAGTGGACCTTACAATTAAAAAATCGAAACTTGTCGCGCCGGTTGATAAGATTCACCCGATGCCATTTCCGGGACTAAATATCGATAATCTGCCGTTTTTCTCGGTGATTGCGGCGGTGGCGGAAGGACGGACGCTGATTCATGATTGGGTGTTTGAAAATCGGGCGGTTTATACGACGGAACTGGCGAATTTGAATGCAAAAGTGGAGCTCCTCGACGCGCATCGCGTTTATATCGAAGGGCCGACGAACTGGCGATCGGCGGAATTGGTCGCGCCACAAGCGCTGCGACCGGCGGTGGTGATTTTGATCGGGATGTTGGCGGCGCCTGGAAAATCGATTTTGCGTAATGTTTATCCGATCAACCGCGGATATCAGGATTTTGCGGCACGGTTGCGACATCTCGGTGCAGATATTGTGCCGTTGACGGGAATTTAAACCCGGCCAAACCGACGAAAACCGATAAAATCATCGCGCTTATGAGATAAAAATGGTATAATAAGCAAATGGAGAGAATTTTTGTGGGGTTGAATCCGGCGCAGAAGGAGGCGGTAGAATGCCTTGAAGGGCCGCTTTTGATTCTTGCGGGAGCGGGTTCGGGAAAAACGCGGACTTTGACGCATCGAATTGCGAACCTGATTGCGCATGGAGTCGAGCCGAGAAATATTCTTGCGGTGACTTTTACGAATAAGGCAGCACGCGAGATGCGCGAGCGGTTATGGCGACTTTTGGCACTCGAGCCGGAGGAACCGCCGCGGTCATTTATGCCGTTCATGGGGACTTTTCACGGAATTGCGGTGAAAATTTTAAGACAAGAGGCCGAAGTAGCGGGGCTGAATCGAAATTTTGTGATTTATGACACCGACGATCAAATGGTTTTAATGCGGCGGATTATGAAGCGAATGGGGGCGACTAATAATAAAAGTTTGAAACCGAAGTCAGTACTTTCGATGATTTCGAATGAAAAAAATCGGGGGCAAGGACCAGAAGATTTTGCGGAAAAAGCGTTTTACCCGAATCAGAAAGCAATTGCGGAAATTTTTAGGCAATACGAAGTAGAAAAAAAGAAGGCAGGTGCGTTGGATTTTGATGATTTGCTTTTGAAGGAGCTGGAACTATTGCAAAATTATCCGGAAGTGCGGAAAAAGTGGCAAAAACGGTTCGAACATATTTTGATCGACGAATATCAGGACACGAATACGGTACAGTATAAGATTATCCAGCTATTAGTAAATGAAAAATGTAATCTTTGTGTGGTGGGGGACGATTGGCAGTCGATTTATTCGTGGCGAGGGGCGGATTTTACGAATATTTTGAATTTTGAGCGAGATTTTCCGGGCGCAAAAGTGATTAAGCTTGAACAAAATTATCGCTCGACTGGTAATATCCTAAAAGCATCGCAAAAGATTATCCATAAAAACAAAACTCGGACCGAAAAAGAGTTATTCACGGAAGCGGCGGCGGGCGAGCCGGTGGAAATTAAGTCTTTGCGCGATGAGACTGAAGAGGCGAGTTATGTGGCGCTGAAAATTTTAGGATTAGAGAAGAAATATTCGGATTTTAGTGATTTTGCGATTTTATATCGGACGAATGCGCAATCTTATAATTTTGAAAAAGTATTTTTAGAGATGCATATTCCGTATAAGATTGTCGGCGGGGTACGATTTTACGATCGGAAAGAGGTGAAGGACGTGCTGGCTGTGATGAAAGTTTTGGAAAATCAGCGAGATAAAGTCAGCCTTTCGCGAGTGGTGGGAAATATTTTGTCGGGAATCGGGGAAGTGTCGCTCGCAAAGATTCTTTCGGCGATAGATGCGTTAGAGGGAGAAAATCCGCTGTTTGACGGGGATTTGATAGAGATACTAAGCGTTTCGAAAGCGAAAAATAGTTTCAGAAAGTTAGTGAATTTTCTTCGGAAAACACCAGAAAACGAAAACCCAAGCGAAACAGTGAAGCGGATTATTGAACAATTCGATTTTAAAACTTTGACGGACGACGGGACGCCAAGTGGGGAAGACCGAATGCAAAACCTCGAAGTTTTAATGAATAATGCACTAGAATATGAAACGCGGGCGGAGTTTCTAGCAGATGTGTCGTTGATGTCGTCAGTGGATGAAAGTACGGGGAAAGATGCGGTGACTTTAATGACTTTGCATGCGGCGAAGGGGTTGGAATTTCCGGTAGTGTTTATTGTTGGAATGGAGGAGGGGCTGTTTCCGACCGGACGAGCGTTCGAGGACGACGGAGATCTCGAAGAAGAACGACGATTGGCATATGTTGGGATGACACGGGCAAAAGAAAAATTGTTTTTGACTTATGCAGTGTCGCGATTTTCGTTCGGAGACCGGAGCGTAAATCTACCATCGAGGTTTTTGACTGAGTTGGGGTATGATCCATATGGATTGAGCGGGTTTAATGATGAAGATAAACGAGATGAATCGGAAACATTCGACGAATTCGACCCGTTTCCAGAAGATGTGCCGGTTTTCGAATAAACCACGAAGAAAGTAGGCGAAAGTCGAATTTTGTGGGTTGAAAAAAATAAGCACGAGTAGTATTATAGAAATATAAAAGTCATACACCAAAAGGAAAAAACATGTTTTCAAGCAAAAGAAGCTTCTCGAAATTAAAGATTTTATTGGCAATTGCGTTTGGCGCGACGTTGGGCGTGATCGGGTTTAGCGACGGCGAGGCACAGGCGACGGCGAGTTCGCTTTCAGTGTCGGTCACTTCGGGTGCGAACCCGAGCGTAAGCCTTCCGCAGACTGCGGAAGGGCGCTTTGTTAGCAGCTCGGCGACGACTTTTCAGGTTTCTACGACGCACGCGGCGGGATATACTTTAACCGCGTCTGCTAGTGAGCTGACGGACGGAACGAATACGATCGCTACGTTAGGTAGCGGAATTAGTGCGGACGACTTTTCGGGTAATACTGATTACAACAATAAATGGGGCTTTAAACCGAGCGTTTCTTATAACGAAACGACTGGCACGACGGCTGCGAACACGAATTATCTTCCGGCCCCGATAACAAAGACACAGACGCTCGCAAAAACGAGTGATAAAACTGGCGGAACTTATGACATTTCTTTTGGCGTACGCGCGAATAACTCTACGGCGGAGGGAACTTATACAAGCACGATCACGATCGCGGCGACTGGTAACCCGACGCCTTACACGATAACTTATGATGCGAACACTACGGACACGGTTTCGGGGATGCCGAGCAATGTTGATACTTCTTCGGCGAATGAGACGGTGACGCTGAGTTCTAATTCTCCGACGCGCGATGGTTATACTTTTAAGGGCTGGTGTAGTGTGGCGACGTCGGACGAGAATTGTTCGGGAACAAGTTATAGCGCGGGGGGGAGTTTGGCGCTTGATCAGACGGTGAGTAGTAATAGCTTGACGCTGTATGCGATGTGGAAAAAGGATGATTCTACTATGAGTTGCGAAAAGCTTTTGGGGATTGACGAATGTTATATGCAGAACTTTAGAGATGAAAGTTTTAAGGAAGAAGTTTCAAACGCAATGGATGATCAAGGACAAGAAACTATAACGATAAAAGACAATCGTGATGATAAAACTTATTACGTAGCGAAGCTTGCAGACGGCAATATTTGGATGACGCAGAACTTAGATTTTGACATCGTTGCGGGGGAAACTTATACTTCTGCGGATACGGATGTAAAGGCGGATTGGACGCCGAGCGCGGGGACGACGACGGGGAC
>CAVDXX010000011.1:0-16491 GCA_963613175.1 bacterium | reverse complement strand
TGGAATAGTGGGAACACTAAAAGAGGAGCTTTATGGCATCATAGAGTGAATTGGGTCAATATAGCCCCTAAGATAATACTGGAGGAACAAGATGGAAGATAATAGAGGCGATGCCCCAATCATCGCCCCATCGTCGCGATTTGATAAGGCATCTTAAGAAGCAATTAAGAAAGGAGAAATATGCCGGACAAAAAAGAACCACCGCGCCAAAAGAACGGCTTGACGCGAGAGGAAGCAATCAAAAAGGCGGCGGCTAACCGCGCCCGCCATCCGTCACCATTGTCGGGGGCGGTGTTACCCCCGGGCTTTGAAGCCCACCCCGAACGGAGAGGTTCGGGTGGTTGGAAAAAGAGCGAGAACGCTCGCTGGCAATTGGAACAGGTGTGCAAAATGAACCAAAAGGAAGTGATGGAGTTGGCGAATGACGGGTCTAAGCCGATGATGCTCCGACGCTTCGCCCGTTCAATGCTGAAAGAGAACAACTGGAAGACGACCGAGGGGATGCTTAACCAAATATATGGCGCGCCGAAGCAAACCATGGAGGTTCAGCAGATCGACCCGAAACCGTTGATTGACCTGACCGAGGCAACCGAGGCGGAGGTAAAGGAAGATGGCGAACAGCCGGACGACAGCGCTGAATAAGTTGGAGCGGGCTTTTCGCTCCGGCAAGTTCTATCTCGTGGCGCAGGGGGGCGCTTCGGCTGGAAAGACCTTCGCCATCATGATGTTGCTCATCGGCTGGGCGCAATCCAACCGCAACAAACTCATCACCGTGGTCGGCGAGAGTTATTCCCACTTGAAGGGTGGTGCGGTTCGGGACTTCATGTCAATCATGAAGGGGGCGGAGATATTCGAACCGGAAAGGTGGGGGGTGTCGAGCTTAACTTATACCTTTTGCAATGACTCTGTCATCGAGTTTAAGTCTATCGACAAGATGGGTGCGCACGGACCGAGGCGCGACATTTTATTCGTGAATGAGGCAAATGACATGGCGTTTGATACTTTCGACCAGCTTGCTACCCGAACCCGTCGGCTTACCATTGTGGATTTTAACCCAACCGCTGAATTTTGGGCGCATACCGAGCTTCTGAAAAAGCACCCCGATGATTGCGTGTTCGTGTTGGCGACTTACAAGGACAACGAGGCTCTCAGCGAACGGGAGCGTGCCAATATCGAACGCCACGCCCCGAAAGATGGCGAGCCGGCGTCGAACTGGTGGAACGTCTATGGACTGGGGCAGATTGGGAGCTTGGAAGGCAACGTTTATGAAGGCTGGACTAAGGCTTCGCCCGATGACTACGAAGGGGCGCGACTTATTCGGTATGGATTGGACTTCGGCTTTTCGAACGATGAGTCGGCAATGGTGTCGATATGGGAGCGACCCGATGGAGCACTCATCGTCAAACAAGAACTTTACAAGACCGGCTTGCTCGGTTCGGAATATTGTGCGACATTAAACAATTTGAATATAGACGCAACCACGCTCATTATTTGCGACTCGGCGCGTCCTGAGATTATTGCGGAGCTTAGGAAGGGGGGTTTTCGCGCGGTTGGTGCTGACAAAAATGCCGGCTCGGTTCTGCGTGGGATTGACCGCGTCAAACAGCACCGCATATTCTATGATGGCAAAGACTTGGAACGTGAATATCTGAGCTATGCTTGGCGGAAGAAGCGGACGGGCGAAGTCTTGGATGAGCCGGTTGATGGGAACGACCACTGCCTTACTGGCGATGCCAAGATTAAAACTTTGCGGGGGAATATCCCAATTAAAAAACTAGTCGGCAAAACTGGTTGGGTTTGGTGCGAAGGGCGAAAGCTTAGATATTTTCGCAATGTTCGGAGGACTGGAAGTGAAGAGGTCTTTGAGATTAAACTCGATGATGGCTCGGTGATTAAATGCTCATCTGAACACCCAATATATACAATCAACCGCGGGATTGTGCCGGCGCGGTTGCTCAATTCCGAGGACATGATACAATTAGATACGTATGAAGGTCGAAATAATCAGTTCCAAAAAACAAAGCTTCAACGGCTTAAACTATTGGCGCGACAAAAGTTCGGGGTATTACAGAAACGCCCAGCACAAGCCTCACACTCTACACAGAGCGGTTTGGGAATATCACAACGGGAAAATTCCGAACGGGTTGGTCATCGACCATATAGACAGAAACAAGGACAACAACCAAATCGAAAATCTGCGAGTGGTGTCGTATTCGACCAATGCACTAAATGTTTCGGAAAAAACGAAGGCAAAAAGACGTGCGAACATGGAAAAAATTCTTCCACTGACGAAGGAGTGGCACGCGTCAGAGGAGGGGAGGGTTTGGCACTCGAAGAATGGCAAGGACTCATGGAAAGCGAGAGAGCCAATCGAAAAAACATGTGTTCATTGTGGGAGAAAATACTATACACGAAACTATTCGACAAATGCTCGCTTCTGCTCTGGAAATTGCAAAATGCGCGCAAGGAGACGACGCTTGAAGGGTCTTCCAGAGAATACGCCAAGATGTCAAGCGGGCGTTCGCTTGGGGTGATGGACGTTTATTGCCTTGACGTTTACGATACGTCGAACTTCTCATTGGACAATGGTGTTGTCGTTTCAAATTGCATGGACGCTACACGTTATGCCATCGACGACCTTGGCAAGCAACGCTTTGATTTCTGAAAGTATGGTATAATGGAACAGCCACCTGCTGAGGCGGTGGAGTTCTTTGTGAGGAATGACCGCTCGGATGGATTTACCTCCAATGCTTTTTAATGTTTTGTATTATATGGCTTACCGAGCGGTTTTTTGGTGCTTTGAACGCCGTCCCGAAATGGCGCTATAATCGAAGTATGGAAAGAGTAAAAGCTAAACTACTACTTGATGACGTGAAGCCGGTAGAGCGCCGAACCCGCAACATTCTTGCTAACTCGGGCGAGATTATGGAGAGCGGTGAAATTCGCGACATCAAGAACTTGTATGTCATGGACTATGACGGTAAGCTTGTTCGCGTTGCCGAACTTGATGCTGACCCCGAGGATCAAACCGAGCGCTATGCCGTGAAAGCTCAAGCCGACCATGGTGAAGTGATTGACGGCGAGCTTGTGCCGACTATCGAGAAACAGTTCGGCAGTTGCAAGGTATGGCTTGCCGAGGACGGGCTTCATGCCCGAATGTATTTTGCTAACAACGACCCGCTTGCCGACCACGCTTGGGCAATAAGCGAGGACGCTAGTTATTCGACTGGCATTGACTGGTTTCCAGACGGCTATTATGGCGCTGGCTACGAGATTGACGAACCCATCGGAATATTGCGCGAGATTTCGATGGTATTGACTGGGAACGACCCGCGCGCTAAGACTATCGACACCAAACCGACCGAAGCAGAGGCTCATCGGAGCGCTGAAGCGGATGGTGAAAACAATATTAACAATAATGGAGACAATCAGATGGAAACCAAACCTGATGAAACTCCGGCTGTTGAGAACGAGGAACTCGTAAAAGAGGAAATCGCACTCGAGACGGCTGAAACCGAAACCAAGGCTGAAAATGTCGAGGCGGAGGAAACTAAGGAGGAAGAGAAAGTGGAAGAGACAAAAGACTCTAAACACATGCCGGTGGTTGTTGTTCGCGACCGTGTTGCGAAACAAGAAGTTGCCGGAACTAACGCTAAAGCTTACTTGTCGACTGACAAGGCGGTGGCAGCGTGGGGTCAAGCGTTGCTTGATTCGAAAGGCGATGCTAAAGCGTGGCGCGACAACTTCCGTGCTATTGCGAAGAAAGACGGCATCGACTTCGGCGCTGATGTGACGTTAGCACCGGAAGCGGTTATTAACGCTATCGCAACTCAACTCGAAGACACCGACACTTTGTTCGCTCATGTGAACAAAACCGGCTTGGCGTTCGAGGTCGCAGCGATTCCAACCGAAGAAGGCGGAGCGACTGGACACGTTCGCGGTAAAACCAAAGTCGAAGAGGAAATCAAGGGTATCACTCGGGTATTCACTCCGGCTGACCTTTACAAGCTCATGAAGCTTGACCACTCGATGGTGAAGTTGAACGGCGGTATTGGTTCGAGCGCTATTGTGAAATATGTGCTTAACGAAATGCCACGCAAACTCATCGAGTCTATCGACAAGGCCATCTTGGTCGGTGGTGTTGCTGATGATAACAACGCGACCTTCACGGCGCTTAACGCTATTAAGGCTGATATCGCGAACGCTGACATGCCGACGGCTGTTGAATATACGGCAGCGACTGGCGACAACCTACGAGCTACTATCTCGAAGGCAGCGAGCCGTGTCACTTCTAGCGCGACCCGCACTCTCGTTGCCACTCAGGACTTCTTGACTGACCTTGAGAACACGACGACTGCCGGTGGTCAATTGTTATTCCCGAACGGGATTAGCAAAGCTGACCCGCGCATTAACGGCATTAGCCGAATTATCACCCCGTTGTGGTTAACTGCTTCAGACCTTGGTGATTACAAAGCTGTCATTGTTGATTTGAACGCTTACCACACTGTCGGTGACTCCACCCCTGAGTCGTTCACTGACTACGATATCGACGTGAACAAATACGTCTGGGAAGCGGTCGCTTGTATCGGCGGTGGTCTAGCAAGCAAGGCGGCAGCGGTCGGGATTAAAGCGAGCGCCTAAGGAGTAAATGATGACGCAAGATGATTATAAGCTTTGGACGGGAGATGATGCGAGCGCTTACACCGAGTCGGAGTGGGCGCGCATCGTAAGCGTGATGGCTAAACGCCTTGCGTCATTTCTATGCCTTGAAAACATAGACACCTGCTCTGGAGCGATGGACGACGACATGCAGTTGCTACTTGCAAACTTCGTGTGCGCCGTACTTCGCTTTCAGGGTAATAAGGCTGACACTCAAGCCTCGAGCAAGAGTGTCCGCAACTTTACAATTAACTATCAAACAAGCAACATCGCCAACGCTTTCGAACAAGTGGCGCGGAATTACCCCGACCTTGTGGAAAACTTGTCGGCGTGCGGTGTCGGCTTCGACGCGGAGAGGTCTCATGGTTGCGACTGTTTTTGATTGCTTCCCGAGCGCCATTGTAGGGGGCGTTTGGAAAATCGGAACGGTCAAGCGTGGGACTGAAGTCGGAACGGTCTTTGAGACTGTCGGAGAACTCGATGTCATCGTGGACGAGGAGGGAACTGGCAGTCTTGCGAAAAGCCCGACGGCGGAGTCGCTCGATACTGGCACGTTGCTTTATGCGAAACCTGAGCAGTTGCCAACGCTTCGGACGGCGGAGCTGGTCGCTGGTTATATGTTGACGGACGGAGATTATTATTATAGTATTACCGCTTCGGCTGTCGGCAAGAACCAAGAGACCGGCGAGGTTGAACACGTGGAGCTGTTGGTTGACGAAACGGAGATCGCATAATGGCAAGCGCAACGATGACATGGTATCCGCAATCGGTCGAGGCAGTCCGTCGCCAGTTCGGGGCGGGACTGATCAAGATGGGTTATGCTATCTCGAACCGTGCAAAATCGAACGCTCCGGTCTTGACTGGTGCGCTTCGCAATAGCATTCGGGTCGAGGAGGATGGGACGAACACCGTGGTCGTGCGGGCTGGTGGTCATGTCGGCATGTTCAACGTCGATTATGCCGAAATCCGCGAGTTTCATAACCGCAAGCACCCAGCCACTCGCTACTATATGACGAGAGCGTTCAATGAGACTGTCTCGGGCGATATTAGCAGATACTTCGGGGAGGTTGGTCAATGATTACGCTGGCAATATTCGAACAGATGGCTGACGATGGTGTTGGGGGGCTTACTCGCAACGCGGACTTCTTTTGGGAGGAGTTGCCGCTTCAATCCAACGGAAAGCCTGCGAGCGGGGTGTGGCTCATCACTCGCGGTGGGGACGCGAGCCGGTCGCCGAAAGGGCTGAACCTCAAGACGACGGTGGACTTTTATGTCGCCTTTGCCAACAAGGTCAAGGCGGAGAAGGTGCAACGAGCCATTCTCGACTACTTCATCGCCAATCCGTGCTTTTGTGAACTTGTTGGAAGTGTCGGCGATGTTGCTTACAACTTCGATAACGTTCGGGTTCGGGCGACTACCACGCCACAGAATGACGGCGTGACGGAAAATGGACTGATTGTAAAGATGGCGAGCTACCAGCTCGTTTATGATATTAACAATAACGAAAGGACAAACAATGGCAACTAGCAATATCTCACAATTGCGACGCTTGGTATTCCGCAAGTGGAACGGCACGAGCTTTGACGTGTTCACAATGGAACCGGATGACTTGGGGCAAGACTCAATCATCACGGTCAACATTGCGCCACGGCTTAAATCTCGCGCTTCATCGCTTGGGACTGCCGAAACTCCAATTTCGGGGACGCTGGATTCGTTCTCAGCCTCGATTACCTTCTTGGCTGACAACTGGAAAATCTTGGGGCAGGCGCTCCAAAATTGGAAGAAGGCGACCTATTCGGACGCTGGCAATGGCGGGCAAATTGTAGACAGCGCGGACAACATCTGCCAAGCCGACTATCTCTCGGTTATTGCGCAGGGTATCTGCGACGATGGCTCAAGTGCTGATGTCGAGCTGACACGGTGCTTGCCGTCTGTTGATGACGACATTGAGGTTGGCACTTCGGACGCGACCGAAATCACGCTCAACCTGCACCCGATTGTCTACAATGCGAACTACCACACGGGCGATGGCTACCCGACTTACTCTTATCGCTTCGGTGATAATAGTTTGACCGAGAAGCAACGGCTCAACGCAAGCACCGGCGAATATGCCAAGGTGGAGGCTTAAGAGCAATGAAGGCATCCGACAAGACTTTGGCGGGGATTAGAAGCGCACTACAATCTGAACCGCGCGTCTATCGGGTGTCTGATTTTGTCTCTGAAGAACAGGTCGAGCAATTGCGATTAAATAATGGACGCCGACGCAAGAAGCGGTTCGATGACATTGACGCGTTCGAGGCTGAGGTCGTGGCACGGTTCGGGTATGAGGTTTATGCCGCTTGGGAAGACGGCGAAATCTCATCCGCCCAGATTAGCAAGTGGGTGTTGGCGGAAAGGGCGCGAGAGAGCGCCGACCGGCTGACTACGCTGGCGGTGTTGGCGAACGGCTTTGCCGGTTGCGCTCATGCCAAGAAAGGGCAAGTGCCGAAGACGGTTAAGACGATTCAAAAGATCATTAAACAAGAGATTAAGATGGCGAAAGGAGACCTATGAGCTCAACGGTTGGCGAGGTAAAGGTCAAGCTGTCGTTTGACACCAAGACTTTGGCGACGCAACAATCCAAAATCAAAAGCACGGTTGAGAAGAACTGGAAATCCGTGGCGACGAACGTTGGCGAGACGCTTAAGACTGGCGTCAAGGCTGGCTTTACCGCTATCGGGAATATGGCGAAGGCGACCGGCAAGGCGGTTGGCGTTGGTTTGGCGGCCGGAGCGACTGGCATTGTGGCGCTTACGAAGTCGGCGGTGCAGTCATTCGGTGAATATGAACAGCTTGTCGGGGGTATCGAAACCTTATTTAAAGACTCTGCGGGGGTTGTGGAAAACTACGCCAACCAAGCTTATAAGACCGCTCAAATCTCGGCGAATGATTACATGACAACCGTCACGAGCTTTTCGGCGAGCTTGCTCCAAAGTCTGAACGGCGACACGGCGAAATCTGCCGAATACGCCAACAACGCTATCATCGACATGGCGGACAACGCGAACAAGATGGGGACGAGCATGGAGTCCATCCAATGGGCTTACCAAGGGTTCGCCAAGCAGAACTACACCATGCTCGACAACCTTAAACTTGGTTATGGTGGCACGAAGTCTGAAATGGAACGGCTCATCGCCGACGCTAACAAAGTCAAGGAGGCCAACGGCGAGATGGCAAACTTGTCGATTGACAGCTTCGCCGACGTCACGGAGGCAATCCATATCGTCCAGACTCAGCTCGGTATTACCGGCACTTCAGCGAAAGAAGCTAGCACGACCATCCAAGGCTCGTTTAACTCGATGAAGTCGAGCTGGCAGAATATGCTGACCGCCTTGGCGAGTGGCAAGGGTATCGACAGCGTGATGGACGAACTGATTGACAGCGTTTCGACGTTCGGGAAGAACGTGTTGCCAGTTGTTCAAAAAGCCTTGGAGGGTGTCGGCACACTTGTTGCCGAGCTTGCGCCGGTCATCGCTGAAAACTTGCCGGCGCTGATGGAAAGTGTCTTGCCACCGCTCATGGGGGCGCTCATCTCGCTACTCAATGCAGTCATCACCGCCTTGCCACAAATTCTGCCGACACTTCTTAACGCTATCACCCAAGCCATCACGCTCATCGTGCAAGCTTTACCGCAAATCTTACCGACGCTCATGCAAGGCTTGGTGACGATGGTGAAGTCTCTATGCGACCAACTACCGACGCTGTTGCCGGTGTTCTTGCAAGCCATCGTGTCGCTTGTTCGGGCCATCGTGCAAAACCTGCCGTCTATTTTGCAATCTATCATTGACGCCATCGTCGGGTTCTTATCTGACCCAGCCAATATCTCGCTGATGATTGAGGGGGCGATGCTGCTGTTCGGCGGTATCGTGCAAGCTATACCGCAAATCATCGCGGGGATTTTGCAAGCCTTTGGGGCGCTATTCGGAAGTTTGTGGTCGCTGATGACCAGTAAGTTCGGCGAGTTCGTGGGGAAGCTCGGGGAGTTCTTGGCAAATCTGTTCCGCCAAGCTATCAACGTCGTCCTAGGGTTTCTTGAAAATATCGTGAATGCTCCGATTGACTTGCTCAATGGCTTTATTGGAGCTATTAACGACACATTCGGAGGGATTGGCGTGAATATCGGAAAAATCGCCCGCATTCAAATCCCGAGGCTTGCGGAAGGTGGCGTTGCGACTGGAGCGACTACCGCTATCATCGGTGAGGCGGGGCGAGAGGCGGTTATTCCGCTTGAGCGCAATCAGGGCAACTGGGCGGGGTTGCTCGCAAGCACCTTGGTGGACGCTTTGGACGACCAAGGCGAAACCTTGGGTGGTCGTGAAATTGTGGTCAATAACTACATTAACAGTGAAATGGACGCCGATGATATCGGGCGTCGCTTAATGACAAGCTTAAGGAGGAGCGCATTATGATATATTCGGCAGCATCGCAACCGTGGATTATTGTGATGTTTAGACGCGATGACGGGGAGCGTCTTATTCTCGGGGACGATTATTACGAGTTCAAATCTGACCAGAAACAATTCGCCGCCAACACGCTGGTCAATGACGTTGTGGACGTTCAAGGTGGCGACGGGCAGATATTCGCGGGGCAGGTGCAGCGAGCAAGCACGCAATCGTTCGATGGCTTTATTGGCGACGCTACGACTTCGCAAACTACGGTCGAGAAGAAGCGCCGAGAGTTCTTTGCTTTTTTTGCGACCGGTCATTATTTTGACGCTGTCTATGTCTTTGCCGATGGCACAGCTATCAAGCGACGCCGTGGGTTCTTGGTGGACGCCCCCGAAGTGCAAGAGGAGTGGCAGATATTCCCCGAATACCACGTGGCGCTTGGGTTTGAGGACGTCAACTATTATGAATATCTCGAGGATGAGGACGGGGGCGAAATCTATGGTCATCGGCTGGAGCTTGAGCGGAGCGGCCAGACTTCTGGCGGTGCGGTTTGGGATGAGACCGGCTGGGTTTGGGACACGGTCGGGGGGACGTTCGAGGGGACTGGTGCGGCAAGCGGCATCATCGAAGTCAATTCAATCAAGACCATCTACCCGATTGTCACTATCAACGCTACGACTTCGAACTTCGAGATTGAAAATGCCACAACCAACACAAAAATTTACTATGATGGCACGGTCGCCGAGGGGCAGTCGCTGGTCATCAACTGTGTCGAGCAATATGCCACGCTTAACGGCGTGAATGTCACGGAAAATCTATCGGGCGACTGGCTGTCGTTCGACCCGGGCGAGAATAAACTGGTGTTCATTGCCGAGGAGATTGACGCTCCACCGGCTATCATCGAATGGGCGGAGGTGGTCGGCTAATGGCGAAGTACCAAGTCATCTTGCGAATTGACGGCACTTACCTTGGTGACGTGCGGAGCTTGGCGCAAAATCTGAGCTGGACGAAGTGCCGGACGTTCGTGGGCGTGGATTCAATCTCGTTCAGCCTTAATGATGAACTGTTCGACCTATGGTGTCAAGCGCGCAATACTTCTATTGACCAAGTCTTGAAACCGATGGCGCTTGAATGCCGAATCGTAAGGGACGGTATCGAGCTTCTCGGCGGGTATCTCGCCACTATGCCGAGCTATCAGCCGAACCAAGTGAGCGCTAACCTTAATATGCAGTTCGACGGGTGGTTTAACTATCTCGGCGGAGTTTATATGCCTCCAGTTGGCACGCAGAGCGGTCGTATGGGCGCTTTGGTGCAAAAGTGGATAACTTATGCGGATAACAAGGCAAAGACGGCTGGTAAGGCGTTTGATTTCGTTGTAGGCGATATTCAGACATTGGCAAATGTGGAGCATACTTTTGACAACTACAAGCTCATCAAGGACGTCATCACCGACCGGTGCAACAATACCACCGGCGCTGGCAAGTTCGAGGTCGTGTGGCACGCTGACCGCACATATGACGTGGTGGCGGATGCCGATTTTGGCGAAGTCATCAGCGACTATGCCGTCCACTTCCCAACAAGGCTAAACGGGGTGTCGGCGACCAGTATCTCAGCTCCAGAGGCGAGCGGTTTTTATTCCCATATCATCGGGATTGGCGCTGGCGAAATCTCGAGCAATGCCGACGAGAACACCGCTATCACCTACACCGAGGGCGACAGCGACTTCGTGAAAGAGTATGGCTATGCCGAGGAGCTTATTCAGGACTCCGAAATTTCGGTGCTTGCAACTCTGCGACGGAATGTTCAGAGCGAACTGGCTCGGGTCACCGATTTGAGGTGGTCGCCCGAAATCACCTTGATTGGCAAACAAGTCGCACCCGTGCCGAGTGGGTCGGGGCGCATATGGATTGGCGACACTATCACTATCGTCAATAATCTTGACCGAACCGGAATGACTAACGGAGCGTTCCGCGTAAAGCAACTCGATGTGAGTGTTTCGTCTACTGACTCCGAAACCATCTCGCCGAGCTTGGAGCGGGTGATATGATTGACTTTAACAAGACCATTGGGAGGCTGAGAAACGAGCTAACCGCAATCAAGACCGCCCACGAGCGAGGATTGGGGGCGGTAGATTTTTTTTCAAAGACCGCTTCGGGTTCGGGGACGTTTGATACTTTCGGCGTGGCGGGACTGACCATCACGGCGACGGTGGCGAGTGGGGAGCTTACCCCTGCCTTTTGCCAACCGCAAATCACGGTGAACGTCTTGAATTATTCGCTGACTTCGTTTTCACAGAGCGGTTCGAGGCTCGTGTGGAAATATTACGCCTATGGCACGGCGGGCGCGAGCGTATCGTGTAGCGTCAAGGTTGTTTCGTGTTCGAAATTGTCGGCATTGACTGTGGGGGTAGCATGAACGAGTTTAATACCATGATTAACCGTATGGAGCAAGAGATACTTGCTTTGAAAACGTCCAAGGTCAAGACTTCAGGGACGTTGGCAGTCCAAGAGCAGAGCGTCGCGCTGTCGCTACCGCTGGCGCTGGACACGCTGTCGGGGCAAGTTTATTCGAGCAAGCAAGCGGTCATCACGCTCAAGGCTTCGGACGGCTCGAACTTCTTATCGTCGCTGTATCTCGGAATGTCTGGTGTCGATAACCGAGTGTTCCGTGTCAATCGTCGGTATTCGGGTGTCGGTGTGGTGAAGTTCGTGGTAATAATCACCGCCGGCAATGCGACGGATTGGCAAACGCTGTATGGTGGTGGTTCTGTGACGGTGAACTTTAACGCCAATATTCGGACGACGAGTGAATGCTCATTGTCGTTAGCATATGAGGAGGTCAGCTTTGGATAGAGGGACTTTACAATTGAAACTCGCACGCCTTGAGCGTGAACTTCTGGCGCTCAAGACCTTTTCGAAAGCTTCGCCTCGGATTCGGGCTTACACCAAGACCGCCACTATCTCGGCGAGTGGGACGGTGACCGTGAAATACGGCGACGGCAATCAGCCAATATTGTCTGAATTCTACTTTGACTATGGCGACGCTACTGGACTTGTGCCGTCCGGCAACTCGCAAACCGTCATCGTCTTTTCGCAGGTTGCCGGCACTCTGACCGTTGTCTCCACCCGCCCAATTCTATCTATTGGGTAAGCGTCCCGAAAACGTGCTACAATTAAAATAAGAAAAAAGGAGCAATAATGGCTTTAGAATTTGACAAAATCTCACCAATCCGCTTCGGGGACTTCGAGGCGACACCAAAACTTACGGCTTCGCTACGGCTTCGGGCGAGCAAAATCGCCATCGGGGGCGACAATGAGGAAGCGATGGAGACACTATCGCAATGCTTCGGAAATAAGAGCGAGGACGTGCTAGCGTTTATGAAGGTGAACATGTCTGCGCTTGACTTGCAACGGTTGCAGGCTTACATTGTCGGGGGCGACCAAATGCTCGAAAATGTCGACGAGGCGATTAAGGAGGCCTTGCAAGGCGCAGCGAAGGGGGCAAATGAAAAAGCTTAGCTTGGTTTATCAAGACTGCCCGATGTGCGGGGCGCGTAAAGGTTGGGGCGAGGAGCAGACCCACCTTGCCGACACCAACGGTTTCAAGATCGTCAATGTTTCGTTTGTGACCGAAAAGGGGCGTGAATATTGCGCGGAGGGGCTTAAACACGGTATTAAGACGTTCCCGTTTTTTACAGATGGCGAGAAATATGGCAAAAGCGTCGAGGATTTTATTGAAATCGAGCCAAAAGAAAAGAAAGGGAAGGGCAAGAGTAAAAAATGAGCATATTCGACAGGTTTTTCGACCGGAAGGTGACAAAAGAGCAACGGTCTGAGGTTCGGCAGGAAATCGCAAATCAATTCCGTGTAAATGCACGGATTTCGTCCTATGAAAACCTATTCGCGCAGGTGCGACCGCTCATTGACGAGATGAAGGTGGTGTTGCCGTATGGTGTGGATGATAAGGGCGAGCCTTTGAGCGAAAAGTGGACACCCGAGCTAACCGTTCTGAATACTCCGAACGAGTCGATGGGTCGGCTTGAGTTTATGGACTTGGCATTGGCGACTTGGCTGACCGAGAAGGAACTAAACATCCATGTTCATTTTAAGGGCAACAAAATCATCGGTTATTCAATCTTGCCGGTTGGTTGCCGAAAGCGCCTTTCGGATGGGACAAACCAATTCCAAGTCAATGCAATCACGGGGACGACTTATTATACTGACGCTGAGGTGATGACTCTTCGTTATTCCCGCTCACCGCGCAATATGGACCAAGGTGTATCGCCTGCCACTTCGGTCGAAGTGTGGGCACAGATTGACGACGTGCTGGCTCAATACCAAAAGGCTTACTTCGAGAACGGCGCAACGCCAGCGTCAATCACATTTATCACGGCTTCGTCCCGCGAAAAATACAACGAGAAGCGCCAAAAGATGGAAACGGGCTTCGGCGGGGCGAGCAACAAGAACAAGACGCTTTATGTTTGGAAACAAATGCTTGATGACGGCTCGAGCGCCAATGAGGTTGAGGTTAAACCTATTCAAGGCAATAACTCGACCATGGCGATTAAAGAGATCGTCAACATTGTCACCGACCGCTTGAACAAGTCCGTGGGGGTATCAAACTTTATTCTTGGCGATGACTCATCCGCCAAATATGACAACGCCGAACTATCTGACCAACAATTCACCAAACGCCGAGTCTATCCGGCACTTGCGATGTTTTGGTCGCAATTCCAAAATGAGCTTGACCGCATACTCGGGGGACTTGGGTATGCCATCAGTTTTGACCTTGAAATCCCCGAGCTTACTGACCGCGCTAAAACCAAGGCTGAAATCGCCTCGATTAACGCCAGCACCATCACGATGCTCGTTAACGCTGGTGCGGGCGGCTCTGCTACGGTCAAGGCGCTCGGACTTGGCAAGGAGTGGGTGACGGTTGCGAATGCCATTGCTAAGAAAAATGCCGAGGCGGTGGTTGCTCCGCCAGTCATGGACGACAATAAAAAAAAAGAGACTGACACCCTAGAAGTTAAGCGTTGCTGTCATCACCACCGCACTACCGACGCCAATGGCGACCCGATATTCGCCGAAACCGAGCTTGCCGAAAAGAAAATCTATGACGCGCTGATGGAATTGGCAGAGCAAATCGTGCTTGAAAATAACCCGCAAGCAACCCGTGCAGAAATTGAACAGCTTGTCGCCGATATCTTGGCTGGAGAAGCTGAACGTGGGGCGACTGTCATGGCGAACAGCCTTGCCGCACAGGTCGGGAGCAAGACTGTTGCTGGCGAGCTTCGGCAAACTATCGGGAGCGGTTGGAATCTGTCGGACAACTTTATCCAACAATTGAACGAGCGAACCCACAAGATTATTGGTGGTTATATCGACTTCGCCGATGAAACCAAGCAAAACTTCATCGCTAAGGGGGCGGTGGAAGGCTGGACGCAGGAGGAACTCCGAAACGAACTGATGGAGAACGGCTTGCCGAAACATCGGGCTGAAACTATCGCACGTTCCGAGACTGTCCATGCTTACCGCACGGCTGGGATTGACTCGACGCAGACGCTCGCCGACAAATACGGGCTTAAGGTCAATCTTGTTTGGCGGATTGCCGACGATGGCGCTTGCGACGTGTGCAAGGCGATGAACGGCAAGAAAGTGCCGATTGGCAAGGAGTTCCCTGACCACGGTATATTCAAGACTGAGGACGGCGAAGATGTGATGGTCGGGTGGGAACACTCCTACTATAACGACTATGGGCGTGAACCCAATGCGCACCCGAACTGCGTGCTTGGCGACACAAAAGTTCTTGCTGACGGCGTCAAGAAGATGATGAAGTATAACTATTCAGGTGATATTGTAAGGATTACCACCGCCTCGGGGCGAGAGCTTGCCATGACCGCTAACCACATTTTGCTCACCAACCATGGTTGGGTTCGTGCGAAGAACTTGCGCAAACTTGACAAGGTAGTCGCACACCGCGATGGCATCAAATTGCTGATGGGCGACGACACAATAGACTGGGACAAGACCACTGTCGCGGATGAATTTGTCGCGCTCTCGGAAACGCAAGGCGTGGTTGCCACTAAAATGCCAATGACCGCCAAAGATTTCAAGGGCGACGCTGTCGAAAACGAGGAAGTCGAGATTATACTTCCCGACCGCCTTTTGCGGGACGAAGGGGATGTTTCGGGCGGTGAAGACCTTTGCCAGTTCGATTTCATAACGCGAAGTGATTTTGCCAGCTCGCTCGATTCGGTTGGCACGCTCGACCAGCTCCTCGTGGGAACGCTTGCTTCCACGAATGGCATTGTGGGCGGAGAGTGTGAGCGCTTGGCGCGCCTCGGGAGTAAGTCTGGACATTCTGACACGCATAGCCTCACTTCTGCCACGGCGTACAACACCCGCCTTGAGGAGTCTTTTACGAATAGCCCCACGGCTAACATTGAAGCGCTCCGCGAGAGCTTTCTCGCTGATGCCGGACTTATAGAGTTTGATGATGTTATTGGTGTCGAGGTTGAGCATGTTGATAGTATCCCTGTTTATGATTTAGAAACGACATCTACATTATATAGCGCAAACGGCATTGTAGTAAGCAATTGCCGGTGCTACTTCGAAACGGAGGTCGAATAATGAAAATCATCTGCCCGAAGTGCGGTCGCATACTCGGCGATACCACGCACAGTCTGGACGCTAACTTCAATTGTCGCGGTTGCAAATCAACGGTTAGAATTAACATAATAATGGCGAAGTCTTGCGACTATCTGCCAAAGGAGGAACATGACAAATCCAAATAATGCCATTGGCACTAACGGCGCTTATTCGGGGCGCACCAGCGTCGACGCTTTCAATGACATATTAAGCGCGTTCAACGGACGCGGAATAGTGAGCGGTTGGAGTGTCACACCATCATCTGGAATGACCATCGCGCTTGGCGGAGTGAGCGGTATTCGTGATGTCGCCATTGCCGTTGCGACTGGCGGTGCTAAGACCACCATCAACAACCGCTCCGGCTCGCCTGTGTCGCTGACGATTGAGGCAGCGCCGGCGACAAACTCTCGCATTGACGCTATTGTGGCGTATGTTTCAAACCCGCCGCAAGGGACGACCGAACTTGCTGACAATCCGAGCGCTTGCGGGCTTATTGCCGTGAAAGGGACGACGGCTTCGACTCCGACCACCCCGACTGAGTCGATGATTCGAACCGCTATCACTGCCGATGGGGCGGTTGGCTCTACGGCTTATTATGTCGTGCTTGGGACGGTCAAGGTCGTGGCTGGTGTGACGACGCTCACTTCGAACTATCTCACGCAAGGGGCAAAGGCAGCAATTGGGACGGACCAAATCGCTAACTCTGCCGTAACCACTACTAAAATCGCTAACTCTGCCGTAACCACTACTAAAAT
>CAVDXX010000010.1:0-18936 GCA_963613175.1 bacterium | reverse complement strand
CAAACGGTCAATAATCTTACTCCCCACTCGCCAAATGCCAATGCTCCCCATATTCACATTTGTACACTGTCAGTCCAGAAATCCCGTGGTCGTACTCCGCCACTCGTGCCGCGAGTTCCGCCTCTTCCCGCGTCGCATAACAAATTTTATGTGTCTCTCCGACCCAGCATCTTTCCAGCTCATACGAACCGCCCCGAAAACTTTTCCGACCATGTTTCATGAATATATTTTCCGCAAAAACGGCAAACTACTTCGCGTACTCTACCGCTCGCGTCTCGCGAATTACGTTAACCTTAATAATCCCCGGATAGCTCATTGTTGCTTCGATTTTATTTGCAATATCCCGTGCTAACTTCAACGCCGACAAATCATCAATTTGTTTCGGCTCAACAATCACCCGAATCTCGCGCCCCGCCGAAATCGCATAAGCCTTATCAATTCCAGGGAACGATGTCGCGATATTTTCGAGATCTCGCATACGTTCCGCAAAATTCTCTGCCGAAATATTTCGCGCGCCCGGTCGCGCCGCACTCATCGCATCGACAATTTTAATAATCACTGCCTCCGGTGTCGTCGGTTCGATATCATTATGATGCGCCGCAATTGCGTGTACCACCGAATCCGGCATACCATATTTTTTCGCGAGCTCCGCACCAATATCCGCGTGTTTTCCCTCAATTTTATGCGTCACCGCTTTCCCCATATCGTGCATCAAAGCCGCCGTTTTCGCCACGCGTTTATCTGCGCCAATTTCTTCCGCGATCATCCCTGCAACATGTGCCATCTCGATCGAATGGAGCAATACATTTTGCCCATACGAAGTTCTAAACTTCAACTCGCCCAAAAGATGAATCAATTCGCGTGGAATCCCAACCACGCCAACTTCACGCGCCGCATCTTCACCTGCTCGCACCACTTCTTTCTCAATCTCGCGTTCGGCCTTCGCCACCGCACTTTCGATCGACGACGGGTTAATCCGTCCGTCTTTCATTAATCGTTCCAAAGCATATCGCGCCACTTGTCGCCGAATCGGATCAAACGATGATAACACCACCATTCCCGGCGTATCATCCACCATTACATCCACACCAGTTGCTCGTTGCAATGCCTGAATATTTCGTCCCTCTTTACCAATAATTCGCCCCTTCATATCATCATCCGGCAACTTCAACGCCGTCACCGTCCGGTCCGCCGTCACCTCCGATGACATCCGTTCCATCGCCGTCAACAGCATCGCCTGCGCCGCCTCATCGATATCATGTTGAAATTCTTTTTGTTCCTTTACAACCAAGCCCGCCAAATCTTGTTTTATATCGTGCTCGGTCATCTTCATCAATTTTTCTCGCGCATCCGTTTTCGACAACCCAGCGATTTTCTCTAACTTCTCGTGTTGTTTCGTGCGAATTTCTTTTACTTCATTTTTCAAATTCTCAATCTCGCGCGTTTCTTTGTTCAATTTATCCGACTTCTTTTCCAATTGATCCAATTTCGCATCCAAAGTCCCCTCGCGCTCTGCCAACCGATTTTCCGTTTTCTTCCATTCGCGACGTCGTTCGTTCTCTTCTTTTTGATTTTTCTCCGTCACCTCCGCCGCTTCTTTTTTCGCCGCCAACACAATATCCGACGCTTCCCGCTTCGCCTTTCGCACTAAATCATCAGCTTTATCTTTCCCGCCATTTTCATTGCGTTTATTGTATGCAAAAATCCCGCCTGCCCCAACGGCTACACCCGCCACAGCAGCAATAATTGGGATAATTATTTCCATATTGCCCTTTCTAAATGTCTTTGCTGATATTTTCCTGATATCAGCGGTCTAACAAATAATCAATTATAATATTCCATTTCTATTATACCACAAAAAGCAAATCTAGCTCCAAAAACCGCGTTTTTTCGTCTTTCGAAACTCTTCTAAGAGTTCCTTTTGTTTCCGTGATAAGTTCTTCGGCGTTTCGACCACCACTGTGACAATATGTGGTCCGCGATCGCCATCCGCTCGAAACGGCACTCCGTGCCCCGACAATTTAAACGGCGTGCCACTTTGTGTTCCAGCTGGAACTTTCATCGTCACCGTTCCATCCACCGTCTCCACTTTAATCTCACACCCAAGCGCCGCATCAACCATCGAAATTTTCTCTTCCGATAGAATAATCGCCCCTTCTCGTGTTAAGTGTTTATGCGATTTCACTTTTACGCGCACATACAAATCACCTTTTTCACCCCCTTCCGTTGGCGCTTCTCCTCCTTTACCACGCAGCCTAATCGACATTCCGTCATCAATCCCCGCTGGAATTTTTACTTTCAAATTTCCATCATTTGTCGATATTTCCTTAGTCGTTCCAAAAATCGCTTCCTCAAAAGTCAAAGTTACTGTCGCTTGATAATCTGCGCCTCGGCGCGGTCGTCGCGCTCCACCACCAAATCCAAAAATACTACCCAAAATATCATCAAACGCTCCGCCACCACCGAAATCGAAATTAAATGTCTGTCCATTAAAGTCAAACCCACCGAACGGATTGCCGCCAGCCGCGCCTCCGCCCGAAAACGGATTTCCACCCGCTCCCCCGACTCCCGCATGCCCAAATTGATCGTATCGCGCTCGTTTTTGTTTATCACTCAAAACATCATGCGCTTCATTGATTTCCTTAAACTTCTTTTCCGCTTCTTTATCACCCGGATTTTTATCCGGATGATATTTTACCGCCAACTTCCGATAAGCCTTCTTAATTTCATCATCCGAAGCACTTTTCGAAACCCCTAAAACTTCATAATAATCTCGTTTTCCTGCCATAGTACCCCTATTATAGTCTATTAGCACTCATTAGTCAAGAGTGCTAAATTATTTTCCACCCGGATTTGTCGTAATCAAACTTTCTTCCGTTTCCGAAGCGATAATTTGAATATGTACGTGATTCGAACCAGCAAAGAACAATCCCTGCCCCACCGGGAAATTCGACAACCGCCGTTTTTCTTCTTCTGTCAACTTAAACACATCCGACAACACATCCACCGCCGAAACCGACTGTTTAAGCAAAAGTTGCATCGATGAGTTACCAACAATTGCCCGACCCATTTTTGAACTCATAAAGTCTTCCACATCCTGCGTAATCGTCGTCAATCCTAAATAATATTTACGCGCTCGCTTCGCTAACGAAAACAAAAAGTTCGCCGAATCTTCGTGTTGCATTAACTGCCATGCCTCATCCACAATCAAAAGTCGCTTCTTTTGCTCCGCACGCACAATATTCCAAATATGCGACAATACGATATACATCGCTACCGGCCGCAATTCATCTTCAAGGTCCCGAATATTAAACACTACCATCTGGTTATTAATATCAATATTCGATTGTTGCGAGAAAATTCCCGCAAAAGTCCCCGTCGTATATTTTCTTAGTCGCTGCGCCAATTGCGGGCCCGAACCTTCCATATGTAAAAGCGTATCATACAAATTCGCAATCGTCGGCGGAGTCGATTGATGCGTTAACGGATCTGATGTAATCCCTGCTCGCGCATAAGTATCAATCAACGCCTGGTCGAGGTCTGCCTCTTCATTCGCCGTCAACGCTGGCACTACTTGCCCCGACGCCGAAACTTGATTTCCTCCCAACATTAACCTAAACAGACCGTGCAGAGTCACTAAATTCGCCCGAAGTGCATCATTTGCGTCTTCCGCGTCCACCACTTTCGGCAAGTCAAACGGGTTAATCCGCACATCCGAATTTAAAGATAATCGCACATACGAACCACCCACCGCATCACACAACTTCTGATATTCGTTTTCCGGATCAATAATCAAAATCTCCGCCCCCACCATCATCGACCGAAGCGCCTCAAGTTTAACTGTAAATGACTTGCCAGCACCCGACTTCGCGAACACCACCATATTTGCATTTTCCAACGAAAACCGATCGAAAATCACCAGCCCGCTATTATGCATATTGATACCATACAAAATTCCCTTATCTTGCGTCAAGTCCGCACTCGTAAACGGGAACGAAGTCGAAATCGCACCAGTATTCATATTCCGCCGAATTTGCAATTGGTCTAAACATTGTGGCGTCACCGAATTCAAACCTTGTTCTTGTTGAGTATTCGCTACTTTCGAAAAAATCATTTGTTGCCCAAAAATCGTCTCAATTTTTTGTTGCACAAATTTCATCTCATCCAACGAATCCGCCCACAACGTCACATAAAGCCCGAATCGGAAAAACTTTTCCGCACCAACCTGAAGCTGGTCTCGCAATTCTTCTGTATCCGACAAAGTCGCCTCCAGTTCCGGATCTCGCACTTTGCCTTTTTCCATATTCAAATTCATCGAAGCTTCAAGCTGCGTCGCCTTCGTTTTCAAATTCTTCATCACTATCGCCGATTCTACCGGATAAATATACATCGACACATCAATAACTTCATCAATATTAATAATCGGCGACAACCAACCTGTATACAAAGATCGTGGATAGCCATAAACATAAAGTGTCCGCCCATACTTATTTCCTAACCGAAAATAATCTGAATGAATCTCAATCGCACTCGGCGAAATCAAATCCCGTAAAGTATTCGTTCCTTGCTCGAACGCTTGCTGAATTTCCGCACTTTCCATCGCTTCATTTTGTGCTGCGATTTGTGCTGCCGTCAATTGTTGTTGTTTTTTTCTACCCATTACATTTGCCCTCCATTCATTCCAGGTTGCATCATTCCGGGTTGCATCTGCGCCCCATTTTGTCCATTTTGTGGTTCACCTTTTTTCACATAAACCGTCGCCAATTTCGAAAAATCTACCAATGGTTCTCGTACCGCCGTGTCTGGATTATTGAAGTTATAATATAATTCCGCCAGCTCTCGCGTATTCAATCGCACCGAATGAACTCCAATCTGAAATAATCCCGACATTACCGCGTCAACCCGGTTCGTCAATTCTGATAAAGCTTTATCATAAGTAGGCCGATCAATCTTAGTCACATCCGATTCTTTCGTTCGCGCAAAACTTTTGAAAAAATTTTTAGTTTCCTGTTGATCTTTTTCCAATTCCGCCGACGTATAATATGGCACCACTACAAAGAATGATTTGTCCATAATATTCGCTTCCTGCGACAAAATATCGATAAAGTTGATATAATCATCCATCAACACCCCGAGCAACATATTATCGTTATTCCTCCGAATTTCCACCAATCGTTCAAGATATGGTCCGATATCAACTCGCTGACTACGAATTAAAATTTGTGTCGTAAATTTTAGCGAATTCAAAAAGTTTTGATACGAGTATTCCACCCCCTCGCGCTCCGTCTCACTCATCAAATCGAAGTTAATCGATTTGCACGCCACCACTGCTCGAAACGAACCGTCTTTCATAATCACGACATTATCTCGTAATTCCGAAATTCTCAAAGTTGCCTGTGTCGAAAGCGGATTGTCTTTATTTTTTGGTGGCGTAGCTGTCGCACCCGGAGTCGCCGAACCCATCGCCGCCGCATTCGGATTCTGTGGCGCCGGCATCATTATTTGTGGCTGCCCTCCTGGCATTTGCTGCGTCGGTTGCCCAGCCATTTGCTGCATCGGCTGTCCAGCCATTTGCTGCATCGGTTGCCCAGCCATTTGCTGCATCGGCTGCACCGGTTGCCCTTGCCCAGGTATAATCATCTGTGGTTGCTGATATTGTTGTGGATCCATAATTTAATGTAACGATATAAAAACTTCGCCCTTTTCCTTTTCTTTTATTCGATTAGCCTCCTTCGCAATCGTCGCAACTGAATAATCGGAATTGCTAGCTAGTTCCATTATACTAGGATTTGTTGGTTTTGTCTCGACTTTGTTAGTTTTTTCCACAGGTTTTTCCACCACCGGAGTCGTTAGATCAACCGCCACTGCCGAATTGAAATTTGACTTTTGTTCTACTGTCGACAAGCTCGCTCTCACTTCCGCATTCGAAACCGCATCTGTTCCCACACCTTCTTTCTCCCCGCCATTTGTCGCTAAATTTTCCGATTTCGCAATTTCATTTTTCATCTCTTGAATCACTTCGTTATGTCTTTGACTTTCATCTCGCCGAATTGTTGTCGCAATATTCCCAAAATTATTCGTCTCAAGCATATCATATGCCATCGTCGCCTCTGTCATTAATCCCGCATTGACATGATCTGCGCCTTCTCCTTTAATTGCATAGCCTTCTGTATCCACAATATCTGCCAAAAATGACAACCGATGCGTCGCTTCTTCCTCTGTAATATCACGCGCTCGCGTATCATCCACGATTTTCGGCGCGGTAATCTGAATCGCCGTCTCTTTTTGTCCAGGCATCCATGTACGCTTTCGCGGTTTCAAATAATACGAAGCCACTGCCACAAGATAAGTTTCCATCGGCTGGTCCTTCTTCAACGGCAATGCTAAGGCCGCAAAAAACAACACTAGCGGAACTGGGATGATTGCCAACAATGGAAAAATTTGAAACAGTCCGACCGCCAGCGCAACCAACACTCCAGCAATCAAAAGATAAACGAATTGCCGAAAGCTAAAAGGGCCTAAGAGTTTATCGTCGGCCTCAACGTCTTGAGGGACTTTATATTGCGCCATATACTTATATTATACCATGATTATTTTAAAAATTTGTTTCACCCAGCAGTTCTACGGCCTTTTTTATCATATATGCCGATTCATTTGTCGGAATAATATAAATCGGTTTCGATTTTTCGGTCGCCACATTTATATACCCTTTAGTTTTATCCGACATTGCATCATTTTTAATCTCAAAGCCCATAAACCTTAATTTCTCAACAACCGAAGTTCTTATCGGCATCGAACGCTCGCCAATTGTCGCTGTAAATACTAGCGCATCCACGCCGCCCATTTTTGCCGCAAATTCACCAATTTTCCCCACAACTCCGTCTACGAACATGTTATATGTTTTCACCGCATCCGCTCGGCCTTCTTCCGCTCCCGCAATAATCTCTCGCATATCATCCGAACCCGCCAGCGCCAACAACCCCGATTCTTTATTCATAATTTTAATCGCTTTTTCAGCGCCAAATTTTTCACCTAGTAGCGCCCCAATCGTCGGGTCAATCGATCCCGCACGCGTCGAGCTCATCAAACCTTCAAGCGGCGTCTCCCCCATCGACGTATATACCGGCTCGCCATTCAAAAATGCCGTCATCGAACACCCCGACCCAAGATGGCAAACAATCATTTTCTTTTTCAAAAGCCCGAGTTCTGAAATCCGTCCAATCATATAACCATAACTCGTCCCGTGTGCCCCCCAACGTTTCAAATCAAACTCTCCTAAAATCTCCGCTGGCAACGCATATTCCGTATCTCGCCGACTTTCTCTCATTAGAGCTTCCGAATCACTCATCATAATCACCGGCACTTCCAGAAACATCTCCATCGCATTCTTAATTCCTCGCTCCGTCCCTAAAACATGTAACGGATTGGTTATTCGCGCTTTTTCAAGTTCTTTAAATGTTCTTTCATCCACAATATGATTTTTCGAAAAATATTCCCCCGCCGCCACTACTCGCACTAAAATCCCATCCAACTCTTGCATTTTATCAGCAAATCCTTCTTCCTTAAAAATTCGCTTTGCCTCTTTAAACGCTCCTTCCAACGAACCCCAAACCCTGTCAATCTTTTCTTCATCTCCATCCGCTCTCGTCAATGTACAAATAACTTTTTTATTCCCCTTTTCCTCAATCCTCTCAAAATACAGCGCCGCGATTTCATTCTCATCCTCATACAACGAAAACTTTTCACTCGACGATCCCGAATTAAGAACCAAAAAAACTTTCGTGTTATCCATTACAGAAAACTCCCTTATTTCACTATTATAATATAAAATTCATATATTTATCCAAATATAGACATGAACTTAGTTATAATTCTCGGGATCTTCAATTAGACTTATAAGCTCTTCTTCCAGAGTCTGCCCATCGACTTCCCCATTAAGAGACTGGTAAAAATCTTCGTATTTCCTTAGAATTAGATCACTCATTCCTTGCAATTCATCTTGAATCAATTCTGTTGATTCCCTGTAGAAACTCTCTCCATCCATATCATTCAACGAATTTCGCAATTGTTCAACTCGAGTTCTGAGAAAGGCTCTATCGGTATCATTGAACCCACTAGTCGTCACAGGTGGCTCTTCATGCTGTTGCGCGCTCGCTTCATCATGTTGTTTAGATTTCAATTTTCCAAGATATTTGTTAACTTTTGTCTCGTCATCAAGATTAAGCCATCCGCGCACCCAATGTTTCGCGCCATTCGCCGCACCAGATCTTCGTGTATTATAAATTTGACCCAGCATACCCTTAGAATCGAGTATTTGCCTAAATTCCGCCCCCGCCATTTTATCCTTTAGTGCCTTCCTGTCTGCATTACGCCTACTTTGGGCTTCTTCTGGGGACAAATCGCCATATCGCGTTTGAATATCTGCCAGCTCTGCCATATATCCATTTCTTTCTTCAATCGCCTCTTTACTCCAGCCAGTTGTATCTGCTTCTTCGTATTCTTTCGACAAATGCTCCAAAAGCGCCCCGTGATAATCTGATCTTAATCCAAAAATCTGTGTTGGTGTTTGATTCTTCAAATAATCCACCGTGTTTTGCCTAAAGTATGCTTCTGCCTCTTTACTGCCATACAATGGACTTTCTTGATCTTCCCATTTTGGGACATCCCCATCGTACCCAGTTAAGAAAGTCACGGCATTTTTCAATTGTTCACTTCCCGAAGGATATTTCAAGCTCGCCGAAATGAACGCTGGCCCAATTGCTTTTTCCAACTCTGCTCGTTTTCCTAAATATTTTTGTATATCCAACTCACCATTAGTGGTATAGGCATTTCTAATCATTTCATCCACGTTATTGTACGCCGTTCTTTCAAGATTATCTAGCTTAGTTCCCTCAAGCAATATTGCTATTCCTTTTTTAGATTTTCCTATCATTCTTTCATGTGTCTCCGCATCCCAGTCTTCATATTCACCAGTTATATACTCGTCCAACGACAGTCTTTCATTTTGCCGTTTATTCTTATTGTACACCTGTGCAGTTTCCAAATTAATATATTTTCCGAATCGTCGCAAAAATGGATCACTATCTTTTACCTCAAACATTAAGAATGATGCTAAAGATTGTGAGGCATGTGTTCCTAATTGAATTCCGTCTCCGTTATTTAAGACATTTTCAACTTGTTTCCTTACTTCATCCGTGTCGCCTCGCTTATTCATTACTCTAAGTCCAGAAATAATCGTATCTATTTGTGCTGCCGCATTCTCTGATTTTGTTATTTCCGTTAACCGATATTCCAAATCCTTAGACGGTGGGGTCATATCGAAATACTTTCCCATTTTCGTTTCAATAATTTTCTTTTGCGTATCATATACATGCGCCGCATTCGCTGCTGCAAATTGAATATCCATAGCATTCCCATTCATCACTTCACTCATCGTCGCATATCGTGTTGCTGCTGTCGCCGCGTCAACACTATTCGGATCAAAGTGGAATTTGTAATCTTTTCGCGGTATTGTTACCGTTTGACCATCTTCTAGCACGCTTGTCTTATATCCATTTTCCTGGTCCATATGCCAATTTATCGCCGCCTCAGTTCGCTTATAGAAGCTCTCCGCATTGTCAGCTGCAATTTTTTCACCTCGTGCTTGTTCAAATTTCAATTTATCTGACGCCACAATCATTCGATTATCAAGTGCTTCTAGCCGCCTTCTGGTTGATCCCGCAACATCCCTACTGCCAATCAAGCTACTAAGACCACTCTCCATATTATTTTTATTTCGTGCAATTATTTGCTGATACTCCAACGTCCTTGCTTGATCTTTATACGACTCTATTCCTCGCCTTGTCGGCAATCCATTATTATCATAGTTTCGTCTAGCACGATAGGCCATTCCGCGAGCTTTTACTAATTCCGCACGCTCATCAATTCCTGCTTCTCGTGCTATTTTACGATTTGACACAAATTGCATCAATTTCAGCGATGGTGCCATTGGCCGTTCCGAAGCTAGAAAACGCTGCTTCGTATGCATTCGGTGCGAATCCGCCCATGCTCGATTTTTTGCCAACGGCGACGCAGTGATTTGTCGCATTTTTGCATTGATGCTTCCGAGAAAAGTTCCAGACATCTGCATTAATTTCCATGAGAAAAACAGCGGGAAAATTTGTACCGCAATCCCAAGCAGAATTCCGAATCCATCCGAAGCTCCCATAATAATTGCAAATCCAGCAAGCGATGACGCCCCAAATAATAACGAGAACATCGGATAGAATACAAACATCTGTATCAATAATTGTTTCCACTTCTTAAACAAGTGTTCTGTATTCGGCAAGATATATGCCACAATCGCAAGTGGTGAAATCATAATCAACAATGCCACCACCGCTTGACGCAACGCAATCGTGATTAATCCTGTCGCTACTGCTACTAACGCCCCTAGCACTACTGGAATTAGCATCCAAATAGACCCTGCCGCCACTGCAATAGCGGTCCCGCCAATCGTCAACGCCGTCCCACCCGCAACCGCACTAAACATTTCCGCATTCATTATTTTTGTTTCAGCTGCCATACCGGAATTTGCCGGCACTGCCGAACTCGCCACCGTATCAAACAACCCCCTTAAACTATTTCCCACAATATTCGAGACATCCACCGCCAAAGTACAAATCAAAAAACTCAAATTTACCAAAATCGCCGTCACAATCAACTTCGGCAACGCCTTTTTTATTCCATAGTTTGAAATTCCCACCCCTGTAATCTGCGAATAAATCACCACCAACAAGAAAATGATAAAGACGGCATTCGTCAACCCTAGACAATACTTCCAAATCTCGTAAATCGGCGATCCGTCTTCCGACGAAATCGGATTTATCGCTAAAATCCCCTCAATTTTATCATATAACCAATCTACCGCCTCCGCAATTTTCCCTGTTGTCGGACAAACCAACCAGCCAATCGCCCCTAAACTGCTCTTACAACCATCACCAGTTGAGTCCTCCGTAGTCGCATCAGAATCCGTCGTCTCCTCATTCGCTCCTTCTTCGTCCGTTGTCTCTGCTTCTGTCGAATCAACATTCTCTTCATTCGTTTCTTCTTCGCTCGTCGTCCCCCCCTCCACCGGATCAGCATAGACTGTTGTCGGCGCTACCATCGGCGTCAACAATATAAATATTGACAAAATAGCAAAAAAGAATCTAAAAATATTCTTACCCAGATTATTTCCTATCTTCTTCTTTTCCATCATGTCTAAACCTGCCTCCCTTTTTAAGGCATACTTTGATTATAGCACGCGAACTTGTTTTTGTCAAGAGTAGACACCATTTTTGTCGCTTATGTCAAAAAATATTTTCTAGCATTTTTCTCACTTTCGTGTTATGATAAAGAAAACGTTTATTTATTATGAAAAACTTATTCAAAAAATTCCTCGTTATCTGTTCAATTCTCGGGTTGGTGTCTATTTCGTCATCGACTCTTATCGTTATGCCAACTTATGCTGCTAATTTTACTATTGATTTTAGTTGCCGATCCGTACTTGGTCTCACCTCTTGGGATTGTGGTATCAGCGATATCGATAGTACAGACAGCTTAAAAGCAAATATCTGGACTATCGTTGCGAACATTGTTAACGATGTTACCATCATCGCTGCCTATCTCGTCATTGGCTATGTTATTTATGGCGGATACCAATATGTCTTTTCCGGTGGCGATCCAGGTAAGGCCGCTAACGGAAGAAAAACTCTCGCACGCGCCTTCATCGGTCTCGCTATCACCATGTCCGCAAGCGTGATTATGGGCGCAATTCGCATTGCACTAATGGGTGGTAATGGGAATATCGGAACTTGTGATCTCACTAGCGGGAATTCATGTATCGACCCCAACACCATGGTCACCAATCTTATTCAATGGACTATCGGCATGGTCGGAATTGTCGCCGCGATTTTCGTTGTTTACGGCGGTATCACTTATATAACTTCTTCTGGTGATTCGACAAAAACTCAAAAGGCAAAACAAATGATTCTTTACGCTCTAATCGGTCTCATTATTGTCGCTCTCGCCGAAATAATCACCGCTTTTGTCTCCAATATGATTCGCGAAGCTAATAAAGAAGCCAGTTTTATTAACGAAACTACAATTTCAAAGGAGGTTTATGAAATTACCCAAAACACTTAAGTCAATCGCATTTTTAATCACTAGCTTTTATGGTATTAACGCTCTCTGTGCCCCATCAGTTTTCGCCGCAACGGATATTTGTAATTCTGACGCCTCTGCTGAAGTAAAAGAAGCCGCCGGCTGTAGTGGTTCAGGCGATCTCACTGCGGGTATCACCTCCATTCTCAACGCCATCATCGGTGTTATCGGTCTCGTCGCAGTAGTATTCATTATTATTGGGGGCATAAATTATATGACTTCCAGCGGAGACTCCCAAAAAACCAAAAAGGCTAAAGACACAATCCTCTATGCTGCCATCGGTCTTATTGTTTGTGCACTGGCTTTTGCGGTTGTTAACTTCGTAATCAAAAATATTCTCAAACAATAATTCTAGCTATTGCATTTTTCTAAAAATCGTTATAAAATAAACTTAAAGTAAGTATAAAGGATAAACATGAAAGAACTTATTACACAATTCGCAGTTGGTAAACCAGTAAATCCGGTAGATAGTAGTGAAGACTTGACCAGCTCCATCACTAGTATTATAAACGCCATTATTGCTGCGCTTGGTATTGTCTGTGTCGTAGTAGTTATCATTGGCGGCGTGAGTTACATGACCTCTACTGGTGACTCTGGCAAGGTTAAAAAGGCCAAAGATACTATCCTCTATGGTGTTATCGGTTTAGTGGTCTGTGTTCTCGCCTTTGCTATCGTCAACTTCGTAATCAACAATATTCTTGGCTAATAAAGTTTTACAAATCCAAAAACGCTCCCTCCGCGGAGCGTTTTTTTAAATCCACCCTAACACTTTATTCCCAACCCATTAAAAACGCCCCCTAAAGGGCGTTTTTAGATGGAAGAACCATATTTTAAACGACTATTGAATATTAATCTTCTTCCGTGCTTCAGTTTTCTCTTTCTCGAAGGTGATTGTTAAAACACCGTCTTTTAGCTCTGCTTTTACGCTACCGTCATCTTCACGTACCTGTACCGGCAATGCAATCGTTCGCGAGAATTCGCCCCAATAACATTCCTGAATGTGCCATCGTGTAGTTTGCTCATTTTCTTCACCTGACAAGATTCCCGAAATTGACAAAATATTGTCGGAAATACTAACATCAAGATCGGACTTCGAGATGCCAGCGGTACGAGCTTTAACTACTAATTTGTCGGCGGTTTCATAGACATCCACAGCTAGTTGTCCCGGAAACTCGTCGGTATTTTCCCACTCATCTTCAATGTCTTCGTTGACTTCTTCAGGAATCGTCTCTTCCGCAATTGCTCCTCCTGTATCAATCGGAGCGACAACTTCGTCATCTCCCGTCAGGAACGCCGCAGCAAGATCGTCTTCCATCAGCAAATCGTCACTGTTTGTACGAGCCATATTTCCTCCACTTATATTGTTATGCTTTATTATACAGCACCTTTGTAGTAAAATCAAGAGAATATGCCTTCAAATGTAAAAAACACAACAATAATCGGACTTTTTGACCTGCTCGCGCCACACTCTTGTAGGGGGTGTGGGTCGTTGGGGTACCCACTTTGCGATTGTTGTAAAAAATACATAATTTCCACACATAAAAATTATTGCCCGAATTGTAAAGCCGAAAATCCTACCGGAAAATGCCCTGATTGCCCTGACCTTCCTCCAGTTTTCGTTGTTGGCCCACGCGACGGCCTAATCGGTGTTTTAATCCACGATTTCAAATTTTCTTCCGTTCGTACGCTCGCCCTTCCATTGGCTGAAATTATTGATGCTATTTTTCCCGTATCTAGCGCCGAACAATCTTCCGACGTTTTTTCGCTCATTCCACTCCCCACTATCCAAAAACACATTCGCGAACGCGGCCTCGATCACACTTATCAAATCGCCAAACACCTCGTCAAACTTCGACGCGCTCGCGGACAAAACATAAAAATTGAAAAGCTTCTAGCTCGCGCTAAAAATACCGTTCAAGTCGGTTCAGATGCCGAAACTCGCAAAGCTCAAGCTTCTTCTGCCTACGCCCTATCTAAAAACGCTAAAATCGACCCCGAAAAAACTTATATTTTACTAGATGATGTCTGGACTACCGGCGCCAGTATTCACGCCGCCTACAAAAAACTCCAAGCTGCCGGCGCTAAAAAATTCATCTTTCTAATTTTAGCCGTCAACCGACTCGATTAAAAGCGAGGTTTCTTCGTTCGATTTTGTCTCCGACGAAGAAGGCAAAGCCGAAATCACAAAATTCACAATCGCGAAGGCCAAGAAACAAACAACTAACCCAATAATCGCATATAGAACCGTATTTTTCGCATCCGTCACTTTTTTTCCATCCCCGCCCGAAATCACATATTTTATTCCTCCAATGATCAGCATAATTACTGCCACGGTCCCGACGATATATAAAATTGTATTCGTAATTTTCTTAAACACCCCAGTATTACCAAATAAATCCGACGGACAGCCATCACAACGTGCCGCCTCCGCGCCTTCCTGCAAGGTCAACGCAGAAACCTGCCCCGTAAAAAGCAACGCCCCTAAAATCGCCACCACTCCTAAAATTAATACTGGTAGTAAATATTTTGCAAACTTTTTCATATCTAAATTATACCATATTTTCAGTATAAAGCCCACTACTACTTAAAATTATACCACACCTACACACGTTTTCTATTTATTAATCAAATTGATATAATATAAATAAGGAGCTAATATGGAAAAACCAATTATTCAAGAGCTAGACGATAGTCGCATCATTAAAGATGATGGTGAAAAATTTACTGAACTCGTAAATGGCAAATGGGTAGAACCAGTCTCGGATTTTTACATAGGCGATTTTCTAGATGGCAAAAGACCCTCTCCAGAAAAGTTAAAAGGAGCTATTTAATAAAGTGGAGAAAATAGACAAAATCTATTTCGACATCGATGGGGCGCTAAAAGGCGCAGCCTCACCACAAGAAGATGTTATAGCTCTCATACGCTATTGTTTAGATAATTATGGTGGCTCATTATATTGGCTAACTACTCATTGTAAAGGAGGCGAAAACTGAACGATTTTTGCATTATCCGATGCATTTCCCGCAGAACTAGTGGAAGAAATATATCAAACATTTAAATCGACTAACTGGGAAGTTCTTAGGACTTGGAGGAATAATGAAAGAAGAAGAGGGTAAAAAAAGATAGTTGGTGGATATAGATCTTAATTATATTAGGAGCTATTTTTCTATTTGGTTTTATTCAGGAAAAACAAAGAGATAAGGAGATAGAAGATACTGTGAGAAATGCGGCCAATGACGCAAACTATTGTCGAAGCTTGGCTGCAGAATATGGAATGCAGGGCGATGCAATATTTCACCAAGTTTATAACGAATGTATGGAAATAAAAGGATGGTAATTTGAAACTAAAACCAGAGAAAAAACAAAACAATTGTAGGTTTATTTCTGGGCATTTAAAATTGACAATAATCTTTAGTACTATATGCCTTGTTCTGGCAGAGGGTGGGAGATGAATATCTCTATATCCTCCTTCAAAACCGCCCCATAAGAATAAATTCTTCCGTGTCGGTTTTGGCGGAGGGTGGGAGATTCGAACTCCCGCGCCAGGTCGCCCCAGCCTAACGATTTAGCAAACCGTCCCCTTCAGCCACTTGGGTAACCCTCCGTTACTATTATTTTACCATATTTCTCACCACTTAGACGAAAATTGTGCTATAATAAATTCATGGCACAAGCAGTTCAAGATATTTCTTGGGTAGCCGAAGAATATGTCATGCGCGATCACGACGCTGTTTGGTATCTCGGCTTGATTATCATCGGAGGCAGTCTTAGCGCTCTCGCAATATGGCAAAATTGGTGGACCTTTCTTATTCTCATCATTCTCAGCATCATCGCGATTTTCGCTTCGAATTTTCGTCCTCCGCGAAAAATCCAATACCTCCTTTCCAAGGACGGCCTAACCGAAGGTGAAAAACTCCACAGATACGAGAATTTCAAAGCTTTCGGCGTCCTCAAAGAAAATTCTCATTTTTCCATCGTTCTCATTCCGAAAAAACGTTTCAGCCTCGCTGTTAAAGTTTATTTTCCGGGCGACAACGGCGAAAGTATTGTCGATGCACTCGGCGCTCGACTACCGATGGAAGAAGTCAAACTTGATTTTCTCGATAAAATCGTAAACTTCTTGCGCATTTAGAAAATCCGTGATATTATAAACATAAGAATAATAAAAAGGTGGGCATAATGGACCAAAATCGAATTACAAATAATCAAAACGTTGACGACGATCTTCAGAAAGCGATCGACAGCATCACTAATACTACAAATATCGATCCAGTTTTTTCTGACCCAGTCGCTGCGCCTTCTTCGGTTCCTGAAGGTGATACTGGCGAACTTGGCGAACCAGTCGGACCTTTCCCGGAACCAAAAATTGAAGCTCCAGCACCTGCGCCAGAGCCCGCGCCAGCACCGATTGCGCCTAGTCCTTCCGAAGCTCTCAGCATGCATCAGGTAAAAGAAGCCGCTCTACGCGATCTCATCCCTTTGCTCGATCGTCTCAGTATGAATGCTTCACAAAAATTCGATATTTATCGCAATATCTTCGAAGAGCTTAAAGACTATACTGTTCTCGATCCGGCTTATAGAGCCGCCTCGGAAATTCCTGACGATACCGAACGCGCTGAGGCCTTGTTCTATCTCGTCAAAACTATTGACAATATGTAAATTTTCCTTTAAAAAATCTCCCAGGTTTTCTCCGGGAGATTTTTATTGGGCCTAGCTTTTAAGGTCTAATACATCCCTCCGCCCATGCCCCCAGCCTGCGCAGTTTTTTCTTCTGGAATCTCGCAAATCAACGCCCCCATCGTCATCGCCGTCGCTGCAATCGACGTCGCATTCTTTACCGCTTCTTTCGTCACCTTCGCCGGGTCAATCACCCCTGCCTTCTTCAGGTCAACCACGCCCTTTTCCGGCTCCATCACATTCACACCAAACCCAGGTTTCGCCGCTTCTACCTCTGCCAGCAAGGCTTGCGCATTCAACCCCGCATTTTCCATAATATGTACAAACGGTGCCTTGAGAGCCTGTTTCACAATTCGCGCCCCCGCGTCCGCGTCCGAAAGCCCCGCTGCGAGATTTACTAGCGTCACCCCACCACCAGTCACAATCCCTTCCGCAAGTGCCGCCTTCGTCGCCGCCACCGCATCATCAACACGGAATTTCTTTTCGTCAATTTCCGTCTCTGTTGCGCCGCCAACCTTGATCACGGCCACCTTCCCTGACAGTGCCGCCGCTCGCTTTTCGAATTCCTCGCGCTCATAATCACTTTTCGCATTTTCCATCTGTGCATTAATCAATGCAATCCGTTCTTTCACTGCTCCAGCCGAACCTGCACCCTTAATCACAGTAGTCTCATCTTTTGTAGCAATTACTTTCGCCGCCGAACCAAGCACTTCGAGCCCCACTTCCTCAAGCTTCAATCCCTTCTCCTCCGAAACCACAGTCGCATCTGTCAAAATCGCCATATCTTCCATAATTTCCTTGCGTCGATCGCCAAACGACGGCGCCTTCAAAACTAGCGAATTAAACGCGCCTTTCAACTTATTCAGAACCAGTAACGACAGTGCCTCCCCCGACACTTCCTCTGCGACAATTACCAAATCTTTCTTCCCCGCAGAAGCTACTTTCTCGAGTAACGGCAAAATATCACTCGCCGCCGAAATCTTTCGCTCGGTAATCAAAACCAGCGGTTTTTCAAAAATCGCCTCTTGTCGGTTTACATCAGTCACGAAAAACGGCGACGCATACCCCTTGTCATACGAAAAGCCCTCGACAATTTCCTCTTCCATCTCGAGACCTTGCCCAGCTTCAACCGTCACTACACCATCTTTACCGATTTTTGCAATCACTTCCGCAATCAGCTTACCGATTTCCGCATCACCCGCCGAAATTGTCGCAACTTCCGCCACCTTATCCGACGACCCCTCAATTTTCTCTGCCGACTTTTCAATCCCCGCAACAATCTCCGCCCCCGCTTTTTCAATCCCCTTACGCAGCTCCATCGGATTCATTCCAGCCGCAATCAGTTTATTCGCCTCCGCTAAAATATTATAGGTCAACACCGTCACCGTTGTCGTCCCGTCCCCCGCGACCTTATTCAACTTCTGTGCCGCCGTCTTAATCAGCTTCGCCCCCACCGCTTCCCCAAGCGTCTCATCCTTAGACGGCAAATCCACTGCCTCCGCAACCGTCACCCCATCGTGCGTAATCACCGGTGCGCCGTATTCTTTCTCAATAATCACATTTTTACCCTTCGGCCCAAACGTCACCTTCACCGCATCATATAACTGTTTCGCCCCCGACAGCACCTTTTCCCGCGCTTCCGCTTCATAATAAATTTTCTTTGCCATAACTTCTCTCCTTTTTAATAATTTTCTTTAATTTCTAGGCTTCATTTAACGAGTTTTCCACAGGTTTTCCACAACTTTACCTCTATAAAGTCGCCAGAACGTCCTCTTCCTTCACGATAATATATTCCGTCCCGTCCACCTTGATTTCCGTAGTCGAATACTCTTTATACACAATTTTGTCCCCCTTTTTCACAGCTTTAACCTCTGGTCCTACCGACTCTACCACCGCATACGCCGGCTTTTCTTTCGCTTCTCCGAGCAAAATTCCCGCCGCCGTCTTCTCCGCTGGCTTTTCAACTTTAGCTACAATTCGATCTTTTAATGGTTTGAGTGACATAATTTTCTCCTTTTCTACCTCTATTATAGCGCAAAAATTGGCACTGTCAACCCCCGAGTGCTAATTTCTTA
>CAVDXX010000009.1:12311-24357 GCA_963613175.1 bacterium | reverse complement strand
CACCGATTCAAAAACCGATACACGCCCCCAACACTTCTCGGATCCCACGCCGCATCAAGTTCCACCGGCCCAATAAACATCTCATATGTTCGCAAAGTATCCGCCCCATACCCATCATTGATCACATCCAGCGGATCAATCACATTCCCCTTCGACTTCGACATCTTTTTCCCATCCGGCGCATTGATATAACCGTGATAAATCAACTTTTTGATCGGTTCTCGAAACGGCAAAAATCCCTCATCTGCAAAAAACTTACACCAAAACCGCACGTATAACAGATGTGCCACTGCATGGTCCGCTCCAACATAAATATCTGTCGGCGCCCAGTATCTAATCGCTTCTGGATTCCAAGCATACTCCGAATCCCGCGGCGACACATACCGCCACAAATACCACGACGAACAAGCATAACCATCCAATGTATCCGTTTCGCGCGTCATTTTTTCAAGATGTGTTTCACCAGTTTTCGGGTCTTTCACCGGAATTTCCACTGTCAGCCAATCTTCCGCCTTCGCGAGCGCGCTCCGTCCCGATTCGTCCGGTTTATAATCCTCCACCTCCGGCAACATTACCGGCAACTGGTCCTCCGGAATCGGATGCGCATTTCCCTCCGCATCATACGCAATCGGGATCGGACAACCCCAATATCTCTGTCGCGAAATCAGCCAATCACGCATTTTATAAGTTGTTTTTGGCGTGCCAAACTGCCCAAATTCACAAAGTTCCGTCTCCACAATCGGCAAATCAAATTTTTCCGCAAATTCCCGGTCGCGCTCATCCATCGCCGGCACCGCCATAATCGCTCCTGTACCATATCCCGCCAGCACATAATCAGCCGTCCAGATCGGAATTTTTTCCTTCGTTGCCGGATTTATCGCATAAGACCCCGTAAACACACCCGTTTTTTCCTTATTTTCTTGCCGTTCAATCTCCGACTTTCGCATAGCCTCCGCTTTATACGCTAAAACCGCATCACGCGTATCGTCAGTTGTCAAAGCCTCCAACCCTGGATACTCCGGCGCTACCACGAGGAATGTCGCCCCATAAATCGTATCCGGCCGCGTGGTGAAGACAGTAATCTTCCGTCCGGAAGCTACAGGACAAGCACAATCTACTTTTTCGAGGGGATCCGGAGCCTGGCAAGGCGAGGAAGAGCGCCGGCCACCCGTGGCGACGGGCTGGCCGGACGCGCCCCGAGAAAGAGTAGATGTGCTTGTGTTAGCAGCCGAGCAACCATCTTCTTCGGATACACTCAAGGGCGCTCGCCCAAGCTTACGGTCCTCAGAAGAGGTTGCTTCGGCTGCAGCCAGCGCAAACTCAACCTCTGCCCCAACCGACTTCCCAATCCAATTCTTCTGCATAGTCTTAATCTTATCCGGCCAATCCAACGCATCAATCTCGGACAATAGCTCCTCCGCATAATCCGTAATCTTAAAAAACCACTGCTTCAACTTCTTCTTTTCGACCTCATGCCCGCATCGCCAACAACAACCATTCTCCACCTGCTCATTCGCAAGCACCGTCTTATCCACCGGGCACCACCACTGATACGACTCTTTTTGATACGCCAATCCCTTCTTAAACAACTGCAAAAAACACCATTGCGTCCACTTATAATATTCCGGATCGCTAGTATTCACCTCTCGCTCCCAATCGATCGCATACCCGAGTCGTTTCGCTTGTTTTCTAAAATTCGCCACGTTCGTCGCCGTCGCCTTTTGTGGCGAAGTGCCAGTTTTAATCGCATAATTTTCCGCCGGCAACCCAAAAGTATCATATCCAAACGGCCGCATCACATTCAGCCGCTGCTGTTCATAAAATCGCGTCAACACATCCACAATCGTAAAATTCCGCACATGCCCCACATGCAACCCCGCCCCCGACGGATACGGGAACATCTCCGCAATATACATTTTCGGCACCCCCTCTTTCATCTCAGCCCGAAATGGTTTCTCTTTTTCCCATTTTTCTTGCCATTTTTGTTCAATTTTCAGCGGTTCGTATCTATTCATAAACCATATTATACCACAAAACTTCGGTTTCGCACATCAGCATAAACAATCCGTCCGAGAAGTGGCGTATCACCAGCGAGTACCATCTCGTTATCGAGCAACACATCTTCATCTTCAATCTCGACCGCATCCGCTCCAAACGCATAGCGCTCGCTTGGATCGTATTCGTTAATATATTCATAATATGATAGAATGTCGAGCGTATCCGAAACGGTCTCCTTCGAAAGCCCCGACCAACGCGCCAAATATCCTTCATAAGAATCATCGAGCGGATTTTCTTCATAATATTCATTTAATGCCGTCGTTACCGCCGATTCGTTAATCACCCCCATTGACTCCATCAGAGATTGATCTTCAATAAAGCGTTGATAATATTTACCGGTTTCCCAATTTGTGGCATCACCGCTAGTTTCATTATCGGCAACACAAGATTCACCATTGATGTATCCAAGGTTTTTTTGGATATTTGTATTACTGATAATATCTTGAACATCGCCAATGATTGGGACTGCACCGATAATACTATCGGCAACAATATTCCCGGTGTTAGCGCTTGCGAAAGACTGCGCTAGAGTAGAATCATAAACTCCAAAACCCGAAGTCCTTTCACCACAAACTTTAATATAGGTCATCAGGTCCGAATCTTGTTTAATTTTTACATTTCCATCACTGGCGTCTTCATCCTCGAAATTGTCCGCAATTTTATTAACTACATCAGCCGGGTCCATATTCAAAGTGTCAGTATCTGTTATAATGTACGGATTACAGAACGAATCACCCACCGCCCCAATCGAAGCTAAATATGGGCAGGTCTGTTCATATTCATCTTCATCCGGCAACTTTTCCGCAATCTGCGTCGAAGTTGCCGCCACTGTCGGCGTCATCGCAACTAACGATGATGACATCACCGAACTGCCAGTCGTAAACATGCCCGTCAACGAACTCGTCGTATTAAACGACATTAGTTGCGTCATAATCGTACCCATAAAAGTATTTTTTGAAGTGACATCAAATGGGCTTAGGGTCTCGCGCTCGATCTTTGCATCTTCTGCAATTACCTGCTGTCGTGCGACCGCAAAACGCTTATAAGCCTTTCTTGATGCTAACGACCCACCATTCGTTTTATGGACGTTGCCTTGATAAGCATTTCCGCCATGCACCAATACATTCCCTAAATCTTCACCAGCCGAATCGGAAACCAAATCCCGTGAAAGCGTCGGAACTAACCACGGGGTAATCGCCGAGGCAATTGCTGAGATTGTTAGGCTAAACAACGAGCTGACCCCTATACTAGCAAGTTCTTTTAGGACATTGCCAAGACCACCGGTGGCAAACATAAGCACCGCATCAAACGTTGCACTAGCGGCATCCTGGGCAATCCTTGCCGAAAGACATCCCGAAAAAGAACTCTGCGCCAAACCTGCTCCAGCCATTATTTTGCCCAAATTACTCGTAAAATTAAAGCTCTGAACACTCTCATCATTGGGGTCTACAAGACCATTGCCAAAAAGTGCCGCCATACCAGCAGACTGCATCGCTGTTTTCTTCTCTCCAGTTTTAGTTTTTGCCTCAGTTTTTAAAGTGATAGAACCGCCCCCCTCCGACACTGTCTCCCCATTATCGGTATCTACAAAAACTGTATGCTCAGTTTCTACAGATTCGTTCAATGTTGCCATAATCTCATTGATCGGCGCATCATCGCCATATCCTGCCTTAGTTTTATCGATCGCCTCTAGATACGCAATCGTCACACTTAATATTTGTCCTATCTGATTTGCTACTACTAATAGGCTAACTGTGCCAATAAAATCCATAACTCCGCAATAAGCATCTACCCCACCAGTAATCGTACCTTTTATTTTATTGATTTTAGCTTCTATATCCGCTTTTGTTTTAGTATTAACACTTTCGCTTTCGGATTCAACTTTCGTTTTTTTCGTTTCACCATCTCCATCTTTCACCGGTTCTCCATTTTCATCCTTCTCCTCTTTCACGCGCTCTACTCCACCCCCCGTCCCCCCAACGACCTTCTCTTTTATTTTCTGTTTCATCATATCAATTCTTTCCCGTAAGGTTCCCCCCGCTTTTTCTTTTTCTTCTTTGAAATTATTCCAGAGCGCGCGAGTCAACTTATTTTTCGATAGAAAATTTTTCGTTCTCGTTCCGAACCAATTCGCAAAATGCCCACGCCAAGTTCGCGAACCTGCACTATAGGCGCTTCTAAACTCTGAATCCGAACGATAGGTTGCTTCAAAATTATCCGCCGTAATTACTGTTTTATTGCCAGAACCATCGTCCATTATCAGCACTGTTTGTTTTTTACCGCCTACATCATAATCATCAACTACCTCGATTCCCTGCTCCGCTAATTTCGTTCGTTGTTTTTTAGAGATTTTAAACTTACTACCGCTAAAAATCGAGCCTTTCACTGGACTTTTTACACCTTCAGAGTTCAGCATCCGTTTTAATAATTTTGTTGACCGTCTTTCAGTCGAAATATGCATTGAATTAAAAGATTCCCGCAAATTTTCCACAATCGCAAACGGTTGAAAAGCCTGCACTCCCAGCATCATTCCACCAAAACCAAAAATCGATAGGATAATCGCCGTGATTGGTCCGCTTTTTTTAAATCGGCCCCTGAACATTCCTCTTTTCATTCCTCCACGTCCCGAATCGTTACCTATCCCCGCACGATAAAGTCCACCCCCCGCCGAGTTTTCATTCTTTCGCGCATTGTAAAGTCCCCCTTCATTCCCATTCAAATCCGCATCCGCAGCCGCCTGCTCCGCCGAAGACAAATTTTCCGCCGCCGCATTCCCAGGACCAGTTTTTAACCCGCTCGGTTTTTCGCCCCCGCCTTTTCCACCTAAAAACCCCGGCGTCATATCATCTTTCGCCTTTGAAACTAACGGATTAAATTTTCGCTTATCCTCCATATTTTTATTTTACCATAACTTTCTTGTAAATATTTTCGAATCGATCTAAAGTCCGCTCGAAATCATGCTCCGCCGCGATTTTTACTGATGCCTCAGAAAATCGTTTTCGCATTTTTTCATCTGTTAAAATTGATTCAAGCGCCTGCGAAAGTTCCGAAATCGATCTCGGCGTACACAGAAAACCGTTTTTGCCATCAAGACAAATCTCCGCCACCGCCCCGCGATTTACCGCGATTAGTGGCAACCCCGATGCCGCCGCCTCAATTAAAACAATCCCCTGCGTCTCAATTTCCGATGCCGTCACGAACACCCAACCTTTTTGATAAACTCGATATAATTCCGGCGGTAAAACTTTTCCCAAAAATTTCACACTTTTCTCTAGCTTTAACTCCCGCGCCAATTTTTCCAACCGCACCCGATCCACTCCATCTCCCGCGATCAAAAGCTCCGCCTCTGGCACTTTTTCCAAAACTTCTCGAAACGCCCGCACTACTAACTCCACCTTTTTCTCCGGATCAACTCGCCCAACATAAACCACCGTCGGTCTTTTTGCTTTCTCGCCAGGCTGAAAATGCGACAAATCAACCCCATTCGAAACCGCCGCCACCGGCACCTTAATCTCATGTGTCGAAAGTAAATTATTTATCGCCTGTTTCGTCGGCATCGTCACAAAATCGCTCTTTTTCTGTCGATTTCGAAAATAAGTCGAAAGCAACGCATTCGCCGGTTTTTTCAGCAACTTCGGCATTTTCAGCGGATCGGTAATCACTTCCGGTTGATTATGCTCCGTCGTCACCACTGGAACATTCATTTTTTGCGCTTGCGCCACCACCGACAGCCCAATCGGATCCGAAACTTGTACATGCACTACATCCGGTCGAAAATCCATAAGAATTCGCTTCACTTCTCGACCCGGGAAAACCGATACCCTTAAACCATGCTTATACCAAAACTTTTTCTTCGCTGGCACTTTGTGAATTTGGTCCGGATAGACCCGCGCATTCATCGATTTTACATAACAAACTTTCACTCCATCTTCGACCCGCGTCGAAGCCTTGCCAGTTTGTGACGGGCAAATCACTAAAACTTCATGTCCGCGCCGCGCCAATCCAACCGCTAAATTATGCGAAAACACCGCCACGCCGTTAATCATCGGATAATATACCGCCGTGGCGATCACGATTTTCATTACAACGCTTTCGCCTTGTCGAGCTGCGGATCCCGATTTGCATTAATATCTTCGTATGACCGTTCAACTTTTTCATCCGGCTCAATCCCTTCGCCGTTAATCGAACGATCTTTCGGTGTATACCATTCCGCAGTTGTCACTTTCAAAGTCGTCTCGTTCGACAAATTATACAAGTTCTGAACCACACCCTTGCCATAAGTTTTCTCCCCCACAACTGTCGCCTTACCATAATCCTGCAAAGCTCCCGCGACAATTTCTGATGCCGACGCTGTCGAGCCGTTCACTAGTACCACTGTTTTCATATCTTTCAAAGTCGCTTTCCCAGAACTCGATTTTTCTTCCGAATTACCGAAATGTGTCGACTTTTGCAATAAAATCGTATCGCTATCAATCCACAAGCTGAGCAAATCTTTCGCCGCCGAAACATATCCCCCGCCATTTCCGCGCAGGTCCAAAATCACTTTCTTTACGCCTTTACCAGAAAACTCTTTCGCAAAACCTTGCACCATCGTCCCCGTGTCTTCATCAAACCGCGTCACCGTCACAATCGCCGTCGAATCCGAATATTCCACATAAGCCGAAACATTATTAATTTCTTCACGTTTCATCGTAAACGACTTTTCCTCGCCATCACGCACCACCGTCACCGTCACTTCCGATCCAGTTTCACCACGCACTTTTTTTGCAATCTCTTCCGTTGATAGATTGTAAACTTCTTCACCATCTACTTTATACAAAATATCACCCGCGAGAATCCCCGCTTTTCGCGCCGGATTGTCCGGCAAAGTCCTCAAAACTCGCACATAACCATCGCGCAACCCCATTTCTACACCGATTCCGCTCCCAACATTTCCATGTAAATCATCATAAAATTCCGTCGTCTCATCCGCATCCATATAAACCGTGTATTTATCGCCAAGTGCCTCAGTCAAACCTTTTTTCGCCCCCTCGATCACGTCCGTTTTCGAAATTTCGCCGTTATAAGAATTTGCTAACTTATTATAGACCTCATTCAATTCTGACCAATCTACCTCCGAACCGTGGTCCGTTTCAAACCCAAGATATGGCGCGAATCCCGCAAACCAATTATTCCAATTCGCCCCTAAAACTCCCCCCAGCACTGCCATCACCGTGCCGATAATAATCGCATTGCCTAAACTTACCTTTTTTTCCATAAGCCTATTATATCACAAATTAAAGATGAATATAATTATATCGTCCAACTTCGCCCGCCGGAATTGTTCGTGCTCCGAAGTCGCCATAATGCGAACTTCCAGAATAGAGATAAGTTGCAGAAGCATTATTATATTCCGTTACATTGATTGAACCATCGCCATTTACACTTTCCACCCAAAACACATGTCCATATGGATAGCCATCAACTTGCCCAATCGTGCCTGCCGCCGGACTGTTGTCGACTCGATAACCTGCCGTTCGTGCGTTATCATCCCACGAATATGCATTTCCCCAGCTAAGCGCTACGCCATATCGTTCATACGCTTTCCAGCCCGCATAGCTCACGCATTCGCAAACATAACCACCAATAACTCTGTTATTTAGCGAAGTCAAATAATAGTCTTGTCGCCCCGGACAATCGCCCTGCCACGGATAAGTATTAAAACCACCTGCATATCTACTATCACCACCACCAGACAAATACTTCGTCGCCCATTCTTGATAAGCTTTCTGATATTCTTCCCGTGCTTGTGCCGCTACTTCTTCATAAGCATCCGCATCATTCTGATATTTTGCGACCAAACTTTGCAATTCTTGTTGTTTTTCGATCATTTCCTCTTTTGCTTTTTGTTGCGCCGCCAATTTTTCTTCAACTTGAGTTCGACTTTCTTCCAAAGCTTTCTTTTCGTCTTTAATTTTTAGCGCTTGCGCATTGATTTGTTCCCGTGCCACTTCTTCTCGCGCTGCTTTTTCTGCTAAATCCGAAATTGAACTCGCTCCAGCCAAAATTCGAATTGGCTCCGCATCCGATTCGAAATGCATGTTCACCAAAAGCTCCGCCAAAGCTTCTTGGTCATTCATAATCTCTTCTTCGGTTTTCTCAATTTCTGCCTTCAATTTGGTTATTTCCGCTTCCGACTCCGCAATTTCGGTTTCTTTTCCAGAGATTTCCGTCTGAATATCGTTTACTTTTCGTTGATAGGCATTCGCTGAACCAGCCGAGCTGGTCGCTTTTCGATTCGCCTCCGCTTCTTTTGCCGCCGCTTCAGCACATTCAGTACATTCAGGCACAGCATTCGCATCCAATTCACTAAAACCAAAATTCAAAATTGGCACCACCAAAAGTGCCACCACCATAATCCAAAGCAAAAACTTTTTATTTAACTTTTTGTTTTTTATTTTCACAATTCTATTATAGCATAAGCATTTTAGATAATGCAAGTTTTTTCAATCTTAATGTGTCTTATGCAAATATTTCGAAACCGCAAGATGCGCAGAAATACGTCCAATCAACGTGCCGAGAACAATAAATACGAGGAACACAAGAGTTAATTGGTTCGATTCCAAAATATTACTAATCTGCGAAACATCAATACCGTAATTTTCTAATTTTGGTGACAAGACTTCGAACCCGAAATACGAAATCACCCCCGCGACCACCCCTGCAATCACACCGCAAATCTCCGCCTCGACCAAAAACGGTCCGCGAATAAACCCTTTATCTGCGCCAACCAATTTCATCATGTAAATTTCCTCTCTCCGCGAGAAAATCGCCATTCGGATTGTCGAGAAAATAATCAACACCGAAATTACCAAGAACACAGCCGCGAAAATAATTCCGCCCATCCGCGCAATTCGTGCCCACGAAGTAATTGTGTTAATCTCCGCCCGATTCACATCATAAGTCGGGGCCTTTTCTTTATCTGTATTCGACGTAAATAGCTCGTCCTCATCAACAATCTTCTTCACACTATCTAAATTATCTACATTATAAACTTTCACCCGCATCGTCGCCTGCATCTTATCTATCATCAACTGCATCATTTCATCATCCATAATCCCCGTAATGCTTTCGCTACCCTCATTTTCCTGTAAAAACTTCTCGTATTCTTCTTCCGAAGTCGCAGTTTCTACCGATTTAATATTAGAATCCTCTTTAATCCGATTCTCAAGATCCGTCAAGACCTCACGCGATGTATTCGGCTTAAAATAAATCGTAATATCGATTTTATCTTTCATCAATTCCGCAGTACTAGTCAAAATCACACTTGCCACAATCGTCACAAACAAAATAATCAACGTCACTGCCATCACTACCGTCGCCGCCGTCGACAGCCAAATATTACGTCCGAAACTCTTCGTCCCATATTTCATCACCCGTGCCTTATCTCGCATCGCATGCCGGCTACGATTTTTTTGCATCGTTTTTAAGCTTTTTTTCGAAATATGTTTTAGCTTCTGTTCTTTTTCCGCCCTTGTAATTTTTTCCACCATTTAAATTACCTTCTTTTTCATTCCTTCCAAACCAGTTTTCGTTTTCAATGCGTGTCCTGGAGTCTGAACCACTCGTATCGGTCGCTTCGGTGCTGGTGTTTCGTCCAACTTATAAATCCCGCCTGTTTTTTGATCATCAACAATTTTGCCGTGCTTCAAAGTTATCACCCGCTTTTGCAAAGTATTTACTACGTTTTCATTATGGGTTGTCACCAAAATCGTCGTCCCGAAATCATTAATTTTTTTAAGTAGTTGCATAATCTCTTCAGTCGTCAACTTATCCAAATTCGCTGTCGGCTCATCCGCAATCAAAATTTTCGGCTGACGCGCCACACTACGTGCAATCGAAACCCGCTGTTGTTGCCCGCCGGAAAGTTGATTCGGGAATTTTTTCGCCTGATCCGCAAGATCAACCAGCTCCAAAACTTTCGGCACCGTCCGTCGAATTTCTTTATTACTCATTCCCGCAATTTCGAGCGCAAATGCTACATTTTCATATACCGTGCGTCGCGGCAACAACTTAAAATCCTGAAAAACCACCCCGAGTCGTCGTCGATAACCCGGAATATGCCGTTTTTTCACATAATCCAAATCAATTCCACCAATAATAATCTTTCCCGAATCCGGAGTTTCCTCTTTTGTGATCATCTTCATCAAGGTCGATTTTCCAGCACCCGATTTCCCCACTAAAAACACGAACTCGTTCGGCTCAATGTGTAGCGATACATCATCAAGAGCCGGTTCCGTGTCAGTAGCATACTTCTTCGTCACCGAATCGAGCAATATCATAACCCGATTATAGCATAATTGTTTTAATATACCAAATGGAAAGTGATATTTTTTGTTGTCTGACCGTCCGCTTGATAAACTGTCCCTGGTGTAATCTTCGCTTCTGGATATTTCGCCTTTAATTCCGTCAAAACTTCTGCATAAGTTTTATCCGTTTCAATCGTTACATCTTCATGTTTGAGTTTTCTGAAATCTAACTTTTTCTCATGCGATTTTTTCGCCATCAACACGTCTAAATCAATTTCAAAACCCGCAAGATACGGCGTCAATTTAAAATCGTGTCGTACCGAATTCTTAAATTCACCGATCACGCCGAGACGTTCGCCATCCACCAAAATCTCCGCCGACCGTTTCGGTTCGAACGGTGCACTTTCCGCCAATTTTTCAGTTTTTTTCACCTTCTCAAACGGCACAAATTCCGGCTCAATATTAAATTCTTTCAGTAGCTCCGCCACATATTTCTTCGCCGTATAAAACGCCGTTTCCGCATTCTTACGTTCCGCAATCACAAATCCTAATTTATTTTTCTCCGCCGGCACATTTTCATCATTCATCCCCCACTTTTTCGAAAACACCTGATTCATCTCAAAAATCGCAAATTTCTCCACCGGCAATTTTTCATTCAAATAAGTTTTCTCGAGTAGACTCGGCACAATCGACTGCCTGACGTATTGCAATTCCGGCGAAATCGAATTTACGATTTTATACGACTCTTTCGCGTCTTGCCCGACTTTTTCTAACAACTTTCCCGACACAAAACTATAAGTCAAAACTTCATTCGCGCCAAATTGCGCCAAAATTTCTCGAATTTGTTTCTTCAAATCAAACAACTCATTTCTCCCCGCCGTTTTGTGTTTCGGCAAAGTCGGCTCAATATTATCATACCCGAGAAGCCGCCCCACCTCTTCAATTATATCTTCCTTAATATGAATATCCGTTCGCCAATCCGGACTTTCGATCGTCAACTTTTTGCCTTCTGTTTTGACCTTAAATCTCACATTTTCTAAAGTTTTCACGATTAATTCCGGCGCATATTCCGTTCCGAGCAACCCGTTAATTTCATCCGTTGTAATTTTTATAACCGTTGCTTCAACCGGTTCCGGATAAGTGTCCGCGACGTCAACGACCCTAAATCCACCAGAAAGCATTTCCGCGCAAATCTCCGCCACCGCGAGCGTCTGTGCCGCTGGTTGCCCCTTTGTAAATCGCGTAATCGCTTCCGAAAAAATCCCATGCGCCATTTGGGTTTTGCGCAAATTATACAGCGAAAAAGTTGCCGACTCCAGAATAATTTTCCGCGTATTTTCATCGATCGCTGTCGTCTTGCCGCCCATCGCTCCAGCAAGCGCCACCGGCTTTTCACTCGCACAAATCACGATATCATTTTCATCGAGTTCGACTTCTTTTTCATCCAGCAACACGATTTTTTCACCGACCTTCGCCCGTCGCACCACAATTTCCGGCTCGCCCCCACAAACCTGCGCGAATTTATCATAATCAAACGCGTGTAAAGGTTGTCCAGTAAGCAGCATCGTAAAATTCGTCGCGTCCACAATCGGATCGATCGGTCGCATTCCAGCCTTCGACAGCATAGTATCAACCCACGTTAAATACTTTTTCTTCATTTCGCCATGCTTTTCCAACACTACCGCCGTATAGCGCGGACA
>CAVDXX010000009.1:0-12088 GCA_963613175.1 bacterium | reverse complement strand
GCGAACCCAACAATCCCGAACGTATCCGGCCGATGCGTAAGCGACTTATTTTCGATTTCCAAAATCAAATCATTCAAGTCGAACACATCCGCGAGCAAATCTCCTGGTTTCGCCATAGTCGGATCAATTTCGACAATTCCCGAATGATCATCGCCAAAATCCAACTCATCCGCTCCGGCCAGCATCCCGCTCGACTCATACCCGCGTAATTTCCGCTTGCCAATCACAAACGGCGCATCTTCATGCACACTCGCCGGCACCACCGCCCCCGGCGCAATCCACGCCGCGAGCATTCCCGCATGTACATTCGGCGCTCCACACACAACTTGCACTAATTCCTCGCCACCATTATTAATCTGACACAGCGATAAATGCGTTTCCGGGATTTTCTCACAACTCTCGACCTTCACCACGAAAATCTTGTCGTATTTATGCGTCTCATCAATCACCCCCTCGACTTCCACCAACCGCGCACCAATCAACTGAATCAATTCCTCATTCGAAAACGTCTCCGGAATATCCACGTATTGCTTTAACCAATTCAAACTAATTTTCATCTTCTAAAACTCCCTCAAGAAATTAAGATTGCCACTTTCAAAATGTCGTACGTCGTCTAATCCATATCTTAGCATCACCAGCCGGTCAATACCCCCGCCCCACGCAAACCCATGATACTTTTCCGGGTCGATTCCTGCCATTTTAAGCACATTCGGATGAATCATTCCACACCCAAGCATTTCCAAAAAGTCGCCCTTTTTCCCGCCCAGCGTCTTCGGTTTTTCAATCATAAACTCAAGCGACGGCTCCGTAAACGGGAAATATCCCGGCTGCGTCCGAATGTTTAACTTTTGCTCGTAATATTTTTCAAAAAACTCACGCAAAATTCCAAGCATATCTCCCATCGTACAATCTCGTGACACATACACGCCCTCGCATTGATAAAAAGTATGCTCATGCGTCGCGTCGACATCTTCATTTCGAAACACTCGCCCCGGCACCACCACCGCAATCTCGCCATTTTTTTCCAACTCGCCCCGATATTTCTTCAACACTCGATGTTGCATTGTCGAAGTATGCGCCGGCGGAATTAAACCTTCCTCCGTCCGAAAAGTATCATAACCATCTCGCGCCGGATGTTCTTTCGGAAAATTCAACGCATCAAACATATGGAATTCGTCGTCTAACTGCCTAGATTCAACCGCCGTAAAGCCCATCAACTGATAAATTTCCACTACTCGGTCAAGTTCCGTCATCAGCGGATGTTTCGAACCCATCGAAATCGAATAAAATTCCGGCATTTTCTCATTCACCCCCGACCATGCCGTCGTATCTAACGGTTCCACCGTCTCGTTCAACGCTTCTTTTTCCGCCGTTTCAATCCGCGTCAAAATCTCTGCCCGCCTAGCGTTAATTTTCTTACCAAATTCCGCTCGCTTTTCGACCGGCAGTTCGCGAATTTTCCCCGCCTCAGCATTAACCTGCTTCAGCTCCCGCTTTAACTCCTCAATTTCTTCCATATATAATATATTATACCACCACCCCATGCTTTTTTCTAGGTTTAGCTACAATTCGCGGTTGAATTGACATTCACTATTAAAGAAATGCAATCACAACGATCGACAAAATCGCCAAAACGATTAATACGATCCAAACCCAGCCGAATTTACTTGTTTTCTTCATGTTTTTTACATACTCCGTATCTTCCGCGAAATCCGGATCCGCATTTCCATCGATTTTCGCCGTAGCAATTTGCTTCGCCTTTAAATCCGCATCGATCCGTCGCGTCAATTCATTTTTTTTAGTATTTTCTTTGTTTACAATTACACCCATTTTTTCATTATATCACAAATTTTATGCTATAATAAAACCAATATCATTAAATGGAGGTTATCTATGACGACTAAAAAGTCGAAAACGTCGACGAAATCCAATAAGGATAAATCGACAAAGAACTCTGCTGAGAAGACTGTTAAGACGACAGAAATCGAGGCTTCAAAAACCCAGACGGCGGCGACCGGGAAATCCTGCCTGTCGGGATTTTTTGCAAAAAAATATGAAGAGAAAGAGAGTATTCTCACGATCTTCAAAAATCATAAATTTTATGGTGCTCTACTTGGCGAGATTATTGGCACATTATTTTTGACATTGCTCTTTTTCTCGCTCATGCTTATGGGCTTGCCGAACGTCGCAACCTACGCCTTTGCAGTGATTGCGCTTTTAATCGCGGTTTATGCCTTCTCCGGCGCCTGCCTAAATCCGTTGATCACGGTCGGTATGATGGCTTCGCGCCGAATGTCGGTCATTCGCGGAGTTATGTATATTGTCGCGGAAATCGTCGGTGCTTGGCTCGGCTGGTTGATCTTTAACGGCTTCCATCTTGCCGGTGGTGATTCTGCTTATGACATCCAAGGCTTAACTGCTATTGCTGACGGTGGCTTCTGGTCGGTAGCGTTTGTCGAATTGCTCGGCGCAGTAATCATCGCTTTCTTCTTCGCACGCGCGTTGAAATACAAACGCAGCGTCTTCACTTTTGGTGCAGTCGCAGCTGGCGGGATAATCCTCGCGATAATTGTCGGCTACGTTGCTTCGGCTGCATTCCTCGGCTTGAGCAACAACTTTATCATGAATCCAGCAACAGCCATGATGATGAATATCTTCCCGACCGAAGCCGGTAGCTTTGGCGAAGTTGTTGGTGGTATTCTTCAAGCTCTTTCGGCTTACGCCTTCATCCCAATGATTGGCGGCGTAGTTGGATTCTATCTCTCCGATTTTGTCGGTAAACTTTCCGCCGAAGACTAAAAACTTCAACTTAAAAATAACCTCCGCAAGGAGGTTATTTTTAATAGTGTCAGGGCAATATACCCGTTCTTTGAGAACCATCAGCTTGGGCGAGCACCCTTGAGCGTGTCCGAAAAGAACGGGTATATCGCCTATTGCTATTTGCTATCTCTCATTTGGTTTCACCTAGCACTTTAAAAACCTTTATATTTCGGCATTTTTTCATTTAACTACACTCAGCATAACTATGTTAAACTATAATTTAGATATTCTAATCTTTTCGACCAATTTACAACATTTACTATAAGTATTTGAATTTTCTCCATATCTTATTTTTATATCTTTTAATCTTTTATCATATCCAACATCATTTCCAAATTTATCAATTTGCATATCTGCTTGATTAAGAATTTTTAAATATGGTGATTCATACTCTATATCGACTTCACCATGAAAATATATTTCTTTCCAAAATTTAAAACCAGTTTCTTTTAAAACTTTTCCACCTATTTTATTATGCTCATTTTTATTAAGTGAAAATTCATACCCAATATCATGATTAATTCCTATAATAAAGCAATTTTTAATATCCATTTCATTCATATTATATTTTTTTGCTATTTCTACCATTTTTTTAGCTACTGCTAAAGAATGTTTCGCTCTATCTTCATCCATAATCAATTAACTTCCTCATCAATCCATTTTATATAATCATTGCTGATAGTATTTATCCCAAATATGGCAAATTCAAAACATTCATAACTATGAATTTTTTTAATTTCATTATAAATATCACTTTGTTTATTTATTTTAGTTGTTATTTGTAATAAGTGCTCTTTACTATTTTCTCTTTTTCCTTTCCAATTCCAACTACTTTTACTTTCGATAATATGAATACTTGCAGCAAGCTTTTTAGATAATAAAACATCAATTATTTTATTTACTTCTATCATGTTGTCAAAAGCCACTTCAATCATACAATACTTATTCATTCTTTCCTCCAATTAAATTTTGATTATCTAATTTAGTTATCCCCATAACATTACTATCATTTGTCAAAATAGTTATTTGTCTTTTTGCAGTCATATTTAATTTTTCAAGTCTTTCTTTTTGACTAATATTATTTTCTATCATACTAGCATTCAATACTTCTAAGTTTGATAAAACAACTAAATGTAAAATATCAGTATAATCTCTAATATTACCTTCTTTATCAGGATTTTTCTCTCTCCAAACTTTAGCAGTCATTCCAAACAAAGCCACATTTATTACATCTGCTTCATTTGCATATGCAAACAATTTTTGTTTATCTGTAAGTGTAGGCACTATGTTTTCTTTAATGCTATCTGTATGAATTCTATAATTTGTTTTAGATAGGCTTCTTCTTGCTGACCATTCTATTTTTTCTTGGTATGTTTCATTATATTTTAATCTTTCAAATTCTTGAATTAAATATAACTTAAAAGCTGGATCTATCCAAGATGCAAACTCCAAAGCAATGTCAGGATGAGCAAAAGTTCCACCATCATATTTTCCTCTCTTACTCACAAATCCTTTTGCATTAGTCATACTTATCCATCTCGATGGACTCATTGTAAATGACTGATTTGCCGAATCATTTTTAAACTCGCGAGATTCCGCTAGTTTAAAACTCTCATTAAAAAGTTCTTCCCATAAACAATAAAAATCAAATGAGTTCTTATTACTCATCCATTTTATTATAACATCACCTGGATTATTAGGATTTTTATATCTTGCTAAATCAGTAAGAGAAACATAATCTTTATTATTAATTCTCATAGCTCCTATTAAATTATCTTTCACACTTATTTTCGTTGTAAGTTTATTATTCATTTTTACTTCCAAACGTGTATTTTCAATTTTATTTTTTACCGAGAAATATAAATATCTTTTAATTTTTTAGTATCTAATTCGTATCTAAACTCATATTTTTTTACATAAGGCCTTATATTTAAAGGTTTCTAAAATTTATTATAAATTGCATAGTGAAAATTATTTTTTCGGATTGTAAACTTGGGCGAGCGCCCTTGAGCGTGTCCGAAAAAGATAAATACCTTTCTTTTTACTACAGCTTATTTCTTTGGAAACAAAGGTTCTCCCGGCGGCACAATTTTTTCTGCCGTGAAAATTCGGTAAATTTTCTCTGCCGCATTCGGAATAAATGGTGAAAGCAAAATCGTAACTTTTAACAACTCTTGCACTAATCCGCTTAAACATTGCGCCAACTTTTCTTCCTCCCCCGCTTTCGCTAGCGCCCACGGTTTTTCATCATCAATCTGCTTGTTAATTCCCTGAACTTTTTCCCAAGTATAATCAAAAGCTTTTGCAAATTGAAAATTATTCATCAATTCCTTATATTCATCTGGCAAAGTTTTACCCGTCGCCACAAAATTAGTCACCAAATCACCATCACCATTACCGACACCTTCGAGCTCCACCGCCACTTCGTTTTTCTTCACCAGCGTCGCCAATCTCTGCACTAAGTTCCCTAGATCGTTCGCCAATTCCGTATTATATGCCTGCTCAAATTTTTGCCACGTAAAATCCGAATCGTTGAAGGTGTCGATGTGCCTTAAAAAATAATATCGAAACGCATCCACGCCGTATTCATCAATCACCGTCGACGGATCGACCACATTCCCGATCGATTTGCTCATTTTTTGTCCATCCGCTAGCACCATTCCGTGTGAAACCAAAGTTTTCGACAACGGTAATCCGAGACCGAGCAACATCGCCGGCCAAATGATTGCGTGAAAACGCAAAATATCTTTTCCGACAAATTGCGCCGCCGCCGGCCACCATTCCAAAGCCTTTTCTTTGTCAATTTCTGGATATCCCAAAACTGTAATATAATTCGCCAACGCATCCATCCATACATACATCACCTGCGACTCATCATCCGGCACTGGCACGCCCCATTCGAGCTGCGTTCGCGGCCGTGAGATCGACACATCCGGCGTTTCTTCAAGTAATCTTAAAATCTCTTTCTTCCTAAAGAGAGGCAAAATCCGCATTTCGTCATTTTCAATCGCTAAAGTTATACTTTCCTTAAAATCCGCAATTCTGAGATAATAATTTTCTTCTGACAATTTTTCGTATGATTTTTGATGATCAGGACAAACTCCCTCATTTTCCTTACATTCCTTCTCAGTCACAAATCGTTCGCATCCCGTACAATACCAACCTTCATAATTTGCCTTATAGATATGCTTTTCTAATTGTCGCCAAATTTCCTGCACTCGTCGCTCATGCTCCGAGTCTGTCGTTCGCACAAAATCCGTATATTCCACCCCCAACTTTTTGATAAATTTTTTAAAAGTTTCAGCCTTTTGGTCCACGAATTCTTGCGTCGGGATTTCTAATTCCGCCGCCTTTTGTGCGATTTTGCTACCGTGTTCATCAGTCCCCGCTTGGAATCGCACCTCGTCCCCCCGCAGTTTATAATACCGCGCACACACATCCGCCAAACAATAATCCATTGCATGTCCAATATGCGGGTTTCCATTCATATACGGAATCGCCGTTGTAATATATTTCTTCGTCATAAATATATTTTACAATATATTATAATCAGGGTCAACGCTTAAAGGTCTGTTGTTCCGGCACCAGCAGCGTTAGTTGTCGCGTCAATCCCGGTAGTTCCGTTTGTCGTGTTCGCAGCGTCTGTCGTATTTGTCGTCGCATCGGTCCCCGTCGTTCCGTCTGCCGTATCCGTTGTGTTCGTCGTAGTATCAGTTGCGCCATTTGTTGTATTTTCCGTCATACCATCAGTCGTCGTACTCGAAGCATCTGTGTTAGTTGTCGATTCGGTATCAGTTGTATCGGTCGTTTCTTCTTCCTCATCTACCGGCTCCGAAATTGTTGTATTCGGTTTTGTTTGTGAACTTGAATTGCCGCCAGTTAATTGTAAAACTAACACCACGATCAACACCACCACCACTAGAGCCGCCACAACAATCAACGCAATCAAAGTGGTTTTATCGGTTTTCTTTTTTGCTTTCATCGGCGTGCTACCATTCATCGCTATCGGATCAGGCTCTGTCGCTGGATCATTAAAAGCAACACTCGGGGTTTGTTTCTGATTGCTATTCGCAAACGGATTCTCCGTCGGCATTTCGCCATCCGCCATTACCGCTGGACCCGAAACTGCCGAACCAATCGACCCCGGAGCTGGCGCCGCCGCTTTCATTGGTGCTTTCAATTCTTCTTCAACCGGATCTGGCTTTGGCGCTGGCTCCGGTTGCATAATCGGGTCTGTCGCCGACAACCCTTCCATACCATAAATATTTCCATTCGGCACCGCTCCCGCATTTCCGCCAGGATTTATAATCGGGTTCACTGGCGGTGTTATCATCCCGCCCGCTGCCGCCGCCGGAGTTGGCGTCGGCATTGCGCTTACCGGATTTCCTATCGGCGCTGTGCTAGCCCCCGCCACCGAAGTCGCACCAGACGGAGTTGTCCCCGCTGGCGACACCGGCGTCGCCCCCGTCGGATTAGGATTTGTTGTTAAATTATTCGTTGGATCCATTTTCTTTTCCTCTCAACCTGATTAACTAATCTACTTACGTTTATTATAACACAAACTTCAAAAAAGTTATATTATTCGTTTTAGGTCTGGCTACCATCCGCCGCCGCCACCGCCGCCTCCGCCGCCACCGGAGAAACCGCCGCCTCCACCGCCGCTAAAACCTGAAGACGATGAGAACGAAGAAGATGATGAAGATGCGAATGATGATGATGCGCTGGTTGAAAATTCAGACAGACTTTGGATGCTAACTCCCGTACCAAAAGTGCTAGGCACTGCCATGTTTTCCGTTTGACAATACTGTTGTAGTTCTACTAGCCAACTTTTTTCTAGTCCAAAAATCGCCGCATACGGCAGCAATTTTTCATACAATTTCACAACCCCCTCTGGTGAGGCGTCTGCTCCCTCTACGCTTTGCAAAAGTTTAATCCGTTCTGCTTCCGCCATTTTCATATATAAATACAGGCCATCCATTTCTCGCACAATCTTCAAACCATCTTCTGTTAAATATTTAAATTTTTTTCGGTCGCGTTCTATAATCTTCCGTATTATTATAGTAATCAACACTACAATAAAAACTCCCCAATGCATTTCATTTCTCAACAGCGCTATTCCGCCATAAAAATTTTCCCACAAACCAGCAATGGCTTCAACTCCAAATGTAACCGCAAGGAAAATATACACAACCACTATCGGCCAATATATAATCCACATCATAACGCGACCCCTAACCGGCAATTTTATTCCGATAATATCAATGAATTTTGTTCCGATATTATCAATGAATTTTGTTGATTTAAAATTGTTTTCGACTAACCCGTCCTTCTTCAATCTTTTGTCAATTATCTTATGAATCGCCTTATCGAATCTTCGTATTTTCTGTATTTTCTGTATTTTTCGTTTTGGCAATCGTTCTTGGATCTCGATCAACACTCCCTCTTCAAGCCCACGACCTCCTCCGTTCAGCAATTTTAAAAGGTTCATCTCTTCCTCTGTTAAATCTGTCAATTCCTTAATTCTCACACCCCACTTCTTTTTCGTTTTTGAACTCGTTTTCTCTTTTTCTACAATTTCCACTTTTTTTCGCACCGCCAAATCAAGCAGCATCGCCACCTTTAGGTTTCCCTTTCGTTTAAAGCTAATCGTCCCCAATTCAGACAATAAATAATGCGGATTCGGCTGATATTCCGGTTTTACAAATAAATTCTTGTAAAACTGTCTCTTCGGCTTCATCTCTAGCCATTTTTTCAACGGCCGATATAAACAAACTATTATAAAAACTCCTAGAACAATCGCCACAATGATTAACGGCTTATAACTTCCATCTAATTCTGGGATCGTAAAACTGCCCGCCTTTAGTTCTATATCGAAAGTCAAATTTTCATTTCCGTTTAAATTCGTAGTCGAAAATTCGAAACCGTCCACAATTTTCTTAGTTTTGCAACGATTTTCGCCTTTTTCTCCATTTTTCCCAACATAGCACCACGTATTGCCCGTAAGTGTCGTGTTTGTTTCATCGTCAAAATGTACCCGCGCGGTCAAATTATTGAATTTTTGCGGCCAGCCCGTTCCATTCGTGTCCCAATATATTTCCTGATAATTGCCAAAATCCGTCACCACTTTATCAAAAGTGTATTCAAACCGATAAACTTGTTTCCCCGTCACATAAACATTCGTTCCAGTGCGAACTTCATAATAATCACCATATCGCTCAAGGTTGTAAATCATCTCTGGTAGTCCATTGCGAGTTACTTTAATATTCGATTCCGTTAAATCTGTCAGCACAATATTTTTCCCAGCCTGATTTGTAAACGGGATTTTGCGCACAATTCCTTTGTTCTGTTCGTAATCCGGAAAGACTGCCGTCATCTCCTCGATCACTTTCATATGCGAAATTCCATCCGAATCCTTCGTCACATAATAATCCGCTGTAAAATCTTCGAAGTAAAAATTCTCTACATCTATCCCTATCCCCTTTGCCATCGCTGGTAAAGGTTGACAAATAAGCATAAGTGTGATACAATAGAAGATTATCCCGAAAAACTTTTTCATAAAACCATTATACCATATTATTCCGCTTGTGCTATAATAATTATATGGACAATAATAAAATCATGATCGTGGGGACCGGCAATGTTGGTGCGTCGATCGCCTTTGCTTTAATTAACCAACGCACTGCCGTTAATGAGATCGTTTTAACCGACATCATTGCGAAGGATGCCGAAGGCGAGGCGATGGATCTGCGCGATGCGTTAGCGGTTGCGCCGAGTTATGTTAAAATTCACAACGGCACTTATGCCGATGCGCATGATTGCGATGTCGTGGTGATTACGGCTGGTGCGAATCAAAAACCGGGTGAAACGCGAATGGACTTGCTCAAAAAAAATGTCAACATTTTAAAAGGTATGGTCGAACAAATCATGGCATCCGGATTCAACGGCATTTTTCTTGTCGTATCGAATCCAATGGACGTTTTGACTTATTTCACGATGAAATTTTCCGGTCTGCCGGCTGAAAAAGTTATTGGTTCTGGCACAGTCTTGGATTCTGCCCGACTAAGAACCCGCATTGCCGGCTATCTAAATGTCCACCCAAAATCCGTCCACGCTTACCAAATCGGCGAACACGGCGACACCGAACTCACCCTTTGGTCGCCTGCAAACCTCGGCGGTCAACCTCTCGCCGAACTTTTCGATGCAAAAACTCGCTCCGACATTTCCGACTTCGTCAAAAACGAGGCCTATGACATCATCGAGAAAAAAGGCGCGACTTATTATGGTATCGCGACTTGTGTCGCCAGCATTTTAAACTGTATTTTTAACGACGAACGCCGAGTTTTGTCAGTTTCCTCGCTTGATCCATTCTCTGGCGTTTGCTTTGGCTTCCCATCCATCATCGGTCGTACCGGCGTCATTCGCCGTCTTGACCTTAACCTTTCCGAGCAAGAAGGTATCGCCCTCCAAAAATCCATCAACGCCCTCAAAAAAGCCATTTCTTCCGTAAAACTCTAATTTTTCAAAAGTGTGTTTTTAATTCAAAAAAACGCATAAAACCGCAACAAAATCGCCGGTCCCCACGATCATTATTTTATATTTTTTGCCTAGCTTCTTTGCTCGGCGTTCCAAAGTTCTTAAACACTTTTCATCCAATAATTTTTCGAACTGTTTGTGTGAGTCATTTTATTTTCCTCTAATACTCCGCCTCTCCCAGCGATTGAAAATAAAGCATCAGCTCCTCTTTTATAAAATCATCCTCAATTTCTTCTAGTTCTTTCAAAAACTTCGGCGCCTGGCGCTCAAGTCTCGCCCGGCGATAACTTTCCCATTTTTCCATTTCCGCCTCGGACAAACTTTTTGGAAAATTCCGGCCTTTATAATGCAACAATAATTCCGGCAACCTAGGGTCGGCAAAGTCCGGATGAAAATCCGCCAATTTCGCTGCCGGATCAACTTTCGCGCCGCCCGCGTCCATCGTTGCCGACGCCGCTCGCACCGCCGAAACCTTCACTCGATCCGCATCATTCAAAAATCCGTCATACAGCGCCGCTTCCGGCTCCACCGCCGGCGCAAATTCCGGCCGATTCTCAAACTCACTCCGCACCCGCTCCGCAAATTCCGGATGCGCCACCAATTTTCGCAAATTTTCCTCCACTTTTTCACTTGACAATCCAATCCGCTCCCATCCACTAATCCCGTCCTCCCCCTTCGCTTCTAGCACCAACACAGGCGCCACCGCTGGACACTTATTTAAACACAATTCTTTCGCAATTGGGAATAAATCTTCAGTTGCAACCTCTTCCGGATCAAACCTCAGATCAAACACCACCACAGTCCCATTTCGTCCCGCCGTCAGCGGAAACGCCACCGTCGTCTTATTAAACTCATTCGCATATCGCCCACTCGCATATACAAACGGCTTCGGATCGGTCAAATTCACCAGCTTTGCCACCTCTCGCTTTCCACGCATCTTAAACAAAAATTCAAACAACTTCGGCTGTTTTTCACGAATCATTTTCGCCACCGCAATCGTCGCATACACATCCGACAGCGCATCGTGCGCATGTTCATGCGACAAACCGTTTTCCTTCGTTAAAAGTTCTAGTCGATTCGTCGGCGCACCATCTTCCCGAAATGGCCAAGTAATTCCTTCCGGCCGAAGCGCCCGCGTGAGCCGAACCACGTCCAACATATCCCACCGCGACCGCTCATCCTTCCACTCGAATTCATACGGTTCATAAAAGTTTCGCCAAAACGTTGCTCGCATAAACTCATCATCAAACCGCACCGTATTATACCCCACCGCACAAGTCCCCGGCGTAAAAACTTCATCCGTCACCAACCGACAAAACTCCGCTTCCGAAATCCCTTCCTCCAAAGTTTTTTGCGGCGTAATTTTCGTCACCGCGATCGCCTTCGGCGATGGCAATGCATCGTCCGACATTCGCACTAAAATATTCACCGGCTCGCCGATCGGCTCCAAATCCATACTCGTCCGCTGCCCCGCAAACTGCATAATCCTGTCCTCCCGCGCCTTCAGCCCCGACGTTTCCAAATCATAAAAGAAAAAAGTTTTATCCATGCTCCTCTTATATCACACCTCAGCCAACTTTTCAACCATCCCCTCGAAAAAGTTTTTAGCTATTGCCAATCATCTTTCACTCTTTCAGAATATTTCACATTATACATCTTCACACTTTTCCTGGAAGTCCGGGAGGGCGAAAAAGCCCGAAACAAGAAACGATACGGACAACCACGCGACACACGC
>CAVDXX010000008.1:30757-35996 GCA_963613175.1 bacterium | reverse complement strand
GTGATTTCGGGGGGGCATACACAGATTTTACAGATGTCAGCGCATAATCGGTTTGAGATTGTGGGGACGACGCGAGATGATGCAATTGGGGAGTGTTTTGATAAAGTGGCGAAGATTTTGGGGCTGACTTACCCCGGCGGGCCGTCGATTGCTAAGGTGGCGGCGAAGGGAGATGCGAATAAGTATCGATTGCCGCATCCGAATGTTGATGGGTTGGATTTTTCGTTTTCAGGACTAAAAACAGCGGTGCTTCGGGCGGTGCAGAAAGAATTGGACCTTCCAATTTCGCATCCGTCGCATGACCTTAAAAATCACTTGTCGGAACAACAAGTGTGTGATTTTGCGGCGTCGTTTCAAAAGACGGCGGTGGATATTTTGGTGGAGAAGTTGGAAAAGGCGCTTGAACAATATCCGGAAACGCAGGCGGTGGTGCTGGCGGGGGGAGTTTCGGCGAATCAGGCTTTGCGCGAGGCATTACCCGAGGCCTATTTCCCTTCACTGAAATTTTCTGGAGATAATGGCGCAATGGTGGCCGCGGCGGCGTACTATGAGACTTTGACAGGGGTGAAACCGGCAAATCCGTATGCGCTGAATATTTATCCGCGGATTTCGATTGAGAGCTAGGCTAGAAGCTTGGCTTGCGGAAGTTGGTTGGCAAGTTTTCTGTCAAATGTGAAGAGTGGTTCGCGCTGTTTCAGCTCGGCTTCGGCGGCAAGAGCACAATCTGCCCAAGATAATTTCGGATGTTCTCGATAAGAGGTGCTTGCTAGGTCAAACAGGTTACGGTCATATTCAAGCACGCTGTTATAGCGAGAAAAAAACAGATTGAGCGAACCGATAATTTCGTCGCGAGTCATCTCTTCAACAATTTCCATAACGTAAATAGATTCAAGTAAGGCTTGGTTCGAGAGATAGTGCGAAGATTTCGAGTTGCGCAAAAAAATCGCGACGAGTTTTCGCTGCTTTGGAACATCGCCGAGGAGGTAGCGGAGTAAAATATTAGTGTCGATAGAATCGGTGGCCATTTTATTTCTCCGTGTTTTTTTTCTGTTGTTTTTTGATTGCGAGTTCGAATAATTCGTCCGCGTTTTTACCGGCGAATTTTTGGATGTTTTGTTTGGTTTTAGGACTTTTCAAGTCATCGAGCTTAGCGAAAAATTCTTCGTCGCTGAGTTCTTTTTCGATAACAGCGGCGTGATTTGAAAAATTTATCGTCACGCGATCGCCCAATTTTACCCCGAGAGCTTCGCGAGCGGCCTTATTTAATAAGATGAGTCCGTTTTGATTAATCGTGGCGGTGTACATTTTTTCTCCTTACCGTTGATTGTAGCAAAAACCATTGAAAATGTCAATGACCGTTGATTCGGTTTTTAACCATTAGATGGCGATTTTGGGGTGGGATTTGAGGAATTTGGCGGTGAAATGTGCGAAAAAACGGCGGGTGAGGAAGAAAATGGCGTAGCTCGTGATAATGAGGAGAGCGACGATGAGAAGTTTATCGGGGGTGAGGAGGGTGAAATCGAGGAAATTACGAAAGAGCGGGACGAAAAGGGCGAGAGCAATGATACTAAAAATGACTAGGAGAAGCAGGCGGCGAAGGAGGTTTAGGGGTTTAGAAATCCAGAGGATGAGAATGAAATCGATAGCGAAGGTGATAAGAGCGGAAGACGTGATAAGTTCGGGACGAGAGAAATTGTTGATTTCGGCGACGATTGAGAGAGTGAGCATCGAAATGGCGACGGTGAGACCGGTCGGGACGGAGTATTGGAGAATGTTAGTGATGAAGCGGTTTTTGACGCGAGCGGTGTTTTTCTCGAGAGCGAGAATGACGCCTGGGAGGCCGATGCAGGCGAAATTAAGGAGCGACATTTCGAGCGGGGCGAAGGGGTATTCGAGCGGGATGATGATGAAGATTAGAGCGAGAATGGCGGCGTAGGTGTTTTTACTGAGGAAGAGGGTGGCGGAGCGTTCGAGGTTGTTGATGGATTGGCGGCCTTCGGCGATAACGTTCGGGACGCCGGCGAAATCGCTGTTTAAAAGAACAAGTTTAGCCGCGCGACGAGCAGCGTCAGAACCTTCGCCGATGGCGATGGAGCAGTCCGCCTCTTTCATCGCGAGAATATCGTTGACACCGTCTCCGGTCATAGCAACGGTACTTCCCTGTTTTCTCAAGGCTCTGATGAGCGATTTTTTCTGGGCGGGTTTGACGCGGGTGAAAATGTTGTAGGTTTTAACGAGCTTGGCGTAATTTAGGGGCGACTTTAGGGCCGAGAGGTCGACTGGGTTGAGGTTTTCAAGACCGACTTTTTCGGCAATGGTGGTGACGGTTTTTAGATTGTCGCCAGAGATGATTTTAACAGCGACGTCGTTTTGTTTGAAAAAATCAATAATGTTTTTGGCGTCTTTTCTGAGTTCGTCTTCGAGGAGAACATATCCTAGCAATTGATGATGAACATCCTTATTTTCGGAACGCTCCCTCGCGCCCGTCGTCACGGGGCTCGGTCGCTCCGTATTTTCCCCGTCGGAAAATATGCTCCTCAAACAAGGATGTTCATCATCTTTTACTACTGCTATTACTCGATACTGACCCGGAAAAGCGGTTTTTTCATCGGTGAGGAATTCGGGGGCGCCCATGAGGTAGGTGGCAGACTCGGTTTTGACGCCGGAATATTTACGGTCGGAGGAGAAGGGGATGACCTCGAGAATAGGCTCTGTGGGCTTAAATTTGGCCGTTCCCGGCAGTTTTTCCTTCAAAGCGCTACTAGTGGCGTTATCGACGTCCTGGGCGCTTAGAATAAGCTTTAGCGCGTTCTCAAGGGCCTTTTTATTGTGAGGTTCGGTTGGAATTAAATCTTTTACAGTCATTTTGCCAGTTGTGAGGGTGCCGGTTTTGTCAAGACAGATGGTATCGACGCGAGCGAGAGTTTCGATCGAATAGAGGTCTTGGACTAGGACTTTTTGACGACTCAGACGCATAGTAGCGAGAGCGAGAACGCTGCTGGTTAAGAGTACTAGTCCCTCGGGGATCATACTGATGAGGCCGGCGACGGTGCTTGTGACGGCGATTTCAGGGGTGGTGTCGGGGACGCGGAAGCGGGCAAGAAGGAGTAAAATGCCGATAGGAATGAGAGCGAAAGAGATATATTTGACGATATTGTTAATGAGACTAAAGAGTTTGGAATCAGCAGTTTTTATGGTGCGAGCATCGGATTCGAGTTTGTTGATGAAATTGTTAGCGCCAACAGAGGTCGCGGTGGCTTGGCAAGTGCCGGAAACGACAAAACTGCCAGAGGTGAGTGTGTCGCCTTTTTTCTTCTCGATATTATCTTGTTCGCCGGTAATGAAGGATTCGTTGACTTCGACGCTTCCCTGTTCGATTTTAGAATCAACGATAATTTGGTCGCCAAGTTTAAAAACGAGGAGATCACCATCGACGATGGCGCTGGCTGGGATTTGACGCGGTTTGCCGTCTCTGATAACGGTGGGTTTTTGTTCGGCGGTGAGACGCATTTTGTCGACTGTTTTTTTGGCGCGAATGGAGTTAATAATACTGATCAAAGTGTTCGCGATGGCGACGAGACTGAATAATAGGTTTTTGTAGGCGCCGACAGAGATGATCATCAAGGCGAGAATAAGGTTAACGAGGTTAAAAATTGTGAAGGTGTTTTTTAGGATAATTTTTAAGATAGTGTTACTGTTTTGACGAGGAGCATGATTAACTCGGCCCTCGGCGATGCGTTTTTTAACTTGTTCCTCGGTGAGACCTTGTGAGCTCATAGGGAAATTATAGCACATTAATGGTGTTTTAGTCGGTGAAGGAGATCGTGGAGCTGATAAAAAGACTGGTTGGTCGGGAGTTCGTGGGCGCCGAGAAGTTCGGTGACGCGGCCAGTTTCTTCAGAGGTGAAACCTTTTTTGAAGTCGTAAATTCCGTAGTCTTTCGAGTTTGGATCGGGGAGACCATTGATGCCGTAAAAATTGTAGCGTTTGAATTTGTGTTCGGCGGCATGTTTGATCATATGCCATTGAATGAGGTATTGAGCGTTGTATTCTTTCATGTATTTTTCGTCGCTGCCGGAAAACAGGTAGATGACTTCGTCGCCGTAGAGGATAAACATGGCGGCGGAGATCGGGATGCTTCTCGAAGGGGTGTCGGCTGGCGCCTCAGCGATGAGAAACTTTACTTCCCCTCTGTCGGCGAATAGGTCGTACATTTGTTCGTAATATTTCAGAGATTTATCGGCGAAGTTGCGACGGGCAGAGGTGGATTCGGTGATTTGTTTGAAAATTGGAAGTTCGGCGCGACTGAGTTCGCGGATTTTGACGCCTTTTTTCTCGGCTTTGCGGATGTGATTTCTAGTGTTTCGTTTAAGGTCAGCAAAAATTTCGTCAGGGGTGCGGTTTTTTAGTTCTAAGACGAAGGCATATTTCGGTTCGTCAGAGGTTTTTAGGGGTTTAAAACCGAGATTTTGGAGATTTTTGAGGGCTTTTTGGTGATTAAAGCCGTTTTCGACTGGTTTGCCGGCGCGGTCGCGTTCGATTAATTCATAATAGGGTTCGATGTGCAAAACATAACCGTTGTGGGTTTTGGCATAGTGGCGGAGGTGACGGATGAAGAAGTTTAGAACTTTAGTGTCTTCGTAATCAACTAACGGACCGCCTGGGGCGTAAAAAATCGATTTGCCGAGAAAGGCTGGTTTTGCGACGATAAGAGAGGCAGCGACGAGTTTTCCGGCGGTTTTGACGCCAAAATAATAAACCGTCCAGCCGTTTTGTTCACGCAAATTCGCAATTTCTGGAGTTTGATAGAAAGATTTGTTCGGGTGTTTATCCGCGAATTTACGAAATTCCTTAGGTTCGAGTTCGATAAATTGCATATTATTTCCTTATTAAACGGTTAAATTTACGGAGGAGTGAGTAGAGGCGGTATTTCGTGGGGTTAAGGACGAGATCATAGGTGCCGGCGTAGTCGACCTCAGTGCCGGCGAAGGTCTTTTTAAAACTGGTGAAACCTTGCCAGGGGTGATCTTTGGGCGCGTTTTCGGGCGCGATGCCCCAGAAATCGAAGGTTTTTTGACCTTTTTCGACCGCGTCGAGGATGAGTTTTATGGTTAAAATGCCGGTGGCGTGGAGTTTTCTTCCCTGTTCGGATTGGGCGCCTTGGAGATTGTAACGGGTGGTGCGGTCGTCGAAGACGAGGCCAGCGGCGATGACATTTTTAAAAGCGATATTTTTAAGG
>CAVDXX010000008.1:0-30325 GCA_963613175.1 bacterium | reverse complement strand
CGCAACAATCGCGACGGAAGACGGGATTTTAGATCCTCCTCCTTCCCTGTTAAGTCTAAAATCCAAGTTTCTTTTGGGTTAAGATCGGTAGTCTTTTTGGCGTTTTTCGGGGCGTAGGAGGCGAAATTTGGGTCCGCAGGCTCGATCCGGATAAAGACCGCGCTTTGTTTTTTCGCTAGGGTTTCGAGCGAAATTAACGCGTTTTTAAAGCCAGTTTTATTTTTGTAAATCGGTCCATAGGGGAGATAAAGATAATTCCCCAGCGGTGTTTTTTTCAGAATTGCGAGATATTGAAAATCTTTTTTCTGTTCGAAAAAACTGGTTTCACCAAGATCAGCTTGAAGTTTCTCCCATAATTTTGATTGCGTGATCGGAATTTTCATTATTTCTAATTATAGCACAGAATCCACTTATTTTAATTTCTTCCCTGTTAAAATGCCAAAAACATCCAAAAAACACGTGCTTATTTTTGACAGCTCAAGCGTTTTATTTTCGCTTATGCAAAATCTCCGGCTTAGGTTTTAAGTCGGTTGCTAAATAATGTTCGCCCACCTGATTCCCAACTATTCCAGTCCCGGATGCTAGTTGTTAATTTAATTTTAGCGCGAGCGGGTTGGTTTGTCAAGGTTGGTTGCTAGCCGTCGTGGTTGCTAGCATAACGGGGAATAAGCTTTTGATTTTGCTTGTGTTTTGGTGGAAAAACATGAGGATTTTAGGTGGAAAATTTTTCGGCTCCAGTGTGCTACAATATAAAATATGGCTTTTATACGAAAATTCAAAACAACTTCGGGCGCGACTGGAGTGCAGGTGGTTTATAAGGAAGGGGAACGAGTGGTCAAGACGGTGCATGTTGGATCGGCTTCGTCGGAAGAGAAGTTATTAAAGCTATTGCGAAAGGCGCAGGGAATTATCGACGAAGACAAAACACCGCTATTTGACCTTGATAAATTCAACAAAAAATAGCCTTCTAGGCTATTTTTTGTTGGTTGATGAAACGCATGAGCTAAATGAGGGAAAGTTGTTGTTTAAGACGCGAAATAAGACGTTCTTTTTCGACAATTTGATCGCGAGTTTCTTTGACGAGAGCAGGCGGAGCTTTTTCAACGTAGTTCGGATTCATCATCCGAAGGTTAAGAGCATCAAGTTCGCGACCAACGGAGAGGATTTTTTCGGTTAAAGTGCTTTTGTATTCGCTGACGACTTTTTCAGGGACGTCGAGATAGAGTTCGTGATTTGCGAGCGCGAGCCTCAAACCCCGAGGGGCGCCGGCGAGGGAATTAATAGCCGGAACTCTAGTTAAAATTTTAATCAAAAGTTCATTTTCGCGGACTAGACTGTCGTTATCGAAAAGCAAGGCATATTTTTTCGCGTTATTAGTGCCTGGAAGGCTCTGTAAGGTCGTTCTAGTCTCATTTACGATAGTTCTTATGTTTTCGAATTCCTCGGCTGAAATCGGGTCATATTGCAGTTTTTCGGGCCATTTAGCATTAGCGATAAAGCCGTTGGTCCAACTTAGGTTTTGCCAGATTGCTTCGGTGACGAAGGGAGCGAAGGGGTGGAGGGCAATTAGGAGAGTTTCGAGAGTGCGTTTTAGCAAAGGAACGTTTTTGTATAGTTTTTGGCTTTCCAAGAACCAGTCGGCGTATTTGTCCCAGATGGTCTGGTATAAAACTTCGACGGCTTCGGCGAAACGGTAGTTTTTCATGCTGAAGTCTAAAGTTTTTAGGCATTCGTTGATTTCGCGACAGATCCAATCTTCGCCCATGTTGTCTGTAGTGCATAGGCTCAAAATATTCCTTTCTCGGGGCGCGTCCACGACCCCTGTCGCCACAGGGGTCGTGGCGCTATTCCTCGCCTTGCCAGGCTCCGGATCCCCTCGAAATGAAGTATTTTGAGCCCTGTTCACCCCCTCATCTACGATATTTTGGACGAGGCGGGAGATGTTCCAGAGTTTGTTACAGAAATTGCGCGAAGCGGTGACGGAGGTTTCGGAGAAAGCTTGATTTAGGCCTGCCGAACGGCCCCTTAAAATGCCGAGGCGGAAGGCGTCGGAACCGTATTTCGCGACGAGATTTATAGGGTTGATGACATTGCCTTTGGATTTGCTCATTTTTTTGCCGTGAGAATCAAGAACGAGACCGTGGAGATAAACCTCTTTAAATGGAACTTCGCCGGTGACGTAAAGACCCATCATAATCATGCGCGCAACCCAAGCGAAGAGAATGTCGGCGCCTGTTTCCATGACGTTTAAGGGGTAGTAAGGATTGAAGTTTTCTTCGGTCCAATTTGCACAGACAATCGGCCAGTGGCTACTCGAGAACCAAGTGTCAAAAGTATCTTCGTCGCGGACGTATTTGACGCCGGCTTTTTCGATGGTCTGAAGATTAGTGCGACGATCAAAAATCCAGTCCGGCTCGTCGGTTGCCTCGAGAGTGACTTTCTTAAACATCGGAATGGCGATACCCCAAGGGATTTGGCGAGAAATATTCCAATCCTTAAGATTTTTTAAGTAATTGATCAAAACTTTTTGCTTGTTTTCGGGGTGGAATTTGATCTCATTGTTTTCGAGATGCTCGATTGCGACTTTGGCGAGTTTTTCGACATCGATAAACCATTGCTCTTTAAGCATTGGCTCGATAGTGGCACCACATTTGTAACAATGCGCGACGGAATGCTCGATTTTTTTCTCGCCTTTCAAATATCCGCCGGCCTTTAAGTCTTTTAGGACTTGTTTGCGACATTCTTCAGTGGTGAGACCGTTGTATTTTTCGGGGACGTTGATCATAGTGCCGTTTTCGGCGATGACTTGGATGCGTTCGAGGTTATGACGCTCGCCAACTTCAAAATCGTCGAAATCGTGTGCTGGGGTGATTTTGACGGCGCCGGTGCCATAAGCAGGGTCGGCGTGTTCGTCGGCAATAATCGGAATTTCGCGATCGGTCAGAGGTAATTTTACCGTTTTGCCGATTAGGTCTTTGTAGCGTTCGTCACTCGGGTTGACCGCAATGGCGGTGTCGCCGAATAAGGTTTCGGGGCGGGTGGTGGAAATAACAATAGATGATAAATTAAACGCTTCTCGATCCTTCTCGCTCGCGCCTGTCGTCACAGGGCTCGCTTCGAAGTTTGCTCCCGTTGTCGCAAATGCTCTCGAATCTTCTGATTTATCATCTTCATCGCCAGCCACTTCATATGCAATGTCCCACAGGGTACCTTTTTCGTCTTTATATTCGACCTCGATGTCGGCGAAGGCGGTTTGGTGTTTGGGGCAGAAGTTGACGAGTTTTTCGCCTCGGTAAATCATGCCGTCGTTCCACATTTTTTCAAAAGTGGTATAGACACGGTCGATGACGTTTTCGTCAAGGGTGAAAGTTAAATCGTCCCAAGAACAAGAGGTGCCGAGAGCGCGGAGTTGGAGTTCCATATTACCACGTTGAGAGGCAACAAAGTCCCAAACCCGAGCGTAAAGCTCGTCGCGACTATATTCAAAGCGAGTGTGACCATGTTTTTCGAGTTCACGTTCGTAAACAACCCAAGTTTCAAAGCCGGCGTGGTCGGCGCCAGGAACGTACCAAGCGGATTTGCCTTTCAGACGGTAGTAACGGGTAAGAGAATCCTCGAGAGCGATAGTGAGGCCGTGTCCAATATGAAGATTGCCATTAGCGTTCGGAGGTGGCATAACGATAGAAAAAGTATTTTTCGCATCTTTTTCGCGATCATCAGTGCCATCATTGTCGCTATCGACAGGGAAAGTCGGGACTTTCGGGCTAAAGATACCGCTGGCTTCCCAGGCGGCGTAAATATCGCTTTCATACTCCCCCGGTTCATAACTACTCGAGAATTTCATAGTTTTATTTTAACATAAATGGGGAAAATAGGGAAGATACACTGTTTTTAGGCTTCGAGCTTGAGGGCTTGCTGGATTTGTTTGAATTCGTCTTCAGTGAATTCAAGATGGCGACCGTGGAACCAGGTTTCGTCGAGCGATTCGAGGTGGACGTGCGCATGAGGAACGTCGATACCGACAACTTTCCAGAGAGTGCGAGCGCCGAGAACTTTTTCCATATGCTTCGAGAGTTTTTTTACAGTGCGCATCAGAGCCTCGTAGTCTTCGTCTTCTAAGTCGTAAATTTTGTCGACTTCTCGTTTCGGAATGACAAGGGTGTGCCCTTTAGTTTCAGGGTTGATGTCGAGAAAGGCAAAAGTCTTATCGTCTTCATAAATCTTATAGCAAGGGGCTTCGCCGTTGATTATTTTGGTAAAAATGCTACTCATGTTTAGCTCTCCTTATAGTTAGATAATAAATTATCGCAAAAATTGCGGCAAAAGTCAAGGCGCCGAAAACGTCGGAGGGCCAGTGTTTATTCGCAAAAATACGACCGATGGAAACGAGTATCGTAAGTACGGACATTAAGATATCGAGAAGAACACAAACGGTTTTGGATTTAATATAGTTCGGAAGAATGATCGCAGTAATGGCAAAAATCGTGGCAACGACCATAACATGGGTCGAAGGGAAGCTCGGTTCGCCGGAGCCGTCGGGACGGGTGTTTAAGATGACAACTTTATCAAAAATGAAATAAGTCATAACCATAAGTATCAAGGGGATAAGTATAAGCAGAAGCGGACTGTCGACTTTTTTGAGAGATTTGCGCTGAATCCATTGAAAAAGTGCCAGAAAAGCAAAAATCGCCAGCGCCGCGAGCGAGGCGACGAGGATAGTATTTGTGGCGAGGTCCCATTGCATGGTTTTATTATAGCACATCGTCTATAATGATTGTTTGTGGTGCTACAAAATCTTAAAATAGCATAAAAATTTTAATAAAACTTATGTTATACTTATGTTATGAGTAGTGCAAAAAATATTACCCCCCCCGAAAAGCAAACAATAAAATAAATATTATCTTTTTTTCATTAATTGCATTGTGCTTGATTGGTACTGGCATGGCGCTTTTCAAAGCTTTTAACCCGGAAACTTCGTATATGGATATGGAGGTTCGAACAACGGAAGAATATGTACAATATAAATATAAAGACGAGACGGAATGGAATGATTTAGTAAAGATTGAGACGTTGGCATCTGGGAAAAATACGGGGCGAGAGGTAAAAATTAAGACTGAAAACGATGCGATTTTATGGAAATATTCGGACGCATCGGAATGGATTAAATTAGTTGACTTGAAGGCGCTGGCTGGGAAAGATGGGAAAGATGGAGAGAACGGCACTAATGGTAGTGATGGGAAAGATGGGGAAGATGGTGTCGACGGGATTGATGGAAGGGATGGTGTCGACGGAGTTGACGGGAAGGATGGTGTCGACGGAATTGACGGGGAGGATGGTGTCGACGGAATTGACGGGGAGGATGGTGTCGACGGAATTGACGGGGAGGATGCGCAAGCATGGATTAATGTTGGAAACATAAATACATCGGATTATTGTGCGGTACGGTTCAAGGACACGGATGACGAGGACGAGTATTGCGGATTTTATTCGGATTCCGAAGGGAATAACGCTAGTAATATTTATGTTGAACAAACTTTCGCGGATGCATTAGCGGGGAATTATAATTTTACAGATGATGATGGTGACGAATGGTCGATAAGAGTAGAAAGAAATGAAAATATTGGCGAAGACAGTCAATCTGCATTGATTGAATTTTGGTACAATAACGGCGATGGTAAAAAAGGATATATTCATGCGACCAGATGGTCTAGCGATGATGAATGGGAATTTCGTACTTATTATTATGCCACTATTGATGAAATGAAGGAGGCGCTAAATAAATATGATTGGATTGATTTAGGAGTACTGAATACGGATTGGAATGAGTGTACGACATTTGCAAATACAGGCGATGATAAATATTGTGGTTATATAGCGTATATTGCGAAGACTTTTCCTGATTATTCCGAGGGGAGATATAAATTCCATGATGAAGATGGGGCACAATGGCTAGTGAAGATTGAGGAAAATGCTCCGAATTATTCCGAAAATGAAGAGCATGTACTGATAGAAATTTGGGGCGATGCTAGTATGACTACAGAATACATACAGGGCGATTATTATGGTGACGGATGGGCACTATATTATTATACTTATACACCGTACTCAACAACGGACTCAATACTAGACAATATTAGTAATTTGTCATCATCTTTAAACAACTTAAAAAAGACCGTCAATGACTTAAGCCAAAGCCAAGGCATAAATTATTATATTACCTTTAAAGATGATTCAAACATAGAAGATTCTCTCGAAAATCACTTTAAAACTGGTTATGTTTATACAAAAGAGGTAAACAAGTCTGCATCTTTCTATGCATCAAATGGCTCAAAGGGGTATATAGTTGAAACACGCGAGTTTAATTTGATGATTAACAATTCGGTACGTTTTATTATTAAATATTATGACATGGAAAATCCAGATATCGTAAGATACACTCTCGGATCGCTCCCACAAGGTTCAAACAGATACGACACGCCAATAACATGGGGAGAATGGAAAACCGAAAATGATATGAGCGAGTTAGAAAGTAATGTTGTTGAATTGCAAACAAAAGTTACGAATTTAGAAGCTACTAATATTAATTTAAACAATAAAAATAATGAATTGGAAGAAAAAATTAATTCTCTAGAAGAAAGAATAAGATTACTAGAGAATAATAATTAATATCAGCAATCTTAGTCAATAATACATTTTATTCTTTATAAAATAGTTTTTCTGTTAGATAAAATTTTTGTAGACATCGCATTTTTATCATTTTTCCGAAAAATATGGTATAATAAAAATGTTGTCTTCGGGCAATGCTCATTTAATTTCTAGGTGGATGTGAGATTTTTCGAAACATCCACACGTGTGCCCGTAGCTCAGCTGGATAGAGCGTTTGCTTGCGGAGCAAAAGGTCGTAGGTTCGAATCCTGTCGGGCATACCATAAAATTAAAATAAAAGAGGGCCTAGCCTCACACTTCAGTGTAAGGTCGTCCTCGATTTTTATGATATATTTATTTAGCAAATTTTAGAGATATTTGTTGGAATAAAAGATGATATTTCCTAAAGAAGCAACAGAGGACGAGAAAAATATCGATTGGCAACAGATAATCGAAATTAAGGACGCGGATTTTGGTTTTAATACGCCGAAAGAGTCGGAGAGTAAAATTAGATTTTGCGTTAGGATTTTGTTGTTTAATGAAAAGGAGGAGATATGCGTGGTTAAGTCTGAAAAATATAATTATCTGCAATGTTTTTCAAATAGGCGAGATTTAGAGATTGCCAGATTTTTTAAGGCTGGACATGATCGGGCTGACAGCTAGTCGTTTGCTGGTGGATTTGAAGGTTTCTTGAAACTAAGTGGGGCGGGGTAGGGCAGGCTGGTGTCGATATTTCGTAAAAATAATACCATATGACATTATCACGGGATGATAACACAGTTAGGGCAGACTGGTTGAATATATGCGAGTTTTATGATAAGATAGGAAGTGGAAGCGTGGCCGAGTGGTTGAAGGCGCACGACTCGAAATCGTGTGGGCTGGCAACAGTCTCGGAGGTTCGAATCCTCTCGCTTCCGCCACGTTCCTGACGGAACGCACAGAAAGCAGGGTATCGGATCTTGCTGACGCTCGATACGAATCCTCTCGTTTCCGCCATTTTTATAGATATATCCCCGAATGGGGGATTTTTTTGTGCTATAATGAAATAAACGGAGGTCAGCCGGATGGAAGAGGAAAAGCGGATTGAGATTTATGAGGGGCTGAAGGGGGAGGTTGTTTTTGATGTGGACACGCAGGAGGAGACTTTGTGGGCGACGCAGGCGCAGATGGCGCAGGTGTTTGGAGTGGATAGGACCGTAATTGGGCGTCATATTCGAAATATTTACAGAGAAGGCGAGCTCGTTGAAAATCGAACTAGTGCAAAAAATGCATTAGTTCAAAATCCGACCTGGAAAGAGATGGTGCAGGTGCAGATGGAGGGCGGACGGAAGATTGAGCGTAAGGTGAAAGCCTATAACTTAGACATGATTATTTCGGTCGGGTATCGGGTGAGTTCGAAAAAGGCGACGCAGTTTCGGATTTGGGCAACTTCGGTATTAAAGCGCTATGCGGTGGACGGGGTGGCGGTAAATGAGCGGCGGCTCGAAAATCTACAGGCGAAAAAAGATGCAAAAAGGTTGCGTGAGGTCGAGGAAATGATGGCACTAGTGCGGCGGCTGACGACGACGAATATGTTGGACGCGGGCGAGGCGAACGGGGTTCTTGAAGTGATTTCGAGATATGCAGGAAGTTTTAAAACTCTGCAAGAATATGATGACGGGCATATCGATCTTCGATTCCTGAATAAAAAACAAGGGCAAAAAGAATTAACGATAGAGATGTGTGAGCGGGCAGTGGCGCAACTAAAACAGAATGTGGCAGGAAATGAGCTATTTGGTAAAAAGCGAGGCGAAATGTTTGAAGGAAGCCTTACAGCAATTTTTCAGAGTTTTAATGGGCGGGAATTATATCCGAGCGTGCCGGAAAAAGCGGCGAACTTGTTGTATTTTGTGATTAAAGATCATCCGTTTTATGATGGGAATAAACGGATTGGAGCGCTGTTATTTATTTTATTTTTAACACTTAATGACTACCATCTAACAGAGAATGGTGAAACGAAAATTAGTGACCGAGCACTGACAGCGATTGCACTTTTAATCGCAGAGAGTAAACCGAGCGAAAAGACATTAATTGTTGGTTTGGTTTGCAAATTGCTAGAGTAGTAAAAGCGTGGTATAATAAAAATATTATGGTGAAGCGAGAAGAGTCTAGTCAAACAAAAAATAAAAATGGTGGGTTAAAATCTCGTTCTCAAAAATTGAAAGCGAAGTTTCTGCAATCTTATTATGGTAATCCGATGAAAGACATGAAACTAATTGCGATTACCGGTACGACAGGGAAGACGATCGTGGCGCATTATGTTCATGAAATTTTGAAAGCAACAGGTGAGCAAGTTGCTGTGTTCGCGAGCGATCAGCCATTTAAAACTGGGATGTTGCATAAATTTTTGTCGGATGCATGGAAGGCTGGAGCGAATTATGTGATAGTGACAGTGCCGGCGGACGGGCTGCGTGATAATGTATTTTATGGATTACCAGTGACGGTGGCGGCGATGACAAATTTTGTGACGGCGGGATTAAAAGATATGGAGCCGGAAGAATATCTCGAAAATGAAAAAACTTTGTTTGATATGAAACCGGAAATTGTGATTTTGAACCATGATGACTTAAATTATGATACTTTTTCCGAATTTAAAGGTACGAAAAAGACGCTTACTTTCGGACAGAGTAGCCCTGATGTAAAAGTATTGAATTCGAAGCTTTATACAGGCGGAACTGAGGCGACGATCTCTGTCAATCCAGATATTACGACTGTCGCAACATTCATTCCCGGAGAAACTGCGGTGTCATTTATGGCTTGTGCAACGGCGATTGCGCACGGCTTAGGCATCAAGAGTGAGCATATTATCGACGGAATTGCCGAATATAACCCTAACGAATCCGCTTAGATTTCTATTTTTGAAAACTTTGTTTCAAGATTTTTCGGGTAACTTTAATATCTTCAAAATCGTGCGGACCATCAGCACGAATAATGGTTTTTTCGTGACCTTTGCCGAGAATTAAAACAAGGTCGCCTTTTTTAGCTTTACTGAGGGCCAGTTCGATAGCTTTTTTACGATCCAGCTCTTTTAATAAATCTTTGCCGAGAATTTTACCTTCTTTTTCGGCACCTTCAATAAATGCGGTAGCGATTTTTTCAGGATCTTCGTCGCGAGAATCGTCTTCGGTAATGATGACGAGGTCGGAATGTTTAGCGAGAATACGACCGCGAATCGGACGAGTCGAGGGGTCACGACGACCAGCGCCACCATGAACAGAAATAATCCGACCTTGATGATTTTTGACGCTTTCAAAAACTTTTTCGAGAGCGTCGGGGGCGTGGGCATAATCGACGATTACAGTAAAAGGCTGACCTTCGTTGATGACATTCATTCGGCCTTCAACGCTTTCTAAGGTTTTAAGTCCGTTTTCGATTTCTGCGGGTTTCAGTCCGAGTTTTTCACCCACCATTGCTGCGGCTAAAGAATTATAAACATTGAATTCGCCAGGGATTTTAGTTTCAATATTCATATCATGATATAAATATTTTACACCCGAAACCTGTAATTGGATTTTTTCGGGGCGATTTTGACCGTGTTTTATACCATAGGACGAATATTTTTTCGTAAGCGTTTTATAATATCGGAACGCAGGATCGTCAGCATTTAAGATACTAAACTTGGCTTTTTTGAAAAGCTTGCCTTTCGCAGCGCGATAACGGGCGAAAGTTTTATGATAATCAAGATGTTCGTGAGTGAGATTCGTAAAGACGGCAATTTCGACTGGAATATTTAAAGTTCGAAATTCCGCGAGAGCGTGCGAAGTAACTTCGAGCACGAGAAATTCGGCGCCCTGATCTTTAATCTCACGAATACGACGATTTAGTGTAAAAGCATCAACCGTAGTCATATGCCCGAGTTCCGGTTCAAGTTTCTCGATCCCGTGCGCGACGGTGGTCATTAAGCCGGTTTTATGACCGGCTTGATTCAGCATATGCCAAATCATAAAGCTAGTAGTGGTTTTACCGTTAGTGCCGGTGATAGCTATAACACGGAGTTTTTTGCCAGGAAATTTATATTTGAGACCGGCAACAATAGCTTGAGCGTAATGATAAGGTAAAACCGCCTCATTGTAAAAGGGGAGTTTCTCGAGCAATTGTTTCATAAAACTATTATACCACTAGCGATAGTGTTTAAGCGATTCAATCGGGTTTTTAGAGGCGGCTTTGAGCGCAGGATAAATGCCGAAAATGATGCCGACAACGATAGTAGTTAAGAAAGTAATGAGAATAATTTCGAGACTGATATAAGGAGCAAAAGGAGTAAAAGTTGAAATAATAAAAGCAAAAACGTAACCGAGAATTAGTCCGAAGAATCCACCGAGAATAGAGAGAATTAATGCTTCGAGTAAAAATTGAACAAGAATATTGCGGCTCGAAGCACCTACGGCTTTACGTACGCCGATTTCGTGATTGCGTTCAGAAACGGAAACTAACATAATATTCATCACACCGATACCGCCAACAACAAGAGAAATCGTTGCGACCAGAGTCAACATTCCAGAAATAATTTTAAACAGCGAACTGGCTGGATGTGTAATCTCGTTGCCATAAGCCACAGAAAAGTTTTGATCGCCGAGTTTTTGATTGGTGAGCGCATTTTTGATATCTTCAGAAGTTTTTGGCAGACTGTCGGTATTTGTGGCTTTGATATTGATTTGTTGAATTTGAGCCGAACCGGCAATTTTATCCAAGTTCTCAATGTTCATAAAAACGGCATTATCGAGATCAACATTGTCGAAATTAATGGATTTATTGACCTCATCAATCACGCCAACCACCATATATTTTTCGCCCATAATCGTTACAGTTTTACCAACTGTACTATTAATAGTATTGAAAAGCGAAAGGGAAAGAGAACGACCGAGAACGACAGTTTTTTCATCATTATTACTGTTGTATTCGGAAAGAAAAATCCCATAACGTAAAGTTAGAGGTTCGATTTTTACGAAATCGGGAGTTGTACCGAGAATTGAAACAGATGAAAAAGTATTTTTGTCGGATGAAACAGTGTTAGTTGAGACAGCGATTGGCGCAGTTGCAGTAATACCGTCAACTTTAGAAATTACTTTCGCGTCATCAAACGTAAGACTGGAATTCTGGAAAGAATTTGCAGAAGTTAATTCCTCAACCACATCAATAAGGGCGTCCTTCGAGGTACTCGGCCGAACAACGATCAAATCAGAACCAATTTCATCGACTTCGGCTTTGATAAGATTAGAAATGCTACCCATAAGCGAAAGAATTAAAATAATACTTGCCACACCAATCGCGATTCCAAGACAAGTCAAAAAAGAACGTGTGCGATGATTTTTAATCGCGGTCCGCGCAAGTTTCAGATTGGTCTTAAAAAGAAAAGGCATTACTTTTTCCTCCGGGATTTATGGGACTTATCTTTAGATTTATCAGATTTATGATTTTTAGCGGTTTTATTAGATTTTGAAGGCTTTTTATGTTTTTTCTTAATTTTAACGGCGATAGGTTGTGGAAGATTACTATCGGCAACGGTTTTGATATCAGTGTCGATTTGTCCATCGAGCATGTGAATGACGCGAGTGGCATAAGTGGTTAGAGAAGGATTATGTGTAACCATAATAATCGTGTTGCCTTCTTCATGAATGGATTTAAGTTCTTCCATCACAGTATGCGAAGAGCGTGAGTCGAGATTACCGGTCGGTTCATCAGCGAGAATAATTTCCGGACTACCGACGATGGCGCGAGCGATGGCGACGCGTTGTTGCTGACCACCAGAAAGTTGATAGGGTAGATAGTATTCGCGTTCTTGAAGATGGAAACGACCGAGTGCCGAAGAAGCGTTTTTAAGACGAGCGGTTTTCGAATAACCAGTATAAACCAACGGGAGCGCGACATTTTCGATAATCGGCAAATCTTCAATCAGATTAAAATTTTGAAAAATAAAGCCGATTTTTTTGGCGCGGAGTTTAGCTTGGCGATTTGCAGAAATTCCGGCAACATTTTCGCCGTTTAAGAGATATTCGCCGTAAGTAGCGCGGTCTAGGAGTCCAATAATGTTTAATAGCGTGGTTTTTCCGCAACCGGAAGGCCCCATAATCATAATAAACTCACCGCGTTTAATCGTTAAGTCAAAATCTTTGAGCGCAAAAGATTCGGTATCGCCGTAGCCATAACGTTTAGTCAATCCGTTTAATTTAATTAAAATGTTTTCGCTCATAGTGGTTGTAAATATAATGTTGTGAGGCGGGGAGGACAGGGGGTTATGTTGCCTTATTCGCGGAAAGGACAGGACATGTTATCCTGGACCTTTCCTTCAAAACAGTCTCAGAAGAGTAAACTCTTCTGCGACTATTTTGGCGGAAAGGACAGGATTGGTTATCCTAGTCCATTCCTTCAAATTAGCCCCAGAAGAATAAATTCTTCTGTGTCTAATTTGGCGGAAAGGACAGGATTCGAACCTGCGAAAGAGTTGCCCCTTTACACGCTTTCCAAGCGTGCGCCTTAAACCACTCGGCCACCTTTCCGTCTGTGTCTTTATTTTAGCATATTTATAGGGAAAGGACAACGAGATTTTCGATATGTGGCGTGCGTGGGAAAAAGTTAAAAGCACGAACTAAATCTAGGTGATATTCTTCGAGCAACATTTTAACATCTCTGGCTTGGGTAGCGGGATTGCAAGAAAGATAGATGATTTTCTGAGGTTTGATTTCGAGCAATTTATCGATCAATTTCCGATCGCAACCAGCACGAGGCGGATCAAGGATAACAGTTTGATTAGGTTCGACATAATTCAAAACATTTTCGGATTTATCGAGAAGAGCATTGATTGAATTACTTTTGAATTGTTGGCAATTTTTCTCGAGTTCGGAAAAAGCGAATTTATCAACTTCAACAAGTGTCAATTTACGATCGTGCGCAACAGAAAGACCAATCGTTCCGACGCCAGCATAAAGATCAAGAACCGAATCGGTAGTAATTTGATTTTTGATCTCTGAAAGCGCAAGTTCATAGACCGGAAGATTAATTTGAAAAAAACCGTTTGGTGAATAAGAATAAGTTTGGCCGAGAATTTTGTCAGAAAGTGTTTCAAAATGCGGGTGCGGTTTTTTATTTTCATAAAGTCCACCCGAAACCTTACCGGACTGATCGCAGCGAAGAAGTAGAGATTGATACTTTCGAGCCTGCTCGCCGCGAGCATTTAAATCATCAATAATTTCTTGCGCGCGAGTGAAAATTTCCGGACGTTCGATCGAGGAATTTTTGATTGGTAATTTTCGATGTGAGCCGCGAGCATGAAAAGCGAGTTCGATTTTCTCGGTTTCATTATTCCAATACAGAGCATATTCCATTTTGTTGCGATAAAAATAATCGTGGTTATCGGTGATTATTTCAGGAGGTTCGGGAAACGAAATTTGATGTTCGCGAAAAATCTCTGCCACTAATTCGCGCTTCTGCGCCAATTCAAAAGGATAATCCGTAATCTGCCAAGGCGAAGTCGAGAGATAACAGTTGTCTTTCGGGATAATACGATGATGCGAAGGATTAACGATTTTAAGCGCGATCGCTTCGGTGAAATGTGATTTTGTTTTCGTAGGCTTAAAATCAGCCACAATTTCACCCGGAAGCGCATTCCAGAAAAAAATTTTCTTACCGTCCGCGTCGGTACCGAGTCCCATCCCACCCGGAATTAACTTCTCTACCTTGATCATGCTAGTATTATATCACAAAATATGTTATAATTAAGATATTATGAAGGCCGAAGAAGTGCTGCGAGAAAATGAAACGCAGGCGCTAGAAAATAATCAAATTATTTCGCATGTGACTGGAAAAAATGCGAAAGTTAAAAAATCAAAAAAAGCAAAATCTTTTGGTGCGACTGGGTTAATTACAGCGATGATTGTAGTCTTTGCGATTCTTTTTAGTTCGGGAAATTTAATCCCGGCGGCGATTTCGGAGAGACTAATTGAAGAAACCGATGTTCAGTATGCGGACGCAGTAGAAAGTAAGAAATTAGTTTTTCAGCAGGCGATGTATGATGGCGAATTGCCGGAAAATACTATTGCGATTCTAAAAGAACATAATATTGAGACCGAAAAGGCGGAAAATGGCGAAATCGTGCTAAAAATGAACGACAAACGAATCACGGCGGATCGGTTTATCGACGCGGTGAGTAGTGATGCAAATTTATATAACGCCTTTAATGATGCGACTTATTCACGAGCGGCATATTATTATGATGAATCGGCGAAAAAAGTTTTTAAGAAAATCGGCACAACGAGAAATAATTATAGTAGCGATTCTGATTTTGACGAAGTGATGGATTCACTAGTAGGGAGCGGAAGCAAGATTGAAGTAGGGAATGTGGCGACAGAAAAGTCGGAAGACGGTGAATCTTATGAATATAATAGTGCTGGAACAACAAAATCTAGTAGCGGGGCGACAGAATTCATCAATGGTGTTGGTGCACAAAATTCAGCCGCGACAACTACTGAGGCAACTCTAAATTCAGCAGATTCTTTAAAGGTTGCTGATACAATTTCAAAAGAACAACGTTCGGAATCTTTCTTTTTGGCTTTTATGGAAAACATTAGCAAGATGAAAGCGGGGGAGGGAAATGAATCGAAAATTAATGATGCAATGAATTATTTGTATAGAGAAAGCGAGTCCGAAGTAGTAGATGTAAATACTGGAGAAGTTATAAAAGTCAAGGGGACAGCGATGGACTCGCCAAGTCTATACGCGGTGCTTTCTGGTACAGAAGTAAATGCAGAAGCGGTAGAAAATTATAGTTCAGACCGAGTTTTAAAAACGATAAAAAACAAACTCGGGACCAGTAGTGGAGCTTCTGGAACAATAGCATCAACTGATACAAAAGTTAAAGGTTCGATTGGTAGATTACTAAATGCTGGCGAAGCTAGTGCCTCGGAAGAAGTTTTAAATTCGGTGACAAAAACTATTGATGGGTCACTAGTGAATAATTCTTATGAAACGATAAATGGAGTAAATGCTGGAGAGTTTTTAGTTGAAGGAGCTGTGAATGTTGGAAAAGAACTAGCGAAAGCAAGTGGTGCGACGGCAGGGGATGCAGCGGCGGCGGTGAGTTATGCGCGATTAAACTCGGAAATTTTAGCGATGGATGCGGCGGCGGATCGTTTAAATCGTAGTCCGCTTGATGTGACGTCGAAAAACACTTTTCTGGGATCAATTATTTATAAAATGGCTGTGGCGAGCGCTGGAAATGCCAGTAAAAATTCAGGATTTTTCGGAATGATTTTTTCCGGCATTAAAACTTTTTCCAGCATGACGGGCGAAGCAGTAGCGAGCTTAATGCCAACGAGTTATGCGGATGAGGCTTCTGGATATTTGGCTAGTTTCGGAGATTGCGAAACTTATGGAACGATTGGCGCAGTGGGTTCACTACAGTGCGCAGAGGTGGCAACTTTTGATACTTCGACATTAAATGACACTTTTAATAATGCTGGTTTTAAGGCATTCGTCGAGGCGAATACAACCCTGAATTCATCGGGAACACGAACAATTAATCGAAATTCAGATTTAGCGAATTTTATTTTATATAATAATGAGCGAACAACGCCACTCGGGGTGATTGATGGAGGAATTCTAGAATCATTATCTTCTGGCTCTTCATCGGTGGGTTTCATATCGGATATTTTAAAGATGATTCAGACTTTTCTCGGAGCATCGGAGAGCGAACAGCGTATCGCTTCTGGAGCGACATTCGTGAATTCTACGACGAATTCGGACTGGCAAACTTATAAATATGCACAACGTTATGTGTCGCTGGCGCGAGCGACTGAATCATTAAGGCAGTATGCGGATGATTCAACGGCCTATGATAGTATTGAATTTTTCGAAGGCGCACAGAATCCAGTTATTGCTTTTCTAGAAAATTATTATTACGTAGCTCAACACTAGTTAAAATTACTTGATGATGCTTAAAATTTTGTACTAGGCATTCGCGACGGGATTCATCAAGTTCGGAAAAGACATCATCGAGAAGAATCAAAGGTTTTTGATTTAAAAATTCCTCGATAAGTCTTGCTTCAATAAATTTCAGGGCGAGAATGATTGAACGGGTTTCACCACGTGAAGCAGAACCATCGGCTGGTTTATGATTGAATTCAAAAATATAATCATCGTGGTGGATACCAAAGATTGTGTGACCAATATAAGACTCTTTATTAAAATCCTTTTCAAATTCGGTCAGATATTTAGATTCGGTAATGTCTTCAGAAACCTTACTCTGATATTTTATTTCAACAAGATCGTTGTTTTTAGCAATCGAATGGTAAGTATCGTTTAATCTAGAATTTATTTCATTAACATAATTTCGGCGTATTTTATTAAGTTTTATACCGAGTCGTGCAAGTAAAATATCCCAAGAAAATAACATTGCTCGAGTTAGATTTTCATTTTTTAAAATCTCGTTACGTTGCTTTAAGGCTTTTTTGTATTTTGAAAGATTCGAAGCATATTCATCGCTGAGTTCAGAGAAAATAAGATCAAAATAATCTCGCCGACGACCGGGCGCATGACTGATTAAATTTAGATCCGAGGGAAGAAAAAGAATAACTGGATATTTTGCTTTTTTAGGGAGACGGCTAGAATTTTTACCCTGTGTTAAAAATTTTTTATTTAGGCCATCATAAGTTGCGATAATATTTTCGCCGTTTAAGTACTCTAACTCAATGCGATAAAAATCGGCACCGCGTTTGATAATTTCGGGATCAGTAGCGCGAAAACTTTTACCACGAGTCAAAATATAGATAGCTTCTAAAACGGAAGTTTTTCCGCAACCATTTTCGCCGAGAATAAGCGATGTTTTTTGTTCACATTCAAGTTCATAATGATCGTGGTTGCGGAAATTGGTCAATTTAATAGATTTAATAATCATTGGTTTATTTTATTTGTTAAGTGGCATAATCATATGTGTATATTTATCGCTTTTTTCATTCTTAAGTACGATCGGGGTGACGCCACTGGAAAATTCAAAAGTAATTTCAGACTCTTCGAGAGCATTTAATGCATCGAGAAGAAAGCGGGAATTTAAATTAACTTTTTCAGCTTGATCGACAGTGGCTTCAATTCGAGAATCGTTTTCACCGAATTCATTAGCGATCGATTTGACGGAGAAAGTATCAGGGACAATAGTTTCGCAAATTATCGATCCACCAACAGAACGAGAGAAAAGAGCAGCGAGTTTTGTGACACGAATAAGCTCTTCACGGTTTAGGGAAGTTTTTACTTTATTATCTTTCGGGATTAAGCTTTGGTAATCAGGAAAGCTAGCATCGATTAATTTTGAGATAACTTCAACTTCATCAAAACGAAAACGAACTAAATCTTCATTGAAAGAAATCTCGATCTCTTCGGCGCTTTCAGGGATAGAGCGCAATACTTCTTGAAGAGAACTCGAAGGAACAATTGCTTTAACTTCGCTTTTGACTTTTTCAATAATTTTCTTTTCCGTTAGACGATAGCCATCGGTCGCAGCAATAGCGAGAACGTCTTTATCGGTATTAAAATAAACCCCAGTAAGTGCAGGGCGAGTTAGGTCGTTCGAGCTTGCGATAATAACTTGATTAACGCTGACTTTAAATTCATCGATACCCATTTTAAAAGTAACGGCGGATTCCTCATTAATTTCAGGAAGCTCCGGGAAGTCATCAGCGACAGCACCATTGATAGTTGAAGAATATTTTCCAGCAGAGATAGTGACCTTTGTATCCTTAGAGGAGATTTCGACGATTTCGCCTTTTGGAAGATTCGAGACAAATTCGGCTAAAAGTTTTGCTGGAACGGTGACGACACCATCTTCAGAACTAGAAACTGGTAAGAAATCAATGATTGCCATATCGAGATTGGTGGTGATAAGAGAGACTTTTTTCTGATCGACACGAATTAAGACATTATTTAAAATTGGTAAAGTGACTTTTCCGATTGCGACTCGACTGACATTATTCAATGCTCGACTGAGTTTTTCTTGAGTAACTTTGATTTTCATGTTTAATCCTTTCTAATAATTAGTTTGTAGTTATTGTTGTAGGGTCGGTGGAATAGTGGATAAAATAGTTGAAATACAGAGGTAGAAAGACGGTGGAAAAGGTGGTGCGAAAGATTGGAAAAGTTAGTGGGAAAGTGGAGTTTTGCACTGGAGTGATGATGCGGTAATAGTTTTGCACATTTTTTTGCGTTAGATATACACTTGGTTTTGCGCAGTGTTTTACACAGGTTTTCAACAACTGGGCTATCCATAGATTTTCTCCTTAATTTCTTCGATTTGATCACGAAGAACAAAATTTAATTTGAGATCGCTTTCGATTTTTTTAATTCCATGCATAACAGTAGTGTGATCTTTGACGCCAACTTCAGTGGCGATTTTATTAGTACTAAGATTAAGTTCTTTAGAAATTAGAAACATCGCGACTTGGCGAGCGTTTTTAATATTGGCGACGCGAGATTTACTGCAGAGCTCTTTTGTGGAGAGATTATAATATTTTGCGACTTTCTCAACGATTTGCTTCGAGGAGACAGGGCGAAGTTTCGAGACTTTATTGACGGACACAGCGCCGTTTTCGATTAGTTCGAGTGGCGTAAGTCCGCGAACTTCGGACATTAATAAAATAGTAGAGAATTCGCCTTCGAGGTCACGAATGTTGGTATTAACATTTTCGGCGATATATTCGATAGCTTCGGGTTCAATTTCGGCGCCCATAAATTCGGCTTTAGCGCGAAGAATGGCGCATTTATCTTCGAATTTTGGAAGTTGGAGGTCGAAAGCACCGGCCCAAGTCAAACGTGAAGCTAGACGTTCGTCAACGGATTTGATTTGGCTCGGAAGACGGTCGCTGGTGACGATAATTTGTTTATTAAGTTGATAGAGATCATTAAAGATGTTAAAAAATTCTTCTTGAGACTTTTCTTTGCCGACGATGAATTGGAAATCGTCGATAATTAAAACGTCGAGTTTACGGAACTTATGATTAAACTCTTTACCTTTACCGTTTTTAACAGAGTCGATAAAGTCGGAGTAGAAATGGGAAATCGGGGTGTAAAAAATTTTCAGATCAGGATCACGACGTAAAAGTTCGTTGCCGATGGCTTGAACGAGATGAGTCTTACCGAGTCCTGGTCCACCGTAGAGGAAAAATGGATTATAACGATCACCCGGAGAATCGATAATACTGCGAGCGGCAGAAACGGCGAGATCGTTGTTCGAACCGACGACGAAATTTTCGAGTGTGTATTTTTGATTAAGTCCTGTTTCGCCGGTATCGGAATCTTTTTTAGGTGAAGGGCGAGAAATATTTTTATGTTTCTTGATATCCTCTTCGGTAGTAGAGACTTCTCGCGAACGAATTTTAGGTTTAGTAGGCGAATTGAGTTCAAAAATTAGGTTTTCAACTTCGATTTGATTATTTTTAAGTGCATTTATGATAAGGTCGTAATAACGGTTATTGAGTTGTTTGACGTAAAAAGTGTTTTTGACACCAATCTTAACTTGACCGTTCTCAGCAGAAAGAAGAGTAGTGTCTTGAAACCAAGTGGAAAAATTGGCTGCAGAAATTTGTTGTTCGATTTCAGCAAGTGCGTTTTTCCAAACGTCGTACATTTTGACCTCCTTCTTGTGGATAATTATAGCACGAAGAAGGGGAGTTTTCCACAGGTTTGTAAAAGAAAATAATCGTGTTGTAGTAAGGAAAATGGATTACAGAGGTGGGTTTTTCCACATAGTTTTAAAAACCCCATAAAAAGCTGTGGAAAACTTATTGAAAACTGTGGAAAAATGCGGTATAATATATAAAGAATTTGAAAATAATTAAAATTTAAGGAATAATATGCCAAAACGAACATATCAACCGCACACGCGGCACCGCAAAGCTGAACACGGCTTTATGAAAAGAAACGCGACGAAGAGTGGGCGAAAAGTTTTGAAACGACGCCGACTGAAAGGCCGGGCGCGGCTCAGTGCTTAATAAAAAATATCGATTTCACTCTCGGGGGGGAGTGAAATATGTTTATAAAAACGGAAAGACAATTCGAGGTCCGAAGATGTCTTTGGTTTTTTGTAACAATACGAAGGGGTTTACGCGAGTGGCGGTGGTGGTGTCGAAAAAGGTGGAAAAATTAGCGGTGGACCGAAATCGAATTCGACGACGAGTTTACGAAGCGATACGTTTGAATTTTGATGGCGTGCCGAAAAAAAGAGATTATATTTTTGTGATTTATGCTAAGGATGTAAGAAAAATGCCTTTTGAGGAGTTGGAAAAAGAGATTGGAAGATTGGTTAAAGAGAGTAAGGTGTGTTATAATAAAAAGAATGGATAAAAAGAGAATAAAAAAATATATCTATTGGGGGATTTTTGTAATTTTTGTGATTGGTTCGATTGTAGCGGGCGGATTGTTCAATTTTATCGATATAATTATCGTGCGACCGATCGTAAATATTTTGTTCGTGATTTTTAACCTAGTTCATGATTTTGGGTTAGCGATTATTATGCTGACGATTTTAGTGAAGCTACTGATGTGGCCGTTGATGAAAAAACAGTTAAACCAAACGCGATTGATTCGAAAATTACAGCCAAAGTTGACGGAAATTAAGAAAAATTGTAAGGGGAATAGACAGCTCGAATCGCTGCAGACGATGGATCTTTATAAACGGTACAATGTGAAGCCGATGGGGTCGATATTGACTTTGATAATTCAGCTTCCGGTATTTATTGCAGTATTTTCGGCGATTCGAGTGGTGGCGACTCCGTTGGTGCAGGATAATTTGGAAAACCGGGCATATGAGATTGTAGCGTGGGATGGGAGTGAAATTAGCGAAATTAAAGAGAAACAAAAAGTTTATTTGGCGGCTCTGTCAAATAAAGATATTCCGACGGAAGAAAAAGCAGAATATGATTTTCATCCGCAGTTATTCGGGGTGATTAATTTAGATACGAAAGCAATGGATGTGCTTACGGGTAATTTCTCGATTAGCGCGTTATTTATTTTAGCTTGTGCGATTTTAGCGTCGGTGATTCAATATTGGGCAACGAAGCAACAAATGCCGTCGGGGCAATCTGAAAAGAAAAAGACTTTCCGTGATTTAGTTAATGAGGCAAAGGCAGGGCGAGAATTAGACCAGTCGGATGTGAGCCAGATGACGACAAGACAAATGGCTTGGATGATGCCAGCAATGATGTTTATGATTATGTTGAATTTGAATGGGGCGTTGGCATTTTACTATTTCTTGAGTAATATTATTACGGTGACGCAACAGCGAATTATTTTGAATCGAGTTGATGATGAAATTGATGAAGTAACGGATAAGGCGGTATTAAAAGAATTGAGGGGAATTAAAGAGGCTGAAGTGGTGGAAAATAAAAAAACAGGAACAAAAATTACAAGAATCTCCGCGAAAGATATTAAAAAGAAAAGGAGATAAATTATGAATAAAGATGAATCAATAAGGTTTGCAGCGCGATATCTGGAAGACCTGCTGAGTTTTTTCGGGATTAATGTGGCGGTGTCTTCGACGATTGATGATGAGGTGATTCAGCTTAGTGTGCCGTCTACGTCGCTAAATTCGCTGTTAATTGGGCGAAATGCGGATAATCTAAGAGCTTTGCAACATATTGTTTCAATGGCGTTAGTGTCGAAAGGCGGAGAAGTGACGCGGGTAAATGTGGACGTGGCGAATTATAAGAGACAGCGTGCAGACCGAATCGTAGAAAAAGCAGAAGGTTGGATTGCGAAAGTGCGCGAAAGCGGACAGTCGATGACGGTAGATCTTAATGCGGCAGATCGAAGAACGGTTCATAAGGTTGCGGCGGATTATTCAGATATTGAAACACATTCCGAAGGGGAAGGACGAGAGCGGAAATTGATCATATCGAAAGTTGCTTAATCAATATCAATTTTAAAATCCTCTTATATAAAGGGGATTTTTTAATTTTCTTTAGCTTCGGTGGAGTCGCCTAGTATGAGAACGAAATCATAATCTGTTGAGACACCAGTTGGAAGCTCATCGGCGGATTTGGCGGTGAGATGGTATTTTTCTTCGAGCGCCTTTTTAGTGCCGGATTTTTCATCGTTTAATGCATAGAGAGTGTATTCTTCATCGTAAGTGCCAGCAGGCGCATCGTCAACATAAATGTTCGGATAGCCGTCTTTTTCTAACGTAGTTTGTTCAGCAGAGGCAAGCCCGGCTTCGTCTGTGCCGTTTAAGACGAGAACCGAGGCATCTTCATAAACACGAGGATCGTTCGAGAACATTTTATTGACATATTTTTGAATAGCGGTGTAATTGCCGACGCCACTAGAAGGTAGAACGTAAGAAATACCATTAATCGTGCCGGTAGTCATAAGTTGTTCTGGTTCAAGAAGTGAAATTTGACGCATAGAATTAAAATCAAATTCAGAAGTGAGATGTGCGAGAGTTTTCATTTCGTCGATAGAGAAATTAGTACGAAGATTATCGCCGAGAGTACTAGCAAGGCTTAACATATCGGTAATCGAGAGGCTTTTTTCGAAAACTTTGTCCTTAATCCCGATAAGAATTTTTTGTTGAGAAGCGCCACGAGAGAAATCGCCGCTGGTGGTGCCGTGACGAGCACGAGCGAGGCCGAGAGCTTGTTCGCCATCGATGGTATATTCAACGCCAGCCTGGAATACGGCTTTAGTATAATAATAATCATCGATATTTTCATCAAGAGTAACTTTAATGCCACCGAGAGTATCGACGATCGAGACGAGTGATCCCCAGTTAAGATGGGCGTAATACTGAAAATCGATATCGAGAATGTTGCCGACTTCTTTCATTAAGGCTTCGGCACCAGCGGCTTCATTATCGCCGTCGGTGTTATTACACCAATAAACTTCATTAATTTTTCCGGTTGCAGTACAAGTCGGGGAAGCTTTCAGGTCGCGAGGGAGAGAAAGCATAGCGATGTCACCAGTGTCTTGATTAAGGCTGATTACCATAATTGAATCAGTGAGTTGTGCACCGTCGTGCGTGCCATCGCCTTCGTCGCCAGCCATATTATAACCACTAGTGCCGATTGCAAGGATATTGGTTCGACCATTTTCGTCGGTTTTTAGAGGTTCATAGTTATCGGTGAAAAGAAGATCCATGACATTGCCTTGACCGCCGGTGATTTTAGCGATAATGTCATTACCCCAGATGACAAAAATAATTCCGAGAACAAGCAGGATGCTTAAAATACCGATGACAATACGCTGGATAATTTTACGTTTTTTACTGATGGGTTTTTTGTCTTTTTTCATTTTTTTACTTTTTTTTGTTGAGGGAGTGGCAGCTTTTAATTCACCACTTTTCTCGTCGAAATCAAAAGCTTGAACCGGTTTTAAGAAATCTTCGGTTTTAGTGGTGATAGGAGCGACTTTCTTGATATCGGCAGTTTTTTTAGTCGGTTCAGCTTTGGGCTTTTTTGTGGTTTTCGAAGAAGTGGATTTTGGGACAGATGTTTTAGTTTTAGTTTTCGGATTAGAAGTTTTCGGCACAGTGGAAATAGTCGCTTTTTTAGAGCGACGCGAAACTAGACCATCGATTGATTTATTTTTATCCATTGTTTATAATTATAGCATATATGGCGGTTAAGTTAACGAAAAAACAATTAGCGGTTTTGGACTTTTTACAAGATTTTACAGAGGAAAAAGGCTATTCGCCATCTTATCGAGAAATGATGGTGGGGTTGGGGCTATCGTCGGTTTCAGCAGTGGCGGAGCATATTGATAATTTGGTGAATAAGGGAGTTTTGAAAAAAATTCCTGGGGCGGCACGGTCGTTAGAAATTTTAGACTATAAACATGAAGAGACAGTTGAATTATTTAAAAAACAGATGTTGATGGCGGATGAAGAAGAAAAAAAGATTTTAGAAAAAGCAGCGGAGATTTTAGGTTTGAATTTAGGGGAAGAATAAAATAAAAACTGATATATTTTTTACGCTTATGTTATAATAGAATAAGGAGAACTATTATGGTAGCACAAAAACGTAAAAACAATAAAAAATGGTTATGGTGGGGGGTGGGGATTTTGATATTAATAGCGATTGGTGTGGGGAGTTGGCTGATTTGGCAAAATAATAACGGTGAAAAAAATAACGAAACCGAAACTTCGAAGACGGAAGAGCAGGAGAAAATTGATATTGGGGCGACGAGTGATGCAGAAAATACAGAAACGGCCGAAACGGCGAGCGAGGCGGTGGAAAAGAAAAAAGTTGTACAATATGACGGTGAAGATCCGAACGAAGCGAATGAATTGTCGGGCGCGGTGACTTTTGCGGGAGTGAATGGCGAAAAGTTGATGATCAGAGTGAATATTGATCAATATTTGACCGAAGGTAAATGTGAATTGACTTTAAAAAAAGATGGTGCTAGTATATATAGTAGTATAGCCAATATAATTGGGAACGCGTCGACATCTACTTGTGAAGGGTTTGATGTTCCGACGGGTGAACTTGGGGGAGGAACGGTAGAAATTAATATCAACATAAGTGACGGAGAGCGCAGTGGCGTGATCCGTGGAGAGGCAAATATTTGATGGGGATAAGAAGAAGCAAACAAATTTGGTTTGTGATGCTAGGGGTTTTTGTCGCGGTATTTTTGTTCACTTTTTTAGCACAAAAATTTGGTAATAAAAATGAAGCGAATGCGGCGTCGTTGGCGAATTTTGATGCGGGATATATTATTTCGGATTATCGGATGGGCGATTATAATTCGATGTCGGAAGCAGATATTCAGGCGTTTTTAACTTCGAAAAACTCTTGTTCGAATACGAGTTATAGTTATTATGTGACGCTGTCGCAGAATAAAAATTACGTATGGCACTGGGAAAATGGGCATTTCGTGTGTCTGTCCGAGGAAAAATTTGGCGATGGTGAAACAATTGGTTCGGGAGAGACGGCGGCGCATATTATCTGGCAGGCGGCGCAGGATTATAGAATTAACCCGCAAGTTTTAATTGTGCTTTTGCAAAAAGAGACAGGGCTGATTACGGACCCGATTCCGAACGATAATGACTATCGTAAGGCGACTGGGTATGGGTGTCCAGATACGGCGGCGTGTTCGGAAAAATATTATGGATTTAAGAATCAAGTGCGAAACGCGGCGTCGTTGTTTAGAACGGTATTGGACGGAGGTTGGACAAATTATCCGCTAGGAAACAACTATATTCAATACAATCCGAATGCGGCTTGTGGGGGTTCGTGGGTAAATATTCGTTCGCGAGCGACTTCGGCGCTTTATCGATACACTCCGTATCAGCCAAATGCGGGTGCGCTTGCAGCCGGATATGGCGCGGCGGGGAGTTGCGGTGCGTATGGAAACCGAAACTTTTATCTTTATTTTCAAGATTGGTTTGGGGGGATTACGGATACGCAAAGAAGTTCAAAAGTTCCGGATGGAACATATTATTTACAACCTTCGAGTAATGGTTCGGTAGCGCTAGATGTAGCGGGGAATTCGAACGCGAATGGCGCGAATGTAGGGTTATATAGTTTGAACTATTCGGGTACACAGAAATGGAACATTACTTATAATTCAGCGACCGATGATTATAACATTAAGAATGCAATAACCGGAAAAGCGTTAGATGTGGAAAGTGCGGGGACGAGCGACGGAACGAATATTCAAGTTTATGATTCAAACGGGACTTGTGCGCAGAGATGGAAAATAATAAATACGGGTGGAAGCGGAATGAAAGTGCTCTCAGCGTGTTCTTCGAAGGCTTTAGATATAGCGAATGCAGAGATCGAAAGCGGAACAAATGTACAACTTTGGACGATGAATAATACCGCGGCGCAAGAATGGATATTGACGCCGGTCGATACGATAGAAGAAGGATTGTATACGATTCGTATAAAATCGGATAGTAATAAAGTGTTAGACATTAGTGGAGGAGTGAAAAAGGCGACACTTGGCACGAATGTGCAGTTGTATGAAAAAAATAATACTGGTGCGCAACGTTGGCGGATTGAAAAAACTTCGGATGGGTACTATGTAATTAAAAATCCGCAAAGTGGAAAGGTGCTTGACGTTGCGGCGGGGAATTCGAATGACGGAACGAATGTTCAAATTTACGATTGGAACGGTTCTAATGCACAGAAGTGGAAAGTTTTGAAAAATGGTGATGGCTCATATACGTTCATATCGGCGTGTGGGAATAAAACATTAGATCTTCAATCTGGTAATACTGGAAACGGTTCGAACATTCAAATTTATAGTGCGAATAATACAAACGCACAGAAATGGACAGTGGAGAAAATTGAGACGGTGGGAAATAATACGTATAATATTGTTTCGGCGTTGTCGGCAAATAAGGTAGTTGATATTACTGCGAACTCGAATTTAAATGGGACGAATATCCAACTTTACGACAAAAACGGAACTAATGCGCAAAAGTGGAACGTCGCTTATGACAAGAATACAGATCTTTATACGATTACGAATCCGGGAACGGGTAAAGTTCTAGATGTCGCGGCGGCGGGGACTTGGAACGGAACGAATGTTCAACTTTATGAGAAAAATGGTACTTGTGCGCAAAAATGGACGATTTATAAGACTGGCAGTAAATATGTGATAGCTTCGAGTTGTTCGGAATTGGCGTTAGATGTTTCAGCTGGTAGCACAGCAAACGGTGCGAATATCCAACTTTACGAGAAAAACGGAACTAACGCGCAAAAGTGGTCGTTTGTGAAATGAGAAAAAAGGCAAAAATAGCTCTGCAGATTCTGATTTTGATGATGCTGAGCTTTTTTGTTACGGTGGGATTTAAAGTCCATTATAATAATAATATTATTGGCTCGGCAGAAATTCATAAATCATTAGCAGTGAATTATATTGACCCGTTTTATTTTACGGATATTTTAGTTTTTATAGCTGTTTTTGGGTTATTGGGCGGAATATATCTTTTGGTGAAACGATATTATAAAAATATTCAAAGATTTTTGATTGCGGAAAAAGCTTATAAAATAAAACCGTTGTATATTTGGTTAATCGTGACGGCGATTTTAATGGTGGCGTGGTTGCCATATTTGTTATCGTTCGCGCCAGGAGCGGTTTTAGGAGATTCTTTCGCGTCGATTGAGCAAAATTTTACGGGGATATATTCTAATCATCATCCACTTTTGTATACGTTGATGGTTGGGTTTTTTGTAAAAATAGGAATTTTTCTTGGTAATATAAATATCGGAATCCTATTATATTCCTGTTTTCAATATTGCCTATTAGCGATGACATTGAGCTATGTGGTCACGTTTTTAGCAAAACATAAAGTTAAGAAAATTCCGTTAGGATTAATAGTTGCCTTTTTCGCGTTATGCCCGATTTTTCCGTCATATGCGATTATTATGTGGAAAGATCCAATTTTTTCGATGGCACTCTTATTCTTAGGATTGATGTTGTTTGATTTTGCGAAAAATAACTTTCAAGGACTGAAATGGTATCATTATGCTTTACTAGTACTTTGCACTTTAGCGGTGGCGTTTTTTAGAAATAATGGGGTTTATATATTGATATTGTTGATTCCGATTTTTTATCTACTTTTTAAAAAGCCGGCCTTAAAAACTTCGCTTGCGATGTTGGTGGCACTCATAGTGGCGTTAATTATTCAGGGGCCGATTTATTCGATGCTAAATATCTATAAACCTTCGGTGGAAGCTTTTGGTGTGCCGCTACAACAAATTGCCTATGTGATTTCTACTAACGAGGATTCGTTTACGGAAGAAGAAAAAGAGTTTCTCGAACAGATTATGCCGTTTGAATCCTGGAAAAGAGCATATACACCGTTGATTGTAGATAACATAAAATGGGATGAAGATTTTAACACAGAGTTTTTTGAAAGCCATTTGAAGGAATTTTTGAAAATTTGGGCATTGAAAATACCGAGTAATTTTGGTGGATATGTGAAGGCATATTTACTTGAGACTTTGGGATTTTGGCATCCGTATTATCAAAATACATATGGTTATATAGACCATTATATTGTTGAAAATAATTATGGGGTTCACGAAACGGATCTGATTGAAAAAACAACGGGATTGTCGATAAAAGAAAAAATAAAATCACCAGGATTAATGATTGGTTCGGGATTATTGGCTTTCATAATGCTTTTTTCACTGATATTAACTTTAGGTTTTCAAAAGAAACGAATACTAATGTTGTATTTAACCAGTATACTTTGTTGGGGATTAATGATGATTTCAACGCCAGTAGCTTTTAGTTTGCGATATGTTTTTGTGTTGGCGCTTACGATGCCGATATTTATATTTTGTCCGTTTTTCAGAAATGAAAAATCAAAAAAATAATGATATGATGAAAAAATGAGACAAATATTAAAGACTTTACTGTTTTTATTTGGAGGAATAATCGGCGGTTATTTGTTGTTAGTGTTGGTTTTTTGTTTACCACTTGGAAGAATTAACAATAATGTCCTAGAATCGGCAACGTCTTTTAGCGGTGAATACACACTTTTAGTAAAAGATAACATCACAACGAAAACTGATGATTATACAGATGCGTTAATGTTATTGGCGGCAAAAGATGGCACGGATAGAAATCCGTTTACCAGTTCAATATATATTTATCACCTTGATGGTAGTAATGTCGGTGATGAACGTCCGGATGTTGTGATAACAAATATGGATAATCCAGAATATGAGTCGAGCTCTTATAATCGTTATTGGCACGGATATTTATTATTCTTAAAGCCGTTATTAATGTTTTTTAACTACCAACAGATACAAGTTTTGATTTCGTTTGCAGTGTTAGCGTTGATTGTATTAGTGATTTATTTGCTACAGAAAAAAGATTTGAGCAAATATATTATACTTTATACAATGACAGTGGCGTTGATGTTTCCAGCAACGATGATGCTGTCGATGCAATATTTTGCGATGTTCGCAATTTTTAATTTAGCGATTGCCGTGATATTGTTATTCTTTGACAAAATTTTGAAAACTAAAAACTTTTTCTATTTGTTTTTAGTGATTGGAATGTTGGCGTGTTATTTCGATTTATTGACTTATCCGGTAGTGACTTTAGGAATTCCATTATTGATATGGTTGATATTGCTGAATAAAGAGAAGGCTTTGTCATTAAAGAAAAATATTGGACAGATAGTTTTAGGATCAGCGGCTTGGGGGATTGGTTATTTTGGAATTTGGTTTGGGAAATGGGCATTAGGAAGTGTGATTACTGGCAAAAATCTGATATCGTCGGCGTTAGGACAAGCAAAGTATAGATCTTCATCCACTACTGCGTTAGAAGAAATTTCGAGATTTGACCCAATATCGAAAGTTTTTGAAAATATTTTCACAAGTCCAGTTGTGTTTGTGCTAGTTTTGTTAGTGATTTTAATTTTGACTTTGTTAATAATGAAAAAGATAAAATTTAATAAACAGAAAGCAAAAAATAATTTATGGATGTTTATAATTGCGTTGATTCCGTTAGTTTGGTATATGGCGCTTGCGAATCATTCGCTTTGGCATATGTTCTTTACTTATCGAACGATGATGGTTTTGGTTTTTGCGATAGGGTGTTATATAATAAGTATATTAGAAAAACCAGAAAAGTTAAAGAAGAGGAAGCAAAATGGATAAAATCGCGGTTTTGGTGCCTTGTTATAATGAGGCGAAGACGATAA
>CAVDXX010000007.1:0-41756 GCA_963613175.1 bacterium | reverse complement strand
TTCGGCAACAGCGGTAGCGGTGAAAGTAAAGGCAGTAGCACGAATCTTGACGTGACTTATATGAAAGAATTACCCCCTCGTTACTAAATTATTCTCCGAATTTTTCCCGAAACCATTTGTCCGCCGGCCCAGCCGTCATCAAAATCACCAAATACCCCTGTTCTAAATACTTTTTTAAGCATGTTTCGAGCGCATCCGAAAGTTCCGAAGCTTCCGCTTTTTCCCGATTTTCCAGCCCTGAAATCAATTCTTTTGGCGAGAGAACTGGCAAATTCGGATCTTCCCGCGTCAAATACGTCGGCAACCAAAAAATCTTATCTACCCCCAAAAATGCTTTTTCATACCCCGCTCGCACTTTATGTTGCCTAGTATTTTGATGTGGCTGATAAACCACCACCACTCCTGTTTTTTCCGTTTTTTCCGCCTCCTCACGCGCCATTTCTACTGTGGTTGCAATTTCTTCCGGATGATGCGCATAGTCCGTATAAACCCCATCCGCAAGTTTCTCAAACCTTCGTCCCACCCCAGGAAATTCATCTAAAATCCGCACAAGTTCATCTCGTTTTTCATCAATTTCACCCCTGTTTTCGGAACTTTCAAACGCGCTTTCTTCAGCATTTTCTTCCCTTATCATTAGCGAAATCGCCTCCGCTGCCAGCGCCGCATCTTTTCTGCGCACTTCTCCCGCCAACTGAAAATCTTCTGCCGCGAAAATTGCCGTCGCCCCCTCGCGAATAACCGCCGAGCTTTGCCGTTCAAACTGCGAAAACGCCTCCCGATAATCTTCCTCGGTCGGATAAATATCCGGATGATCATAAGACACGCAAGTAATCACCGCCGTCCACGGCGAAAATTTCAAAAAATTCCGGTCATATTCGTCCGCTTCATAAATAAAATACTTGTCGCCCGCGTGATATGCTCCCGCCGGCGCAAATCCTAAAGTTGTCCCGACAATATACGAAACCGGCAATCCCAATTTTAGTGCCGACCACACAATCATCGCCGTGGTCGTCGTTTTGCCATGCGTCCCCGCGATCGCCACCATTTTTAGCCCCAATTCTTTCACTAGCCACGCCGTCAATTCATCTCTTTTCGAGATTTTCACCCCTGTTTCTCGCGCCAACACTAACTCCGGATGATTTTCCGGCAGTGCCGACGTATGTACAAACCAATCCACCCCAGTTTCTAATTTTTCCCGCAAAAACTCCCCGTCTTGCTCGCCAATTTTCATCTCAATCCCCGCCTTCACCAGTTCATCATATACCGCCCCCTTCGCCAAATCCGAGCCGAACACCGAAAGCCCCGCCTGTTTCGCCATTAACGCCAGCGGACCCATCCCCGTCCCTGAAATTCCCGAAATATAGATATTCATGCTATAATTATATAATGAATATCAAATCTGAGCAAGAAATGTTAGATTTTGGCGAAAACTTTGCTAAAACCATCGAATTTCCTGCCATTATCGAACTTATTGGCGATGTTGGCGCCGGCAAAACCACTTTTACTCGCGGCCTCGCCAAGGGTCTTGGCATCAAAGAGCCGATTACCAGCCCCAGTTTCACCATTTCTAAAGCCTACGCCTTGCCCTCCGGCGGCAATCTCGTCCACTACGATTTTTATCGTCTCCCAGACCCCGGCCTCATGGCTGACGACCTCCGCGAAACTCTCGCGAGTCCCAAAAACGTCGTCGTGATCGAGTGGGGCGAATCCATCGCTGAACTTTTACCCGAGAACCATTACAAAATCGAAATCCGTTACATCGGAGACGGCCGGGAGGTTATTCTATGAATCTCTATCTAGATACTTCCACCCCTGAAGTTATCTTAAAATTAGATGATCACGAATATCGCGAAGAGCTCGGTCGCGACATGGCCGAAAAACTTCTCGGCTTCCTAAAAGGCAAACTCGCCGAAAACGGCAAAACTTTTCACGACATCACCAAAATCACTTTCATGAGCGGCCCCGGCTCTTTCACGGGCCTGCGCATCGGCGCCACTGTCGTTAACACCCTCGCCCACGAACTAAATATCCCCTTATATGATCACCACGGCAAAAAACACCCTCTCATCCTCCCCGACTACGGCCGCCCCGCCAACATCACCACCCCCAAAAAATAACCCAACAAAAAAACTCAAAATAGCCTAAAACTTCTATTTTTCTTTCCGAATACCTTAAAATTCTTGATTATCTTGACTATTTTTATTCTTAATCAACGCATGCGCAAAAATCGCCGTAAACATCGCGCACGAAATTATCGCCACCCCTAAAATTGTCGCCATAATCGCATATCCCTTCGTCCTATCTGGTTTTACCACCGAAGTTTCGCCTAGTGGCGCAACATAAGACGGATCGTTCGGGTCATAAGCAACTTGAACCTCATCCGTCCCCGCGACTTTCGACTCGACCACGTTCAAATTCATTTTCGAGAATTTCACCTTAAACACCGAGTCTTCCGAATCTCGATCCGCATGGAAAATTCGCACAATCGACCCCTCATTTTTCGTCACCGTTGTTCCACTATATGCCAGGCCTTCTCCATCAACACTCGCATAAACCTCCCCTGTTTCATTTATCGAAAGTTTTCCTGTCGAAGCCTTATGGATTCCGCCCATATCCAACACCAACCGATTCCCGACAAACACAAATGTATCATCATCCGCCATAATTTCAAAACCCTCTTCTCCACTCGCTGCCACCGTAAATGGCACTGAAAAATTCATCGTAAACAACTTATTGTGTTCCTCATTCACACTATCACCAGCACTAAAATCAACCTCATCCAAAGGATAAAATTCGTCACTTTCAAACGAAAACTCCGCCCCCGCCCCATAAGCCAACTTCAAAGTTCCAGTATAAGCCTTACTTTTTCCATCAACATTTTCGAACCACCGCGAAAAATCCATTAAACCTCGGTTCGGCATCATTTTCCCCGCCCCGGTCGCCACCGGCAGATATTTTTCATTCAACTCATATTCTACTAACCCCTGTTCGATTCCCCGATAAGCATAACCACAACTCGACCATTCAAACTGCCGATTTTTCAGACTCTTGTTATTCCCAAAATCATATAAATTCACACATTCATCCGCCTTTTGGTCAAAATACGCCACCGGCAAACTGATATCTTGCCCCTCTTCAACTCCCGCGCTCGCTAAAATCGCTTCCGGCTCTCCCGAAATTGCTATTTTGTCGATACTCTCCACTGTCTTCGAAAGACCAAAGACCGCTAACAGAAGCCCCACGCTAAAAATCGCTAATCCCGTTATCGCAACGATTCGAGACCTCTTCTGTTGCTTCATATTTTAAGTATAAGTTCTTATTTCAAAATAGTCAAGCCTAAAACCAGAACAATTTCTTTCAAAATTCAAAATAATCAATTCTAAATCTCAACCTCATCATCTGTTCGACTCCTACTCCGTCGGAATCCCTAACTGGTCATCAGATATTACCCCTTGCCCAAACGGTTTTTCGTAATCATCCACCGCCTGAATTTCCTTCTCTAAATTCTCCAAATACTCCTCCAACACCTCCATATTCATCTTTCCAGACTTCTCGAACTCATATTCTAGCTCTTTTTCTTGCTCCTCTTTATCCGCAACTTCCTGTTCATCCGGCAAATAGCCCGGTCGCGACCGATCAAGATAAATGTCCCCTGAGTTATGATAAATAGCTAGCGATATCCCTGTCGTCAACGTCGCGACCACCACCGATATAACTCCTAAAATTACCAAATTTCGCGCTCCTGAGCGCTCTTTTTTCATAATCGATCGTTCTTTTCTCATAATTTCCCCTTCAACCCATTCGCCAATTTCACATGTTCCGACAGTAAATTCCGCATTTTTAATGTATCTTGCTCCACGATTTTCCGTTTTTGTCGCACTTTTACCAACTGATCATAAAATTCCCCCGGCTCCGTTCGGCAATCCGTCGTCACCAAACTTTCCAAATCTTGCTGATAACTAACAAAATCATTCGCAAACAACTCTTTCGCTTCGCTAATTTTATTCTGATTTTCAACCAATTCCGCAGACGACAAACTATTTTCCACCGCTCGCACATTCAGCGGCACCACAAATTTCGACAAAATCCTTTCATACAACCCCCCAAGATATACCCGCGTCCGTGCGTCGGTTTTCTGAATATTTTTCAGCTCATTCGAAATCGTCTCACACTTTTCTTTCACAGCACTCTCTTGCGCCTCCGAAGCCGCCATCGCCGGAAAAGCCGTCACCACCGAAGAAACTTGACAAAGCATAAGAAGTATGATACAATAGAAAATTAGCCTCTTTTTTCTCATATTTCTATTATAGCACACCAATTAATCTCTTTTCAAAAGCACCGTAAAGGCTTCCGCCGGAATATCAACTTTCCCAAACCGCTTCAACCGCGCCTTACCTTTTTTCTGTTTAGCTAACAACTTCGCCTTCCGATCTCGATCCCCCGTATGAATCTTCACCGTCACATCTTTCCGATACGCTCCAATCGTCTCCCGCGCAATAATCCGCGCCCCAATCGCCGCCTGTAGCGCCACTTCAAAGTTCTGCCGCGGAATCACCTCTTTCAATTTCTTAGTCACCTCTCGCCCAATCGCCTCCGCCTCGCTCCGATGCGCCATCACCGACAGCGCATCCATTTTCTCTCCCGCCACCAAAAAGTCCACTCTTACCAAATCCTCCGCCCGATAATCATCCAGCTCATAGTTAAACGACGCATACCCCGAAGTCACCGATTTCAACTGGTCATAAAAATCCGTCAGCAAATTCGCCATCGGCGCCTCAAAATCAATCACCGCCCGCTCCTCGATATACGACAAGTTCGTCTGATGTCCCCGTTTTTCATTAATCAAATTCAGTACCCCGCCAATCATCTCCCGCGGCACAATAATTTCCCCTTTCACCCACGGCTCCCGAATTTCCAAAATCTCACTCGCATCCGGCAAATCCGCTGCCGACTTAATCTCAATCACCTCGCCACTATTCATCACTACCTCATAATTTGTCGACGGATTCGTAATAATCAAATCCAACTTGAACTCCCGCTCCAGCCGTTCCCGAATAATATCCATATGTAAAAGCCCCAAAAACCCAATCCTAAGCCCAAATCCTAAAACCGGCGAATTCTCCGGTTCAAATTTCAGCGCCGAATCAGAAAGCGCCAACTTCTCCACCGCCTCGCGCAAATCCTTATATTGATCATTACTCACTGGGAAAAACCCCGCATACACAAACGGCAGCACATTTTTATACCCCGGCAGCGGCGTCAAAACCTCACCCTTCGCATTCACGATCTCATGCGTTTTCGCTTCCTCATTCTCACGCACTATCAAACTCTTCGCCAACGTCACCGTATCCCCGACTTTCGCCTCGCGCGTCGTCTTCAAATTCGTCACAATATAGCCAATTTCCCCCGCCGAGAGTCTATCTTTCGGCGTCATTTTCGGTGTTAAAATCCCCACCTCGAGCGCCAACCCCTTTTTCCCCGCCGCCATCATCAAAATCTCCGCATTCTTCCGAATTTCCCCCTCCACCACTCGCACATATAACACCACCCCCCGATAATCATCAAAATACGAGTCAAAAATCAGCGCTCTGGGGATGCTCGAACCAAACGTTAGTTCAGGGGACGGGTCGCTCGCGCCCGTCGTCACGGGGCTCGCGCCCTCATCCTCGGTCGTAACCTCCGGAAGCCCCTGAACTAAGTTTGGTCCGAGCTCAACAACTCGATCAAGAATCCTATCTACCCCAAACCCAGTTTTCCCCGACGCCTCAATAATCTCCTCGCGCTTACACCCAAGCAAACTAATAATTTCTCCGGCCGTTTTCTCGACCTCCGCCGCCGGCAAATCAATCTTATTAATCACCGGAATGATCGTCAAATCTTGTTCGAGCGCCAAATATACATTCGCCAACGTCTGCGCCTGAATCCCCTGCGTCGCATCAACAACCAGCACCGCCATCTCCACCGCCTGCAAAGACCGCGACACCTCATACGAAAAATCCACATGCCCCGGCGTATCAATCAAATTCAGCGTATACCCCTTCCACTGCATCGTCACCGGCGCAAGCTTAATCGTAATCCCCTTCTCGCGTTCGAGTTCCATCGAATCCAGCAGCTGCGACTGCATCTCCCGCTTCGCCACCGTCCCCGTAATTTCCATCATCCGATCCGCAATCGTCGACTTCCCATGGTCGATATGCGCTATAATACAGAAATTTCGAATTTTATCCATCTCCATCTCTGTATTATACCATAAAAAGGTCCTTGAATTTTACTTATCTTAACCCAAAAAACTTTTCTATTTTTATTTGATTTTGGGCTGTATTACTCAGAACCGTAGGCGTTTCTCCATCAAACATAATAATTCTATCTGCCATATTAAAGGCTTCATTAATGCTATGCGTAACTAATAGTGTGGTAATTTTATATTTGCGACAAACGCTATATGTGATGTCTTGAGTTTTTATTCGTGTAATTTCATCCAATGCACCAAACGGCTCATCTAACAATAATATTTTTGGACGGAGCGCTAAAGCCCTAGCTAAAACGACCCGTTGTTTCATGCCGCCAGAAATATGTGTTGGATATTTAGAAAAATCAGACTCTACTATACCCATATCGCTTAAATATTGTATTGCTATTTTTTGGGCTCTATTTTTTTCGTTTACTATTTTGGTCGCCAACAATGGCCACGATACATTATTTAGCACTGTTTTCCACTGGAATAATTGCGCAAAATCTTGAAACACCATGATAGAGTCTCTTGACGGATTAAGAACATCTTCGTCATTTAATTTTATAGTCCCAGAATCATACACCTCGAAGCCACCCATCATTCTTAAGAGGGTAGTTTTACCACAACCCGAATAACCCAGTATCGCGATATTTTCTCCTTGATATATCTCCATATTGAACTTATCGATTATTATTTTGTCGCCAAAACTTTTACTTAGATTTTCTATTTTTATTAGTTTATTCATTATGCATCCCCCAATTCTTTGTTTTCTTAATTAGCGGTTTAAATATAAAAATATCCACGATGAGGCCTATTATCGCAATAACCATCACACCCGCTAACACTTTAGACATATCACCGTTCATTCTATTCAGATTAATATAATATCCCAAACCGCCAAGGCTTCCAATAGCTCCAAAAGCAATTTCGGCACCGATTAATGAGCGCCAGGCACGCCCCCATGCAATTTTTAAACCGGCTACGAGGTCTGGTAATATTGCCGGAAAATAAATACTAAACAAGCTTTTTATTTTTGATAAACCAAGGTTATTCGAAATATCGTGATAGATTTTCGGAACAGCATTAATGCTATCGTTAATAAAAATAGTAAATGTCCACACTACGCTATGGCATACAAGCGCATAAATAGCTGCATCTCCAATACCGAACCACATAATTATCAATGGCAATAAAGCCATACTGGGTATTGAATTCATCATTGTAGAAATAACATCATAAAAACTTTTAAAAGATTTCGAAATTTGGCAACAAGCAATCAGCAAAATAGATGAAAATAAACTAATACACAGGGCTTTTATTAAAATCAAAACTGACCTGCTTGCCATAATCAACAATCTACCGCTGCAAATTTCATCCATTAAAGTGACTACAACTTTTGAAAAAGCCGGTAAAATAAACTCTGGTACTACGTGTAATTGCGCTATGAACTCCCATAGCACAATTAAAAGAACAACCCATCCAATAACTTTTAATATCTTTAATGCTGTGCTATTCTGCTTTTTTCGGGATTTGGTCATAATTTGTGAGCTCTGAGAATGGTTTTGCTGGATTCCTCAAATCGCCATTTTCATATAAAATATTTGCCATTTCGTCATAACCATAAATACCCAATTCTGGCGGATACATCGTCAACTCTTTTTCTATTTGCGTTGCACTGATACCAAATAGTGGCGCTAACATTTCCGAAACGCCTTTTGGGTCGTCCTTGGCTTCGTTCAATGCTTCCGTATAGGCTTTCATGACCGACTCCAATAGCTCTGGGTGTTCGTCGAAAAATTGGGTACTCCCGACCAACCAATTTGATACCCCAATACGTTGTGCCTCAGGCGTCAAATCATAAATTTCATGTACTTCTGAATTTACAGAAGTCATTTTTTCGGACATTGTGCCAGTTAAAATAGCTACATCAACCTGATTTGTAGCTATCATATTCAGTAATTCTTGTTCCCCAACCGACAATAATTGCTCATCCGTTATTTCAATATCGTAGTTTCTTTTTAAATCCGTTTTTAGAGTCACAATAACAGATGAACCTTGGTGTGCAATTTTTTTACCTATTAAATCATTTGGCGTTTTAATGTCGGGATTCGATGTGTATATGCCCCGTTGGGTAATTGAGCCCCCTCCTAGAATAGAGATCGTATACCCTTGTTCTATAGAAGGTATAACTTTCGTATTCTCGATAATTGCAATAGCCGCCCTATTTGTTGCAAGCGCATCTCTGCGGTCGCTGCCGCTATCTATCATTTGCCACTCTACCTCCACGTTGTCTGGTAAATATTTTTCGAGTAAGCTTTGTTCTTTAACTATATCTATAATCGCACAAATTTGAGCATATTCATAGATGGCAGTTAGCTTAATTTTTTCATTATTTTGATTATAATATATCAAAAAGATAACTAAAAAATTGCGCAAAGCGCAATGATGATACTAATTAAAATATTTTTCTTATTCTGTATAAAATTATAACACCTGTCTCTCATATTTTCATGATAACACATTTTAAAATATGATACAATAACGGTATGAAGATTATATCTATAAATTTAGCTGGGCGCAGCAATTTTGGTAGGAATTTTAACGAGCGAATGGCTCAAATCGCTCATTTTCTCGATCAAGAAAACGCTGGCATTGTTTTTATGCAAGAAGTTACGTTCGACAAAAATGACGTAAGTCTTGCGGATAAAATAAACAGTAAACTAAAAAATCCATACGAATTTTGTTATGCAAAGCTTGGCGAAAGATATGGGTTCGATAAATGCTCGCCAAATGCCATTAAGAATCTTGAAAAAGGTTTTACTGAACATGACAACGATACTTTAACCGACGGCATGGGTTTTCTTTCTCGTCTACCAGTCTCAAATTATGAGACATTAACGATGACGCCAGTTCCGCCAGACGACAGAGGGAAACCAGATTTTAGAGTGCGAGTTACTCAGTGCGGAGAGATAGATGGTCTAAGATTTGCAAATGTACATTTTTCCACCAACAATAACGGCTGGATGCAACTTCGAGAATTATTAAGGGACGATTACGACTTTATTGTGGGGGATTTTAACTTGAAGCCAGAATGGCTACATGAGCGAGAAAGTTTATGGGTAGATAAATATATCGACTCCTATGATTTTAAAAAATACATTTCATTTCCGAGCGAGAACGCAACTTTTGACCATATGCTCCTAAATAAAAAACTATCTTTTCAAAACATCACTAGTGTAGAAGGTTTTTCTGACCATAATGCACTAATAATCGAAATCAAATAAAAAGCCGCCAACTATAAATTGACGGCTATAAGACTACCCATTGCAAATTTTTTCGACAAGCGTCCTAGCAAAAAGCACGAAAGCATCGCTTGCTGGACCGTTCGTCATCATTTCTGCGCTGATATCTATCGGCTCAATTTTATAAAGGGCAGAGATTTTTTCATATGCTTCAACATATGATGTTGCCCAAATTTCTCCATTTTCCCTTCTTCTCAACAGAATTTTTGAAACTAAATAAAGATACTTTATTATAGTTCGCTTATCATCTGAAGGGGCATAAAGAAGACGCCTTAGCCTATGCAAATAATACGGTAGAACTTGGTTGTCGGTGATACGAACATCATCTAAACTGGTCTCCGGAAAGGATGCCCCATTTACAAAATTAGTGTTAGCAATTCCAGTGGAAATCTGATAGAGTACGACTCTTGTTTTGGAATCGACAATACCATTTCTAGCCTCATGCTCAGATAAAGCCGCAAGCGCAATTTTAATCGGGTACGTCACGGCTCTATCGTGTGCCATTTTTAATTTGACAAAGTTAAGAGTTTTTGTAACAATTAATACGTCAATGTCCGACCACCCCTCGATGCACTCACCAATTGAACAACTGCTCGTAATCATAAATAGAAGCAGGTCTTCGCCATAGATCTCTTTAATATCTTCAAAGTAAGATTTTGCTACCTGTTCATACGCCGAAGAAAGACCTAAGGATTCAATGGAAACTTGTTTCATATTCATTTTAACCACCTCTTTCATTAGTAATGTACTGTAACTCTTTTATCATAACATGATATGGCAAAAAGCACAATAGCATATAGCACGTAATAGTCCAGCGCCTTTGCAACAAGCTTTGCCCCATCAAAAAATCACCCTCACACAGAGAGTGATTTTTTAATTTATGGATTTTACTGCTCCACCCCAATCATCGACAGCGACAACTTCCCCCGATCATCAATCGCCACCAGTCTCACCTTAATCTCATCGCCTTCGTGCAACACTTCCGTCACCTTCGCCAGCCGTTTTTTATCTGTAATCTGCGAAATATGAAGCATTCCGTCAATCCCTGGCAAAATCGTCACAAACGCGCCGAAATCCTTAATCGTCGCCACTTTCCCCTTGTAAATCTTCCCGACTTCCGGCTCCTCAACCAGCGACCGTATCCATTCCATCGCCTTTTCAATTTTTTGCGAGTCCGTTCCCGACACCGTCACCAGCCCCGAGTCCTCAATATTCACTTCCGCCCCAGTTTCCGAAGTAATTTTATTAATCGTTTCCCCACCTTTACCGATCACCGCCCCGATTTTCTCCGGCTTAATCATCAATTTCTCAATTCGCGGCGCATATTCGCTCATCTTCGCGGGCTCGCTAATCACACTCTTAATATGTTCCAAAATGAACATCCGCCCCTGATGCGATTGTTTCAGCGCCTTTTCCATAATCTCCACCGGCAAACCATGCACCTTCATGTCCATCTGGAGCGCCGTAATCCCCTCCTCGGTCCCCGTCACCTTAAAGTCCATATCGCCCGCAAAATCTTCCGCATCCATCAAATCCGTCAACACATATGCTTTATCAATATCATCCGCTGTGATTTCCGTCCCCTTCGGCACGTCCACCATCAGCCCCATCGCCACCCCTGAAACCGGACGTTTCAAAGGCACGCCGGCGTCCAGAAGTGCCATACACGACGAGCAAGTCGCCGCCATCGAAGTCGAGCCATTTTGCGACATAATTTCCGTCACCGAACGAATCGCATACGGGAAATCCTCTTCCGTAGGCAACACCGGAATCAGCGCCCGCTCGGCAAGATACCCATGCCCAATTTCGCGTCGCCCTGGCGAACCAATTCGCCCAGGTTCTCCAACCGTATATGGTGGCGCATTATAATGATGCATATATCGTCGTTTACCCTCGGTTATCTCCATCGTATCCACCTCTTGCGCATAAGACAACGGCGCGAGTGTCACAATATTCATCGCCTGCGTCACTCCCCGTGTGAACAAAGAAGAACCATGCGTGCGCGGTAAAATTGACACTTGCGACGATAACGGTCGCACTTCATCCAATTTTCGTCCATCCGGTCGCACGCCGTCCTCGACAATTCCTCGTCGCACTTCCGCATGTACCGCCAACTCAAATGCCTGATCATAAACATCTCGCAAATTCGCATCATACCACTCGACTTTTTCATTATCCGTTTCACCCTGCCCTTTTGATAGCGCAAATTCATCGTGCATTTTATATTTCAAATCGTCCAAAATCTGCGCCCGTTCCATCACATTCCCGCGCACTTTCGAGCCAAATTTCCCCGCCGTCCAATCTTTCACCTCTTTAGAAACTTTCTCGTCCGGCAACACTAATTCATATTCTTGTTTTGTTGCCGCCACTTGTTCTGCCAACTTTCTTTGTAATTCTAACACCGGTTGCACATTTTTCACCGCCCAATGCATCGCTTCAATAATCGTATCTTCCGGCACTTCATTCGCTCCCGCCTCGACCATCACAACTTTCTCATCTTTACACGCCACCACGAGGTCAAGCGGCGACTTTTCTCGCTCTTCTGGCGACAAAAAGGCTTTAAATTCACCGTTAATTCGCCCAATTCTCACCCCTGCTACTGGACCATCAAACGGCACCCCCGCGTCCATCAGCGCCGCGCTCGCCGCAATCATCGCCACGCAGTCCGGCCGAAAATTCGGATCCATCGACAGCACCGTACAAACCACTTGTACCTCTTGGCGATAGCCCTTCGGGAACAAAGGTCGAATCGGCCGATCAATCAACCGCCCAACCAGCACCGCCTCGTCTGATGGCTTACCTTCGCGCTTAATAAATCGCGATCCCGAGATTTTCCCCGCTGCATAAAACTTCTCTTCATAACTAATTGACAGCGGAAAATAATCCAAAACCACCGGTTTCGTCCCGACCACCACCGAGCCAAGCACCACCGTGTCGCCATAAGTTACCAATACCGAAGATGTCGACCGAAAACCAACCCGATTCACCTCAAGCGTCAGCTCCCGCCCCAGCCACTCGGTAGATATCCGCACCGTCTTCTTACCGTTAGGATTGATAATTTCCATAAAAATACCCTTTCTGGGAAAACTTCAGGTGTCATGATTGGAGCTATCATCTTTCTTGAGGACCATAAGCTCGGCCGAACGGCCTTGAGTGTGTCCGAAAGGGAGATGATAGCTCCAACCTCAGCATCTGCCGTCTTCCCAATGTTAATTTACTATAAATTATTATACCAAAACTTGCATTTTTTCGCAAAGTATGCTATAATAAAAAGGTTGAAGGCATTTTACAATCAAAACGCCCAATACTCAATGTTCATTACAGGTTCAAAAATATCGAAGGGGGGTTCCAGAATGGAAGATCGCAAAAAAATGAAAGAATTAGAATCAAGCTTTAAGGCTTTACGAGTTGAACGCGAAATGGCGTTGAATATCGCCTTGGCTAAACTCGAGAATGTGGCAAAATCTTGCGGAAAGGTCAACGACGGATATAATATGTTCAGTACCATTCAGCACCGAATCAAAACTTTTGATTCCACCGTTGAGAAATGCACGCGCAGAGGATATGAGCTGTCTATTGACAGTATCTGTAAAAATGTTCTCGATATCGCGGGGATTCGCATCATTACACCATTTCGTGACGATGTATATTCGGTCGTAGATATCCTACATCACATCCCAGGCGTATTCACACTCGAGGAGAAGGATTATATTGCTTCTCCAAAAGAAAACGGTTACGCGAGCTATCATATGCAAATCCAGCTCGAGGTATTTGAAATCAATAATGGAACTAAGCTAGTCCCAGTCGAGGTTCAAATCCGCGATAAGGCTATGGATTTGTGGGCAACCACAGAACATATTGTTAAATACAAAAATTCCGTCGCCTCGCCGGACGCCGTAAAGCACTACAAAAGAATCGCCGAGCTCTTGACGAAAGTTGATGAATTGGCGATCGAATTACGTGATTTCGGTCGGGTCGACTCGCTTCTCTAATTCTCCGAATCTAGCCTGCCTTCTTTGGCGGGCTTTTTTCAACTCACCAAATCCATTTTTTACTCGACAAAATTCACCACCCAACATTTCCATTCGCTCCGTTATTTATCACTCATCAAAAATCCGCCATTTACTGGCGGATTTTCTCTTGCTATTATTTTCTCAACCCAAGTTTCGAAATTGTCTTCTTGTACAGCTCAAAATCGGTATTTTCAAGGTATTTCAGCAGTTTTTTTCGCTTCCCTACCATCTGAATTAGCCCTCTTTTGGCCATAAAGTCATGTTTATTGTTCTTCACGTGCTCAGTCACTTCTTTAATCCGAGCCGTAAGAATCGCAACTTGAACTTCAGGAGAACCAACGTCTTGCTTATTCCGCGCGACACTGGCAATAGCCTTGTTCTTATTCTCTTTTGTAATCATTGCCCCATTATATCACATCTGTTATAATATTGCAATAATGAACGAAGATAAAATCATTTTAATCGACAAACCCGCCGGCATCTCCAGCTTCGGCGTCGTCGCCAAAGTCCGCGGCAAATTAAAAGCCGAGTCCGGACGCAAAATCAAAGTCGGCCACACCGGCACTCTCGACCCCTTCGCTACCGGCCTTTTAATTTTGCTCTCCGGCAAAATGACCAAAAAATCTAACGAATTCCTAAAGCTCGACAAAGTCTACGACGCGACTTTAAGACTCGGCTACACTTCTACCACCGGCGACCCGGAAGGGGAAATCGTCGAGAAAGACGTTTTTCTGACGCCTAAGGACAACGATATTAAATCGGCATTATCAAAGTTCACAGGCGAAATTGAACAAACCCCACCCAAATTCTCCGCCATCAAAATCAACGGCCAGCGCGCCTACAAATTAGCCCGCCAAAACAAAGATTTCGAAATCCCCTCTCGGCTAATCACGATTTACGGTATCGAAATCCTAAACTACGCCTACCCCGAACTCAAAATCCGCGTCCACTGCAGCTCCGGCACCTACATCCGCACCCTCGCCGAAGACATCGGCAAAGCCCTCGGTACCGGCGCCTACCTCACCGCCCTCCGCCGCCTCAAAATTGGCAACTACGATATCACAAACGCCGAAAAACTTGTGTTATAATATAATTATGCTAGTCTATCGTTCTCGTCTCATCGGCGCACCAGTGCTCAGCGTTCAAGCTGGCAGAGCTGTTGCCAAACTTTCCGACCCGATTGTTAATCCCGACAACTTAAAAATTCTAGGTTTTCTTCTTTCCGGTGGAGTCGCCAACGTTAAAAATAACATTCTCGACATTTCCTCCATTCGCGAATATTCGCAATATGGCGTTGTCGTTGATAGCGCCGATGAATTTGTCGGTCGCGAAGACGTCGTTAAAATCAAAAAGGTTTTAAATCTGAATTTCAATTTAATCGGCCTCAAAGTCGAAACTAAAAAAGGCACTAACCTCGGCAAAATCATCGATTTCACCGCTACTTCCGACGATTTTATTGTTCAACAAATCATTGTCAAACGCCCGACTTTTAAAAGTTTTATCGACCCCAAGCTCACTATTCACCGTCGTGAAATTGTCGAAATTACCGACGACAAAGTTGTCGTGAAAGACGAGGAAAAAGTCCTGAAAGCTCGCGCCGAAAAAGAAGATTTCGTCCCGAATTTTGTCAATCCTTTTCGTAATCCTGAACAAGATTTCGCGCCAGCTCAAACGAAAAACCCTGACGACAAAGATAACTAATCAACTTTTCATCATCGTATCGCGCCCGTTTTTTCGCAATCATTTTCAAAATCTCTTCTTCATCATTTCGTCCGTCTAAAACTTCCGCGATAATTTCCTTCGCTACCCCCTTTTTCATAAGCTCGAGAGACAATCTTCGCCGCGAAATCCCCTTTTTCACAAACCGATTCTCCACATAATACTTCGCAAACACTGAATCATCCAAATATTTTTTCTCTTTCAGTCTCGTAACGATTAAATCAATATAACTTTTGTCCAACTTCCGCTCAAAAACTTTTTTATACAAATAATCTCGCACTTCTTTTTCCGACCGCGGCCGAACTAACGCCCATTCCAACGCCCGCTGATACAACTTCCCGAATTCCGACGCACTCTTTAATTCTGCTAACTTCTCCGCCGATAGCGCAAGTCCCACCTTCACCCCTAAATCCACCACTTGCGCAATATCGAGCGAAAAACTAAATTTTCCGTCTACAAACACATTCACTCGGTTCGGATTTTTTATCCCCTGCCGTAAATCAGTAATTTCCAACTTAATTTTCCGCCGTCGCTTTTTCGCGCACTTGTTTTTCAATTTCTGCCATCAATTCCGGCTTTTCCTTAAACAAGTTTTTTACCGCCTCACGTCCTTGTCCTAAAGTTTCACCGTTATATTTAATAAACGCTCCGGCTTTGTCCAAAATTCCATATGAAACTCCGAGGTCTAGAACATCGCCCGCCTTCGAAATTCCTTCGTTATACATAATATCGAATTCCGCCGTTCGAAATGGCGCCGCAATTTTATTTTTCACCACTTTAATCTTTGTGCGATTCCCCGCCACATTATCACCATTTTTAATTTGCCCAATTCGCCGAATATCAACCCGCACCGAAGCATAAAACTTCAACGCATTACCGCCCGTCGTCGTTTCCGGATTCCCGAACATCACCCCAATTTTCATTCGAATTTGGTTGATAAACACCACCGTCGCGCGTGACTTCGAAATAATTCCAGTCAACTTACGCATCGCCTGCGACATCAGTCGTGCCTGTAGCCCCATCTGCGCGTCGCCCATATCACCGTCAATTTCCGCCTGTGGCACCAGCGCTGCTACCGAATCCACCACAATTAAATCCACCGCATTCGACCGCACCAAAGTTTCACAAATCTCCAGCGCCTGCTCGCCATTATCCGGTTGCGAAATTAACAAATTCGCCGTATCAACACCGATTTTTTTAGCATAAGCCGGGTCGAGCGCATGCTCCGCATCGATAAACGCCGCCTGTCCACCTTGTTTTTGTAACTCCGCAATCGCGTGCAATGCCAAAGTCGTTTTTCCCGACGATTCTGGCCCATAAATTTCAATAATTCGCCCCTTCGGCCAGCCCCCGCCCAACGCCAAATCGAGCGACAACGACCCCGAAGACAAAAGCTCCACATCCATCTTCGGCGTATCGCCCAATTTCATAATCGAACCGTCCCCGAACTGCTTCGTGATCTGCGCCATCGCGAGCTTCAACGCTTCGCTTCTGCCGTCCTCCGCCTTCGCGTCCGCCCCCTTCATATTTTTCTTTTCCACCGCATCCTTTTTTGCCATAATAATATACCTTTCTATATATATTATACCTTATTTTGATATTATTACATCCTACTTCTTGCCTCTATATATCACATTCATTTTTCAATTTCAACCCCTCCCCCGAAAATTCATCATATGTCATAGCAACATGGTATAATATTTATATGCGTGTAAACGAAAATATTTTAATTTCTAGTTTAACGACCATGCGACTCGGCGGTCCAGCGCGTTATGTTTTAGAAGTCGAAAATCCGCAAGATGTTGCTGATGCTTATGGTTTTGCCCGTCAATACGGTTACCCAACTTTCGTTCTCGGTTATGGCGCGAACGTCATCGGCCACGACGAAGGTTTTTCTGGTGCAATTATCATTAACCGTATGCGTGGTATTTCCGAAGAGCCGATTGAAAACGGTTTGCGTTTAAAAGTTATGGGTGGCGAATATTGGGACAATGTTGTTGAATATTCAACCAAGAAAAAACTCACCGGCATCGAAGCTTTAAGTAAAATTCCTAGTCTCGCCGGCGCTGCTCCAGTTCAAAACATCGGCGCTTATGGACAAGAAATCGCCGACACCTTAGCCGAAATCGACGTTTTCGATTCCATAGCTATGACTTTTAAAACTCTCAAAAAAGCCGATCTCGGTTTTTCTTACCGCAAAAGCATTCTCAATACAACCGAAAAAAATCGTTATTTCGTCATTTCAATCACGCTCGAACTTCATTACGGCGAAATGAAACGTCCTTTCTATCGTTCAATCGAAAATTATATCGCAGAACACGACCTTGTTAAACTCGATCCCGCCGGCATTCGTCAAATCGTCTCCATCATTCGCGCCGAAAAACTTCCCGACCCGCGCGAAAAAGCCAGTTCCGGTTCTTTTTTCAAAAATATTTATTTATCCGACAAAGAAGCCGAAATTGCCGAAGATAAAGGCTACCCCGTTTATCGCGGCCACGACGGAAATAAAATTAATTCTGGCTGGCTAATCGAACAGGCCGGCTTCAAAGGCAAGCTTTTACACGGTATCCGCGTCAGTGACAAGGCCGCGCTCGTTTTAATTAACGAGTCCGCGAAAAGTTATCACGATCTCGACCAAGCTCGCGCCGAAATCGTCGGCAAAGTTTACGATCGTTTCGGATATTGGCTCGAACAAGAACCTGTAGAAATCCCAATTGGCAACATTCAAAATAATTCTGCTGGAGTGTCTCAATGAAAATATTAAATGGTTCCGAATTAGCAGGTTTCATTAAGGAGCGTCAAGCCCATGAAGTTCGAAGCCTAAAAACCGCACCGAAATTATTAATCCTCCGCGATTCTGATAACCCCGTTATTGAAAAATACGTCAATCTAAAAATTAAATATGGCGCCGACATCGACATCGTCGTTGAAGATTTCAAAGCCGAAACTCACGACGCCTTAGCTGAAAAAATTCGCACAGCTAATGTCGATCCCGAAATTTCCGGCATCATCATCCAACTTCCACTAACCGACAAGTCTAAAACCGATGAACTTTGTAATCTCATTACCCCCGAAAAAGATGTCGACGGTCTCGGTAAAAATGCCCGTTTCGAATCCGCCACCGCCACCGCAATTTTATGGCTTCTCGCCGGCTATGATATTGATTTAAAAACCACCAAAATCGCCCTCGTCGGTCGCGGCAAACTCGTCGGCGCGCCATTATTCAAGATGTTCAAAGCTTCAAATTATAATGTCGAACTCTTTCACCGCGGCAACGACTTGACAAAACTTAAGAATTTTGATATAATTGTAAGTGCGACTGGCGTTCCCGGCCTGATTTCTGATAATTTCGTAAAATCGGGCGCCATTATCGTCGATGCTGGCACCGCCAGCGAAGATGGAATCTTAAAAGGCGACGTCGCCGACCCCGTCCGCAACCGCTCCGACCTCACTGCCATCACCCCCAAAATCGGCGGCGTCGGGCCCTTAACCATCACTTGTCTTTTCGATCATGTCATCCAGTCCGCCAAGCGGTAAATAACTACGTTTCGTGCACATCTAACACATCGTTAGTTACATTTACATTTTGCGTCCGTGGGGTATAACCAGTATCCCTTAACAGTTTTTCCAACTTTTGTCGCCGTTCGGTCTTGATATTTGCGTTTTGATCATTAAGGGCAGCATGAATTGTCGCGCCGAGTGCATCTCTCTGTCCAACGTCCAAGCCCGCTGGTATTTCATCGTTGCTGAATACCTCATCAAATGCTTTGTCATCCATATTAGCCAACGTGCTAGGCGTAGTCTTTGTCGCCAACTTTGCTCGTCCACTCATGCCATTATCGACGACTTGATCCAAGAAATCATCCGTAGTTTGTGCCTTTTCCCCACCATTAATCATTTTCGCCACTTCAAACAGCGCTCGGTTATTATTTTTATATTCAGCCGCATGGTTCGCCATAATGTTATCTGCAAACGTCTTTGCTGACGCGCTGGACATTCCATTCCCGACGGCTTTATCGTACACTTGCTTCACAGCGCTGCGTCCATCTTCCCCTTTTGCTGTTAATGCATCTGTATAGGCCCGAATTTGTGCCCTGTTGCCTTCCTTTAACGCGTCCGAAAGACCCTTCTCTAACTCTTCCTTACTATTTATTTTGCCATTTGCCTCTAGTTCCTTCGCTACATTCGCCGTTTGCACCGCCAACATAAACTCCGACCCGTCCGCCGCTTCCAGCGACCCCTCTTTGGCTACCGCGCTTCGATATTTTAGAGCATTTTTGCGCCTCATTCTATTACCACCACTAGCAATATTCGCCACTGTTCTACGCCATCCTGTTACCGAATTACCATCTTTATCAAGTCCACCTTTTTTTCGCATCGTTCGTATCGCGCCAATCTCCTGCGCATTTTTATATATTTCACTATTTCGCATCTTGCCTTGCGACCAGCCTCGCGTTTTTTGCCCTAAACCAGAGAATTTTGCGCCCAAATTTCCCATTGCCGCAATTGAATTTTTGAGCACCGTCGGAATGAAGAAGATTGGAACAACTCCTATCACCATTGCCGTGATTGCACCAAAAATACTATTATCACCAAAACCTGTAGATAGGAGCAATTTGGAAACATAGTTTCCGCCTCCAATCAGCAACCCAGCAATTGGATAAACCAACAATAAGCTTTTAAAGAATTTTAACCACTTGTCGAATAAGCTCTTAGTTCTCGGCATCATCATACATGCAACTGCAAGCGGAGACAGAGCCGTCAAAATAACAATCGCCGCCTGTCGTGCAGTAAGCAAGATGTACAAGAATAAAATGGAGATTATCACCCCTACAGCACCAACTAGAAGACTAAGCAATATTCCTGCGTCCCAAAGCACTGCTACCCCTACTACCGCCATTATCGCAAGAAAAATGACTACGCTAAAAATCGATGATCCCGCGGCTTTTAGCCCATTAATGAAGCCATCACCAAGGTCCGAACTAATCGTTAAATTCTCACCCAAATCATTGAATAATGCCTGTAGCGAATTTCCTAGAATATTAGACACATCTATTAACGCCACACAAATCCAATAAGATAAGTTCATTAAAAGCGCCGCCACGATAAGCTTCGGTAAAATCTTTTTTATACCATAATTATTTATTCCTACGCCGGTGAGTTGCGAAAAAATCACCACTAAAAGCAGAATGCTCAGCAAAATGTTCGCGATATTCCGAAAAGTCTCCCAGGCATCTTTTGTCCCACCTCCATTTGTATTCGTAAAAAACTCCGACTTTATCTGTAAACTCGGTTCCAAGAGTTTTTCATATATTGATTCAGCTACGCTACTCATCCAATCCAAAACTGGACAGACTATCCACCCTAAAGACTTCGCAGCACCCGAGCTCACACAGTCCACTTCAGTGCCAGAATCATCGTCCTGCGTCGCCGTGTCATCTTCATCTTCATCACCATCCTCATCATTCGTTCCTCCGGCACTTTCATAATCATCATTTACATTTTGAACCGTTTTCGATTTAACAGCCCCATTCAGGGTAGCACCATCGTAACTTTTTCCGTCCTCTTCAAACATTTTTCCAATTTCATTTAAAATCTTTTCTGGGTTTTTTTCTTCACTGTACGTGTAGCAATTACTCTTTTCTTTGCTTGTGCATATCTCTGAAAAAACAGTCGATCCTCCACCTTTTAAACGCTTGATCAATGTATTCTTTTTTACATCAACTTCCTTCGCATTTCCTTTATCGTCGACAGATACACAAACCGTCTCGTTCTTTTCTCCTTTATCCGTTCCGATTACAAAAGCCCGGCAAGTATTTTCATAGGCCCACGTCTCCCCGCTCGGCACCAACACCGTCCCAAAAATCATCAAAAACAACGCCAAAAAACCACCGAATAAAAGTTTCCGGCGTGAAAGCCCCAATCCTAACACAAGCCCCCCTGTTTAACAAAAGTAGTGAATGACGAATTCATATATCTTCATTATATCATAAGCTTTTTATTTTTAACAAAAATCGTAGCAAAAAAACAAAAAACTCCCTCCCGTTTCCGAGAGGAAGTTTCCTAATTCCCACCCTTTACCCCCTAGATTCCCGCCCAAAACCCCCTAGTCTGAAGCGGTCATCTTATAACATTTTTTTGCGGCTAGCAAGGTAATAGCCGAGCGTCGTCACCGTCGCCCCTACACCAATCGCACCAGTCACAATCGTTCCAGCCCCCGTATTTACGATCGTAGTCGGAGTTTCGTCAGCACCTGGGTTGTCCGACGTCGGAGTCGGAGTTGGTTCGGAGTCCGAATCCCCATGACAAGTTTCATCGTCCTTATTCACAAATACCGACGCATCATCTTTATAGACTTTCCCGTTCACCGTCGCATTCGCCCAGTTCACCAATTGATTATCGCCACAAGCCATAGTTTTATCTACAACTTTACCAGTAAATCGCACATACGCATTACCTTTGGCATTGTAATCGCCAATGTTAATACCGCTTGTTGTCACCGTGTTGTCAGCGAGCAACACGCCACTTTGGTAATTCGAGTTGTAAAGGTAGGTCGAATCTTGTACGTATTCCACGTTGGTCGGGAGAATATCCCGAATCATCACGTTTTTAACTTGATCTGCGAGTAGGTTCTGATATTCAATTTGATATTCAACCTCATCACCAACCTTCGCTTCTACCGATTCACTCCAAGTTTTCGTCCCTTTAATTCGTACTTGTTTCGTCAATTTCGCACCAACCGACGTATGCACTTTCACATCAATCGTCACCACGCCAGAATATTCATAACAACCAGGGATTTTACCATTCATTGCATCATAACCCAACGTTGCACCCGAGACAATCACGTCATTTGAAAGCGAGAAAGTTCCTTTGTTGTTATTGTATTGCGCCGAACCATCCACATACTCCAAGTAGAAATCATCGCTCGAGGTCAATTTCACCTCGTCCCAATATCGAGTCGGCGTAGCATTCGAGCTATCGATATAGCCGATAATCGTGTGAGATTTTGCTACCGTCGTCGGCAATGAGAAAGTCGCTTTCACATTTTCAGCAATCGCTTCCGTCCCTTTCGGGCTATTATTGTGCACGAACAATCGAATCGTATAAGTTTCACCGTCTTTTACGCTAATTTCGTTTGCGTTCCATTCTGAGACTGTAGCCCCAGCCACTTTCGCACCTACGAAATTCTTTTCGTCCCCGATTTTACCGTTTGAAATCGAGTTAAACGTAATTTTGTCCCCCAATTCTCCATTATTGACCTGATCAAGCGTATAGCTCGGACGACCATTCGCATTATCGCCCCAAGCATTCACAATAATCGGAGTCAGCGACGCTGCCGCGACAACCGCTATAGCCGATACGCTGAGTACAGATTTAGTAATTTTCTTCATAGTATTCCTTTCATTAAAATTAAAAATAATTTTGTGCTAGCCGTTAAAATTGTTAATTTTCGTCTACACAACCAAATCATCTCAAATCTCAAATTTTGGATAAGCCCGGCGACAAAACAATCCGCCGGGACATAAAAATGTGCTAGGCTAAAACTGCCCACCCAGCCTTATCCTTAAGCTATCTAATATACCACTAATCTGAAGGGCCTCCCCAGGCCTCTCCAGGGGTACTATCTATAGAGGTCCCCGTAGCAGCTTCTTTAGCTGGCTTGGTTACCTCAGTGGCTTTGTCAACTCCGCCATGACCAGTACCAGCATCGGCATTGGAGTCAACGCTGGCGCTCCCAGAAGGCGTAGACGAAGTATTAGAATCTCCACCAACCTTCTGATTAGCATTAGTGTCATTTAGATTATCAGTATCTTTCCTGTATTCCTCATAAGAAGAGTACTTATTGGAATTCGTAGATTTCTCCTCCGTAGAAGAATTGCCGCCCGAATTAGTGTTCGGTCCAGGACCAGAGTCATCATTCGGCTCGGTGTTCTTCTTAGGTGCTAGATTTGGGTTCTTGTTGCGCGATAAGTCATCTTCCGATGTTGGAGTATCACCACTCGGTGTGCCACCACCAGAAGTTGTGGTTGTGGACGTGAGATCCTCAATCGTCGTTGGAGTTATATTCATCAACTCCGCAACGTCGGTTGGCTGGAACCCACATTCTAACCTAAAAGCAACACTGAATTCGTCATCCTTAACCTTCCAAGTATAGACGAGCTCGTGCCCAGAGTGATCATCCGTTTTTAAAACAATTACATCTGGATTGCCAGACGCGGTGTACGGATTCATGTACATCTGGTCTGACACAAGCTGACAGTCGCGAATTTCGACCTTTTCAGCTGCATCTAAAAACTTGAAAAACGCATCAAGTTCTTCGTAATACGACGTCTGGTCATTGCTCCAACGTTCTTTAGCACTGTTCATAGTCTTTGCCCAGTCGCCTTTACAAGACTCATAAAATTCGCCAAGATAGCGAGTTTTAACTTTCGCATCGACTACAGCAGTGCTTGCCGCTGCAAGAGCAGTGTCTACCTTCAGCCTTTTTCTGAATTCGGCATCGACCGATTTCGCATCCGCACCTTCAGTATAAGCTGAAGGCCCAAAATTAAAATCATTGTCAGGGTCGTCATCAGAAGCAACATCAAGATTATAAAAATGCAGCCAACCATCAGCCGCATCTTCACTTGCATTTGCTTGGCGAGCATTGCCAGTGGTATCTTCATCAGCATTTGCTTGACTGACATTATCAATTTCACCCAAGCTACCCCAAGATACCATCGTAGCCAACAGCACCACGATAATAGCCAGAGTCACCACAATCGCCACTCGACCGAGCGTCAATCTGCGAGATCTCGAGGTCTCGTCCTCATCAATTTCTCTACTCTGAAAATAGAGTAGGTCAACAACAATGAAGCCGAGACTTGCCACTAACACCACTGCCGGAATAGTAGTAATAAGACTAGTGACGAATTTCGATATCACTAGCATTGATATTGCCCATGCTGTAGACGACATAATGAAGAACAACAACACCGTTAACAATACAAATGGTACTGCTTCTCGAATATTGCTGCCATTTTTTCTCCAATAGGTCAACAAACTCACTTGAAGAGCGATTAACAACGCCATGAATACTAACGCCAACCAACCGTTCGCAGATCCAAGCTTTGGGATACTATAGTTTATCACTCCTACGATAACTCCAGCAGCTATCACCCAGAGTTTATTCTTCGCCCAAAGGGCTTTAGAGCCTGAAAATCTTCTTTCGATACGTTCAGAATCGTCATCAACAGTAAAAGTACCGTTGGTTTCAATCGCCTCGAAGATAGTCGCAACTAAGGCCATAGTTACAATTGCTAAAATGATACTCATGATTAACATGAGGATCACCTCCTTTCGACTGTAAATCAAAAAAAATGATATTGGGGAGTTTAATTAGATAGCATCAGATTTCAAAAAATTTTGAAACCTGAGATGATTTGGTTGTTAAGGGCCTTCGTTATCTTAACATACGCAAAACTCAGACTACTTTCATTGTAGCACACTTTGCTATTTTTGTCAATAGCCTTAACGCTTTTTACACTTATGTCTAGACCACTAAAAAACCCGGCTATTACGCCAGGTTTTTTTAAGGTGCCTAGTGGCAAAAGCAAGAATCCCGAATATTAGGGCAAAAGCTCTATATACTCGGGACCCAGCCCCGAAGACGTGCCTACAGCTTACTTGTGAGGAAGATATAAACGCATCTCCTCGCTAGATAACATGTGGTCAATACAACCCTGTGTTACCCACACCCAAACAGGAGTATAATTCCCATTCGAGAGCTGATTTGCCTCCCAAATGTCGAGCGACAAACAATATGACTGAGATTCCCAATCCCAGTAATGGTAAGCTTGTGCCGGCCCGTCAAGAGTGAAAGCCGTTGCTTTGAACGGTGATGCTTTGAGTGGTGGTTCTTCAAAGTCGTCGATTGCATAAAACGGTGGTGTTTTTTTGAGTGGTGGCTCTTCGAAGTCGTCGACTACATACGGTTCTTCGTAATTATCATCCATAGACGGTGATTCTTCTTCCCATATCTCTTCTTCTTCCTCCGTTATCTCTTTGAGTGCTCGTTCTAGACGTCCAATTTCCTTTTCTAAATGCTCTTTTTCCTCTTCTAGACGTCCAATTTCATTTTCATGCTGCTTAATCTTTTCCTTGAACGACATCGCCATCTCAGCCTTTTTTTCTGCGGCCCTCTTTTCTGCGGCCCTCTTTTCTGCTGCCCTCTTCATTGCTGCCTTCTTTTCTGCTGCCTTCTTCATTGCTGCCTTCTTTTCTGCTGTTTTCATCGCTCTAATTGCTTCTTTCGACATTATTAATCACTCCCTTTCTTTATTGCCGATCTTGTTAAGTTGCGATATACTTTTGAATCTGAGATAATTTATTTGTTAAAAATTTTTAACATACGCAAAACTCAGACTACTTTCATTGTAGCACACTTTGCTATTTTTGTCAATAGTCAAAAACTAAACAGCCCATAGATCAAAAAAACGAACCGAACTTTTTCGCTTCGTCTTCTTCTGGTGCGGGTAGAGAGAATCGAACTCTCATCTCGAGTTTGGAAAACTCGCATACTAACCATTGTACTATACCCGCAACTCCGTAAACAGGGTGGGATAGCGGGATCGAACCGCCGTTTGCCCCTTGGGACGCTCCGGCGGTTCCAATCACGATGCACCCGTGCTGGAACCTTCATATGGGGTGGGATAGCGGGATCGAACCGCCGTTTGCCCCTTGGGACGCTCCGGCGGTTCCAATCACGATGCACCCGTGCTGGAACCTTCATATGGGGTGGGATAGCGGGATCGAACCGCCGTTTGCCCCTTGGGACGCTCCGGCGGTTCCAATCACGATGCACCCGTGCTGGAACCTTCATATGGGGTGGGATAGCGGGATCGAACCGCCGTTTGCCCCTTGGGACGCTCCGGCGGTTCCAATCACGATGCACCCGTGCTGGAACCTTCATATGGGGTGGGATAGCGGGATCGAACCGCCGACCTTCGGGACCACAATCCGACGCTCTAACCATCTGAGCTAATCCCACCAGAAAGTCACAAATTAATTATAACACATCTTACAACGAAATACCAGAATTTCGTCTCACCAGCGTTGGTCCTCGATTCGCGACGACCCATCAAATCGATCCGCCGATGCATGCTTCCATCACCTTTTCCCGTTGCAAAACTTTCCGCCGAAATAACTCCAATATTCATTCCCGAACCGTTCATTACCTATTTTGGTAACAACAAAAATGCCACCGTTCCTGCCGCCGCTCCCAAAATTATAGTTAAAATTATCGCTACGATCAGACCCACATGCGCATCCTTCTCTGGTTTCGAAATAATTGTCACCGGCCCCTTCGGTTCTCTCAATGTTTCGTCTGACACTGAGATTTTTTTCACATAAACATTCTTTGACAACGGTCGTTTCTCAATTTTCCCTTGATTGATAAACGGGTTTTTCGGAGGTTGATAAGTGCTTTTCGATGCCACTGATTTCTTAGAGTTTTCCACCGACTTTTCCACAGGTTTCACCTCTGTTTTCGCACTATTTTTCGTATGTGCACGATTACCAACTTTCTGCGCCTTTATCGCCGCTACTCCCGTTTTTTCGGCTCGAAAATGCGATCCGCTCGCCGGTCGACTCGATAACGGCCGTTTCGGCACATCGGTCTTCACGAATTTCGGGCTCAAATCCTCAACCATCCCCAATTTCGGCATTTTCTCATCCGAAAAAGCCACCGGCTTCGTCGATTTCGGAATCGGCTTTTTTACTGGTTTCGTCGTCGGTTTCGTCACAACCTTCTTCGCCGTCGGAACAAAATCCATATATTGTTTTTTCATGCACTGACTCTCTTTGCTACCTCGATTATATCAGTAAATTCACTCAAAATCAAACTCGCGCCCCCAATAAGCAACCCATTTACCCCCGGAATCGTCAAGTATGCCCCCGCATTCGACGGTTTCACGCTTCCTCCGAACAAAACCGGCACTTTTTCCGCCACTTTTTCCCCATAAGTTTCTGTTAAATAGTCCCGAATTATCTTCACCGACTCAGTAATTTCATCCGGTGCGGCCATTTTCGCTCCTTTTGTCGAAGAAATTGCCCATACCGGCTCATACGCAATTATCATTTTCTCAATATCATCATCGCCAATTTCCGATAATCCCCCTGACAATTGATCTCTCAACACATCTTTCGTCTCACCAAATGCGCGCTCGCTCTCTGTTTCACCCACGCACAAAATCGGCGTAATTTTATGGCGCATCGCTGCCGCCACCTTTTTCGCCTCCATTTTATCGTCTTCGCCAAAAACATGTCTCCGTTCCGAATGCCCAATAATCGCATAGTCTACAATTCCTCTGAGTTGCGAAAACGAAATTTCCCCTGTAAAAGCGCCATAATCTCGATAAAATGCATTTTGCGCTGCTAGTTTCATCTTATGTCGGTCAATCTGCAACGACAATGGTTGCAACGCAATTGCCGAAGGCGTCACCACCACCTCAACATCCCGATAATTCGGGATTTTTCGCAATAATTTATGGAGGTAGATCGAAGACTCCCCTACCGTAAAGTTTAACTTCCAGTTGCCCACAATATAAGTTTTCATATTCTCATTATACCATGTTATAATTAGATTATGAAAAAAGTTTTAGCATTCGACATAGACCAAACTTTAAATGTGGCAAAAACGCCAATTACTGACGAAATTGCCGATTTATTATTAGAATGTCTCGATCGTTTCGAGATTTGCCCCATTTCGGGCCAAAAATTCGATCAATTTTTGATCCAAATCGTCAATCGGCTTAAAGACCCTACTCCAGAGCAGTTATCGCACCTACACCTCTTTGTGGCCCAAGGAACGCAATATTATCGATTCAACACTGCAAAAAATGATTGGGAACAAGTTTACAATTATCCATTAACAGATGAGCAAGTTGCGAAAATTTCCGAAAGTTTGGAAAAATCCGCGAAAGAACTCGGTTTTTGGGAGGAGGATAAGCTTCAGCCGGGCGACGAAATTATCGAAAATCGCCTCTCGCAAGTAACTTTTTCTGCTCTTGGCCAACACGCTGGAACCGAAGAGAAATACGCTTGGGATCCGGATCATAAAAAACGCGAACAAATCGTTGCTCGCTGTAAAGAACTCACCCCTGAATTTGATTACGAAATTGGCGGGACGACCTCTATTAACGCGATTATTCCAGGCATGAATAAGGAATTCGGCATGACGCATTTGCTCGAAGAACTTAATGTCGAGAAATCCGATATTCTCTATTTTGGCGATATGACGCAACCAGGCGGCAATGATTACCCTGTAGTCCAGATGGGTATCGATACTATCACCGTTCGTTCGCATGAAGATACCGCTTTTGCACTTCGTGGCATTCTTGGTGTGATATAATATAACCATGAACATCATTATAGTGGGCAACGTCTTAAAAGACGTATATCTTAATCTCGATGATCGGACCGAGGATTTTGAGACCGATCGCAATCAAATTAAATGGCTTAATCTCGGCTTTAACGGTTCAAAGCATAGTTTTTTCAGTCGCACCAGCAATTTTGGTGGTGCGGCCGTTTCTCTCGAAGTTCTTCAAAAATTCGGACTTGGGGCAGCAATTTCCGATTCTAAACTTGATTTTAATACTGAAGATTCTGCCGATAACACAGCGTCGACACATCGTTATATTCTCGTTACTGACGGTAATGTTACCTATTTCTCCCCTACCAAATTTGCAAAAACCGATTTTACGCCACCTTCTGAAGGGGTCGATTATCTTTTTATTGATCGCTCTGCCAACCTTTCTTCGGAAGCGATTACGAAAATTCTCTCCTACCTTGAACTTTCGCCTAACACACATCTCGTACTTTATCTTCGCGACATCAATAGTCCCGAATTAAATACCCTCGCAAAAAAAGCTAATCTTATCTTTTTCGAGAACAACAGAGATATTTCGGGACTTTCAGATGCGCCAGAATTAGCAAAAATAGATCTCAAAAAAGTTGTTTTCATCTCCGAAGATCGCATCTCTTATCTCGACATTTCTGAACCAATCGCCCCCAATCGCGCCGACCTCTCGACTCATCTTTCACTCTTTTCTATCGCTGCCGCCTCAATTTTAGGTAGTTTTATCCTCGGCAATTCAGTTGAAGATAGTCTGAAACTCGCGCGACTCAATCTTGAAAACTCAAAATTAAATGCAACACTTTCGCTCGCTGAACTTAAAGAATTGATGACGAATCCGCCAACAGAAAACAACCTTGAATTAGTCGCTTCCAACCTTGTTCTTCCCTATAAGGGAATCCTCGCGGCTGACGAATCTGGCGGTTCAATCCACAAAAAATTCGAAAAATTACAAATTGCCGATACTTATGAAAATCGACGTGATTATCGTAATCTTTTCTTTACTACCGAAGACCTCGAAAATTACGTCAATGGCGTTATTCTTTTCGACGAAACCGCCCGTCAAACTGCCGATAATGGGGAAAATTTCGTCAATTTTCTTACCGCGCATCATATCATCCCTGGAATCAAAGTCGATCAAGGTCTCGAAAAGTTCCCAGATTCTAACGAAACTTTCACCAAAGGGCTCGACGGGTTGTCCTCTCGGTTGAATGAATACTATTCGCTTGGACTTCGGTTTGCAAAATGGCGTGCCGCCTTTGAAGTCCGTTGTTCTGATGACAAAAGCCGCATTCTTACCCCTTCTGATGAAGCAATTAACGAAAATTGCCATATTCTCGCCGAATATGCTCATGCTTGTCAATCTGCAAATATCGTCCCAATCGTCGAGCCAGAATTAGTCTATGACGGCGATTACTCGATCGACGAATGTGCTGATTTGACCGCAAAAATCCTTGATCGTCTCTTTCAAAAACTCATTGACGCCAAAGTTAACCTTCGCGCGTGTATTTTGAAATGCAATATGGTGCTAGCTGGCAAACGTTTTGAAAGCCAATCTACCCCTGAAGAAGTAGGCGTGAAAACCGCCCAAATCCTCAAAGATCACGTTCCCGAAGAACTCGCTGGTGTCGTATTTCTCTCTGGCGGCCAAACCGTCGAACAATCCACCGACAACCTCGCAGCCGTAATCAAAAATGGGCCTTTCCCATGGCCCGTAACTTTCTCTTTTGCTCGCGCATTACAAGATCCCGCGCTTTATGCCTGGGCTGGTAACAATAATCATGCCGACGAAGCTCGCGCTGCCTTCAAAGAACGTTTAGTCGCAAATCAACATGCATTGAAACAACTCGGAACCGAAAAAATTCCTTCTAATGATCAGGGTTAAAAACCCTGGTCTCTAGAAGGATTATCATCCGAAAATTGTTCTTCAATTTTTACCTTCGTCGTCTCTTTTGCCGAATTGCTCGAAATTCTACACTCAAAATATATCACATTTTCTTAACTTTTACCATCGCTGGACGTAAAACTTCTCCCTCGTAATAATACCCCGGACGCAAAGTTTCCGCAATCACTTCCTTTTCGCCCTCTCCTTCAACCATCACCGCATCGTGTAAATCTGGATTGAATTCCACCCCTTCCGCCGACGCAATTTTCATCAACTTCAACTCCCCCAAAGTCTTTTCTAACGATTTTTCCAGAGGTTTTAGCTCTTCATAACTCGTAATCGCTCGGTCAAGATCATCTAAAAGTGGTAAAACTTTCGAAATTGTCGCAAATTTCGCTATTTTTCGCTCATTTTCCTTCTGCAATTCAACTTGTTTACGAAAATTCTCAAAATCTGCTCGTGTCCTTTGTAAATCAGCCGTCAGTTCCGCAATCTTCGCCTCTAAAATTGCCTGTTTATTGTCTTTTTTCTCTTTCATTTTAATATATTCTCCAATACTTTACCTGCGTGTTCAACTATTTTAATCACGCGTGAATAATTTTGTCGCGTCGGACCTAAAACCCCGATATAACTTCGGTCCGAAAACGGAGATCGAAATTTCGAAATAATTAACGATACCTCTGAATTTCGTCCAATCGGATTCTCATGACCGATAAAAACATTCAACAAATCCCCAGGTTCCGTTTCTTTCAACCAAGGCTCAAGATTGTCCAACAACTCCGCCACCGCTTGAACTCGCCGTGTATCGTTAAATTCCGGTTGTGTAAAAAGTCGAGAAATCCCTGCGAGATAGAGCTGACCGCCAATCGTCGCAAGCCCTAAATTCCCAGTTAATTCTACTAGCATATCGACTGCCCCACGAATCGCCGCATCCGCTTTCGATTGCGCCAAAACTCGCACCTCTAAGGCGTGTGCCCCGCGCTCTAAAGAACGTCGTTCATTTTTCGTCTGTTCCGATAAGCCCTCTCTACCCGACGTTTCCTCTAGATGATTTACGTAATATCGATATCCTGCATCTGTCGGCACTCGTCCCGCCGAGGTGTGAGGTTGTGCAATCAGTCCCGCCGCCTCTAAACGCGCCATTTCCGCTCGAATCGTCGCCGACGACACCCCAAAAAGTTTCGCTAAAGTCACACTCCCGACCGGCGATGCCGTCTCAGCATATTCCTCGATAATTTGACATAAAATACCGTTTTGTCTCGGAGTAATTTCCATACTCCTATTATACAAAATTAGCACTCTTATGTCAATAGTGCTAATTCGTATTTTCGCCTCATTTTTCCCGAAATATGCTATAATCACCACTATATGGATGAAAAAATCACTGCTATTAAAAAATGGCTCGGCACCGGTTCAATAAACATTTTCGGTTTACCGATGTCAGGCAAAGATACCCAAGGCATCAAACTCGCCGAAGCATTAAACGCAAAATTTCTCTCTTCTGGCATCATTATTCGCGCCATGGAAAAACAATCCAAGGACAAATTTTCCGAAAAGGGCAATCTAATCCCGACTAATGTCTTCTACGAATGGGTTTTGCCATATTTCGAACGCCCCGACCTCTTTGAACATCCACTAATTCTTTCTTCTGTCGGTCGTTGGTATGGCGAAGAAAACCAAGTCATGTCCATTGCCGCTGGCGCCGGCCATGAAATTAAAGCTGCAATTATCCTCAATATTTCCGAAGCTGACGTCGAGAAACGCTTCAACGAAGCTAAAATCCTCGATGACCGTGGCGAGCGCGCTGATGATAAAGATTTGAAAATTTTTCATAATCGTCTCAAAGAATTCCGCGAAAAAACTCTCCCAGTTATTCAACACTATCGCTCGCTCGGACTCTTGATCGAAGTCAACGGCGATCAGGCCCGCGATGCCGTTTTCAACGAGATCGTCGAAAAACTTTACCGAAAAACTTTTTAATTTCATCTCTAAATTCATAAATCAAATACAGTCCCCCCACCCCGAGCACCCCCAACACCGCATACAAAGCCACAAACGATGAATTTTCGTTATAATTTTCCGGCTCTAGACTATAATTCGCACCATTATTTTCTTTAATTTTCCGGCACCGATTCGTTTCTGGATTCAAATAATATCCCTCTTTACAAGTTTTTTCCGCTGTTGTCGTAATTTTCCTACATCGTCCCGTCAAAAGGTTCAAATACTGCCCATCTTTACAAACTTTATCTTTCACGCTCGTCACTTTTACGCAGTTTCCCGTCACTTTATTAATCACTTTCCCCTCTGTACAGGTTTTAAATTCTTGATAATTATTCGCTGCCCCCGGCGTTGGTGCATAAGTCACCCGCCAAAGTTCTTTCCCATCAGCATCATGCCCCAACCACGCATACGAAGTCCCCTTTCGTTGCCCATTCGGATAAATCAGCGTATCCGCCACCGTATCATCTGCGTCGATTAACTCTATTTTATTCGAATTCGTCGGATTTTTCGTCAAACTAAACCCCACCGGATAATAAACAAGATATCCGTCCGCCTCAACTTTTCCCGCAAGCACATAATTTTTATTTTTATACCGAATCTTACACCCATTCAACTCTACCGCCCCTGTTCCAGAATTATAAATTTCAATAAATTGTTCACTTTTTTCCACTTCGTAATAGCTCAAAATTTCCGAAAATTGCAGGCCCTTACACTGCGCCACTGCCATATTTTCGCTGCCTTTTCCCTCTTCCTCTTCTTTCTCCACTCGATAATTTTCTGCCCAATATTCTGGCATATATTCCTTAAATTCCCACTCTCCCGTCTCTAAATTTCGCACCAAACTTTCCCCACTCCCAGATTTAAAACCTCGCTCACACCCTTTCTCACCCGTCCAACAAACTTCATCAATCTCCTCCCCGTTCAGGATCAAAACCAGCGGCCCCGATTTCTGCGTTAACCCCGAACTCGACCCTGCTATTTTGTAGGTCATGTTGGCTAGCTCGCGCTCTGGTGAACTAGCCAAACGAAGGAGGATGGTCTCGCCGGTCATCCAGCTGTTCTCGGGAAACTCAACCAAAGTTATTGCCGGTTCCCCGCTTGTTTTAGTATAGCCTAACGCTGTTCCAGCGAGCGAAATCGGTGTGTCGGAGTTTTTACCCCGAGCAATCTCAATCATTTCTCCGGAATTTTTGCTACCATATCCCGGATTTATCGATCGAATATATAATTCAGGCGGCTCCCAAGCCGCTTCATCATCTTCATCTTCATATTCATCATCATCCTCGCCGTCATCCTCATCCTCGCCATCATCTTCATCTTCGACCCCATCTCCCGTTTCATCACTTTCGGCTGCCTCAGCATACGCCATTTCAACGCCTCCGAAAACTCCGAAAAACCCCATCAAACTAAAAATCCCGCCAAAACCTACTAAAAATCCATTCCAAATCACCCCCAGACTTAGCCCAAACAGCAACATTTTTTTCAGTGTTTTTCTCATCATGTCCCCGAAACTATCATAAACCATCTAGGAATACAACCCTTTTCATGTTATAATCAAAGTATGAGCGTTTTGACCTCTGTGGGAATCTTGTTATTTTCCATGTTAATCATGGCTTTTTTGCAACTTTTACCAGGAATTTTTTCACTTTTAATTCACTACACTAACGGCAAGTTTTCCAAAAATAAAGCTTCTGATCTTTGTACTTTTTTCATTTTAGGCACCGAAACCGCCATTGTCCTGTTTTTCCTCGCAATTTATTCCATTCTTACTTCTTCTCCCGCTGTAGCCCAAATTTTAGACAGTAAACTTTTCGCTTGGATCATGTTTAGCATCTTCGTAGCACTTGGCTGTTTTGCCTTTTTCTTTTATTTCCGATCCGGCCCTGGCACTAAATTATTCATTTCCCGAAAACTCGCGCACAGATATCATCACAAAGCCGAAACCGCCAAAACCCGCTCTGACGCCTTCATGCTCGGACTTTCTGCCTCTGTTTCGGAACTTGCTTTTTCTCTGCCACTCTATCTTATTACCGCTACTACTATTATGCGCGCCTTCCCTAACGGCGCCGAACGCGCCGGCCTAATTATTCTTTTTATTTTCGTTGCTATTCTCCCCTTGCTTATTCTACATAGTGCTACTACCATTGGTCATACGCTCGCCGATTTCGCTCGTTTCCGCTTCAAAAATAAAACTTTTTTCCGCTGTTTTATTGCTTTATTCTATTTTATTCTCGCATTTTTAGTTATCTCGGAGACAACACTATGACCGAAAAACCTTTCGACGAAAAAGCTCTTATTGAACAGCTTAAAATTCATGCCAAGGCACTAGATATCCCTCCTGGCGCCACCGAAATTTTCATCGACCGTACTCTTTCTGCCGTTAAAAAATCTTTCAATCGGAAAAAACTTATCACCGAGCAAGACCTCGATCGTGCCATAATTAAAGAACTTAAAAAATACCACAAAGATTTTGCTTATGTTTATCAAAATCATGATAAAATAATATAAAGATGGGTAAAAAATACGATTTTGATTATTTGGTAATTGGGAGTGGGTCAGCCGGTTCTACTGCCGCTTTAACTCTTGCAAAAGCGAAAAAATCTGTCGGATTAGTTGAAGATCACATTTTTGGCGGTGCCAATCTTGGCACTCGTGACATTCCTTACAGCATCGCTCTCGATTTCGCACACACTTATTCTCGCACCCGCTCTTACCCCGCACTCAGGCATCAAGATTTGCACTTCAACCTCCCCTCTGTTCTCGCATCAGAGTTAAAATCCGTCGTAAAAATCGGTCTTGATAATCGAAAACTTTACGAAAAAGTCGGCATTACTTGTATTTCTGGCTTCGCAAACATTCTCGATCACCACACCATCGCCATTAAAGACAAAAAATACACTGCTGCGAATTTAATTCTCGCGACCGGTTCCAGCTTAAAAACTTCCAGCATCCCTAGTGCGCCTTTTATCAAACATCTTACGCCTGAAACTGCAATCAAAATTCGTCGTCTGCCAAAAGTCGTAGCTGTCGTTGGTGGCGGAGCAACTGGTTGCGAAATTGCCGAATTTTATGCCGAACTCGGCGCAAAAACTATTCTTTTCGAAAACTCTAAACGTTTATTACCACACGAAGACCGCGAAGTCGGGACTTGTCTTGCCGAATATTTCACCGAAAAACTCGGCATTACTGTCTTGACTGGATCGAGAGTTGTCGCTCTCGAAAAAGACGAATTCTCAAAACGCGTCATTTTCCGTCACGAAAGCGTCGAAAAACTAGTTCGTGTCGACAGTATCATTCTCGCAACCGGCAGCCAACCAAATCTTGAATACGGGCTCGAAAATGCCGGCGTAAAATACACAAAAACCGGCATCACCGTTAATAAATACTTCGAAACTTCCGCTAAAAATGTTTATGCCATTGGTGATTGTATCGGCGGCAATTCTTCGACCGATCGCGCTTATGCCGAAGGTTTCACTCTCGCGAATAATTTAATCAATAAAGTTCGCAATCCAGTCAACTATCGCGGCCTCGTTCGCACCGTAAAAACCTTGCCCGAAGTAGCTGTTGTCGGTTTGACTGAAGCTGAACTTTTAAAACGCGGTCATAAATATCACAAAGCCATTACGAACTTAAATAACGTCACCGCCAGCGAACTTTACCATTTCGATTCAGGCTTCGTCAAGCTCATTTCCGACCGCACGAACCATATCATCGGCGCTTCCATCGTCGCTCCTCACGCCGAACTAATCGCCAGCGAAATCGCAACAGCCGTCCGGCATAACCTCACCGCACTTGAACTCGCTAGCACCCCTCACGCCATCAACAGCTATAACTACCTTGTAAAACTCGCCGCCAAACAACTTATCAAGAAAAAATCTTGACTTTTTCGCTAATCTTTGATATAATAAAAATATATCGTGGGGTAGAGCAGCCTGGTAGCTCGTTTGGCTCATAACCAAAAGGTCGCTGGTTCAAATCCAGCCCCCACAACCATATTTATATACACAGAGCCTGGTAGCTCCTTTTTTTTGTTTGCGGCTCATAACCACCGCCGAAGGCGGCTGGTTCAAATCCAGCCCCCACAACCATATTTATATACACAGAGCCTGGTAGCTCCTTTTTTTTGTTTGCGGCTCATAACCACCGCCGAAGGCGGCTGGTTCAAATCCAGCCCCCACAACCATATTATGAATTTCCAATGACTGCCCCCAGCGGTCATTTTTAATCTTTACCGACAGGTCGGGTCGAAGTCATACTCACATGTTGTTACAATATCCACCCCCTTTTTCAAGCCATCATCGTTCGGATTCCCCAGCAATTCCAACGGTCCCATAATCGACAGATAAGAACTATCCGCTCCGGATTCTAATCGCGTCTCAACTCTTCGATACAGGTCATTCGCGCGCCCCGTCGAATCAATCTTAACCTGCACTCCACTTAGCTTCGCCTTGTTGCTAGTGTTTGTAGCTTCCTCGACCTCTCCCTCTTCATTCAATGACTGGATTGTCTTATTTGTGCACGCCGTTCCACCTTCACAGAAGAACTCCAACGAAAAATCCGTACTCGGCTTTCCATATGGCAAAGCTACCACAAACATGAAGGTGTCTTCATTTCGTGTCCCTCCGATCGGCTTTGGCAAGTCAATCTCCACCGAACAGGCAAATTCACTCCCCCCCGAATTTTCCGGGCAATTCACCCCATACGGCAAATTCGTCGCCGTTTTATTGTTCGATTTCAAAAATCCTTCAGTCCCAATTTTATTTTTCTTTTCCGCATCATCCCACGCTCCTTCATAATTATCTTCTTTTGATTTTTTTGCCGTCTCTTCATCTGTCGGCACTAAATATAACATTCCTCGATCCGTTTGGCCATCTTTCGTCACATCAAAATCTTTCAAGCTAAACGTTGTTCCAGTCTGAACCATCGCTAGCGAAATTGTCGGCGGCACTGCGGTTGACGTCGTAGTCATGAATTGCGAAAATTCCACACCCGTGCTAAAACTTGACAAATTTGAATAGGCAAACGTAGAATCTTTATTTGTATACCAACTAATTTTCACTTTCGCAATTTTATCAGCCACATTTTCCCCCGCATTTCCATCAAATTTCACTTTTACGACTTTAAATTGTTGCGAAGAAGACAATGTCGACCGATAGTCTTCTAGCGTTGTTTGGAGTTTCGTGCAAGTGTATGCCTGTTGCATACTATTATCAGTCGTGTCTTCCACTTTCACCTCCCCGGATTCGCTTTTTCCAATTCGTCCAATAATATGCCCTACCATATCGCAATCTTGATATTTTGGATTTTCCACATATGCAATAATCTCCGCACAAGACAAATCACCACCAGTAGAAATCTCCCCCGCACTCGCACCACTTTCAACACACTTTTGATAATTAGAAAAAGCTATTTTTGCATCTTCTACCCCCGCCAATGCCGAATCATATGCCGATTGCGACAAGTCATCATTCGAAGTTCGTTCAATTTCCGAAATAATAATTGTCGCAAAACTCGTCACCACCACTAAAAGTACTAACGTCGAAAACGCTACGATATAAAACGACGCTGCACCTTTTTTAAATTTTCGTTTTTTAGATAATTGCATTTTTATCCTCCTGTTGTCCGAGCGGCAAAGTTAAATTTATTTATAGCACAATAATCAAAATTCTCAATATCCGATTCCGCACCCTCTGGAGTGGCACAATAGTTTCCTGATGTCTTAACGTTAATTCCGCCTTGAACCGTTCCCAGAACAAGCGATACCGAATAAAGCATGCTCCTCGAATTTCCGCCCATCGCCGGCGGCCCCACCGTTAAGCCATAAAGCGCTAAATTATTACTTCCTTCCAAGATATCTTCTGGTTCCGCTTCGAGCACATTGCAAATCTCCGTCGAATTCTCAATATTTGTCACGTCATCACAACTAATGTCAATTGCGTCACTCACGATATCAGAACGATAAGCATTAGTCAATCCTCCCGCTGCCACCTTGCATACCGCTCGCGTATCATCCTCTATTTTTAGCAACTTAAAGCCTTCTCTTGAATCCGCCGTTACCGAATCACTCATCTTATATTTATATTTAAATTTCAGTTGATTCGCCTTCGCCTTGTATTCATTTTGGTCATTAAAATAACCCGAATTCCAAATATATGAATATTTTCCCGTACAAAACACTCCCGCAACCGGTGTTTCTCCATCCAAATCCGTCTTCGAATCATTTCTTTTTATCACTTTCGCGGTTCGAACCATCGTCACGAAACTTTGACCGTTATCGTCTTCGCAAGTTCCCAAAGCCCCCGAACCAGCCCCATACAAATCCGAACATTCATTCTTCGCTACTGACGCCGGCGATTCTTGAATCGCCTTGCGCATATCTTCAACCACATCCATTCCCGTAGTATTAAGTTGATTCAAGGTAATCCCTCGACGATAAGCCGCGATCGAATTATTAATCATCAACGCCACGATAATCGACAACATCGCGATAAACGCAATCGCTAAAGACAATTCCACAATCGTAAAACCACTTTTTATTTTTTGATACATTTGTTATCCTCATCCGCAACCAATTCTATACCTGAAGAATTTTTTGCACCAACATTTATTCGCACATCGTTTCGGAAATCTACCGAAGACCCTCCTGATGAATTAATACAAAAATCAACCTGACTATTCTCACCGCTAAAATATTCATCAAACTTTAACTGATCAATAATCGTCGTATCTTTTTCTTCAATTTTTTGATTAATCTGTATTAATTCATCTGTGTAATATGTATACACTGCCCCCGAGCTCGGATGCCGAACGATCAAGAGCATCCCTTCCATTGGTTGATAACAATTTTCCTCCGTACAGGCACTTTCAATTTGCGCCGACCATTTCGGTGTATAACTTTCAGCCAATGCCATCAAATTCCAACTTTCTGCGCCTCCACCATCCGTGGTCACTTCTACTACTTGCGCCTTCAATGAATCCAGCAGCTTCAATATCGTCCCACCACCCGATTCATTCATTACATTCCCCACAACCGTATACATGAACAGTTGGTTTCCAGCGTCACCATTATTAACTTCTTCACCCGCCAAATTATATTTTTCGCCAAACGTAATTAATTTCCCATAAATCGCCTTCTCGGTTCTCCCCCCGCCTGCACCTTTATTACTTTGTACATTCGTAGTTTCTGAATAAGCCTTTCGTAAAAACTCCATAAAATTTTGCACCGAATCATTATTCCTTTGTTGATAAACCGAATTTCGTACTCCAACCGTTACCGCCATAAACAAAACTCCTGTTATCGCTAAGAAAATCGACACCTCAACTAGCGTAAAACCCCGCTTACCCTTTTTCATATTCTTATTATAACATAAGCTTTTCAAAAAATGAATTTAATAATTCGGGAATAAATACATCATCCACTTCTCAAAATTCGAGTATTCTTTTTCTTCCATCAGTTTCACCGTCGCCGAAACTTCCTTATGCTTATTTTTCGCTTCCGTCGAATTTTCCGGCATCACCACCATATTCTCACCGTTCAATTTCTTATCCAAATTTTTTCGCGCTACCAATTCCTGATATTCATCTGTCTTATAATATTCATTCGCCATTTTTGTCACCTCGACTTCGTTACGCAAAAGTTCCAACGTTTTTCGCTCTGAAGTCAGCCTTTCCGACAACTCCCAGTTCCGGCTCATCGCCGCTACCGACTGATAAGTCCACACCAAACACAAAACTATCGCGAGAAACAACACTACATTTTCCACCGTCAGCAAATCGTGCCGAGTTTTATATTCCAGCCGCCGTAATTTTGTTTTTATTTTGCTCGCGCTTTTCATCATCTTTATTATATCACGAATCCTCCCCCAAAAAATCATCAACACCGAACATTTCATGATATAATTAAACTACTTGGGGATGTAGCTCAGCTGGTTAGAGCATGCGTCTTATACACGCAGGGTCCTAGGTTCGAGTCCTAGCATCCCTACCAAAGTAGGAGCCCGACGTTTAAAAAAATTATTTTTTAAACGGAGACGACGCCCTTTGGTCTTTTTTATGCTAATAAAAAAGTCCAAGTATAGGAGCCGTCAAAAAAGTGTTGTAAAAATTACAACACTTTTCTTTTTATTTCCTTATTTCTTCTTGCGAAGCGTGAGGAATCCGTTGCGTGGATTTTCACAAACTTCACGATCTTCTGGCAAATCGCAAGGCGTACCTTTTCCGCCTTCTGCATTCTTGGTAAAGAAGTAAATTGTTTGAGCTTTGCCACCGCGGAGCGTCACCTCAGATTTGTGTAGATAGTATTTCACACCTTTGCCGTTGGTATGTTCGTAAGCCATTTAGCTTTCCTCCTTAATTAGTATATTTCTATCTTATGACCCCCAACCAAAAAAGTCAAGAGGGTTTTAAGGACTTTACATAAATAACAGGGACAATCTTAAAACCACCCAGATTATTCCCCGTACTAAAACTATCACTAAAATCACTAACGTTAGCAAAATCAAGAACCCCGTCACTGTCGGCGCCCAGATTGGTGAAGCATAATTATGCCGATAAAGTTCCGTCGAAGGCAAACTCGCCGCCACTTCGTCTTTTAATTCGCTCGACGCTGGATATTTCCGAATCTCCCCCGTCATACAATTAATATAGTTCGCATTATCCCATGTCCACCCATTCTGAATTGCTTGTGTCTTACAAGTCTCACTCGCCGCAGCATAAATATTCCCGTTCGGATTACTGTCACTCACCAAATTCGCTTCTGCCTTCTCTAACGCCACATTCGCCGCCCGAATATAAGTATGCTCGAGATAAAACGGCCCCGTCCCAAAAGTTATTTTCTGATTCCCGTTATCATCCACCACATTAATCACGATATTATTAAACGTATAATTTTTAAGTGCCTCCAATTTCTCCGCAATCGCCGCATCGTCCTCTCCTGCTTCGTCCGCCGCCATCACTGCGTCTCTGAGCTCCGTCATATGAATATGGTCTAACCTTAGAAGCGTCGCATCGACAAATAATAACGGCACTAAGAACACCAATAACTGCCAAGTTTTAATCTTATGAAATTTCGGACGCCCACGCTTTTTCATATCATTATTATTATAGCATAAATGGTCTTTCCCTCTTAAAAAATCTTACGCTTTCTGCCTAGGCTGCACAAACTCAAATAGATCGTGGACACTCCAACCTTTGATAAAATAGTTATAAA
>CAVDXX010000006.1:0-45707 GCA_963613175.1 bacterium | reverse complement strand
TCTGTTGTTTCGTGCATATAATAACAGCGGGTTGGAGAAAATTTTTATTTTGCTTGGTTTAGATTCTCCCCGCCATGGGAAATGCTGAATAAAAAAAGTTACTGTCGTCGTAGAAGACGAGCAGTAACATCTTCACCCATGATGAGTTTCTAGAGCTCATCTTATGATTTAAGTATAACAAATATGAAAGTTTTTGCAAGTTTTTAGGGAAATAGGGGAGATATGGTATAATTGGAATATGCGGAAGAAGTCCGATTCTATTTTGAGAATATTGTTGATTATTGGGGATGCGGTGGCGCTTTTGGCGTCATTTGCGATGGCATATTTTATTCGGGTGAAAGTTGATCCGCGGCCGTTTACGTTTGAGTCGCAGTTTTTTGATTTTGTGCAAACGGTGGTGTGGTTGGTGCCTGTTATGTTGGTGATTTTGGCGGCGCTGGGGCTGTATCGGAAAAGTATCTTTCTGGGGGCGACGCGGTTGCCGGAGCGAAGCAGAGTGGCGCTTGCGGCGGTGCTGTCGGTGGCGGCGTTGATTGTGTATGACTTTTTCGCGGGGGAGAATTTGTTTCCGGTGCGGATTATGGCGCTGACGTCGGTGCTGCTTTCGTTTATCTTTTTACTGTGTGAGCGAGTGTTGGTACGGTTTATTGTGCGACAAATTTTCAAAAGTGATTATGGCGCGAAGCGGGCGGTGATTGTTGGGAATTCGAAAAACACGGAATATTTGGCGGATTATATCACCTCGACACCGGAAGCGGGATATCGGTTGGCGGGGGTGGTGGCAAATAAAAAATACATTCCGAAAGATTTGAAAACGCATCAATATTCATCGGTAAAAGAGGCGCTGAAAAAAGCGCGGGCGGATGTGATTTTTCAGACAGATGAGAAATCGACAAAATATGTTTATAAACAGGCGGTAGAGCATCATTTGCTGTATTATTTTGTGCCGAGTGAGACGGCGCTGTCGTCGCATTTTGGGGAATTAGAACTCATCGGGGCGACGCCGGCGGTGCTAGTGATGACGACGCCACTGGTCGGAGGGTATGCGGCGATGAAACGAGCGTTTGATGTTTTGTTTTCGTTAGTGGCGATTATTATCGCGGCGATTCCGATGTTGATTGTGTGGCTGATTTTGAAAATTACGGACGTGAAAAGTCCGGCGATTTATGCGGATGAGCGACTTACGCAATACAATCGGCGGTTTAAATGTTATAAGTTTCGGTCGATGAGGCCGGAGTATTCGGGGATGACGGCGGAGGAGGCGTTTATCAAAATGGGCAGGCCAGAAGTGATTAAAAAGTATCGGAAAGACGGGGATTATTTGAAAAACGATCCTCGGATTACGAAATTTGGACATTTTATTCGGAAGACTTCGCTGGATGAATTGCCACAATTATTTAATATTTTGAAGGGGGACATTTCATTGATTGGGCCGCGGGCGCTGTTGCCGGGGGAATTGCGCGATTATGGGGACCGGTCGCTGATTTTGACGGTGAAGTCGGGGCTGACGGGATTTGCACAGGTCTCGGGACGGCGCGATATTCCGTTTGAGGAACGGCGAGCGCTAGATATTTATTATGTGCGGAATTGGTCGCTCGCGCTCGACATTCAGATTTTCTTTAAAACGATTGCGATGGTGGTGAAGCGGGACGGAGCGAAGTAAATGGGAAAAAAGACGACGAGAGAAGCAAAAAATGACGACGTGATGAAAGTGGCGATTGTTTGTGATTGGCTGACGAATGTGGGCGGGGCGGAAAAGGTGCTGCTGCGCATTCATAAACTGTTTCCGGAGGCGCCGATTTATACTTCGAAATACGATCCGGAGGGGATTGATTGGTTTTCGGATGCGGAAGTGCGGACGGGGTGGTTGCAAGTTTTTCCGTCTTCGATGCGGCGGATTTTGGGGCCGCTAAGGCAGTGGTATTTTTCGCGTTTGGATTTGTCGGAATATGATTTGATTATTTCGGTGACGGGGGCGGAGGCAAAGTCCGTGAAGTCGGGACGAAGACTTCACGCGTTGAAAGTGAAAAATGACGGGAAAGGGCAGGAAGGGAAAAATCCGCGTGGAATTCATATTTCGTATTGTCATGTGCCGACGCAATATTATTGGCAGATGTATGATGATTATGTGAAAAATCCGGGGTTTGGGGTGTTGAATCCGGTGGTGAGGTTGTTTTTTAAGTTGTTGGTGCGGCCTTTGCGACGGGCGGACCTGCGGGCGGCGCAAAATCCGGATTATTTTGTGACGATTTCGGAATATGCGAAGGAGGCGATTAAAAAATATTACGGGCGAGAGGCGGTGGTGGTGCATCCGCCGGTGGAGCTGAAGGATTTTTGTGTGGAGCAAAAGGGCAAGGCTGGAGCGCGTTCTGGTGAAGAGAAAAATTGTGATAAGAAACAGGTGTCGAGTTGTGGAAAACCTGTGGAAAACTTTTATGTGGTGACGAGTCGGCAGGTGAATTGGAAGAGATTAGACCTCGCGGTGAAGGCGTGTATGATGACGCAACGGAAGTTGGTGGTGATCGGCGAGGGGCCGGAGCATAAAAAGTTAGTGAAGCTTGCGAAAGATTCGGGGTTGGTGGAGTTTTTGCCGGCGATGGATAAAAAAGAATTGGCGAAATATTTGCAGCGGGCGAAGGGATATTTGTTCCCGAGTATGGAACCGTTTGGGATTGCGCCGGTGGAGGCTTTGGCGGCGGGCTGTCCGGTGATTGCGTTTTGTGAGGGCGGGGCGCGAGATTATATAATTGATGGGAAAAATGGGATTTTGTTTGAAAAACAGACGGCGACGTCGCTCGCGGAGGCGATTTTGAAGTTTGAAAAGATGAATTTTCGGCGAGAAAAAGTGGCGAAGACGGCGACGAAATTTGATGAAGTGCGGTTTGATGCGGAGTTGAAAAATTTTGTGAAGAAATGTGAGAAGAAAAATGGTGCGGGGAAGAGTGGTGGGAAGGCTTAAGGAAAAAGCGGATTTTGGGGCTGGTTTTGGCGCGAGGTTTTTTAAGCTTGAGAATTGGCTGAGATTTTTGGTGTATGTTCTGCCACTTGCGCTGATGTTTTCGTATTATCCGATTATTACGCTGGGCAAAAATGAGACGATGAATTTTGAGCTATCGGTGCCGCTGGTGTGGTTGGTGGTGTTTGATGTTTTGGCGGTTTGTTTAATGATAAAACGGAAGGTTTTGTTTGCAGTTTTTAATGAGCGGGGGAGATGGTTGTGGTTATTATTTCCGACGTTTTTGACGATTTCGGTGATTTGGTCGTTAAATATTTTGCGGGGGATTTTGGTGGTGGGGATTTTGTGGCTGATTTATGTGGCGGTGTACGGGTTTTTAAATTTGCGGGATTTGTTTAATACGGAAAATTTTCGGAAAAAGTTTTGGCGGACATTTTTTGGAGCGACGATTCTGGTGTGTTTTTGGTGTGTTTTGCAATGTATTTTGGACCTCGCAGGGGTTTCTCGTGAGGGGAGTTTGATGTGCGCGGGGTGTGTGTATCAGATGTTTGGATTTCCGCATCCGAATGGGTTTGCGATTGAGCCGCAGTTTATGGGAAATTTGTTGCTTGCGCCGGCGATTATGGTAATGTACGGAGCGCTTAAAAATAATAAAGATAAAAATTCAAAACAGGAATCCTCGCGCGGTCGTATTTTTTACAACGGCTCAGGCGGCTCTGTGCCGAAAACGGGATTTCGTGCTCGAGCCGTGACCGTTGTAAAAAATACCTCCGGCTCGGATTTTTTAAGTTTTAAATTTTTATCTTTATTATTTATTATCACAGCGACATTGTTTTTGACATTCTCACGCGGGGCGATTTATGCGTTTGTAGTGGCGATGGTGTTTTTGCTCATGTGGGTGGGGGTGCAGCGGAAAAGTTGGCGGGGAGTGGGGAAGGTGATTGCGACGGTGGTGGTGGCGTTTTTGTTTACGCTGAATATGCAGGGAATAATGGCGGCGGTGAGTCCGACGAATGATACTTATCAGAACGGGGTGGCGAAAGTTTTGAATCATTTGTCGCTTGGGATTATTGATGTGCGAGAAAAAACGACGAAAAATTCGGCGGAAGGGACGGTGAATGTGGAAAATGAAAATGCGGAATTGTCGGGCGAAAAACGGGAGGAAAATTCGGCGGTGTTTGATGGGTATGTGGAGGGATCGACGGACACGCGAATTAGGCTGTCGAACGCGGCGGGGGAAGTGTGGGTGAAAAATCCGATGACGGTTTGGTTTGGCGTCGGGATTGGTGGAGCGGGCGAGGCGCTATATCAAAACAGTTTGTCGCCAGCGCCGAAAGAAATTATTCAAAATGAATATATGTCGCTGCTGCTCGAAACGGGACTAGTGGGGATTTCGTTGTTTGTTTTGACGTTGGGGTTGATTTTGCGAACGGTAGTAAAAGGCGTAAAAGTTTCGTCGGCAAAAGAAATAAAGACCGCGAAAGTGAAAATCGCGACGACAAAAACAACGATGCTAAAAAGTGAAACCGCGCCGATAGTTTTGACAATGATGGTGGCTTATGGAATTACGCTTATGTTCTTTTCGGGTTTGCCGAATGTGTTGCATATTTATTTATTGACTGGGTTGGTTTTTGTGATGGGGCTAAAAACAAAACAAAATAAAATAAAACTTCGCGATAAGTAAGTAAATATGAAAATTAGTCGAGATGTTTACGGAAGAAGTTGGTGTCATAAATTTCGGCGCCGTGGTGTTTGTAGAATTCTTGGGCGGACTCGCGGCCGTGGCCACAGGTGAATTCGAGGTCTTTACAACCTTTTTCGGCTGCCCATTCGAGCATGGCTTGCCAAAGGGCGGAGCCGATGCCTTTGCCGCGGATGGTATTGTCGGTGACGAAATCTTCGAGGTAGGCATTTTTGCGGATGCCGGGGCCCATTAAAATTGACAACGTTGCGATGCCGAGGATTTTACCGTCTTCTTCGGCGATAAGTAGGTCGTGATAGGTCGAGCTGATGACATCTTCGAACCATTCGCGCGGGATTTCGCCTTTGTCTTTGCCGCTGCGCGAAAGCTGAATGAGAAGTTCGCGCACGCGGGTGGCGACTTCGGGAGTGTAGGTTTCGAGTTTTTTGACAATCATAAAATTTCTCCTAATTTAGTTTTTAATTCTTCAATTAAGTTTTTGATAAATTCTTCGGATTCGCCCCACATCGTGATGCGAACTAAATTTTCGGTACCAGAAGGGCGAACAAGCAAGCGACCTTTTTCGGCTTTTAATTTTTCGTCATAAGTAGATAAAAGTTCTTTTACTGCGTCTGAATTTAAGTTTTCTTTTTGGATTGGGTCGGCTGAAATATTGATAGTGATTTGAGGAAGTTTTTTGATGATCGCGGCAAGTTCATGAAGTGATTTTTTAGTTTCGGAAATAACTTTGGTGGCGAGTAAAGCAGTTAACATGCCATCGCCAGAAGTTTGTCCGGGCGGGATGAGGTGACCGTTTTGTTCGCTACCGATTTTGGCTTTTCCGGCGAGCATAGCAGCGGCAATATTTGCATCGCCGACAGGAGTGATTTCAAGATTTAAGTTTTCAGACCTAGCCCAGTTTAATAAACCCTGATTCGCCATAACGGTGACGGCAAGGGAATCAAGTTCGAGAAAATTAGTTAAAATCGCAACAAGATGATCGCCATCAACTTCAGCGCCAGTTTCGTCGATCATTAAAGCGCGGTCGCCGTCGCCGTCGAAAGCCACGCCGAAATCGAGATGTTGATCCAGCACGAGTTTTTGAAGAGATTCGAGATGAGTGCTGCCACAATCAAGATTAATTTCGGTATTATAATTTTCGTTGACGTGGATTAATTCGACTTCTGCGCCGAGAGATTCGAAAACGGATTTGTTGATGACGCTGGTGGCGCCGTTCGCACAGTCCATGCCGAGATGAAGTCCGTGAAAATCGGCGACATTTTCAGAGTTGGTTTTGTCGATTGAGCCGAGATAATCTTTTAGGTGTTCTATGTAAATTTCGCGAGCGCTTTGAGAGAGGTCGGCGCGATCGGAAGGCGCGACGGGCGAATAAGAAATGTCGGTTTTGAGGGAAGCTTCGATTTTAGCGCGACCCTCTAAGCCGAGTTTTTGTCCGCGACCGTCGGTCCCAAGTTCGAAAATTTTGATGCCGTTGTCGGTGTAGGGATTGTGCGAAGCGGTAACGTCAATGGCAAAATCAAAACCCATCTCGGCAAAACAAAAATTAATCGCAGGGGTTGGCAAAATGCCGGCAGAAGAAAATTCGACACCGAAAGTTTCGCAAGCGGTTTCTAAGTCGCGAATAATCCATTCCGAGGATTCGCGGGTGTCGCCGGCGAGAAAAATTTTGAAGTCGTCGCGGTCGGCGTAGTCGACGAGACCGCGGATGATTTTGGCGAGAAATTCAGAGGTGAATTGTTCGGCTTTACCACGAATGCCGTCAGTACCAAAATTTTGCATATTAGCTCCTTTCGAGAAGTTTAATGATAACTTGTAGGGTTAATTTAACGTCGGAAACGGTGCTGCCGCGGGATAAGTCGGCGAGCGGGCGGTCGAAACCTTGGATAATCGGGCCGGCGATGGTGAATCCGCCGAAACGTTCGAGGGATTTGTAGAGGATGTTGCCGGAGTTTAGGTCGGGAGTGATTAGGATATTGGCACGACCGGCGATTTGTGAGGTGGGGAATTTTTTGGCGGAAATCGCGGGGTCGATAGCGGCGTCGAGTTGCATTTCGCCGTCGATGAGCCAGTCGGGAAATTCGGCGCGGATTTTTTCGATGGTGTAATGGATTTTTTCGAGATCAGGATTTTTGCCGCCAGAGCCGTTGGTGGAGTAGGAAAGCAGGGCGATGCGCGGAATTTCGCCGGAAAATGTGGCAAAAGTTCGAGCAGTGTCCTTGACAATCCAATAAAATTGTTCTTTATTCGGCATTTTATTTACGCCGCCGTCGGCGAGGGCAAAAAGTTGATTATCTTTTTTGCAAATGAAACAGCTCGAAAAAAAGTCGGAACTTAGAGGGACTTGATTTTTATAAGCGAGCAGGACATCGCGCGAAGAAAAGTCGAGACCGGAAAGCATGGAGTCAGCTTTGTTTTCAGCGAGAAGTTCAGTGGCGGCGTCGAGAGTTTCGGCAGGTAAAAACTCGATAATAGGAAAATCCTGAATGGCTTCCTGCACAGTCGAATTTTTGAGTTCTGGAATAATAATTTTCATAGATTCATTATACCACTTCTGTGGCGTTTGACAAAGTATCTATAAAGCTTTATACTTATGCTAAGTAATTGAAAAGGATACTATTTAGTCTTTAAATAATTTTTTTAGTAATGGTTTTAATAGTTCATAAATTATAAATGAAGAACTATTTATTAAAAATACAATTAATACTAAACTTGGTTCAATGCTTTCAACGCTTATTATTCTACCAAGAGGAGTCATAAATACTAGTAGTTCAATTAGTAATATTATAGCTAGTCCAATATTCATTGCTTTATTAGAAAATAATCCTTGTTTGGATATAGGTTCTTTTAAATTTCTACAAGATATAGAATAAATTATTTCTTGCACAACCATAGATAAAAGGGCAAGACTCATTGCAGTTTCATTATTATATAATTTTAAAGATATAAAGTAAGTTAAACAAACAAATAATGTTTCGATAATTGCTGATGATATAAAGCAAGATTTTATAAATGGCGTAAATAATGTTTTATTAAGACCCCTTGGTTTTCGGCTCATAATATTTTTTTCACTTTTTTCAAATGCTAAACATATGCTTGGAACAGAATCAGTAATTAAATCTATAAATAATATATATATTGGTAAAAGTATTGTGTTACCAGAAAGTAATCCAATAATTATTGTAAATATTTCAGCAAAATTACTAGATAATGAGTAAACAATATTATTTCTAATGTTATTATATATTCTTCTTCCTTCTTCAACAGCAATTATTATTGTCGAGAATGAATCATCCATAAGTACGATATCTGCAGCTGATTTTGTTACATCTGTACCAGTTATTCCCATACCAACACCAACATGTGCATCTTTAATAGCAGGAGCATCATTAACACCATCTCCTGTCATAGCAACAACTTTACCATTTTTTTGCCAAGCTTTAACAATTCTTTCTTTGTGTTCTGGATTAACTCTTGCATAAACAGAATAATTTTTAACTATTTGTTCAAGTTCTTCATCAGTATAATTATCAAGAGCATTACCAAGTATTCCTTCATTATCGTTATCTATAATTCCTATTTCTTTAGCAATAGCACTTGCAGTATCTAGCGAATCGCCCGTAATCATTATTGGTCTAATGCCTGCATTTTTACACATTTCAATACTTTTTATAACTGTATCTCTTGGTGGATCAATCATTCCAAGTAAACCAGCAAAATTAAGATTGTTTTCTTCATTAATTACTTCAGTAGAATTTTTTGGAATATCATTAATTTCTTTATATGCAAATCCTAATACTCTGAGTGCTTTACTAGCAAGCTTCTTTTCACTATCTTTAATATTGGTTATATCTTTATTAGTTATTTTGTTATTATTTATATAGGTACATTTATTAAGTAAATTATCGATACTACCTTTACATAATAAATAAGTTTTATCCCCAATTTTATTAATTGTAGTAGATAATTTTCTTTCGCTATCAAAAGGAGCATCTATTATTCTTTTATTTTCTTTTCTAATTTTTAATGCATCAATATTATTTTTATATAAATATCCATATAGTGATGTTTCAGTAGGATCACCTTTATATTTATTATTTATTATTAATCCTTCATTACAAAGTGCACATATATAATTTAACATTTCTTTATCATAAATAACTTCTTCTTTTACAGTCATTTTATTTTGTGTAATTGTTCCTGTTTTGTCTGAACAGATAATATCAACAGAACCTAGTGTTTCAACTGCTTGCATTTGTTTTACTATTGTTTTCTTTTTCGCAAGATCAGATATACCGATAGATAATGAAATAGTTATAACCGCAGGTAATCCTTCCGGAATAGCCGCAACCGCAAGTGAAGAACAAAGCATTATTATTTCTAGAAAAGAGTAGTGGTTAAAAAGTGCTAATATAAATATAAAAATCATTATTATAAATACAATTATTGTTAGATTTTTACTTATTTCTTTTATTTTTATTTGAAGAGGTGTTTCAATGTTTGATATTTCATTTAATGAAGACGCTATTTTTCCTATTTCTGTGTTCATACCAGTATTTATAACAACTGCCATGCATTTTCCATTTGTTATGTTTGATGACAAGAAAATCATATTTTTTTGATCTTGAATTATTAAATTATTATTTAATGTTTTATTTGTTTTAATAACTGGAATACTTTCACCCGTTAAAGGTGATTCATCAACTTTTAGGTTTTCACATGTAATTATTCTAGAATCTGCAGGTACCATATCGCCGGCTTCTAAGAATATAATATCACCTGGAACTAAGGTACTTGTATCAGCAATATCAATTTTATCATTTCTTTTTACTTCACAAGTTGAAGCTTCATATTTTTTTAATCCATCAATAACAGAATTTGCTTTTTCTTCTTGAATAAAACCAATAATTGCATTTATAAAAACAACAACTAATATTACTATTGTATCTGTATATTCATGAGAATAAAGTCTTCCATATATATAAAGGAGTAGTGCGACCACTAAAAGAATAATGATCATTGTATCTTTAAATTGTTTTAAAAATCTCAAAAAAATATTTTCTTTTTTCTTTTCCTTTATTATATTTTTATCGTATATATTTAATCTTTTATTAACTTCATTTGTAGTTAATCCTTTTTCATTTGTATTCAATTCTTTATAAATGTCATTAATGTCTTTACTGTACATCTTTTTAAGTATATCATAAAAAATCTTATAAAGAAGATCCAGAAAATTGGTATAACCTTGTTAAAAATAACCACATCAGAGCAATTAACTCTAATGTGGTTATTTTTCTGTCCCATCTGAAAGTGTCATCTAAGCATTTTTTTAAATCTCTAAATGAAACTCGCGAAGGGGTTATTTTTTATTTCTTGTCGTCGACAACTTCGCCTTCGACTGGTTCGTCAGAATCGTTTTTTGAATCTGATTTTTTGTCGTTTTTGTCGTTTTTGTTGTCCGATTTTTTATCGTCGTTAGCGGCTTGATAAAGTTTTGCGCCGATCGGCATGATTTTATCGTTTAGTTCCTTGACCGCGTCTTCGAATTTTTCGCGATCAGCAGATTCGTCAGTGAGAACTTTTTTCGCCTCTTCGACGGCTTTTTTAATCGTGTCTTTGTCATCGTCGGAAATTTTGTCTTTATATTCGGTTGGCATTTTTTCGGCGTGATAAATAGTGTTTTCGAGTTGATTCTTCGCGTCGATCGAATCACGCTTTTTCTTATCTTCCTCGGCGTGGGCTTCGGCTTCTTTTTGAGCCTTTTCGATATCTTCTTTACTCATGTTGCCAGAGTTTTGAATGGTAATCGATTGCTCTTTGCCGGTGCCTTTGTCTTTTGCAGTGACGTTCAGGATACCGTTGGCATCGAGGTTAAAGGTGACTTCGATTTGTGGAATGCCACGCGGAGCAGGAGCGATACCGTCGAGAATGAAGCGGCCGAGAGACTTGTTGTCCTTAGCGAATTCGCGCTCACCTTGGAGGACGTGAATTTCGACCTGCGACTGGTTGTCGGCTGCGGTGCTGAAAGTTTCGGATTTGCTGGTCGGAATAGTGGTGTTACGATCAATAAGAGGAGTACGAACACCGCCCATGGTTTCGATACCGAGAGTGAGAGGAGTCACATCGAGCAAGAGAATGTCTTTGACGTCGCCTTGAAGTACTCCACCTTGAATTGCTGCACCGACAGCAACAACTTCATCAGGGTTGACGCCCTGCATCGGATCTTTGCCGAAAATGGATTTAACTTTTTCAACAACGGCTGGCATACGAGTCATGCCGCCAACCATAACAACCTCATCGATGTCTTTGGTCGAAAGTTTTGCGTCTTTCAGGGCCTTTTCGACTGGACCAGCAAGGCGGTCAAGCAAAGGCGAGACGAGCTCTTCGAGTTTGGCGCGGGTTAAAGTATATTCGAAATGTTTCGGACCGTCGGCGTCGGCAGACAAGAATGGCAAGTTGATATCGGTTGAAGTGGAGCTTGAGAGTTCCTTTTTCGCTTTTTCGGCTTCATCTTTAATGCGTTGCATCGCAGCGGCGTCTTTTTTGACGTTGATGCCGGATTCTTTTTTGAATTCATCGACCAGGAAGTTGACAATAACGTTGTCAAAATCTTCGCCACCGAGGTGGGTGTCACCATTGGTAGACATCACTTCAAACACGCCGTCGCCGAGTTCCAAAATCGAGACGTCGAAAGTACCACCGCCAAGGTCGAAGACTACGATTTTTTCGTCTTTTTTCGATTCTAGGCCATAAGCGAGAGCTGCGGCAGTCGGTTCGTTAATGATGCGTCTAACTTCGAGACCGGCGATTTTACCAGCGTCTTTGGTTGCTTGGCGTTGAGAATCGTCGAAGTAGGCTGGAACGGTGATGATTGCTTCGGTGACCGGCTCGCCGAGGAACGCTTCCGCGTCGGCTTTGATTTTCGAAAGTACCATGGCAGAAATTTCTTCTGGCGTATATTCTTTGCCATCCATTTCAACCGCAACGCCGTTGCCCTTTTTTACGATTTTGTATGGGCTGATTTCGCGATCGCGTTCAACCTCTTCGTCTGTGAATTTACGGCCGATTAAACGTTTGATACCGTAAATTGTGTTTTTTGGATTAGTGACGCGTTGTCGCTGTGCAACCTTACCGACTAGACGCTCGCCTTTTTTAGTGACGGCGACAACCGACGGGGTCGTGCGATCACCTTCGCTGTTTGTAATGACTTCCGGTTTCCCGGCGACCATGTACGCGAACGCGGAGTTCGTCGTGCCGAGGTCAATGCCAATTATTTTGCTCATATATTTTTTCTCCTTTCGTTGGCACTCTTGCATATTGAGTGCTAATCTACCTCTATTGTAGCAAACTGGCACTCGTTTGTCAAGAGTGCTAATACAGAGGTGGAGAAAAAGTTTGCATTTTTAAAAGCGTTAGTGTTATAATGGGTTTAGATATGAAGCATGCACTAAGAATAAAAATAATAGCTGGCTTATTTCTTGGAATCATTTTTACTGGAACATTTTGCGGCACGCAAGAGGTGTCCGCTGCTACGTCGTCGTTGACTATTTCTGTTTCTGGCAATCTTGCGACCACTTTACCGTTGTCGGCGGAAGGGAAGTTTGCAGCTTCGGGAGATCAGATTATTAGCATTTCTACGACTCATGCGGCGGGGTATTCTTTGACGATAAAATCTTCGGATATGAGTGGAGGTGATGGAACATCACTTAAAGATTCATCTGGCACGACTGGGTTTACTTCTATTTCCTCGGCGATTTCGGCGGAAACTTTTGATACTAGCGCTTATAACGGCAAATGGGGCTACAAGCCAAGTAAAATAAACGGCGTGGAGAACACTAACTATCTTCCCGTTCCAACAACTTCTGGCAGCACGATAGATTCGGTTTCTAGTGCGATAAACAATGATTATACGGTTTCGATTGGTGTACGGGCGGATAATAATACTGCAACTGGTGATTATTCGAATGCATTTGTTCTCGCCGTGACCGCTAACCCCGTGCCATACACGATTACTTATAACGCCAACGCTGGAACAGATACGGTTTCGGGTATGCCGAGCGATGTTAGTGCTAGCTCGTTGTCAGAAACGGCGACTATTAATTCCGATTCGCCGACACGAAGTGGTTATGATTTTACTGGTTGGAATACCACTGCGAGTGGAGATGGAACGGCTTATGCCGAAGGTGGGGTTTATACATTAGATCAGACCGCGGTAAATAACACCTTGACATTATATGCCCAGTGGATAAAAAATTGCCAAGCAGGATACATTTGCTACGAGAGTAATGCAGGGACGGACACGGTAGAAGGTGCGATGGCGGATCAGGGCGTAGGCACGAGCGCGACTTCGGCGACGCTTCAGGCGTATAATTATAAACGTGATGGTTATGCGTTCCTCGGTTGGAGCACGAAAGAGAACCCGACGATTGGAACCGACACGATTTACGGACCGATGGAGACGATTTCGTTTAGCGCGCTGAGCGCGAGCGGGTTGAAGCTCTATGCGGTGTGGTTGCCAAAATCTACAGAATATACTATGCAGACTTTTTCATCTAGCGTTTGTTCGTCTAAACTAACGGCGGTGACTTATAATTCTTCTAGTGCGACTTTCACCGCGACAGCGAATTCGTTTATCGCGCTTGAAGATAACCGCGATGAAAATGTTTATGCTGTGGCAAGGCTCTCGGACGGGAATTGTTGGATGCTGGAGAATATGCGGTTAGACGATTCGGCGACGATTTCGAGCGAAAATACACATAATCCGATCTCGAGCTTTACGAAACTTTCGGCGACTTCGAGCTCATGGTGTGATGACAATAATTCGGCTTGCGATGACCAGTCTATGTTGAATGCTACTAATATGAGCAACTGGTATGGATATGGTAACTATTACAACTGGTATTCGGCGACGGCGGGGAACGGGACTTATAATAAATCTTCGGGTTCGGTATCTGGTGATATCTGTCCGACGAACTGGCGGTTGCCGATTGGGTCGAATTCTACCGCGACTTATAGTTTTGTGGCATTATCTACTTCGATGGGCGGGTTGGAAAAAACCATGAGATCAAACACTACTCCGACTGGAGCGGTAATGTCCGCAAGACTTCGTCGGTTCCCGAACAACTTTGTCTATTCGGGCAACTGGTACTCAGGGTCAGCGAAAGCTCACGGCTCGAACGGTTATTACTGGTCTTCTACGGCGGACAGTTCCGGCCTCGCGTATCTCCTAACTCTCGATAGCTCCAATGTTGTCCCGGGTTTGTTCGGCAACTATAAGTACTACGGGTATTCCGTACGCTGCGTGGCGGGTTCTTAAGATTTGCGAGTTGCGTAAGTTGGAAAAATGAGATATAATTGAGGGTAATGAGCGGTAAGAAAGACGATATTTTGAATGCAAAAGACTTAGATATTATTGACGAGCCGGAAACGGGGGACTTGGAGAATGAGGAAGAGCTGACGAACGAAGAGTTGGCGATTACGGCGGAGAATGTAGATTCTTTTGCAGATGATTCGGTTAGATTGTATCTGAGGGAAATCGGGAAAATCCCGTTGCTTTCGGCTGAGGAAGAAGCGGATCTTGCAGCGCGGATTGTGAAGGGCGACAAAAAAGCGAAAGATAAGATGGTTGAATCTAACATGCGTTTAGTGGTTTCGATTGCGAAGCGATATGGTGGACGAGGGCTGGACTTTTTGGATTTGATTCAAGAAGGAAATACGGGGCTTCTTCGAGCAGTCGAGAAATTTGATCCGGATAAGGGTTTTAAATTCTCGACTTATGCGACGTGGTGGGTCAGGCAGGCAATTACACGAGCGATTGCGGATCAGGCGCGGACGATTCGAATTCCGGTGCATATGGTAGAGACGATTAATAAAGTTTTAAGAACTACGCGAAGATTGACTTCGGAATTAAATCGTGAGCCAACGAATGAAGAAATCGCCAAAGAGCTGGACATGGATCCGGGAAAAATTGATTATGTGATGAAAATCAAACAAGATATTGCGTCGCTCGATGCATCAGTAGGGAGAGATGGCAGCGATGAAGATTCAGTATTAGGAGATTTTGTTGAGGATGAGGAGCGTGATTCTCCGGAGGAGTCGGCGGCAAACCGGATCCTAAAAGAACAACTTTCAGAGATTATCTCGACCTTGACTGACCGAGAACAGAAAATTATTCGATTGAGGTTTGGGATTGGAGGCGGACGGCCACATACTTTGGAAGAAGTAGGAAATGAATTTGACGTAACACGAGAGCGCATCCGTCAAATTGAGGCAAAAGCGTTGACGAAGTTGCGGAAAAATAAAGAAACTAGAAAATTGCACGAGTATTTAAAATAATTGAAGGAGGTGGATGAAGATTTTTTCAAAAGTTTTGATGATGACTATAAGTGGAATAATGTTGATATCGAATTTTATGATGCCTATGCCAGTATTTGCTGCTGGTACTTGCGAAAAAGAAAAATTTGCTGAAACGGCAATTATGGGTGAAGACTATACAGTGGATGGAAAAACGAAACACGGGACTTGCGACGATGGAAAAGGGGGAACGATTAAAGATGTCTTGCAATTAGTTGTTGAGATTATGTCGATCGGGATCGGTATTCTTGGGGTACTCGGAATTACGATTGTTGGAATCCAGTATCTAACTGCGGGAGGGAGTGAAGAGAAGACACGAAAAGCGAAACGACGAATGCTCGAAATTGTGATTGGAATTATAGCATACGTTTTGTTCACAGCGTTTTTGAGTTTCCTTATTCCAGATTTTAAAGCATTTTCTTGGTAATTTTATGCGCAGGCTTTTGATAGTTTATAATTCACGTTCGTCACAGGCGGCGGAAGTTGAAAAAGAGGTGCTGGCAAAGGCGCGGAAGTTGTCTGGATTTATGGTGGGGAAATATGAGGTTGAGCAGACCAATGTAGATAAAAATGCGGCGAAATTGACAAAATTATTAAAAGATGGGGATTTAGTATTGGCGGCAGGAGGAGATGCGACGGCGACAATTGCGGTGAACGGCGTTTTGCTATCAGAAAAAGATGCTAGTTTAGCGGTTTTGCCGTATGGAAATTTCAATGATCTTGCGCGAACTTTGAAGACGAAAAGTTTTGAACAAATTTTTGAGAATCAGAAGTTGGAGAAAAAAGTGCGAAAGTTGTATCCGTTAGAAATTATTGTGGACGGGAATTTTTTTCGGTATGCGACTTGTTATGTGACGATCGGAATGACAGCGGAAGCAGTAGAAATTTATGATGATCCGAAAGTGCGCAAGAAATTAAAAAAGAATTTTGGGCGAAAAATTGGAGCATATTTGAGTCTTGCGAGTTGGTATTTTAAGAATCGGCATCAAAAACAGTTTTTATCGGAGTTTTCGTTGAACGGAGAGTTGCAAGACAAACGAGTTTCGGATTATGCGGCGGTGAATGGGCAGAGTATGGCGCGAGTGATGAGGGGTGGGGAGGATTATTTAAAGCCAAAAACTTTTCGGAGCGAGACGGACCGATTAACAAATTTTTGGCGGTTGTTTCGATTGATGTTTTTGAGCATTTTTGTACGCGTGCCGGGGACAGAAACGAAGGGTGATGTGTTAGAATTTGTAGAACCGGCGACGGTGGAGATTCAGGCAGAGGGAGAATACAAAACGTTTAAAAATGTGAAAAAAATTGAGATTAGAAAGGCGGAAAAATGGCTGAAGGTGGTACAGAATTAGAAAAAATTATTAAATATATGAAGGCGCATTGGCCGTCTAAAGTGAAGCTGGAATGGCAGGTCGGTATTCAAGAATATCCAGTGATTTTAAAAAAGGTGTTGGCAGATTTTACACCTGCGGCGACAAAAAATCGGCAGTTAATTCGGATTGCGGGGATTTCGGGTTCGGGAAAAACGACGCAAATTTTACCAGCAGCCGAAGCCTATGCGCAGACGCGAAATTTGAAACCGATTTTAGTGGCGGCGCGAAAGTTTGTAGAGTACCACCCGTATTGTGCGGAAATTCGAGAATTTTATGGTGAAGAAAATGTGCGAAAGTTGACCGACGAGTTTTCGACGATTATGATGTTTTTGACTTTGTCGGCGTTAATTCGCGAAGGATATGATATTATGTTAGACGTGACTTTGTTGGATCCGGAGATGGAAGGAATTTTGGCGAAGATGTTGCTGGAAAATAATTATCAGGCACTACTTTTAATAATTGCAATTTCACCAATTGTGACGGAAAAATTTTTGGCGGGACGAAAATGGCGACATACGAAAGAAACAGAACAAGAATTTATTCGAGTGACTAAAAAGGCGTTGGAATTTTATGCGATGGCGATGCCAAAAATGCGGACTGTGGTTTGGAATGTTTATGATTTGTTGCCTGTGTATGACGGAACGGTGGCGCAGGCTTTGCCGAGTTTTGAAAAATATTCTAGCGACGAGCGGATGCCGAAAAAAGATGATGACGAACGACGAGAAGCAAAAATTAAATATTTAACGAGTAAGAATTAAAAAAATGTTTTTCGGGGCGCGTCCGGCCAGCCCGTCGCCACGGGTGGCCGGCGCTTTTACTCGCGCTGCCGCGCTCCGTATCCCCTCAAAATCATTTTTTGAATTTTTACAATTGATTAAGATTTATTTCCGGAAAATTCGTGCGGATGTGTTCGGCGTAGCCATTGTCGATATTTTGCCAAGCCTTTTTCATGCGCTTAATTTCGGGCTGATCGGCAAATTCGGCGAGAAAAGTTTCCTCAAATTCTTTCGGTGCAGGACGAGAAATCATACGGGCGACGTCCATGTTCGGGTTGCCAGTGCCGGCAAAACAAAAATCGATCACACCAATAACTTTGTCATTTTCATCGAGCAAAATATTGCCTAAATTTAAATCGCCGTGAACGAGGTTTTGCTTTTCGGTTTGTTTGATGAAATCATGGTCGGTATCGATATGAGTTTTGTAATGTTTGTAGTCGAGCTCTTTGAGAAAATCGGAAAGCGGATATTTGACTTTTTCGGGAGCGTCGGAAAGATCGATGCGCGAAAGTTCCTTGATGAATTTGGCAACATCATAAGCCGCGCCAGTGAGAGCAGTATGTGATAAGTGATAAATGCGGTCGCCGAGTGTGTAACCTTCGATTTTTTCATGAACTGAAAAAGGACGTTTCGCGGCGTCGTAATATAATTTCATTTGTGGTGTGTAAAAACTAGTTTTGCCGTCGACAAAATTACAAACTGCAGCGTCTTTTACAATCATTTTAGACCAGAAAGGATTGCGCGGAAAACGGAAAAAATAACTTTTTTCGGTGGTCGTGACTTCGATGACAATATTAGTCCAGCCGGTTAAAATATGCTCGGTATGTTTAATTTCATGATCGGGAAGAGTTTCGCGAATAATTTTTTCCAGATCATCTTTGGTTGTAAAAAATTTAGCCATACTCTATTATATCATGATATACTAGGTATATGGAAAATGTAAAAATTTTAGCAGTGGTGGGGATGAGCGGAAGTGGGAAATCGGTGGTGGTGGACCATTTGACGGAAAAAGGTTATCCGAAAGTTTATTTTGGGGGGATGATTTATAAGGAAATGGAAAAGCGGGGAATTGAGCGGACGGAAGATGGAGAGAGTGAGAAAAAATTTCGAGAAATGATTCGTGAGACAGAAGGGAAAGATTGGGTAGTGAAACAAGTTATTGGCGAAGTGAAAGATTTAATTGGTGCGGGGCAAAAGCGAATTGTGTTAGATGGAGTTTATTCGTGGACGGAATATCGGACTTTAAAACATGAATTTCCGGGAAGTTTAATGTTTGTGGCAGTCGTGGTAGATAAGAATTTGCGTTATGCGCGAGTGGCGAAACGACCGGGGCGAGCGTTTGATGCGAAAGCGATTCGTGAACGAGATCGGTCGGAAATTGAGAATTTGGAAAAAGGTGGGCCGATTGCGGCGGCGGATTATTATGTTTTGAATAATGGCTCGATCGAAGATGTGACGAAACGAGTAGATGGGATTTTAAAGGAAATTGAGTTTTGATGAAACGACTGATTTTAATTGATGGAAAATCAGTATTTTATCGAGGGTATTATGCAATGGGGGCGCTTGGTCTCGCAGACGGAACGCCGACGGGCGGAGTCTATGGATTTGCGGCGATTGCGATGGAAATTGTTTCAAAATTAAAACCGACGAAAGTTGTGGTGGCTTGGGATTCACAAACTTCCGCGAATCAGCGACGAGAGATTTATCCGGAATATAAAGCTGGGCGAGTGAAGCCTGGTGAAGATTTTTATACACAAATTCCTTTATTAAAAGAATTAGTGGCGAGTTTTGGTTGGGAGTTTGTGGAAGTTGAGAATTATGAAGCGGATGATATTATCGGGACCTTGTCTTTGCAGGCGGATAATGATTTTGATGCGAATGGAAAATGTTTGTGGGAGACGTTTATTATTTCTTCGGATCTTGATATGTTGCAAATTGTGGATGAGAACACGCGAATGCTTCGGATTTTGAAAGGATTTTCGAAAATTGAAGAAATTGATGTGGCGGAAGTGGAGGCGAAATATGGAATCAAAAAGTCGCAATTTTTAGATTTCAAGGCTTTGAAAGGGGATTCGTCGGATAATATTCCTGGGGTGTTGGGAGTGGGCGAAAAAACGGCGGCGGGACTTTTGAATCGGTTTGGGAGTTTGGACGGGATTTACGAAAATTTGGCTGCTGTTGAGAAAAAATCGGTGCGGGAAAAATTGGAAGTCGGAAAAGAGTCGGCATTTATGTCACGAAAATTGGCGAAGATTATGTTTGATGCGCCGGTCTCGCTTGAGAAAATTCCAGATTTTGAATTTGATACTGGACGAGCGGCTAGGGGGCTAAAAAAATTGGAATTTAATTCGTTGATTCGAAAATTTAAGTTAGAAGAAGATATTAAAAGTGCGGATATGGATGACCAAAAGTGTGTTGATGGAGAAAATGAAATTGATAGAAGTGAGCGTGAGAGTGCTGTTGATGATGAAAATGCGATGGATGATATATTTGACGAGTATTCGTCGGAAGATTTAATTTTGAGTTGGGACGTGAAAGCATTAATGCATTCGGACGCGGAGAAAGCGGCGGAGATTTTAGCGGGAAAAAAGTTTTGGGATTTAGACCAGGCGGAGTTTTTGTTAAATCCGTTGAAGCGGGAACAAAAAACTTTGTTTGATGTGATGGATTTGACGAAAAAATATGCTGAGCAGAAAAAAGAATTTGAAAAAATGCCCAAACTTTTCCGGATTTATACGGAATTCGACTTGCCGTTGATGCCGATTTTGTACAAAATGGAAAAGAAAGGAATGTTGATTGACCGAAAATATTTTGCGAATTTGAAAATAGAATATACTAAGGAAGTTGGGGAATTGGAGCAAGAGATTTGGCAATTGGCGGAAAAAAATTTTAACATTAATTCTCCGGTTCAGCTGGCGGAAGTGTTGTTTGTGGATTTGGGGTTGCCGACAAAAGGGATAAAAAAGACGCAGCGAGGTTATTCGACAAGCGCGAAGGAATTGGAAAAATTGATGAAGCAACATGCGATAGTGCCGAAAATCAAAGAATATCGTGAAGCGACAAAACTTTTGTCAACTTATATTGTGCCGATGGCAGATTTGGCGGATACGGAGGGACGAATTCACACAACTTTTACGCAAAATGTGACGGCGACGGGGCGGCTGAGTTCGAAAGATCCGAATTTACAAAATATTCCAGTACGAACGGAGGAAGGAAAACGAATTCGGGCTGGATTTGTGGCGCCGAAAGGGCGAATACTGGTTTCGGCGGATTATTCGCAATTCGAACTGAGACTTGCGGCGGTGCTGGCGGGTGATCAGAATTTGATTGCGGATTTTAATGCGGGGATTGATATCCATACAAAAACAGCGGCAGAAGCGTTTAATTTGCCGATTGTGGAGGTGACGAAAGCCCAACGGCGAGCGGCGAAGGCGATTAATTTTGGGATTTTGTATGGGATGAGCGTGAATGGCCTCGCAACGGCGGCGAAAATGTCGTTTGCAGAAGCGAAACAATTTATTGAAAATTATTTTAAATTGCGAGCGCCGATTAAAGAATATTTAGAAAAGACTTTAAAACAGGCGCGTGAAGAAGGTTATGTCGAGACTTATTTTGGACGTCGGCGACCGTGCCCAGATGTGAAGTCGACGAATTTTGTGATTCGGCAGTCGGCAGAACGGGCAGCGATGAATATGCCAATTCAGGGCACGGAGGCAGATTTGATGAAGCGGGCGATGATTGCTGTAGATCGGAAATTGCCGAAGGGAGCGGAGTTAGTGATGCAGGTGCATGATTCGTTGATCGTAGAATGTGAGGAGGGGCTCGCCTCGGAAGTTGCGGAAATTTTACGTCAAGAAATGGAAATGGTCGCGCCGGAGCTTAAAATCAAACTTGCAGTGGAAATAACTATTGGAAAAAATTGGGGAGAGTTGTAGAGAAAGCTGAAAAATACTTCTTCGGAACGCTCCCTCGAGCCCGTCGTCACGGGTCTCGGTCGCTCCGTATTCGCCCCGTCGGCGAATATGCTCCTCAGAAGTATTTTTTCAGCTTTCTAGGCTAGAACTTTTACCGATTATAAGCAATGTTTTGTTCCATAGCTTGGGTTTCGAGCATAACTAAGCGAGTTGCGTCATCGACAGAAGAATTGACGGAATGTTTGACGCGGGCAGACTCTTCGGCTTTTTTGGCATCGTTCCAACGATCCAAAGTCCCGACTAGATAACCGGTGATACGGCGCAAGCGTTCGAATTTTCCAGAATCGAAATAGCTAGCGTAAGTGTTGAAGTATTCTTCAGCGGCTTTTTCGCCAGCTTTTTCGGCAATTAAATGCGTACCGACTTCAACAAGACAGGAAACATGCATGGTTTCATATTGCGCAAAATCGGCGAGCGCGGTTTCGGCATCTTTTTTGGAGATTTTCGCAAATTTCGCAAGCGATTTTAGAAATCGGTTAAGGTCGAAATTTTCAATGTCGCTAGGAGAGCGATAAATGATTTTCTTCATGGTTTCCCTTTCTGACTTTGGTTTATAAGTATTACCTGTATTCATTATAAACGCTAGATATGGGGGTGTCAACTGTTTTTTGACGCTAAATGTGGGGTTACTGTGGAAAAGTCGGAGCCCTAGGGAAGTTTTGTGGTAAAATAAAAATATGCTAGAATTGCTGGAAGTAGAGACGGTGCGGAGGGGACTTGGGGAGCTGATTTCGAAGCAAAAAATTCGGAGATTTAGTAAGGCATTGGTGATTGATTTAAATAATGATTATTCTTTGACGGTTCGGGGTGAAAATGATTGAGGTTTTTTATGGTGAAAATCGGTTAGCGGCAGTTGAAGCGGCGAAAAAATGGTTAGGGGAGGGCTATGAGGTGGTCGAAGGCGCGGAACTTTTGGCGACAGATTTGCCGAATTTGTTTTTGGGAAATTCATTGTTTGATGGCGGGAAGGAGCGACGAATTTTAGTGCGGGATATTTTAATGAATACGGGAATTTTCGAAGAATTGCCGAAATATTTTAAAACACCGCATAAAATTGCCTTGCTTGAAATGAAAATAGATAAAAGAACGACACTTTATAAAAAAATGAGTGAAAAAACTAGCGGAGTGAAGTTTTTGAAGCCGTTTGAAATTTTAGAGAAAAAGAACACGAATGAGATTTTTGGAATTTATCGGACGGCGAAATATGACGGGGGAAAAGCGGTGAAGATGTTAGAAAAAATTGAGGCAAAAGAAGATCCGATGAACTTTTTGGGGGCGTTAGTTTCGCAAGCGGTGAAAGATTATGCCGCAAATCCTGATGTGAAAGAAAAGAGAGTTCTTTTGGAACTCTCTAAGCTTGATATGCAACTTAAAGCCGGAGCTACTTTGTCGCCTTGGCTGTTGATTTCGGGGTTTTTGTTGCGACTTTCTTCGCTGTAGTTTCCTCTGTTGCGGACTTTTTCGCAGCTTCGAGTTTAACACCAGCAGCTTTCGCGAGATTGTAAACTTTTGCTTTGCGACGCGAAGCAGTGTTCTTTTTAATCAAGTTCTTTTTTGCGGCTTTGTCGTATTCGGATTGAATTTTAGCCAGAGTCGCAGCAGTAGGGTTAGACTTAAAAGCCTTCAAAGCAGCTTTAATGTCTTTTTTGATTTCCTTGTTATGCTCGGTTCGTTTAACGGCTTGCCGGGCAGCCTTTTTGGCAGATTTAATAATCGGCATTTTCTTCCTATTTAGTTAAAAATTAATGACTTTCCATTATTATAACCCTTTTCTCTGAAAAAGTAAAGGGAGAAATGTTGTATTTTTTCAAAGCTTATGGTAATATTTAAATAGAAAGGAAAAATATGCCTGATGAAAGCAGTACAGTAGCAAGTTCAACGGGTGCGCCGAGTTTACCTACGGTGAATGCGCCTGATGCTGAGATGTCGGAAGTATCAGCGTCGAGTCCGGTGGTTGAACCGACTGCGCCGGTAGCGCCAACGAATCCAGCGGCTGTGGCGGCGGTTGCGACTACGGGAGTTGCGAAGCCAGCGGTTGATGCAGTGGGAATTATGACCGAAGTGGTGAAAAAAATTGGCGAATCGCATAATGTACTGGTGGCTTTGTCTTCGGATCCGTCGGTTGATGAAATGGCGGCGGCAATTGGAATTTCACTCTATTTAGATAAGCTAGGGAAACGTGCGACGGCGATTTATTCAGGAATAACGCCGAATGCACTACAATTTTTGAAGCCGGAAGAAACTTTCGAATCTTCGGTGGATACATTACAGGATTTTGTGATTGCGCTGAATAAGGAGAAGGCGGACCACTTGCGTTATAAGTTAGATGGTGATTATGTGAAGATTTATATTACGCCGTATAAGACGAAAATTGCGGAAAGTGATTTGGAATTTTCGTATGGTGATTATAATGTTGATCTAGTTTTAGCGCTTGACGTGGCGAATGGGGTGGATCTCGATTCGGCTTTGAGAGAACACGGACGAATTATGCATGATGCGGTAATTATAAATATTACAACTGGAAATCCGGGGAAATTGGGCGAGATTGAGTGGAGCGATAAGAGTGCAAGTTCGGTTTCGGAGATGATTGCGAAGTTGTTATACAGTATAAAAGGCGAAGCGGAAATTGAGAAGGAAGAAGCGACGGCATTTTTGACAGGGATTGTGGCGGCGACTAATCGTTTTTCGAATGCAAAAACAACGCCGGAAACAATGAAAATATCTTCGCGGTTAATGGAATCTGGGGCAAATCAACAATTGGTTTCGGAAAATATTACGCCAGATATTGAAAATGAAATATTATCAATGCCGAGTACGTCAGGAACGATAACGACATCGATGAAGGTAGATAATGATCCGACGAAATTAGATATTGTGCATGATAACGAGAACAATGTTGATGAAACGAAGGAAATGGAGGATACTATAACCGAGAAGAAATCGACATTGCTTGATGATTTGAAGGCGGCGGAAGCGAGCCTTGCGGCGGCGGGCGCGGAAACGGTGCCGGACAAGACACAAGAACCGTTGAATATTGACGCCACCGATATTAATGATACTGATATTACAAAAAATACAGAGGCTGAAAGTTTTATCAGCGAACATCCGGAAAAAGTAATTCAATCGCCGAGCGATATGGAGAATATTGAAAAAATGGAAGAAATGAATTCGACAGCGGATGACTCTAATGAATATGGTCAGATGTTAGAAGATGCTTTGGCGGATGCGGACGAAAAATCCATGAGCCAAGCGAGCGTCTCGAGCCCTGTGGACGTGAGCCCTGCGATGGCTAACCCAGCAGCATCGGGGGCGCCGACGGTACCGACTAATCCGGAGATTAATGGTGTGCCGGAGATGAACTATATGCCGATGCCGGGAGAAGTGATATTACCACCGCCACCAGCGCCACCGATTGATATGAATGAAGATATGCCAACGGACGTGAGTGCGGTCGAGCCGATTACGCCAGCTGCGCCTGTAGCGGAGCCGACGTTGACTTCGTTAGGCTCGCAGCCCTCGATGCAAGATCAGGTTTATACGCCACAAGCGGCGGATCCTGGAGCATTTAAAATTCCAGGAATGTAGAAATTGGGGACTGGTTTTAGGGGCGAGATTGACTTTTTGACGTAAGTGTGATATAATTAGAATGTGGAGTTTGGTTTTTATTGGTTGCACTTTTGAGATAAATGCGATATAATAGAAATACGGAATCGTAGCTCAGTTGGTTAGAGCGCTGCCCTGTCACGGCAGAGGTCGCGAGTTCGAGTCTCGTCGGTTCCGCCACTTTTTTTGCAAAAATGCACAAAAAGCGAGACATCAGGCTTGAAAAGAAATATAGAGTGTGGTATAATGAAGTTAATATGGCTATTAAAGTTACACGAAAAGATCAGGGTGAGGCGAATGAGAATATCATTCGACGCTTCAACCGAAAAGTTTTGCAGAGCGGAATGATGCCGCTTAAAAAGTCGCAGATGCGATTTTCGAAACCAATTTCGAAGCGGGAGCGACGCTTAAAGGCAATTATCCGCGAGCAACGCAAGGCGGAAAAAACTGAGCGAATTAAATTAGGTCTCAGATAGAAAAATCCCCCGAGCGGGGGATTTTTTATGATATAATACAAGCAAAGGAGAAATATGATTATACTTTTTGGATTGGCGGGGTCTGGCAAAGGAACACAAGGTAAAGCACTGGCGGAAACTTTTGGTTGGCGGTGGATGTCGGTGGGGGAAGTAATTCGACAGACTGGAAAATATAAGGAATTGACTGACAAAGGTGGGTTGGTGCCGGATGAGGAAGTAATAAAACTGATGGGGGTGCAAATTGACCGTGCGGAGGACGAAGGATTTGAGGTGATTTTGGATGGCTATCCGCGAGATGTGGTGCAGGCGGAGTATATCGTTCAACATTATCAGGGAAAAATTGACGGAGCGATCATCCTAGACGTGCCAAAAGAGGAACTTTTACAACGACTCGAATTGAGAGGGCGAGATGATGACAAAGAAATAGAGAGCATTAAGCGGCGATTTGATATTTTTGAGCAAAATATTACGCCGATTTTGGCATTGTTTGGGCAGGCGGGGATTAGAGTGGAAAAAGTGGATGGTACTGGGAAAATTGAAGAGGTGACGGAAAGGTTGATTAAGGTGGTGGAAGAATTAAACCCGGATGCAACGGAGCAAATGGATGATGTGAATGGAGGAGAAATCGAGCATAGTTATGGTGAATAAGGAGAATAGTTCGGTAAAGGTTTTGGCAGAAAAAATTACAGCGATGCGTGAGGGGGGTCGGATTTTGGGAAATTTGTTGCGAGATTTGAAAAATTATGTTCAGCCGGGGATGACGGGGCGAGAAATTGACGCTTGGGTGAGGCAAGAAATCGTTAAACGCGGAGCGGGGGTGGCGTATGATGAACTAGAGGAAAAGTTTCCGGGGGCGATTTGTATTTCGGTGAATGATCAGTTGGTGCACGGTGCGCCGACAGATGAGGTTTTGGAGGTGGGGGATAAAGTTTCGTTTGACGAAGTGATTAAATATAAAGGGTATTATGTGGACGCGGCGTTTACGATGCTAGTTGGGGGGACTGGTTCACCAGCGGTGAAAAAGATGATTTCGGTGACGGAAAGTTCATTATGGGAGGGGATTGAACAGGTAAAGCCGGGGGCAAAAATTGGTGATATTGGACATGCGGTGGAAAAAGTGTTGAGAAAAGGACATCTCGGGGTGATTGAGAATTATATTGGACACGGGATTGACACAACGATGCACGAGGAGCCGGAAGTGCCGAATTATGGTCGGAAGGGGACAGGGTATAAGTTGGTTGAGGGGGATACGATTTGTATTGAGCCGATGTCGTGTCTCGGCAAGCCGGCGAATTATGTGGATAAGGATGATGGGTGGAGTGTGAAAATGAAGGACGGCTCGATTGGTTGCCATGTGGAACATACGATTTTAGTGACGGCGGACGGTTATGAAGTCTTAACTTTGCCAGATCCAGAATAATTGTGTTATAATAAGCTTATGGATGAAAATAAGCGGTTCGTGACTGGATTAGACATTGGCACGGAAAATGTGCGCGCAGTGATCGCAACGGTGGCGAAAAGTGGCGAGCTAGCGATTGTGGGGTATAATGAGGGAAAATCGCTGGGGATGCGGAAGGGAATTCCGGCAAATTTGGCTGGACCGGCGGAAGCGATCGATAAAATGCTTGGGGATGCGGAGCGGATGGGGGGCGTGGATGTGCGAAATGCTTATGTTTCGATTAATGGCTCGACGGTGATGTCGACAATGACTGAGGGGATGATTGCGGTGGGGACGGTGGAGCATGAGATTGATTTGGGTGATTTGGAACGAGTGGAAGATGTGGCGGTGTCAGGGAGATTGCCGGCAAATCGGGAAGTTTTAGATGTGGTGCCGCTGGAATATGCCTTGGACGGGCAGGGTGGAATTAAAGACCCACTCGGGATGGCGGGAGCGAGGCTCGAAATGCGCGCATGCGTAGTGTCGGCGCTCGCGCCAAATTGTGAAAATTTGAAGCGGGCAACGATGACCGCGGATGTAAAAGCGGAGCGGCTGGTGCCATCGGTGGTGGCGGCGGCGAAGGCGGTACTCACAGACCGGCAACGTGAAAATGGCGTGGCGGTGGTGAATTTTGGTGCGGCGACGACGTCGGTGGCGGTGTATGAAGAAGGTGATTTGCAATATGTCGGAGTGGTACCGGTGGGATCGAATAATATTACGAATGATTTGGCGATTGTACTCGCGATTGACCCAGAGCTTGCGGAAGAGATTAAAACGCGGTTTGTGACGGGAGATTTTGAGGTGGAAAAAAGTCCAGCAATTAAGATCGGAAAAAATGGTGAGCGAACTTTCGATCGACACGAAGTTGAAAGAGTGGTGAAAGAACGGATGGAAGAAATTTTTAATGAAGTGCGAAAAAAATTGAAAGCGGCGAAATATGACCAACGATTGCCAGAGGGTGTGATTCTAGTTGGGGGCGGAGCGAGGATGCGGGATATTGATTTGTTTGCGAAAAAAGTTTTGGAGGCATCGGTGAAAATTGGCGTGCCGACGGGATTAAACGGGGTCTCGGAAGAAGTATGTCGACCGGAATTTGCGACGGCGGTGGGACTTGCGATGCTGGCGGCGGAAGACGGAAATTATGGTGCGGATACGGAGAAAAAGGGCTTTAAGAAAATTGTGAAAAATAATGGCGACAAGAAAAAATCCGGATTGTTAAAGCGGATTTTCTCGAAATTTTAGTAATCTAGCGACCATTTTTCAGGCGCGGATGACGGCGCTTGTCGCTATGTTTGTGATTATTGTTCCGGTTTTGTTTGCTGACCGGTTTCATCTTTAGTTTTCTTGCCATGGGATAATTATAGCATGTTTTTGAGAAATAAGGAAGAGATGGCGTTTGACTTTGATTTATATTATTATGAAATTTGTCTAAAAAAATAAAATTATAGAGCTTAAATGTATTTAGGTTGACAAACTTGCCTGGGGGGGGGTATTATAAGAGTATAAATTAAGGAGGTAGAATGCCAACGCCGGAGCGAATAAATTTTAATAACGAGTCTTCAGAAGAAAATAATGATTTATCGGCGAATGAAAAAGATCGTGCCGATTCTAGTGCTAAGAATCGTGCGATTGGTGCGAAGTTGTTATCGCTAGCTGGTTTTAAGGGGAGACATACGGAAACGGTAGAAAATTCTTTTGACCGAGCGAGAAAAGATGGCGAAAAACTTCACGGTAATAACGATGAGCGCCGAACAGATGCTTATCTTCTAAGATTAGAAAAGGGAATTGAGAAGTACGGAAATCGTTACGAACGAAGATTATGGGAAGCGACGAAGGAGTCGCTAATCGTGGACCCTAAGAATATTTCAGAGAATTATTGGAAAACTCAAGAACAAATTTTAAGGGATGAGGGGTATGGGGATGTTATTCTCGGAGAACGCGAAAGAGCGGAGCGTGTTAAGAATATTCAAGAACAACAACGAGAATCCATTGAATCTTGGACGAATTATCTTTCGCATGAAGACTGCCCTTATCCAACTTGGTTTAAGGTTTATACGATTGATGGCGTAAGTAAGATGGGGGTATATGATAGAGAGACCGAAACCTTTAAAAAACGAGACAAAGGAACGGTGGCGCCATATCCGCATTTTAATGCGGCGACGCTAGGAAAAGTTTATGATACGATTACAGATTTTTACGGCATAAATCCTAAGACTGATTTCGTAGAAAATACTTTGGATAATGAACTTGAACAAGAGCGAAATGATGAAGTAAACGAAGAAGATGCTATTCGCAATGCGGAACTTGGAGCATTAGTTAAATCCGGCAATTTTAACAAATTGTATTCTCGCTTGCTCATTTCTGAAAAACTAATTTTAAAAACACCGGAAAAGACTAAGGACATAAAAGGTGAATGGGTTGAATATGTTCCTGGCGATGAAGAAGAGTTAGCGAAGGCCGCTGTTGGGACGCCGTGGTGTATTCGTTCGCCGAGTACGGGACATCATTATCTCGGAGAAAAATATGATGGCAATAAAGCGAAGTTTTTATTGTTCCATCTTTATGATGAAGATGGACGAATGGCGGATAATGCATGTGCATCGATCAGGTTTGATAAAGATGGCAACGCGGCTGAGCTCTCTGGACTGAAAGAAGGACAAGCGCTTGAAGACAGTATGGTGCCACTTGTGAAAGAAAAAGTACTTACGTTTCCAGGAGGAGAAAAATTTCTAGAGCGACTTAATGATAAGGAACATTTAATTGCAATAGACCGAAAAATGGAAGCTGGAGAGGGTATAAATTATGAAGATTTTCGGTTTATATATGAGATGGATCGTCCGATTAAAACTTTGGATACTTATAATAGTATGGACCCGCGAATTTCTAAGTTCCGAGAGGCTTATGGAGACGAATATGCGGCTGAGAGAGGTTGGATTCATCCAGATACTAAAATTAGCGACGTGAACGAAAATTTAGAAAAATATCTTAAAAATGATTTAGATTTATCTTCTGACCTTGTAACTTATGCTCTAAAAAAACAATTTGAAACTGAACCAGAAAAAGTGCAGGAAATGCTTTCTCAGATTAATCCAGATCATGTCTCGGAGATGATGGAGCGATTGCGTAACTTCGAGACACTAGAAACAGAACATTTTGTTTTCATGCTTCCGAAAGATCGTTGGGAAAAAAATAAGATCGAACTCCCAGAAGAATGCGAAGGGGGGAGATTTATTGCGCCGGAAAACCTTACGGCGATTCTGAGGGCTCCGATGTACTATGACTGGGATTATGAGACTGATGGCGAATATAACCGAAAAGCAATGTTGGTTTTCGGCGAAGAATTTGTAGGAAAAGAGGTGCGGCATTTTCCGTTTTGTAAAGAACTTTTTTCCGCGGCGAAGCAACTTTTAGAGCCGAACGGTTATCATATTCCAGAAGATTGGAAAAAAATAACGGATAGTATACGAGATAAAATTTCTAGTGATAAACAAATTCATTTTAATGAAGTACAGGACGAAGATGTAATTGATGTTTTAAGAAGAGAAATGAAAATGCCGTTGGATGGGTGGTGCAATTGCGGTTCGTTGTACGCCGTTGGCTACGGCGGCAGTTACTGGTCGTCGGTAGTGTACAGTTCGTCCCTCGCGCGCGACTTGGGCTTCAATGCTAATGGCTACTTGGGCCCCCAGGGCATCGTCGATCGCGACTTCGGCTACTCAGTGCGCTGTGTAGCGCGTTAGGGGCTCAGCGGGGGCGGGTAGCGTTTCGTTTTCCGGTTTTGCGTGCCTCCAGGCCTTCCGGAATTCTAAAAACCGTGATATAATAAAAAGCGGAAAGGTGGCCGAGTGGTTGAAGGCACTGGTCTTGAAAACCAGAGAGGGAAACCTCCGCAGGTTCGAATCCTGTCCTTTCCGCCAAAAATAGTCCCCGAGATAACTTGTTATCGCGGGGCTATTTTTAAGGAAAGGATTAGGATGTTTGTCCTGTCTTTCGCCACGCTCCTGACGGAACGCATAAAAAGCAGGATATCGGATCTCGCTATCGTTTGATGCGAATTCTTTCTTTTTGCCAAATAGTAAAAATATTTTGGAAAAGTCGCGATAAAAGGCGATTTTTTGTGCTATAATGGAATTAATTTAAGGTCATTAAATTTAACGGGTGGGAGGAGGTTGCCCGAGATGAAAAATAAAAATTGTAAATATATTTTCGTAACTGGGGGAGTACTTTCGGGCGTGGGTAAGGGAATTACCGCAGCGAGTATGGGGGCGATTTTGAAGGCGAAGGGTTTTAAGGTGACGATGCAAAAATGCGATCCATATTTGAACGTGGATGCGGGACTATTGAATCCGGTGGAACACGGAGAATGTTTCGTAACACATGACGGGGTGGAAACGGATCTTGACCTCGGGCATTATGAGCGATTTTTGGATTTTGAGACTTCGAAATATTCGATTACGTTGTCGGGTTCGATTTACAAGGAGCTAATTGAACGAGAACGAGCGGGGGGGTTTCATGGTAAGACGGTGCAACTGGTCCCTCATTTTACGGGACTGGTGTGCGAAAAAATTGAGAAGGCTTCGGCGGAATCGGATGTGCATATTGTGGAAATTGGGGGGACGGTGGGGGATTATGAGGGGTTGCCGTTTATCGAGGCGATTCGGTTGTTTGCAAATAAGGTGGGGCGAGAAAATTGTTTATATGTTTCGGTGGTGTATGTGCCGTTCATTCATACATCGAACGAGTTAAAAACGAAGCCGGCGCAGAATGCATTGAAAGATTTAAGAGGGTTTGGGATTATTCCGGATATTGTGTGTGTCCGGACGGAGAAACCTTGCGAGCGGGCGATTTGTGAAAAGATTGCAGTGTTTTCGGGGATTCCAGGAGAGGCGGTGTTGAATTTGCCGGATATCGCTAGTGTTTATGATGTGCCATTTAATGTTTTGAAAAGTGGCGTGTTGCCGATTTTGAATGATTTTGTGAGTGACGAAAGTGAACCCGATATGAGTGAATGGGAAAAATACTCGAAACGACGCGCAGAAAAACATGAAAAAACGGTGAAGGTCGGGTTGGTGGCGAAATATGTCGGGAATGATGACACTTATATTTGTGTGACGGAGGCGTTGAAATCGGCGGCAGCATGGGCAAGAGTGAATCTGGATTTAGTGTGGTTGAATGCGGAAAAAGTGACCGAAAAACAACTCGCGGAAGTGGACGGAATTGTAGTGCCGGGGGGATTCGGCGAGCGCGGAGTCGAAGGAAAAATTAAAGCGGCGAGTTATGCTTTAGAAAATGATGTGCCATATCTCGGACTTTGTCTCGGGATGCAGGTGGCGTGTATTGCGGCGGCACGAAAAGGCGGGATAAAAAATGCGAATTCGGAAGAATTTGGTGCGAGTGAAAAGACGGGTAATAATGTGATCTATATTATGAAAGGACAAAAAGGCAAAGAATCGACGGGCGGAACGATGCGACTTGGAGATTATGCGGCGGTGCTGTCGAAAGACACTAGAGCAGCGGAGGCATATATCGAGGCGTATGAAAAAAGACGTTATATCGATGGAACGGAAATTGAAAAAGACGGAAAAGTTAAAGTGGTGGAACGGCATCGACATCGTTATGAAGTAAATCAAAAGTTTTTGCCGGAGATGGAAAAAGGTGGAGTTAAAGTTGCGGGAACTTCGCCGGATGGGAAATTGGTAGAATTTATTGAAGCACCGGAAAATAAATTTTTCATTGCGACGCAAGCGCATCCAGAATTTAAGTCGCGTCCGCTTTTCGTTCATCCGTTATTTACAGAATTTATAAAAAGTTTGGAATAATCTTGTAAATAGCTTAAAAATTTTATAATCTGCATTCGCGAGCCTCCTCGCTTATCGCAGATTATAAAATTTATTTAGGCAATGTTAATTTCATTTGGAGTAATAGTAAGAGCAGAGCCGGATTGAGCGGCACCGGAAAGAATGGCGGCGGCGACGATATTTTCGACAGTTTTTTGAACGATGCGACGCATCGGACGAGCGCCCATTTTCGGGTCGTAACCTTTTTCGATAAGAATTTGTTTGGCTTCGGGCGTGAGAGTGACGGAAATTTTTTGCGGAGCGAGAGTTTTGTTGGTGGAGGCGATGATAAGATCGAGTACGCCAACAAGGTCTTCTTTTGAAAGTGGCTTGAATAAACAGATTTCGTCGAAACGATTTAAAAATTCAGGCTTGAATTCGCCGGCGGCAATTAAATCTTCGGTGAGTTGTTCTTTGAAGTCTTCGATTCTGATACCAGCAGCAATTTTTTCGCGAATTTCGTTTGCGCCAGCGTTTGAGGTGGCGATGATGATACAATCACGAAAACTGACTTCACGATTTTTCTCATCGCGAAGAATTCCTTCGTCGAGGACTTGGAGTAAAGTCGTCAAAACAGAAGGATGAGCTTTTTCAATTTCATCGAGCAGAACGACGGAAAAAGGCTGTTTCATAACTTGGGCTGTCAGGCTCATAGAATCAGTTGCGCCGTCGCGAATGAGACGCGAAACATCGTCGGCAGAAACAAATTCGTTCAAATCAAGACGAACGATATTGTTTTCGCCATTAAAATAAACTTCAGAAAGAGTTTTGGCAAGTTCGGTTTTACCGACACCGGTCGGGCCAAGAAAGAGAAAAGTGCCGATAGGACGACTTTGATTTTTGATGCCAGCGCCAGCACGACGCAGGGCGTTCGCAACAGCAGAAACAGCTTCGACTTGATCGATCATACGTTCGTGGATAAGTTGTTCGAGATTTAATAATTTATTGCGATCTTCGTCGGTATCGGCGACTTTAACTTTGACGCCATAGGATTTTTCGACTGCGATTTGAACTGAGTCGGCGGTGACAAGATTGCGATCAGCATAGCTGGCGGCGGATTCGAGTAAGAGTTTTGCTTTGCCGGGCATTTCGACGTCATGAATGTATTGCTCGCCTAATCGATAAGCTTCAGTTAATGCGCGATAAGTATAAACTACATTTTTTTGGTATTCGAGATAGGGAACTTGGTCCATGAGAATTTTTAAAGTTTCTTCACGATTTGATGGGGTAACGACGATTTTATTGAGAGTATTGGCGAGCGCGGGATTTTTGGCAGAAATTTCAAGAAACTTCTGATCGTCCATAATCATAATGATGCGAATATTGCCGGCTTCGAGCACGGGAACTAAAAGATTTGCGATATCGACCGAACCGGGTCCTTCTTCGAAAAAAAGATGAGCGTTATCAAGACAAAGAATAATATTCTTAGCGGAATATATTTCGTTTAAAATTTTGATCATAAGATATTCGATTTCGCCGTGATTTTTAGCGGCAGAAATTAAACTCGGAGCATCGAGCGAATAAATTTGACGATATTTAAGGCTGCGCGGAATTTTTGAGTCGGCATTCATCAAAGTTTCAGCAAAAGAATTGACGATGGTCGAACGACCGGAACCGTAAGCGCCGATTAGGGCGACATTTTGGCGACCGCCGTGCGTGAAAATGTGAATAATTTTTTCAAAAATTTCGGCATTTTCGGCTTGTTGAACTTTATATTTAGAACCGGTGAAACGAGTTGAGAGATTAATCGCAAAACGCTGAAGAGTCGGAGTAAAACCAAAAGCAAAATCGCGCGCGATGCCGCCAGTGTGAACGGGCTTTTTCTGATTTTTGATGGTGCCGTTTAGATAATTAAACCAAGTGACGCCTTGATAAAGGTCGGAAATTTCGAGTTTGAGCTGACTCAAGATTTGTTCGTAATTTGGCAGATTTTGAATGAGAGCGGTGGCGATGATTGCACCGTTGATGGTTTCGGAATTGGTTTGTTCGCGAATTTTACGAGCAGTTTCATAAATCGGTTCGGTCGAAGCGGGTAGGAAATTAGCGATTTGATCGAAAAAGGGGATCGAAAGCTCGAAGCGAGCCATTAGGAAAGCGCCGGAACGAGTTTTTGCGGGGACTTTAGTTAAATCGGCGGGTGCCATTTTTTCATTCAAAAGTAATAATAAATCTGACGAAAGTAAATCGGTGAAATCGGAAGTTTTACCGATCGGAATGCTATTTAGAGCATTTTCAATCCAGAAAATGAGCATTAACGGCAGGGCGGAAAAACCGATCGCTAGCCAACCGAGCGGTTCGTGTAGAAAAAGTAGAATTCCGCCGCCGATAAAGAAAGCTAAAAAGAGGATAAAATTAAGAGCTAATATTGGCGGATTATTTAGTGCGCGTTTTTCGCGTGCGTAGTGAATGCGCGGATTATGCGGATCAAAACTATTGTTCACAACGAAACCCCCATAATACATAAAATAATGCCGATAATAGGAAGAATAGGGATGAACGGCCAAAGAATGATGAAAATAAGGCTGATGATGCCGCTAAAAATGATTAAAATGCAACCAACAATTAGAAGAATAAGGCGCGTACAAAAACCAACGGTGCGAGAAACGAGACGGTCAAGAAACATTTGGAATTTTAAATCGAGTGAAGAGTCGGCGCTGGCACTTTCGGCGGAGATTTGGCGAAAAGGTTTGAAAAGCGTGCGGATTAAAGAATCCATTGAAAAGAAATCGGTAATGTTTAACATGAATCCGCGAATTTTACGAATAAAAACCAGCCAACCGTGAGCATACCACCACGAAAACATTTCAGTAATTGCCATGCTATTATTATAACACTTATGCTATAATAATGGTATGAATGAAGAAGAGATTCAAAAGCGACGACGTGAGAATGAGGAGCAATCAACGGCGAAACGGGCGATGATTTTAAATTTGCCGTATTTGGATACGCGTAAGTTTGAGAATGAGATTGCATTGGTGCCGGATTTGATGGAAGTGTCGAAAATGCACCAAGATTTTTTGATTCCTCTGCAGCGCGGAGGTGGCGAGGAACATTATCAGTTTATGGTGACTTCGCAAACGCCGCGGTCCGTAATTGACGAAACTCGGCAAGAATATGCGAATGAGGGCGAAAAGGCGGATTTCTTCTTAATTTCAAATTCGGCGTATCAAGTTTTTATGTTGCGTTACGATCCGCCGCGACAAGTTCATTATGATGATATCAAAATTGCGGGCGAGGGGGATTCGGAGACGATTGCGAGTGTGTCGAAAACTTTAAATGAGGTTTCGACGGAAAAAGTGTTTGATTTTTTGATAGATCAGGCGGATAAACTTGGTACGAGCGATATCCATATTGAAAATTTGCGAAATGAAATTCGAATTCGAATGCGAGTGGATGGGATTTTACATCCAGTGGCGAATATTGATCGCGATCGATATCGGATTTTTATGGGCGAATTGTCGTCGCGGGCAAACGTGTCGATGGCGTCGGATAAACCACAATCGGGGCATATGCAAAAGAATGTAACGCGAGATGGCGTAACCCATCTTTTGAATATTCGTGTGGAAACGATTCCGACAATGTATGGGCAGGATGCGGTGCTTAGGTTATTTAATTTTGATGAGAGTTTGTTGAATTTGGATTTGTTGGGGTTGTCGGAAGAAGAACGCAAGGAAATCAATGAAGTGATTTCGCATCCGCGAGGGCTGATGCTGATGGTTGGACCGACGGGATCGGGGAAATCGACGACGTTGTATTCGATTTTGAACGCATTGAATACGTCGGAGCGGAAAATTATTACTTTGGAGGACCCGATTGAATATGGAATTACTGGGATTTCACAAATTCCGATTCAAACAAACAATAATGGATCGTTCGCGGAAGGACTGAGGTCTGTGTTGCGTCTAGATCCAGATGTGGTGATGGTGGGTGAGATTCGAGATGGAGATACGGCAAAAACGGCAATTCAAGCTTCGATTACTGGACATTTAGTGCTGTCATCGTTTCACGCGAATTCAACGGCGGCGGCGTTTTCGCGAATGATTGATTTGATTGGTGTGAATCCGATTTTTTCGTCTTCAATTCGGTTAGTGGTGGCGCAGCGATTAGTGCGGAAGTTGTCAGCTACGAAAAAGGCGCGACCGGCGACGGAGGCAGAAACGAAATATATCCGTGAAGTCTTAAAAGACATTTCACAAGAAAAATTAACAGGGGTGGATTTGGAAAATATTACTTTATATGATCCAGTGCCTTCGGAAACGGATCCGTTTGGGTATAATGGACGAACGGTGTTGATGGAACAACTAATTGTGACGGAGGAGATTCAGGCATTTATCCGCGGGGAAGTGGCGAATATCAATACGGACGAAATTGAGAAAGCAGCAAAACGAAATGGGATGTTGACTTTGGAACAAAAAGGAATACTGGCGGTATTGCGAGGCGAGACAACGCTAGAAGAAATTTCAAGAGTAGTTTAAGTGTGGTATAATATAGGGTATGAGTGAAAAAATAGTTTCAGACTATAACGGATACGACTACAAAAAAGATTTTTGGGAGGGGACTGGGCGTGAGTATGAAGACCAGGCTGACCGGATGGCGATTCGGAAATTATTGCCGAAGCGAATGGAAAAGTTTGCGGATATTGGTGGGGGATATGGGCGGCTGGCGAATGAATATTTGAAGCGGGCGCGAAAAGTTTATTTGTTTGATTATTCGAAAACTGAGCTCGAGCAGGCGAAAGAAATTTATGGTGATAAAATCGAAACGAAAGCGGGGGATATTTATGAGTTGCCGTTTCGAGATAATGAGCTGGACGGGCTGATGATGGTGCGAGTGACGCATCATTTGAAGCATCTTGATAAGGCGGTAGCGGAGTTGTATCGCGTGTTGAAGCCGGGCGGGGTGGCAGTGATTGAGGTCGCGAATAAACGAACTTTGCCGAAAATGGCGCGATTTGTGACGGGGCGATCGAAAATCAATCCGTTCGATCGTTCGGTGGCGAATTATAAAGAGATCTCGAAGGACGGATTTTATAATTATCATCCGAAATATGCGGAAGAAATTTTTGAACGGACGGGATTTACGTGTGAGAAAGTTTTGTCGGTGTCGAATTTTCGAAGTCGGGCTTTGAAAAAAGTTTTAGGAACGGATAATTTAGTAAAAATGGAGACTAAGGCACAGCAAATGCTTGCTGGAATTCGGTTTGCGCCGTCAATTTATTATAAGTTGCGAAAACCGGAGGATTAAGGTATAATATAGGGGATATGGGCTCGTCGTTCAACGGATAGGACATATCCCCTCTAAGGATACAATGCTGGTTCGATTCCAGCCGGGCCTACCAACAATGCTGGTTCGCATCTCACGCTCTAGCGTGAGATTCTTCTTCCAGCCGGGCCTACCAATTATTGAATAATGAAAAAGTCCCGCGAGAGAAGGCGGGGCTTTTTAGGTCGGTCGATTATTTCTTGAGCGAAGGAGTTTTGAATATGAACTTGACCGATTCGGCGGAAGAGTTTTTGTAGGAATGGTAGTTCTTCGCGGCGGAAACGGAAGCGCGAATATTCGCAAGCGCGCTGCTGAGATTATTGTTGGCAAAATTAACTAATTTGTCGATGCCAGAAGTTTTGAAAGTATTTAGACCGTTTTCGAGAGTCTTCGAACCATCAGCGAGTTGAGTGGTGCCAGAAGCGAGAGTGTCGAGACCAGTTTTAAGTTCGGAAGTGCCAGCGTAAAGTTGGTTTGCTCCGGTAGAAAGCGCGGCGATGCCTTCCGTGAGTTCGGTAGTATCCATACTGTCGGCTTCGGTTTTGATTTTACCGGTGTATTCATCGATATATTTGTTGACGGCTCCGTCAGCATAGTTGATGCTATCGATAGCCTTTTTAATATAAGCTTGAAGCTCAGTGTCGCCTGCGGCTTCGGCTTTCGCATAGGCACCTTCGAGGACGACGATAAGTTTCTTCGAATTATCATTATAAGCTGTTTTAAAACTATCACTTTTCTCAGTCACCCAATACAAAGCACTTTGCAATTTACCAAGTTTCGGTACGAGCTGATCGTTAACTTTAGTTTCTAAGGTTGAAAGCCCAGTAGCGAGTTCACCTGCGCCGGAATTAAGTTCGCTAGCTCCAGATTGTAATTTTGCAACGCCGGAAACTGCAGAATCGAGACCACTAGACAGAGAACCGGCGCCAGCGATGAGTTGATCGAGACCGCTTCCGAGTTGATTCATTGAACTAATTAAATCATCAAGTGAATTTAATTTTGAAGTGTCGAAGTCGGCGAACAATTCGTCGGTGGCAAGGGAATAAGTTTCACTCATTTCGAACTCGGTGACGTCGGCTTCGATAGTAAAGTCAGTTGGTAAAACGTCGGTGCCGAGATTTTCGTTCAGGCCAACAATCGCATAACCAGTGAGTGTGATACTGTCGTTATTTTCGGAAATGACTTTGCCGTTGTTGATTTTAACGTTTTTGAATTTGTTGCCGTCGAGAATTGTGCCAGTAACAGTCAAAAATGGAACTTTCGTGCTGCCAGTAGTTTCAGTCGAAGCGAAAGCGTAGTTAATTTTAACGTGTCCAGATTTACCGATTAAATCTTCGGCGGAAATTTCAGAGCCATCTAAAACGAAAGTGACTTTTAATTCGAGTGGCAATGAATTAGCATCGGAATCGAGAGTATTGTCGATAAAGATGCTGTTTGCTTTGCCTTCTGAATTAGTTATAACATAGACTGTTTCGTTTTTTGAATCGATTTTATTCGAAGTATTTAAACTTTGCTCGAGCGCGACAGTAGGCGAATCGTGCAAAGTTTCGGCAGAAGCGTTGTTGATTGCGACAGTAGTTAAGCTACCAGCAAACAGCGCCAAGCCACAAACTGAAGTGTAAATTAATGATTTTTTCATTTTTTAGTTCCTTTCGTTAACTTTTTCATACCAATAGTAGTGCGAATAATCAGGGGGTCAGCAAAGATGAGAAGCGATGGCAGGGCGAAGATAACAGCAGCCATACTGATGATCGCACCGCGAGCCATAAGCATACACATTGAACCAATCATATCAACATTCGAGTAGAGAGAAACACCGAAGGTCGCAGCGAATAGGCCAAGACCGGAGACGAGAATTGACGGTACAGAAGTGCGAATAGCGATAATGGCAGCTTGCTTTTTGTCTTTACCATTAAGTCGTTCACGTTTATAACGCGTAGTCATAAGAATAGCATAATCGACAGTGGCGCCAAGTTGAATTGTACTGATACAAATCGGCGTGATGAAGGAAAGTTGGTCGCCAGTATAATATGGTAAACCAAGGTTCACAAACACAGCGGATTCGATAACTGCGATAAGAATGAATGGGAGTGAGAAACTTTTAGTCACAATCATAATAATGATGAAAATTGCGATGATTGAAACGGTGTTCACGACTTGGAAATCGACGGAAGTGAGGTCGATCATGTCCTGCGTGGTGCTGGCTTCACCGACGAGCAAGGCATTTTCATCGTGAGCTTTGATGATTTTGTTAATATCATCGATCTGGACGCCAATTTCATCAGTTGCGGTAGCATATTCGGAAATGACGAGAGTGAGCTCCCAGTTGTTGCTTTTTAAAATGTCGACTATGGACTCGGGCAGGGCTTCGAGCGGGACGGTGTCCGGAACAAGCGCTTCGAGATTTAAAACGGATTTGACGCCAGCGACGCTTTCGAGTTCAGAAGTCATGGTACGAGCGTCAGATTCACTCAGGCTAGATTTAGTTAAAATCATGTGGACGTTGGACAGGCCGAAGTCTTCAGAAAGTTTACGGTTCGCGACTGCAAAATCCATAGTGTCGGGCAGACTGTCGCCAATAGTATAATAAACACTGTCGTTAGTTTTTTGGTAGCCATAGAAAGCTGGCGGGATAATTGCGGCAAAGATAATCAGGAAAACAGGGAAGAATTTAACAATATTTCGTGCAAGCCAGCGGAAACCTGGGAAAAGAGATTTGTGATCGAACCTTTCGAGTTTATCTCCGAAAATTAAAATGAGCGACGGCAGAACGGTGACAGAGCCGATGACTCCGAGAAGGACGCCTTTAGCCATGACAATGCCGAGATCGAGTCCGAGAGTAAAGGACATAAAGCAAAGTGCGATGAAGCCGGCAATGGTGGTTGCGGATGAGCCCATGACTGATGAGAAGGTAGACTTAATCGCGGCTTCCATAGCGCGATGGCGATCTTTATTTTTTTCGAGATGTTCGCGATAAGAATGCCAGAGGAAGATCGAGTAATCCATGGTTACGGCAAGCTGAAGAATCGCGGCGAGGGCCTTGGTGATATAAGAAATTTCGCCGAGGAAGAGATTAGTCCCCATATTGATTAAGATCATTACACCGATGCTGACGAGGAAAATGAACGGAATCGCCCAGTTGTCGAGGCAGATAAGCATGACGGCGAGAGTAAGCGCGACGGCAATAATGATATAGATAAATTCTTCGGATTCGGCGAGGTTGCGCATGTCGGTGACGAGTGCGGACATACCGGAAACGTAGGCTTTGCCGTTGACGATGCCACGAATTTCGTTAATGGCGTCAATAGTTTCATCGGCAGAGGTTGAAGTGTCGAAAAAGACCGCCATGATAGATTCATCGCCGTTTCTAAAGGTATCGTAAAGATCGTCAGGGATGATTTTTGCTGGTAAACCAGCGTTTTCAAGTGTCCCGAGGCTCATCACGGTGTCGACGTGATCGACATTTTTAAGGGTGGTTTCGAGCTCGCCAATCTGGAAGTCAGAGAGTCCGTCGGTAATGACCATCGAAAAAGCGCCCTTGCCGAAGTCTTTGAGTAGCTCGTCTTGACCCTTGACGGTATCCATGCTATCTGGAAGATAGTTGAGCATGTCGTAGTTAACACGAGTGCTGTAAAAGCCGATGAGTGCGGGGATAATTAGCACGAATGCCAGCACGACAATAAGTTTGTGATGTTTGACAATAAATTTTTCCATATAAAACCCTATATTTATGGATTATTATAATGTCAAAAAGATGAGAAATAAATAGGCTTTTTAAGATAAATGCCTAGTTTTTGGGCATTTCACCAGAAATGTCTAGAAGTTGACGGACCGGATCGGCGTCAAAAGACATACCGTGGCGAATATAATTCATAGCCAGACCGAAGCAGATACAACTTAAAAGTTGTTGAGTTGCAAGTCGATTTTCAGGGGTGTCGAGCCGGAAATGAATGAAGCCTATGTGGGAGTCGGTGGGACTTGGATCGGTGTTAAGGTAAGCGATAACGACATAATCACAAATTCGCCAAAGATAACGTTCGAAAACTGGACGCGAAGTCGATTCATAAATATGGCGAATTCCGGATTCATTTTGTTTGATGAAATCGGTGGCGGCGGTGAGACAATCATCGATCGAATCGGCGGGTGGATAATTTTCGAAAAGTTCGTCGACAAGATGCTTGACGACAGCCTCGAGTAAATCGGGAATGCTTTTGTAATGATAATAGAAAGTATTACGATTAATACCGACCGCAGCGGCGAGTTCTTTGACGGAAATTTGATTTAATGGTTTTTCGCTGAGAAGTTCGAAGAATTGTTTGGCGATGGCGTTTTCGGTTAGCGAGGATTTTGACATTTTAATCTTCTTCCGGTAAAATCGCAAGTCGATTTTCGATCAATTGTTCTGGATCAACTGTCGAAGGTGAGTCCATCATTAAATCGACACCAGAACCGTTTTTCGGGAAGGCGACGATGTCGCGAATATTATCGGCGTTTTCGAGAACCATAAAAATTCGATCGAGCCCTGGAGCGCAGCCGGCATGTGGGGGCGCGCCGAATTTGAAAGCGTTTAACATCCCACCGAAACGAGCTTCGACGTATTCGTTATTATAGCCGAGAATGTTGAAGACTTTATACATAATTTCAGGATTATAATTACGGACGGCACCAGAACAAACTTCGTAACCGTTCATCACCATATCAAATTGATCGGCTTTAAGGGACAAGAATTTTTGCCAAGCATTCTTCGACCCCGCTTGTTCGCGCCCATCGTTATGAGCACCGCTCGTTTCGCTTGGGTCGTGACCCTCGCTAGATACGGTTTCAGAATGTTTAACAGAAGCTTCTTCAAGCGCTTCGAGCCCGCCTTTCGGCATACTGAATGGGTTGTGGCCGAAATCGAGTTTATGATTTTTTTCATCCCATTCATAAAATGGAAAATCGATAATCCAACAATAAGAAACTTCTTGCGGGTTTTTGAGTTCGAAACGATCAGCAAAAGCGATGCGAAGTTCGCCGAGAACCTTGTTGACTTTTGCGCGGTCGTCGGCACCGAAGAAGATAGCATCGCCAGTGGAGGCACCGGTGAGTTTTTGAACCGATGTTATTTCTGTGTCGGACATGAACTTAAGGATAGGGGATTTCGGGCCTTCGGCGGTATATAAGATATAGGCAAGACCGCCGGCGCCGAGTTTGCGAGCTTTGTCAGTGAATTCGTCGATTTCGCGACGAGTTAGCGTTGCACCATTTTTTACGCAAAGGGCTTTGACGCAGTCGGTTTTGAAAACTTTGAATTCGGTGTCTTTGAAAACGTCAGTCAGCTCGATAAGTTCCATGCCGTAGCGAAGGTCGGGTTTATCAGTGCCATAAGTTTCGAGCGAAAAATCGAAGGGTAGACGGGGAATTTTAGAATTTTTCGGCAAATATTTTTTAGCAGGTTCGGATTTTAAGACGAGTTTCTTGTCGGAAAATTCGGTTGCGAGTGAAATAAATAACGGTTCGATTTCGTTGCGAACAACTTCGCCGTCATCAACAAAGGACATTTCGCAGTCGAGTTGATAAAAGTCGCCATAAAGTCGGTCGGCACGGGGGTCTTCATCGCGGAAACAAGGCGCGATTTGGAAGTATTTACTGACGCCGCCGACCATTAAAAGTTGTTTGAACTGTTGCGGAGCTTGCGGCAGGGCGTAGAATTTCCCCGGATGAAGTCGAGAAGGAACGAGAAAATCGCGCGCACCTTCAGGCGATGAATTCGCGAGAATCGGGGTGGTGATTTCAGTGAAATCGCGATCATACATATAATTACGAATGAAACGATAATATTCAGAGCGACGTTTTAGGATTTTTTGCATACTGGGGCGGCGCAGGTCGAGGTAACGATATTTAAGACGTTGTTCTTCGGAAGATTTTTCTCCATCATCGTGAGTATTAACCGGCAGTGGCGCGGATTTGTTTAAAAGTTCAAGCTCTTCAACTACCAATTCGATTTTACCAGTGTTTAAATTCGGATTAATTAAATCAGGTTCGCGTTCGCGCATTTTACCGGTCGCTTTCAATACGAATTCATCGCGAACAGTTTCGGCGAGTTTAAAAGCGGCGGCAGTTTCAGGCGTAACTACAAGTTGAATGATATCGGTATGGTCGCGCAGATCGATAAAAATTAAACCACCGTGGTCACGACGGGAATTGACCCAGCCCATAACAGTAACTTTTTTGCCCAAAAAATTATTTAAAGTGTTGGCTAAAATTCTCATAGAGTATATTATATCACTTTCCTAAACAATAGTCGAGGAGCATTTCGGTGGTAAAAAAACCAGCCAAAGTGTCAATCTCATCAAGCACGAGAAAATAACAACTGCCGAGGCGGTTAATTTCGGAAACGGCGAACTCAAGAGAATCGGAAGTGTGAAGATAATAGAAGTTTTGATCAAGATATTTTTCGGCGCGGTCGGTTTTTCTAATTTCGAGCGTGTTCAGAGCTTCGGTATGAATGATGCCGAGAACTTTGTTTTTATTGTCGACGACAGGGAAGTTGGTAAAACCGGATTTATAAAGTTTGTCGAGAACTAACGGCCCGAGAATTTCATTATTTTTTACGAAAATCATATCGGATTTTTTAACCATTAAATCTTTAACTTTGCGATCTTCGAAACTCATCACGGCGGCGATACGTGCGCGGTCGGTGTCGCTCAAGACACTTTTTGGAGTACGTCGAAAAACATCTAAAAGATCTTCGAGAGTTTTAGGAGTGTATTTTGGGGGTTTTGGTATTGGCGCAGGTTTTTTTTTCGGACGATATTTTTCGAACTTTGGATCAAGCCACTGAACTAGTTTTTGCATAAAACTTTCGAACATGATAATATAATTATAGCACTAAAGGAGTTTTATGAAAAAAGTAAAAGGTTTTTCAGTAGCAGGGGTGATTATTGGGGTTTTAGCTGTGGCACTATTAACGGTAGCGACGATTGCGATCGTGAATGGAAATAACAATGCCACGAATTTTGATGACTATGATTTTTATTCGGTAATTGAGCCGAGCGATGCGAATGGAAATATTGGCGATCATGTAAAAGGGTCGAAAGACGCGTCGGTGTTGATTTTTGAATATGCGGATTATCAATGTCCGGGATGTGCGTCGATTAACCCGCGCGTGAATAAGGCGATTGAGCAGTCGGATGGGAAATTAGCGATTGTGTATCGAAGTTTCTTGTTATCTTATCATCAAAACGGTACGGCAGCGGCATCGGCGGCGGAAGCGGCAGGGTTGCAAGGTTATTGGAAAGAATATGCAGATAAGTTATTTAGTAGCCAGTCGGAATGGGAATATGCTTCGGCATCAGATCGAACGAATTATTTCGACAGTTATTTTGAGGAAGTCTCGGATGGCAAAGGTGATTTAGAAAAGTTTAATGCGGATATCGCTAGCGCGAATGTGTCGAAAAAGATTGAGTTTGATATGGGGGTAGGGAAACGTGTGGGAGTTGAGGGGACGCCAGCGTTTTATGTTGATGGGCAGTTGATTAATTGGGGGCAAGCGGGGAGTGTAACAGTTAATGGACAGATGATTTCGTGGGATTCGGCGCGTTCAGGAGATGATTTTATTAAGTTATTGAAAGACATTGTTGCGGCGAAAACTAGTGAACAATAATAGAAAAATTAACATCCAAAAAATCCCCCGAAAGGGGGATTTTTAGTCGGGACCTAGATCTCGATGAACTCTTGCCAAGCGGCAGGAGCTATTTTAGGTTGTTTCTGCTGTTGTTTCGCAGGACGACCTAATCGTTTGATACGCATGTATCCGATTTTCTCCTTAATGTTTTTCGCTCTGACGACCTTTGTGCTTGTTTGCTTGGGAAATTATAGAGCGATAAGAATTATTATATCAAAGAATGCAAAAATATGCAAGCCTAGTGCACTAAATCACTACATCGTGTACACTTTGTGCTCGTAAAATAGTTATTCCTAT
>CAVDXX010000005.1:0-49336 GCA_963613175.1 bacterium | reverse complement strand
TAACTTTATTATATATGAAAAAGCCCCGAATCGTAAAATTCGAGGCCTAGGGGATGTTAACTTTGCCCTTACTTCTCGTTCTCTTTCGCCAAAAACTCTAACGTTTTCTCGATAGTCATACGATTTTTGATATCCATTTTCACATTCGGATCTTTCAGGCTCTTCAACGCTTCCGCAGAATTCTTGTAAACATCTCTGAGTTCCGCGATTTTCGCCGCGACTTCTTCGTCTGCGACCTTAATTTTCGCTTCAACCGCCAAAGTTTGTAAAACTAGTGATGCTTTCACACGCATTTCGGCGAGTTCGCGGGCTTCTTTTTCCCAGTCTTCCAGTTTTTTGCCGCCGGCTTTTAAGAAATCCTCAAAACTCATCCCTCTCGAAGCGGCATTACGCGAAATATCCTCGCGAATTGCCTTTATTTGGTCGTCAATCATAATTTCCGGCGCCGACACGGTTGATTTCTTTACTAACGCTTTTACTAATTCGTCTTTAAAATTCTCCATTGCGCGATATTCATTTTGCGCTTGTAGATTTTTCTCAATATCTTTTTTCAATTCGTCCAAAGTCTTAAACGGGCCGCATTTTTTCGCCATTTCGTCGTCGATTTTCGCCTTCGTGACCTCGTTCACCTGTTTTAGTAAAACTTCAAACACCACTTTCGCGCCAGCTAAATCTTTTACACCATAATCTTTCGGGAATGTCAATTTAAGATCGAACTTATCGCCAACTTTATGCTCGACAATACCGTCTTCAAAGCCGGGAATGAAAGTTTCCGAACCGAGAACCAGTTTATAATCCTTTGCCGAACCGCCGTCAAAAGCCTTGCCGTCTTTTTTGCCAACAAAATCGATCACGACCTCATCATCAAGTCTCGCTTCACGTTTTACAACTTTTTTCTCGGCAAAAGAACTTGCGATATTGTTCAAAATCTCATCAATATCTTTTTTCATTACCTTCACAGCCGGCTTTTTCACCTTCAACTGCTTATAATCACCGAGCTTAATTTCCGGAATAATATCCGCCGTCGCAACGTATTCCGCCGATTCGTTCGGCACATATTTCGTCACGTTTACACTCGGCACCACTAACGGCGATTTCGATTCTTTTTGGAACGCTTCGATCACGGTCGTTCGCACCGCGATATCGATCGCGCTCGCGTTGATGTCATTTTCCGGAATGAACTTTTTTGCGACATCGATCGGCACTTTGCCCTTACGGAAGCCCTCGACTTTTACTTCTTTCGCGAGTCGCTCAAGCGCTTTTTCACACGCCGTCTTTAAATCCTTTGCGTCCAAAGTTACAGTAATTTCCACCCGAGAATCAGATATTTTCTTTGCTTTAGTTTTCATTCATAACTCCTATTTTCTATATTATAGCATAATTTCTGGTTGATTTACAGAGCGAAAATGCGTCAATGTAAAACGCGAATTTGCTCCGAGCTTCACATCCGGATTTAAAATTCCGTTAGCATCAAAAAGTTGTTTAATCTCCGTATACAACGCTTTTTCCGGCTCGGGCATTTCCCCATTCGTCACCACCGCTTTCAAACGCCCTTCCGGCGTTCCGCCCGCCAGCTTTCCGCCTTGACGAGAAATCACATAAGCCCCAGCGCGCAGGAATGTCGTCGCTTTTTTCCGATAATCATCCGCTTCGAGATTAAATTTCGGCCGTAAATTATAAATTCCGGTCGCGAATGAGCCATAAAGCGCTAAATCAAGCTCCAATTTTTCCGCTAAAACCTTCAAATCTTGTAAAAATCCGGTAATATTGTAATCCGGCAGATAAAAATCCGTCAAAATCGGTACGCGCTCGCCATTTTTTACATAACTTAAATAATTCGTCAACGAATTTTCGAACTCGTCTAAAGTCGTTCGCGTTTCCGGCGATTCGAAAGTAAATTTCGTAGTTCGCGGCGTCTTTTCTCTCAGCGCCAACATTTTTCTCATTTTCATCCCAGTCCGTTCGGAAAAACTCGTAAACACGACAAAGCCATTTTCAAATCGCCGAATTACGCCGTCTAAATTTTTCCCCGTTTCGCGTGCTTCACGAATAATGTGCAAATCATAAAAATTCAAGCGTTCCGGTTTTAATTCTTTCACAGCTTTCATGTAGCCAAGCGCCGGCTCAAAGTCTCGAAAAGTGGCAATCACTCGTGTCGGCTGATAACCAAGCGGCACCGCTTTCAAGATTACTTCAGAAATAATCCCCAAAGTTCCTTCTGCACCGAAGAAAAGTGGCATCAAATCCAAAGTCTCTTTTTTCTCGACTTTCGCGATTTTTGAATAGCCTGTCAAATCTTTTTCATATTCGCCAATTTTCTCGATTAAACTCTGTTTATCATGAACGATTTTGGCAATTTTTTGATAAAGCGTTCCTTCGAACGATTTTTCGGCAGCTTTTTTCGCTACGGCATATTTTTTCAAGCGATTTGTTTGTAAACATTCTCCATTCGCCAGCACTACTTCAATTCGTTCGACATATTCCTCGATTCCGCCATATTTTTCAGCGCAATTATCAGTCGGGCAATTCGAAATCAGACCCCCAATCGTTTCATCACCGTGTCCCTCGACCGGAATTGTCAGTCCCGAAACCGATAACGCAGTATTCAGTTCTTTTAGCGTAATTCCAGATTGAACATGAACCAGCCTCTCGCGTGGATCGATTTCAAGTAACTTATTCAACTTTTCAGTCGACACGATTACGCCATTAGTAATCGCCGCTCCGCCAGTATCGTGCCCAGCTCCGCGCGCTGTGACCGCCACTTTTATATTTTTAGTCGCTAATTGGTTGAAAAAACGCAATAATTTTCGGATATCATTCGTCGATTCTGGAAAGGCCACAAATTTCGGCTTTACTTTGAGCGCCGACCGATCGGTCGCATAGGCCTCTAAAACTTCCGGATTATCAAAAACATTCCCTACCATCAACTGATTCAAGTATTTCGCAATTTTCCCCATACTGTTTATCATTATAACATATACGTTAATCTTGTGGGCGAGAGAATGAAGTTTTACCTTTAGATGTTCATTGTTTTCTTGATGGTTTTAAGATATGTATCCCAACTATGTTGCTCGGCTAACAATTTCTGAGCATTTTCGCAATATTTTTTCATGACTTTTTGATTATTTTTTGCAAATTCCAGAGCTTTTACATATTCTTCGGCTTCAAGCGGGTTGTCAATTAAAATCCCCGTTTCCTTATCTTTAATTAAATCACTAACTCCGCCAACATTGCTAGCAACAATCGGTAAACCTTCCGCAGTGGCCTCAATCAAGATGTTTGGCAAACCTTCTATGCGAGACGTTAATAAGAAACAATTATATTTAGAAACATCAATTGATTTAAGTCCATTAAAAGTGGAAACATAGTTCACTCGGTGTTCGTTGAAAAGATTTCGCGAATATTTTTCCTCAAATTTTCCGTAAACGTCAATATTGATCTCCGTATCGCACGCATCGGCGACCTTTATCAGTAATTCTGGATTTTTTTGGTAGCAAATTCGTCCCGCCCAGAGAACGTTTAATCTTTTGTTATCCTTTTTTGTGGTCGGTTTTTGAATTGTATAATTATTTGGTTGATATTGAACAATAACTTTTTCTGATACAAAACCATATTCTTCCGCCAATGATTTAATTAACATTGAATTATCAGTATAAATGACGTTTATTAGATCATAAATGCTTGACGCAAACGGATCGATATAGCTAACACGCCCCTCGCCATTCGTATTTGGTATGACGTCATAACAAAACAACGAAACATAAAGTTCAAAATTATTTTTTACCAAATCTCGGTGTGAATCTACCCACTGATAACCAAACAGCGAATTAATAATATGAATTTTGCGAGAGTTTAGCTGAATTAATAGCCTCGTGAATAAAATTTCCTTTTCGAAATCGTCTAATTTCGCCGCAAAATTGCCGAAATCGACAAAAATTGTATTATCTGCGAGCTTATCTTTCCATTCATTTTTAGCTTTCAAAGTTGTAATCACGGCAATCTTTTTCTTTGGATAGAGCTCTTTGAAAGCTTTGGTGTAATTTATCAGAACCTTGTCCGCCCCACCGGTTGAAACCCAGGGTACAATAAAAACATAATCGACTTCACGAAGTCCTTCTCGGCAGAGGCCGAGGTAAGCCATGCTCGCGCGATTTCCATTTCTCGGGTCGCAGAAAATCAGATTTTGAATTTTATCTTCTGTAGGATATAATTGCATTTCGATTTGGCTAATCTTTTTCCAGTGTTCGAGTTCGCACGGGCGCAATTTCGAACTCTCTGATGCCGTTATTAACTTTTTGCCAGTCATTTTTTTCGCCATCGTCGCTAGTGGCTCGATCGCCGCGTTCAAAACCTTAGAGTTATGGCGCGCTTTTTTATAGATATTCAGCGCTCTTTGCTTAGCTCCGACTTTTTTCTTTGTATTTAGCAATGGTGGTTGATAGTCAATATCGAAACCGCGCCATTTTTCGAAATCGAATAAATCGGTCCGCGGCTGAGTCACGTGTTTACTATTCGAAGTTTTACATAAAGAATCTCTTTTAATGCGGTAAAACTCCATTTCTTCCGGCACACTCGAGTGCCGAATGCCGGCGGCCAAGGTTGCCATGTTGAACGCATAATCCTCGTGCCCAAAACCATTTTCTGTGTCCGAATAAGGATATTTTAGAAAAATATCACGTTTTCCGATAACCATCGAAACCCAGAGATTTTTCTCCAACATCGCGAACGCATCGTCTTCGGGAGTTTCTCCAGGCGTTGTCCGCATTAAGACATAACAATCACCCTTCTCTTCGAACGTCAAGCAAGATTCCGGATGAAGTAAGACTTCCTCGCCTTTCTCTAAAATTTTTACGGCCTTTTCTAGAAAATTTTCCGAAACTAAATCGTCCGCATCCATAAAAAAGAGGTATTTCCCCTTTGCTTTCTTAGCGCAAAAATTCCGCGACTGGCCTGAGTCGCCGAAATGATTTTTATAATTTTTGAATTTTAACGGCCAATAATTGGTCTTATCAATATGCTCCAACAAAAAATCCGAGCCATTATCGACATGAACGATGACTTCGTATTCGCTGGTTTTGAAGTTTTCTAGTGCGTTCTTAATACTTCGCAAAGTTTTATATAGCCAAAGATTTTCATCATGCGCAGTAACAGCTACAGTTAAAAGTGGTTGCTTCATTGTAGAAGCCCCCGCCTCTCTCTCTCTCTCTCTCTCTCTTAGCGTGGGTCATTTTTAGAACTAACTCCTTTCTATCAGCTAAAAATACTTTTACTTCTCTATTATTCTCATTATAACACACTTTAGTTTCGTAGAAATGAAAACTACTACCCGCTCTTCGTTAAAAGCATAAAAAATGAAAGCCCCGAACCTGTGCATTACAGCACTGCCTGACGAGCTTTCGCTACTTTTATTCTACTATAATTATTAGATAATTACAATGATTTTTTTAGATTTTGTAATCACAATCAGATGTTTTATGCCTTTTGTGGTTAAAGTGGAGTGCCTTTTTAGGTCATTAACAATTTTGGATAAATGCATTTTTGAAAATCTAGCGTCTATTATTATGTTTCTAGATTGTCGAATCGCAGCATGAAGCAGATGTTGGATATTATATTTTCCTGTACCAATGGGCGTTTTCAGCTCCCATTCAATACCGCCTATCATGAAATCCGGCGTTTTTTGATTATTCCTAGGTATAAACTCTATGTCGGTTTTAAAATAATCTAGCAATATATAAGCGGCGGACATCTCACGCACTGACGGTTTCGGAAAAACATTTTTTGGTACTATGACGGAATATTCCCTCTTTTGCATGCCGGCATTGTAACATGATGTTCTAAAAAAATAAACCCCCTACTCAATGAATTTAATGATTAAAGTCTCTGGTGCCCGGGACAGGACTTGAACCTGCACGCCGCGAGGCATATGCTCCTAAGGCATACGTGTCTACCAATTACACCACCCGGGCTTTAAACAATTATAGCATATTTTGCGCAAAAAAACTGGGCATTTTCAGCCCAGCTTCAAATTTAAAATTTTTAGGCTTCGTTTTTGACCATTTTACGCGAAGAAAGGTAAGCCACCAGCGCCCCCGCAATCAGCGCGATTGGTAATAAGTCTTCTGGCCCAGAGGTCGGCAGGTCTGTCGCAACGGTCGCGGCAGAATCAGTTTTAGCTTCAGCATTATTCCCAGCTTCAGTCGCGGCGGTCATTTCATTCGAGAGACTATCATTCGAAGCCCCTTCGGTCGTTGCGCCCTCGGTTGTCGCACTCTCGGTTGTTGCATTTTCGGCATTCGCAGTTTCGCTGTTATTCTGTTCTTCGGTCGCACCACTATTCGTCTCTTCATTCTTCGTCTCAACCGCAGTATTCTCAGGTTTTGTCACATCGATTCGTGACGATTTTTTTGTTGCCACCACAATAATCGCAACGATCAGCGCTAAAATCACCGCTACGATCAGAGTCGCCACCGCAATAATTTTCCGGCGCTCCTTTTTATCCGTTTCCTCTTGATAATACATAAAAACTCCTTATTTGTCCATTATAGCACACATCAAGAGTTTTGTCAATTTCACAGGTGTATCGTTACTTTTAGTTTTTGCAATAGCCTAATTTTTTCATAGCTTTTTCAATGATCTCATAATCGTGACAAGATTCTGGGGTTAATTCATCGAACGATACAAAAACCCAATCTCTAATAAGTGAGTTTGATGAATGTTGAGGCATATTCGCAAAAATATACCTTACTTGGCCATCTTCAATAAAAGTATTCCCCGTGGTGAGTTTTTGCCCGAGTTTTTGTTGCATTTGCTCGATCGAGCTAGCGGTTGGAAGCTCATAATTTTTATTAAGCAAAATTCGGAATTGTTGCGCTCTTTCGAATTCCGGCTGAAAAACAATTTCTCCAACAATAAATTTCAGTATCATACGACTTATTATAATAAAAATTAGCCCCTCAAACAAGAGAGGCTAGATGAAAAAACAGCTTGCTTTACCAACTTTTTCTTTCGTGGCGATTTTTGCCCTTCGTGTCGTGGACTTTGCGAGAATCTTGGTGTCCGGAATACGATTGCCCATAGCCAGAACGCAATCTCGTGTTGTTGCGACGACATTGACAATCCCAGCAGCAACAATCTTTTTTCTTCAGACCAGTAACCCTGCAGATATTTCCGCTTGCCATTTTTTTCATCCCCCTTCAAAAAACAAGGTATGAGCCGATTACATCGGCCTTCTAATTTTCATTATAACATACTTTTCTATTTCGCCCAGCGATACACTGAAATATGCGCCCGAGCATATTTTTGGCTCTTGATTTTTTCCATACCTTTAATTTCCGGTCCTTCTTCAGGGGTAGAAGCGACCAAAATCCCATCTTTTGCCACCAGATGTGACAACGCAGTAATCATTTCAGGTCTATATTTATCATACGGCGGATCGGCCAGCACGATTGAAAACCGGTCAGTCATAGTACGCGTCACGACTGTTGCATCAGCAGCCATTACATCACCTTGGGCGTCATAAATTCCAACTTTGCGCAAATTATCGTTGATGATTTCTATGGCATGCGGATCTTTCTCAATAAATAACGTAGACATCGCTCCTCTTGAAAGTGCCTCAATTCCGAGCGCTCCGCTTCCCGCATAAGCGTCTAGCACGAACGCCCCCGACACCGTCTCACCGATCATATTAAATAATGCATTTTTTTCGCGCTCACCCATCGGGTGCGTTCCTTCGCCCGGGGTTTTCAATTTTTTCCCTTTGAATCGTCCGGAAATTACCCGAACCTCGCCGGTTTTTTTGTCATTTTTACACCTATTCAATTTCGCACGTTTAAACATTCTGTCTCCGTTAATTTAGTGTCGTTATCTGTTGATACTTCACAATTCCCGCCATCAGTTCTTCATATTCTACCATTTTTTCTGGCTCACTGAGGAATTTTTCGACATCTTTTTGTACTTGATGTGCTAATTTTGTATCGCCGAGCGACGCGAATCTAAGGTCTAGCGCCCCATGTTGTAAAGCGCCATAAATTTCGCCCGGTCCCCGCAGTTTCAAATCCACTTCGGCGAGATAAAATCCGTCGTTCGACTTTTCTAACTCTAGCAGCCGCCTAGATGGCTTAAATTCGCCCGTCGTCAGCAAAAAGCAGTGCGATTTTTCCGTTCCTCGCCCCACGCGCCCCCGTAATTGGTGTAGTTGCGCCAATCCATAACTTTCGGCATTTTCAATAATCATTAGCGTCGCATTCGGCACGTCCACCCCGACTTCCACCACAGTTGTCGAGACTAAAATCTCGATTTCGCCCTTAGAGAACTGCTCCATTACCGCATCTTTTTCCGCCGGCTTCATTTTGCCATGCAAAAACCCGATTTTTGCCTGCGGAAAATCGTTTTTCAGGCGCATAAACCGCGTTTTCACAGAGGTCGTATCGGACTCCGTCTCTGAATCAATCGCCTTACAAATCCAATAAATCTGCTGTTTTTTCGCGAGTGTTTCGCTAATTTTCGGAAACAGCCGCTCGCGCATCTCGATCTCCCTTAAAATCTCGGTTTTAACCGGCTGGCGCCCCTTAGGTAGTTCATTCAAAATCGAAACATCGAGGTCGCCAAATACTGTGAGTTGTAGTGAGCGCGGAATCGGCGTCGCCGTCATCGCAAGCAGATGCGGTGCCTTGCTCGCGGGTGATTTTAACATCAATTTTTGCCTTTGTTCCACTCCAAAACGATGTTGCTCGTCGATAATCACTAACCCCAACCGAGCAAATTCTGTGTCATCGGTCAGCAGTGCGTGCGTCCCAATCACCAAATCAATCTCGCCACCCATAATCCGGCGTTTTAATTCCGGTTTTTGTTTAGTCGCGCCAGTAAGTAGCGCCACTCGCACCCCTAAAGGCTCCAAAATCTTGACCAGTCCTTCAAAATGTTGCGTAGCTAAAATCGCGGTCGGCGCGAGAAACGCCACCTGCGCCCCGCTAAGAATCGCCCCATAAGCACTCATCGCCGCCACCATCGTCTTTCCCGACCCCACATCCCCCTGTAAAAGCCGGTTCATCGGCGTCGGCTTCTCCATATCCTGAAAAATTTCCCACGCCGCTAACCGTTGCGCATTGGTCAGCTGAAACGGCAGTCTAGCCACAAATTCTCGAATTTTATCTCTGTTAAACGGAATTTTATCGGCTCGCAATTTTTCATTTTCGCGCCGGTTCAGTTTTGATGCCAAAATCAACTCGAACAATTCCTCATAAGCCAAATACTCCCGCGCGTGCGTACTTTTTGCTACCGAATCCGGAAAATGCGCATCAAACAATGCTTCGGCCCGCGTTCCCTTTGGCACCGAAGGCAATAAATCCGGAATTTTTGCAAACTGATCGCGCGATTTTTGCATCAAACGTGCAAAATCCCCCGACTTCAAAGCCCCGTGCGCCACGTAGACGGGTGCTAGACCGTTTCTGGGGTCAATCCGCCCTACCTCCGCACTCGACGGCGAAACCAGGCTATAACGGCCATTTCTGAACTCAAAATTTCCCGTAAAGTAGTATTCTTTATCCGATTGGTAGAGGTTTTTGCGGTAATTTTGGTTAAACCACACCACTTTCACCGCCCCTGTTTCATCTCTAATCACTCCTTCGGTCACCGACATATTGCGTCTTTTAGCCCGCCGAGTCTCGAGATTCTCGATTTTTCCCTTAATCACGACTTTTCCGGGCCGCATTTCGGCAATTGTCCGCGGCGAGGCGTAATTTTCGTAGTCGCGCGGCAAATTGTAGAAAAAGTCCCCCACCGTGCGAATGCCGTATTTTTTCAGCGTCAGCGCAGTCTTTGCCCCCACCCCTTTTAGCGCATCAACAGGATCTGCTAAATTCATACTCTCCCCGAATGTTTTTCTCGCCATTTCGCGATTTCGCCGTGATTCCCAGACAATAGCACCTCTGGCACTTTCATTCCCCGAAAATCCTCCGGGCGAGTATATTGCGGATATTCCAGATTATCCCCATCCGAAAAACTCTCAATCTCTGCCGATTTTTCACCACCCAGCACCCCTGGAATTAATCTCACTACACTATCAATAATAATCAGCGCCGGCAGTTCACCCCCTGTTAGCACATATTTTCCCAGCGAAATCTTATAGTCCACAATCGTCAAAATCCGCTCATCATAGCCCTCGTAGTGAGGGCAGAGGATGATGTAATGAGAATTCACTGACGCTTCATCGAGGTTATTGTAACAAGAATTCGCCAACACCCCCTCTCGGCCTTCCTTGCTCGCGCCCGTCGTTACGGGGCTCGCTTCGGAGTTTGCTCCCGTTGTCGCAAGTGGCCTCGATGGGGTATTAGCGAATTCTGTATCATTTGCAAACTTTCTCGCCATATCTTGACTCCAAATCTCTCCGACTGGGGTCGGCAAAATCACTTTTGCGTTTGGGTCGGATTTTTTAACACTTTCGATCGCAGCAAAAACCGGCTCACACCGAAGCAACATCCCGTCCCCACCTCCATACGGCGTATCATCAACGGACTTATGCGGCCCTAGCCCAAAATCTCGCAAATTCACAAAATCAAACTCCGCCAGTCTCTTTTCGGTCGCCTTCCACATCATCGAAGCCTCCAGATACGGCTTCACCGCCTCAGGAAATAGTGTAATAATCGTAAATTTTACCATACCTCTATTATATCACAGTAAAAAGGAGACGTTGTGTGCCGCCTCCTTTTTCCGCTGCTACGCGCCCACCCGTGGGGCACATTGTTTTGTTTTAATCCGCTGTTTGTTTTTAATGCAAGTCTCCACACTCCACTAAGAATCAGTGGAACCCCTGTGAAGCGTACCAGCTTATATCAATAATAAAGCATAACCAAAAAAGTGTCAACCCCTTTTATTTTCACAAAAAATATGTTATAATTAAGATATGTTTGTTGATGTTGCGAAAGTGAGCTTGAAAGCTGGCAAAGGTGGCGATGGCGCCGTCTCTTTTCGGCATGAAATTTACATTCCTAAAGGTGGTCCGGACGGGGGCGATGGCGGTAAGGGTGGCGACATCGTTTTTCGCGCCGATCGCAACACGAACACCCTAGTAGATTTTCGGTTTACGCCGATTTTGACCGCTCTGGATGGCAAAAACGGTTCCGGGCAACGCTCCGCCGGGCGCTCAGGTAAAGATTTAGTGCTAGAAGTACCAATTGGGACCTGCGTTTATCGGCGAGAAAACTCAGAGCGAATTTTAATCGCTGATTTAGACCATGACGGTCAAACCGCTATTATCGCAAAAGGCGGCACGGGCGGTTTCGGCAATGCCCATTTTAAGAGCTCCACTCGTCAAGCTCCCCTAATCGCCGAAGTCGGCGAGCCAGGCGAAGAATTCGAAGCCGAACTCGAACTTAAAACCATGGCCGACGTCGGTTTAGTTGGGTTACCGAACGCCGGTAAATCGACTTTTCTCTCTGTTGTTTCGAACGCCAAGCCCGAAATCGCCGATTATCCATTCACGACTTTGACCCCGAATCTCGGTGTTGCTACAATTGACGACCACGATATCCTAATCGCCGATATTCCGGGTCTCATCGAAGGCGCTTCCGAAGGCAAGGGCCTCGGCCACGACTTTTTGCGTCATGTCGATCGCACAGCGGTGCTTTTACATCTCATCGACGTCTATAATGACGACGCCGGCGCAGCCTATCAAACCATTCGCGCCGAACTCGAAAAATATTCGGATTTAAAAGACCGCCCCGAAGTGGTCGCCCTGACTAAATGCGAAGGCGTCGATGACGAAATTATTGCCATGCAAAAATCCGCCATTCTCGCCCAAAACCCCTCTGCTAACGTTTTTACCATTTCCTCCTCCGCTCATCAGGGACTGACCGAAGTGTTGAGAGCATTAAATCAGGCCCGCCTTGCTCACGTTTCGCTTCGCACCAGGCAGGATTTGCTTCGGACAATCGGGACTGCGCCGAGGACGGAGTTTCGTACTCGTCTCGACTGTCCGAAGCAAATCCCGCTTGGGCTCGCTCAGTGTGAGCAAGGCGGACTTGATTTAACGCAACCATCAACAGATACGAGTGATAACCTGCCAACAATCTCTCTCAGCCCAAACGCCCTGAAAGACACCTGGCAAGTCGAAAAACTAGAGGATAAATTCGTGGTCAAGGGTGAAAAAATCGAGAAATTCGCTCGTCGCACGGATCTTGAAAATTACGCTTCGGTCAATCGTCTGCGCGATATTATGAAGAAAATGGGCATTCGCGGCGAGCTGACTTCTCTTGGCGCCGAACCGGATTCGATTATCGAAATTGCCGGCAAAGAGTTCACTCTGGTCGAACAATAAGCATAAAAAATCCGCGGAATTAGAATAAGATTAGTGAATATACCAGAAATTTCCAACCGCCGATGCCGGAATAGTCGAGCGAATAGCGCGATACGGAATGCCATAATTCATTTCTGAAACCACAATTGAGCCGTCGCCATTTACAGCTTCGACGTAGCCGACGTGCCCGTACCAACCCGATCCGGTCTGAAATACTGCGCCAGCCGCAGGAGTGCGGTCTACAGCGTAACCTTGCGCTCGTGCACTGGTTGCCCAAGTATTCGCATTACCCCAGCTCGACGGAATATTCCCGCCACGTTTGTACCAAGCCCATTGCGTACATTGTCCAGCCCCATAAGGTCCACCGAGATTATAGAAGTAGCCGATTAATTCAATATTCTCTCGTTCTGAAGTACTACCGAGATATGTGTAGGTGTAAATATTGGTGTTGGTGTAAGACCGACGCGATGGCGCAACATATTCCGGTCGTTCAGTTTCTGGTAATGTGCCATCTTTTAAGACTACACGCATTCCTTCGGAAATCCCCGAAACTTCGAGGTCATTCAAAGCAATAATCTCCGATGCTTTCGAACCATATTTCTCAGCAATAGATTCAATCGTATCGCCAGCTTTTACAGTATAAACGATCCCCGAGGTACTCGGAATGTACAAAACTGTCCCTACAGCAACATCATTCGTCTTCAGCCCGTTCGACCAGCGAATTTGGTCGGTTGAAACACCATATTTCGCGGCCAAAGTATCCAAATTCTCCCCTTCCGCTAGCGTATATTCAATTACCCCTCGCGAAGCCTCCACGCTTGTTAAGCTCGGTTTCTCGAGTTTTCCGGTCGAGGTCTGTCCAGAATCGTACATCGTCGTCGTCACAACATAATTCGACGCCACATCCGCTGCGCTCGCTAGCCCAAGCGTATCAGAGAGATCCGCCACTACGTAAAGCTCCGATATCTGATCGACTGAAACATTATAATCATCGGCGGCAAAAGTATCCAAGCTCAGGTTGCTGGTTAAATTTTGTTTATCAAGCGACCCCAGAGCGACCAGAGATAGTGTCAAAAATGCCACAACAAAATAAGGCCAAGCCCCCTTCATCCACTTGAACTCTAACTTCTTCTTTCTACTCATAATGAAACATTACAGAGGTTTTGGCAATGGTCATAAATATTCTGAATGTGCTCAGCCTCTGTATAACTATAATACATCAAACCATCGTCTCCTGTCAAGAAGTAAAGATAAGAAGTATCTGCAGGCATCGCCACAGCGAGTAGCGCCGAAAGCCCCGGATTTGAGATCGCACCACAGGGAAGCCCAGCGTTAACTCGTGTATTATAGCACGAATCGACCGCCAAAGCGCTGGAATTGTCCGTATACGTGTTCCGGTCGGGATCGATAGTATCAAGCGCGTAAGACACCGTTACGTCGCTTCCAAGGGGTATCCCGTTCTGTAAACGGCTTAAAAACACCTGCGCCACCGTCGACATCTCGTCTTCAGGTGCCTCTTTTTGGACCACAGAGGCTAAAATTACCCCTTCGCGAAGCGTCAACCCCTGTGCCGCAAATCCCGCTGCGAGATTTCTTTTTTCAATTTCCGTCTCAATCCCCTCTAAAAACTTCTTTATCACCTCTTTCGCGTCGGCCCCTTTGTAAAAATTATGCGTTTCGCCGAATAAGTACCCTTCGAGCGAGTCCAATCCCTCCAAAAAATCAAAATCATAATTTTTCGGGTTCAGCGCTTCTGTCGCCTCTGTTTCGGAATAGCCCGCCTCGATTAGCCTCTTTTTCACATCCATCACGGTTTCACCCGGATTGATCGTGAAATCGAAAGACTCAGCCTTCATTTCGGCCTCAAGGCGCGCATATTCCGCCGCTCGATCAGCCGCGATTTTTTTCTTTAACAGATAAACACCGCCAGCTCCTGCTACCCCTAAAATTACCAAAGCAACCAGCGCAATTAGCCATTTTTTCCCCGTTTTAGCTTTTTTTTTCACTCCACCTTTCTCCTTCCCTGTTGTATTCGACGCGTCTAAGGGCGCGTCCCCGGTTGATTTAATATGGCTCTCTAGAAAATCCTGCAAAATCACCGTTGCCGCTTCGGCATCAATTTCGCCTTTCTCGAACGGCCGGCCCCGCTCTTTTAAGCGTTCTTCAGCCACCACCGAGGTTAAAGATTCATCTTGTAGGCGCACTCGCGCCCCAGGAATATGATGTTTTAACTCTTTCACCCAGTTTCGCACGTATTCAGATTGCGCGGTTTCTTGTCCTTCGTTGCTACGGGGTAGCCCGACCACGAAGAACCGAGTATTGTTCAAACTCGCGATTTTAGCGATTTTTTGCCATTCTGAGCCGTCTACCAGCAAATACCCTGCTGGCACTGCGATTCGGGTGTCCGAGTCCGCACGCGCCACGCCAATGCGCTTCTCGCCGATATCGAGTCCTATAATCCGCATTTACCGCCTAATTTCCACTTTTATTGTTGTTTGAATTATCGGAACTGCTGGAACTGCTCGAATCTCCTTTTTCACTGTTGCTCTGATCCTTGACTTCGTTGCCGTCTTTGTCTTTTACTTCGAAGTGGACATTCACCTTATTCGAATCGCTAGGAATTGTCATCACCCAGGGGTAAGACGAATCAATCGTCACATTCGAAACTCCGTAAAAGTCGCGAATTTCGCGTTGCGCATCACCAAGGCCTTTGCCTTTGATTTTTTCAACCACCTCTGATTCGGTGATTTTCGGCCCGATGTAGTATTGGGTTTTTAAGCGTCCAGTAATACTCGATTTTCCTTCGGTGAAGTTCTCGACATAAGTATCTTTCGTCTCATAAATCTTCTGTCCGTCTTCAAGCGAAGCTTTTTCGGCGATAAACTCCTCTAATTTACTCTTTTCGATCACGTATACAGTCGAAGTCGTCGTCGCTTTTAACACTGGTTTCGAGCTGCCGACTTCCTGATCCGCTCCAGGGGTCGCTTCTGCTGCTGAAGTTGATTGTGTAAAGCTTGATTCGACGATATAATATTCATCCCCGATCGATGCGTAAAGTTTTTTCTTGTTTTCTTCTTCTTTCGCGGTCGTTAACTCGCTTTTTGCCTTTTCGATGTCAGATTGTTGAACTACGGTTTTAACGTCGTCTGTTCCGCCAGATATAGCTGAATTTGAATAAACTTCTACACTTGCTACCGTGCTCCAGCCATTACTGCTTGCCGCAATGTTGTATTTTGCGCCCGCTTGGGTAGCCGTGACTTTTACGTTCGCATAAATTCGGCAACCTTGAGCTTTAAATTCCGTCGCAGTGGCATCTTTATTCTTACAAACGCTCATGTCGTCGCCATTGTAGTGCATCGTCACGCTATTATCGGCGGTATAAGAAAGTCCATTTATAGAGAAGGTGTCACCAGTATTTATCACTGTCGTACCACCTTTATCGGATACTGTAGCGATAACTGTGACTTCCCCACTCGCCTTATTCCCCTGATTTTTCTCTCCCGTGGCCTCAAAATTCACTTCTTGCGTCTCTTCAAGTTTCTTCTCTTGTAGATAGAACTTCCCTTCTTTAGCATTTTCTTCGGTCGCAGTCTTCGTAAAAGTGACATTTTCCGAGAAATTCTTCGAATCGGTCTTAATCGCGACTGAAATATCCACCGCTGGCGCGAAAACTAACGCCCAAATTAGAAATCCGATCAGCCCCAATGCAAAAATCCCCAAAAAAATCGAAGTTTTTTTGTGTGATTTAATCCAATCTAAAATTTTATTACCTTTTTTACCAGATTTCTTCTCTTTTTCATCCTTTCTCTTCTTTTTATCATCTTCTTCGTCCTCATTATCCTCTTCCTCATCATCTTCATACTCTTCTTCTTCATTATCATCGCTATTCGATTTTTCAGATTTACGATGAGACCCGTCGGATTTTTTACTGCCGTTAGAACCATCGCCACTCTGTTCCTCCACATTCTCATCTTCCGACATATCTTCGATAGTCTGTTCTTCTTTTTGTTCAGATTCGGCTTCAATTTTCGGAATTTCCGGCGCTGATTGTAAGTTTTTCGCTACCGGCAGTCTTGTTGCCGCTGCGAGTCTAACAATCGAAGGATCAACTGAAACTAAAACGACCCTTTTATCAGAGGTTGCGCCCGCTTTGGCGATTAACTTAATATTGACAATACTTCTAAAAACTCCAGCCTTCTTTGGCGGAACTAAAGCGACGATTTTTTCTTTTGACTTTTCGATTTTAGTGATGATATCAGTAATATCATCCTCGGGTTCAATGTAAATTACGTCTTTATTCATATATAAAATATACCATATTTTTTCGCGCTTGTGTTAAAATAAGTATAGATGAAACTTTTTAATCGTAATACTACCTCCAATAAGCTAGGAAATGCCGGCGGCAATCAAGCCGCTTTGGCAGAAATGGCTTTAAAAGTCATTCATGATGGTGTGATTATTACGGACAAAAACGGCGTGGTCGAGTTCATTAATCCGGCCGCTGCGACGATGACGGGCTACAATTCTGCGAACCAAGCATTGGGGCTCGATTATGGTTTAGTTTTAAAACTCGAAACGAAGGAGGGGCGACAACTTTCCGACGCCGAAAATCCGCTAATTCAAGCCATCAAAACCGAGCAGGCGTTAGACCCCTATCAATGTTGCTTAGTCGTCGGGCAGACCGACAAACGTATTCCGATTTCCGTCTCGGTCATGCCGCCCGAAGGCACAAATCAAAAGCATCTCATTGCTTTTCGGGACATTACGAAGGAACTCGAAGAAGAAGGTGAGCAAACAGAGTTTATCTCGACCGCTTCGCATGAGATGCGCACTCCTGTCGCGACGATTGATGGCTATGTTTCGTTGGCGCTAAATCCTCAAACCGCCACAATCGACGATCGTGCTCGTGGTTATCTCGAGGCTGCAAGTAAAGCTTCAAAACACCTCGGGAAGTTGTTTCAAGATCTGCTCGATATTACTAAACTTGACGATGGACATATTAAACCGCATTTTGAGCCCGCGGAGATGGTTGGTTTAGTCGAGGATATCTCGAATGATTATCAGCCTCACGCTAAATCTGCGAAAATTAATCTAAATTTTGGCTCGAATAGAAAAAATACTTTCGGTGAAGGTCGGCGAATTGAACAAGTCGCTTATAGTTTTATCGATGTCAGTTTTATGCGCGAGATTTTAGATAACTTGATTAGTAACGCATTGAAATATACCCCCGAAGGTGGCTCGATTTATATCAACGTTCGGGGCGATGGTAACCGAGTTTTGATTAACGTCACGGATACCGGTATGGGAATCTCCTCTGAAGATCTTGGACATATTTTCCAGAAGTTTTATCGCGCAGATAACTCGGATACGCGGACAATTGGCGGGACTGGACTCGGGCTTTACCTTGTGAAACAACGGGTTGAGGCGCTCGGCGGGCGTGTTTGGGCGGAATCGGCTTTCGGCGAGGGTTCGACTTTCTATGTTTCATTACCACGTTTGACGCAGGATGAATATAATAAACGGATGATTGCGGTTAATAACGAACGGATGCAGGAACAAATTCAACAACAACCGGCTAAATCGCCAGTGGCGACACCAGCTTCAACTCCTATTTCCGTTCCAGCACCGACTCCGACTCCGACTTCGACTTCAGCTCCGACACAGACTCTGGCCCCGACTCCAACACCGGCCCCCATTCAGGCGCCTATTCCAAATCCGACGCCGGCTCCTGTCCTCACCCCTGCGCCTATTCCAAATCCGACACCAGCTCCTATTCCAAATCCGACACCGGCGCCGCAACCCAATCCTAAACCTGCTCAACAAAATGATATTAATTTAAACGGAGAACAAAGATGAGTAAAATAATGGTAGTAGAAGATGACGCGAGCTTGCGCGAGATTTACAGTATTCGGATTACTGCTGAGGGCTATGATGTGGTTTCGGCGGGAGACGGCGAAGAGGCTTTAGCGATGGCGGTGCGCGAAAAACCGGATTTGATTTTAAGCGATGTAATGATGCCGAAAATTTCTGGGTTTGACATGCTCGACATTCTCCGTTCGACTCCTGAAACTGCTGGAATTAAAGTCGTGATGATGACAGCGCTCTCTGCCGATGATCAACGCGCTCGTGGCGAACGTCTCGGCGCGAATCGTTATCTCGTTAAGTCGCAAGTCGGCATCGAAGATGTGGTGAATACTATTCATGAAGTTTTAGGCGATAAGGTGATTTCGGCGCCAGCAACTGAAACAGCGCCTGTACCAGCTCCCGCACCTGCATCGACCCCAGCTTCGGTCCCAACTCCCGCACCCGCACCTGCTTCAGCCCCAACTCCGACATCGATTTCAGCATCAACACCGATTGCTGAACCTCTAGTTTCTAAACCGGTCATGCCTGTGTCGTCGATGCCCGTTTCCGAGCCGGTCGCTCCTGTGCCAGATCCAGCCTCGATCCCTATGGCGCCAGAACCGATGATCAATACCGAACCCATTAAGACCGAGCCCAAAAATGTCAGCCCAGAAACTCCGGCTCAATAAATTTCTCGCCGAGAGAATTGGTGTTTCGCGACGCGAAGCCGACGAACTTATTTCTGCTGGCAAAATAACGGTAAATGGTGAAGTTGCAGGTCTTGGTTTTTGTCTCCCCGCCCCTGAAGATATTGACAATTTCCCGAAAGTGTGCTATAATGGAAAAATAGTTCCGCTTTCGGCGGATTTTTTATATCTGGCTTTTAACAAACCCGTCGGTTATGTTTGCTCGCGCCGTGCTCAAGGCGACGCCCCGACGCTTTATGCCCTACTTCCGAAAGAACATCAGAAACTAAAAACCGTTGGCCGGCTCGATAAAGACAGTTCTGGGTTGATTTTGCTGACCAACGATGGCGATTTTGCTTTTCAAATGACGCATCCGAAATTTCGCAAAACTAAGGTTTATGAAGTCGAACTCGATCATCCGCTCGAGCCCTTGCATCAACAAATGATCTCTGATTTTGGGATCGAAATCGGTGACGGAATTTCACAATTTAAAATCATCAAAAACGGCGAGTCCTCCTATATTGTTATCTTGCATGAGGGTCGCAACCGTCAAATCCGCCGCACTTTTGCCGCACTCGGTTACACAGTCGTAAAACTCCACCGCACCCAATTTGGGAAATATGAACTTGGCGACCTAGAATCTGGAAAATATGTTATAATAAGACCATGAGCACTATTCTCGCATTGGATATTGGTACGGAATTTGTGAAGGCGATTCTCGCGCGCCCGACGAAAAAGGGTAATCTCGAAATTCTTGGCGTCGGCAAGGCGCGTCAAGTTGAAGGTAATATGCACGCTGGCGCGGTGGCGGATATTCCAGCGGTGGTTTCGGTTTGTGAAGACGCTCTGGTTCAAGTTGAAACTAAAGCTGGCGAGCGTGCGAACTTGACTGTGGTCGGGATTGCAGGCGAATTGATCAAGGGCAACACCACGACAGTAAATTATTCGCGTAAAAACCCGAACAAACCGATCACTGATGCTGAAATGGAACAAATCATCAAAAAAGTTCAACAAAAATCCGGCGAAGTGGCGAAGAAAACTGTCGCACTCGAAACCGGCAACGAAAATGTCGAGGTGCGCCTGATTAATTCCGCTATTGTTTCCCTGACGATTGACGGTTACAAAATTAGTAATCCGATTGGTTTTAAGGGCTCGGATGTCGTGATTCAGTTTTATACCGCTTTTGCGCCATTAATTCACGTCGCGGCGATCGAAAAAGTCTGTGCCGAACTCAATCTTGACCTCCTCACCATTGCTGTAGAGCCATTCGCAGTTTGTCGCGCCTGCCTCGGCGATGATTTAGAGTCGAGCTTCTCGGGGATTGTAATGGATATTGGTGGCGGGACGACCGATGTGGCGGTGGTTGAAGATGGCGGCGTCGAAGGCACAAAAATGTTCGGTATCGGCGGCCGTAGTTTCACACATCAAATCGCCGAATCTCTCGGCGTAGATTTTGAAACTGCAGAAAAATATAAGCTTGATTTCGATTCGGGCGAACTCGACGATCGCGTCAAAGCTAAAGTCGAAACCGCGCTTTCGCGCAATATTTCCGTTTGGCTAACAGGGGTGGAAGTGGCTCTGGAGGAATTCGAAAACATCGGTAGCTTGCCGCGAAATATTATGCTTTGCGGCGGTGGGGCTGGACTGTCATTATTGCAAGAAACTTTAGCAATGTCGAATTGGTATGAAGGCTTACCTTTTTCACGTCGGCCATTGATTAATCTGATCGAAGTGAAGGATTTGCCGAATTTAACAATCAAAGATGAATTCAATCTTGACTATTCTTACGCCACGGCGCTGGGGCTTCTTCGCGTCGGAGTCGACACTCTTGCTGGCGCGCCGTCTGAAAACAAAATTCGCGCCAAAATCGCCAAAATCCTTCAAAATTAACTTTTCGAGTTACTAAATCAACATTATATTCTACGATTTAGACATCAAAAAACCACGACCTGTCCCAGTCGTGGCCTTATTTTATTCTAAAACCGCCTTAATCCGTCTCACTCCGGCCGACGAAGATTCTTCTTTTTTGATCGTAAACTTACCTAGTACCCCAGTATGCTCAACGTGCGGACCACCACAAACTTCGCGCGACACCGGATTTTTAAAGTCGCCAATCGTATACACCGTCAACTTTTCTGGATATTTATCCCAAAACTGCCCGTGCGCCTTCAAAGTATCTCGCGCATATTCCTTATCATATTCGGCAAAACTGACAGGCAAATCGGCCTCAATCCATTCATTCACCTGCTTTTCTACCGCCGTTTTTTCTTCGTCCGTCATCTTATGGTCAAGATTAAAATCAAACCGCACTCGTTCGGCCGTAATGTTCGACCCCTGTTGACAAATCTCGGGGTCTACTATTTTCTGCAATGCCGCAAGCAATAGATGCGTCGCGGTGTGATATTTTACCGTCTGTTCACCGTGGTCTTCAAGTCCGCCTTTAAACATACCTTTCGAAGCCGTTTGCGAACGTTCGCGTTGTTCTTTCAAAGCATTTTTAAATTCTTCTCGGTAATTTTCGGTCAATTCCACCCCTGTTCGGTAACATTCCTCCACTGACAGTTCCAGCGGAAAACCATAAGTATCCTGTAATTTAAACAAATTCTGTCCGTCCAAAATCTTGTTATTTTTCGCCATTTTACCGAGTTCTCGAAGACCTTTATTCAATGTTCCTCGGAAAGCTTTTTCCTCTGTCAACAAAACTTCCAGCGCCGTTTCGCGATGGGTTAAAATCGCATCCGGCAATCGCGCATAATTTTCCGCCACAATCGGCACAATTTTCGCGAGAAAATCCGATGCAATCCCAAGATCCAGCGCCCGTAAAATCGCCCGGCGAATCAGTCGCCGCATCGCATAACCCTGTGTTTTGTTTGAAGGTTTCAGTCCCTGCGCCGCCAGTAGATACGCTCCGCGAATATGGTCTGCAATCACCCGCATTTCATCAGTGTTGTTCTCGTATTTTTTGCCCGAAATTTCTTCCAATTTTTCAATAATCGGTTTCATCAGCGAAATCTTAAACACGTCAAACGACCCAATCGCCGCCGCCGCGATCCGTTCGAGTCCCGCACCAAAATCCACATTTTTCTTCGTGAGTTCCTCAAAACCGCCGTCTTCTTTGCGTCGGTATTGCATAAACACTTGGTTGCCGATTTCCATAAACCGCGCCCCGTCCGAAGCTGGATGTGCTAAGCCATATTTTTCCTCATCTTGCAATTCTTCGCCAAAATCATAAAACACTTCCGAATCCGGTCCACAAGGGTCGCCAATCGGCGTCGTTTCGCAACCACCGCCCCGACTCCACCAGTTTTCATGATCATCATAGAAGAAAATCCGCTCCCCCGGTTTAATTCCCCGCTTGTCGCCGTTCTCCGCCGAGCCAATTTCGGCAATTTTTGCCTCAATTCCGGCCTCACTAAACACTTTTTGCCAAATTTCTGCCGCTTCGGTATCGCGCGGAATGCCGTATTTCTCGTTTCCGATAAAACAAGTGACATAGATTCGCTTCGGGTCAAGCCCAACCACCTCGGTCAAAAACTCAAAGAATCCCCGAATCTGCTCTTCTTTAAAATAATCCCCAAGTGACCAGTTTCCCAGCATCTCGAACACGGTCGTGTGTCGCGGGTCGCCCACATCTTCAATGTCCTGCAACCTCATCGACGGCTGCGAATCGCACAACCTCGTCCCCTCCGGGTGTGGCTCGCCGAGCAAATACGGCAACAGCGGTTGCATCCCCGACCCCGTAAACAGTGTCGTCGGGTCGTCTTCCAGCACTAACGGCGCCGGCGCAACCACTTTATGTCCGCGCCTTTCTTGAAACTCCAGAAACTTCTCTCTAATCGTGTTCGTATCCATTTCTTAATTATATCAGATCTTTGCGAAAACTTACACCTCTTATTATTTTTATCAAAGGGCTCTAGTATAGGTTAGGATTATTTTGTTAGAGAAAATTCTCATATATATGTTCAGCTAACAGTTGCAAAGGTGCTGGACTATTACGCTAGGCTTGACATAAACAACAAAATAGTGTATTCATAATAAGAATATTGTAAACAATACGTTCTTTAACAAGGAGGAATTAAAATGCTAGATATTTTATTGATAAATTCACCAATTTATGATCAGAAAGTAAGAAGTAATGAACGATTTTTACCACCACTTGGACTTGGTTATATTGGAAATGAGTTAAAGAAAGGCGGCTCGAAAATTGAGTTGTTAGACTGTGTTTTGGAAAATTTAACAGTATCGGAAACAGTCGCACTTATACATTCGAAGCAACCTAAATTTGTTGGTATAAATATCTTTTCGGTAAATTTTGAACTAGTAAAAAATATTATCGAAGGATATTCTGGCGACACAATATTTTTAGTAGGGGGTAAGAGTACTAAAGCTCTGTCTGAAAAAATTTTAAATTTTAAGACGGATAATAAGATTTTCGTAATCATTGGCGAAGGCGATTACATTATCGCTGATATTGTACGAGGGAAAATAAAAGAAAAGCCATCGTATATTCGTAATGAAAATCGTATAGTATATACGGTTAATAGTGAATCGATTTATTTTCCTAACGATTTATCATTGTTATCGCCAGATCGAGAATTATTCAAAAATAGAGTTCTCATAAATTCATTTGGTCATAAAGAAGCATCTATAGTTACTTCTAGAGAATGTCTTTTTGATTGTGCTTTTTGCGGAGCCGCACGTTCTTTAAATCGAGACGTGCCAGTTCGCGAATGTAACGAGTGGGCGATTAAAAATGAATTAGAGTCAATAGCGGTACTGGATCCCGACGTGGAAGACATCAGAGTATTAGATGATCTGTTTTTAAAAAACCGAAAAAGTATTGAAAAAGCGATTAGGATTTTTGGCAGTTTTACGTATGGATGGAGAGCTACGGCACATGTAGTTTCTTTAAGAGACATAGATGCGTCATCGTTTGTAGCCTTAAAAAAGTCCGGATGCAAAGAGCTTGAAATTGGCATTGAATCCGGTGACCAACAAATCCGTCGAATGATTAACAAAAAAGGTAGTGTCGAGGATGCAATAAAAGTCATTACGAATATCTTAATAGCCGGCATAAATGTTAAGGGGTACTTCATCTATGGCTTTCCAGACGAAACTCCTGAACAATGCCAAAAGACTTTTGATTTAGCACGGAAAATTTTTAGGATTGCGGAAAACACCTCTGCACGGTTTCGTGCAAGCGCATTTATATTTCGACCATATCACGGCACGAAGTTGTATGACGCGATTCAAAAGAGATACCAAAAAATAATTTTTTCGCACGACGATACATTAAATGAACTAGATGAAAGAAGACAATTTAATTTTTCAGCTGGTAATTTTAGTAAGTGTACTGAAAAAGATTTAAAAAAGTTCGTAATTCAGACAAATATGCTAAAATAATAGCATGAGCAAAATCGATGTAATGTGGGTTGGGCTATCTGCAAAAAACGATAAGAACGGGAACCAGTTGTTGCCTCTTGATTCGAGTAGTAATAGCGGAAAAGTGATTGACATGATAGAATCTCGACACGAACACCTGGGTTTTTATCGAACCAATCTCGTAAAATATGCCCCGCTGGATGAGCACGGAAAGTTGCGATATCCCAATTCCGGCGAAATGGCGGCCGCAATGCCGGATTTAATACGGGAATTTAGAGAGTATCAGCCAAAGGTGATCTTTCTACTCGGTGGACGAGTTGGCGATTTTGTTCAAAAAAGTTTAGAGCAAAACAATATGCCTATTTCTGCGTGTATATTCGAAGTTTATCATCCGTCGTACGTTTATATTTATAAACGCAAACAAATGGAAAATTACGTTCGTGAAGTATCTAAAAAGATTGAAAGTTTAGCATTTTAGACCCTCAAAAAAATCCCGCTTGAGTTACGGCGGGATTTTTGCAGCGCTAACGACGGCGATGTTAGACGTTTCCCTTTTCATGCTATAATAATTTCATGAAACAATCAGCCGACCCATTCACCGAAAGAGTTTATAAACTTCTTGTTGAACAAAAAATCACCTCAGTTGTCGACTTAGGCGCTGGAATTGGCAATAATACTTTGTTTTTTTGCTAAACAGAATCTAAACGTGCTCGCAATCGACCGTTCTGGACAATTTCTTGAAAAATTAAACAAAAGAGCTCAAAGCCTAAATCTATCAGATCGAATTGTCACCGAACAATCCGATATCCGAACCTTCACGTTTAAAAATCAACCCGACTGTATTTTTATCACTTATGTTCTTCATTTTATGACTACAGATGAGGCGAAAGCTGCCGTTCAGAAATGTCTAACGGCGCTCGCTCCAGGCGGATTTTTAGCAATTGGTTGTATTTTGCAAGAAAATACTATTGCTCAGTCAGATCTCGAAGGGTTAGTTAAAGACTGCAAAATTATCCTCAATCTAGTATTAACAAACATATGAGAATTCTCACTTCTTAAACTTGTTTTCATAATCTTACCTTTTACGATCGAAATAAAAACTTTTCTTTTTCTCGTCATTGTGCTATAATAAGCATGAGTATTATTTAATATCAAAAGGAATTAAAATGGCACAAGCAAAAAAGAAAACTGCGACTAAAACCGCAAAAAAGGCGCAAGCTTGCCCGAAAGCAAAGTCTTGCCCGGCGAAAAAATGCCAACAAAAGCAAAAACAACAACAAAACTCGAATATATTCTTCGTGATCTCGATGAGCGTGCTCGCTGCGACGCTATTGTTCGCGAATTTGATGATGATGACGGCGTAAGCTTAAACAATAATTCCTCCACCGAGGCAAATCTCCTCGGTGTAAAGGACTGCGCTCTGTCCCGACGCAGGGCGCTTGACTTTTTGTTCGAAAAATAGTGTTTTGCCGTCAAATTTCGCCGAAATTAACGGCGCGCGATGTCGTAGTCGCACCAAAACCTTGATTTTGGGCTTTTCGTTGTCATTTTCACTCGCTTTTTCTGAAACTTTTGGCTCCGTTTGTTCTGTCGACACTAAACTATCTGCCCCCGCCCGCAAAAACACGTCCCGAAGCTCCAATTTATCCGTCCATAATTCCTCGTTATTTAAATTTTTCGACACATACACAATGTTTTTCTCCACATCTTTTTTTACTACGTAATACGGCATCCCATCATTTACTTCCCCAGCTACTCCTGATAAATACAGCCCGTGCCGTTGACCAATCGTATAGAATATGGCGCCTTCGTGATAACCTAACACCCTTTCGCTCTCAATTTCCCGAATTTCTCCCGGCTCTGTGTCGATATACTCTTTCAAAAAATCCTTCATCCCCACCTCGCCCACAAAACACACGCCCATGGACTCTTTTTTATAAGCATTATGTAGTCCCTTTTCTTCCGCCAACTTTTTCACATCCGGCTTTTTCATTTTTCCAATCGGGAAAAGCGTATGACTCAATGCTTCATCGGAAATCCGATAGAGAAAATAGGTTTGATCTTTGTTTTCGTCGACAGCTCTAGCAAGGACCTTATCTATTTCTCGACCCGCTCCTTCGCGCCCGTCGTCACGGGGCTCAGTCGCTTTGAAGCTCCCCGTTGGTCGCAATGGTCTCGAAACAGATAAGGTCCTTGCATAATGCCCCGTCGCAATAAAATCCGCCCCGGCTGCCATCGCCTTCTCATAAAACAATTTGAATTTAATCTCTTGATTACACATCACGTCCGGATTCGGCGTGTTCCCCTTGCGAAACTCGGCGAGCATATACTCGACCACCTTTTCTCGATACGCCTGCTCGAAATCCCACACCTCAAAATCAATCCCCAGCTTCACTGCCACTCGTTTCGCATCCGCCAAATCTTCCGCCCATGGACACTTCATTCCAGGCAAATTTTCCGACCAGTTTTTCATATACACCCCCACTACCTCAAAACCCTGCTCGACCAGCAGCATCGCCGCAACGCTCGAATCCACCCCGCCACTCATGCCCACAAAAACCTTAGCTCGCGACATACCCCAACCTCGCTTTCTCTTGCGCGACTACCGCATTAATAATCCGCGCTGCCTCATGCATTTGTTCTGCGTCATTCGTCGCTCCGAGCGAAAGCCTGAGCGACCCAGCGATTTCTTCATTTGTCAAACCAATCGCCTTCAAAGTTCGCGATTTTTCACCCTTAGACGCCGCACACGCCGCCCCTGTTGCCACATACACCCCCTGTTCCTCCAATAAGAAAATTAACCTCTCCGCATCTAAACCATTATAGCACAGAACGATGAAATTGTCAAGCGTATGCTTTTTATTGATCAACTCATACCCCTGTAATTCCGTTAGTAAAATCCGTTTTAGTTCACGATATTTTTTGCGATTCCCATTCAAATGTTCCTTAGTCTCTTTTACCGCCTCAGCAAACCCGACCGCCCCTGAAACATTTTCCGTTCCCGAACGTAGTCCTTTTTCTTGCCCGCCCCCAATCGTCAACGGCCTCAGCCGTGCCTCATGCGAAACATACAACGCTCCGATCCCTTTCGGACCATAAACTTTCGCCGAATTCAGCGTCATCAAATCCACCCCTAGTCTTGCCACCGACAAATCCAACAGATTTAGTGCTTGCGAAGCGTCAGAATGGAACAATAGCTGTCGTTTCAAACCCTTTTTCATCCGTTCAAGCTTCACTTCGCGAATGATCCCCGCAATTTCCGCCAACGGCTGAATTGTCCCGAGCTCATTATTCACCGCCGCCACCGAAATCATTTCCGTCTCGTCGGTAATTTTCGCCCGTAAATCCTTTAAATCAATCACTCCGGACGGCAGCACCTTTACTGCCAATCCACCATATGTCTTCGCGATTTCAAGAACTGACGGGTGCTCCGTTTCGAGATATAGCACGGTTGAAGTCCGCGGGCATTTACTTCGTTCGGGGACACGTGCGGCCGAAGCCTGTTCTTTGAGGACCATAGGCTTGGCCGAGCGGCCTTGAGCGTGTCCGAAAAGAACAGGCTCGGTCGATAATGTAGTAGGATCCGTCGGAAATCTAGGACCGAAAAGAGCAGTCTCGGCCGACAGCGCCGTAAACGCCAAATTATTCGCCTCAGTCGCCCCGGCCGTAATGACAAGGTCAGCGCTTTTGGCGCCAATCGCTTGCGCAATTGTCTTCTTCGCCGTTTCATATTCGGCCGCCACCTTTTTCGCCGGTAAATACGCCGCGCTGGGATTAAAAAACTCTTCCCGAAAATACGGCATCATCGCCTCGAGAGCGCGCTTAGAAACTGGCGTCGCCGCCGCATGGTCCAAATAAATCATAAATAAATTATATCATATTTAACGATTTTTGACAAACTTGTAAGTTTTATCCCCGTCCTTCAGCGTCAGCACCCCTGAATTTTGGTCGAGAGAATATTCATACTCATTTTCAATATCATACAGCCAATCCGTCTCGATCCGCATTTTTCCATCTTCAAGCGCCCAAATAAAATCATAATCGTTAGTATGATTGTTTGTCGTTAACGTTCCCTTACCGATCTCGGTAAACTTCCAAACTACTCCGCTCTCGTCCTCGAGTGTCCATTCTCCCGCCGAAACGAGGTATTCACCGTCCGCTCCGCGTGTTGCTGTGATCAGGTTAATAACTAGAAATACGACCCCGACCACAAGCGTAATTAATCCGATCGCTAAAACAGCAATTGAGATATTTTTGCGTTTTTTTGCCGAGCTTTGAGCTTTTTTGTCCTTCATAACTCTATTTTAGCAATAGAGTTTTGTTTTGACAAGGTTCAGATAAGAATGAGCCGCTTTTCGAAAGTTTGTCAGCTCATCACCTTCAATTTTTTCGTAATTTCCGCGCCCCGCTCGTTTAAAAACCCCAGTCGGTCGCACTTCGTAACGAATCGTCATTTCCTGTAGCTCACCGAACTTATCAGTCCAACTCTCGTGCCAGATCCAAACATTTTTGCGCGAGGTGAAAAACTCACGACGGTGTCCGACCGGAATCGGTCCGAACAAGGTCCGCCCGAGTGCCGACTCGGCATTGATTAAGTCGTCGCGACTCAGTCGCGTAGTGTAAGCGGATTGTGAAAAAATATTTAAGAATTTTCGGCGCGACATCGTTCGATCTCCTCTGCGACTTGACTAAGTTCTTTATATATTTCAAAATTATCCTTGGTGGCTTCAAAATTATACGTCTCTGCGCGCGCGAAAGACGGTATCCGAAAAGCTGAATTAGCCTCACCAGTACCCATACCTTTAATTATATCACACTAGCACTAAAAAGTCAAGACCTGTGGTATCTCAGGCGACAAAATTTTCCCCGAATAGCTTCCCTGCGTTCTCTGTTGTTATACGTGCAATCTCTTTTTGCGGAATCTCCAACCTTTGCGCTAGCCAATCAGCGACATTAGTAATAAACGCCGGCTCGTTTGTCCCGCCACGGTGCGGCACCGGTGCAAGAAACGGCGCGTCGGTTTCGAGCAAAATCCGCTCGAGGGGCGGTGTTGGCAAGGTTGAATAAGTCGCCAAGCCATTTACCCCGACATAAAAGTCCGTCTCCGTTAAAATTCGATGCAAAACTTTTTTGCTATCCGTAAATGAATGCACTACTCCACGCACTGTCGGAAAATTTGCCACCACTGGAAAGAAATCATCAAACGCTTCCCGCACATGGAACGACACCGGCAACTCATGCTCGACCGCGAGTTGTAACATCTCTTCAAATAATCGAATCTGTTTCTCGCGGTCATAACCTTCGTAATGATAATCCAACCCGACTTCGCCGATCGCGATCGGTAAATCATTCGCGTCTTGTTCGGTTTTGGTAGTTGGAACATCTATGTTCCAGTGAAGGGGGGTCCGGAGCGCGGCAGCGCGAGGAAAAGCGCCGGCCGCCCGTGGCGACGGGCCGGCCGGACGCGCCCCCGAGCGGAACATTGATGTTCCATCCCAAGCCAGCGCATTCTCCGGATGAACCCCATAAGTCCAAAACACATATTCGTGTCCTCGCGCAAACTCCCTCGCCGCCAAAGAATCCTCGTGCGACGTCCCGATACAAATAATCTTCTTCACACCAGCTCGAAAAGCCCGCTCAAGGCACACCTCCGCCTCTTCCTCCGAGAAAAACTCCCGATCGTGTAGATGACAATGTGTGTCTACTAGGAGCGAAGAATTTTTTTCGAGGACCATAGGCTTGGGCGAGCGCCCTTGAGCGTGTCCGAGGAAGAATATTCTTCGCTCCTTATCACTATCCACGATTTTCGCGTTTCCGTTTAATCGGATCTAGCTGACGCTTGCGCAGTCTCAGTGACTTTGGCGTCACTTCGAGTAGTTCGTCGTCAAGCAAAAAGTCCAAACATTGTTCAAGTGACAACTGCGTATACGGTGTCAACTGAATTGCTCCATCTGAAGAATGCGTCCGCATATTCGTCAGTTGCTTTTCGCGACAAACATTAATATCTAAATCATCTTTTTTATTCGACAACCCCACAATCATTCCTTGATACACCGGCACCTGCGGCGGAATGTATAAAACTCCTCGCGCCTGTGCATTGTCTAACGCGTAAGCCGTCGAAGTCCCACTTTCTGACGCAATCAGCGCCCCATTTCGCTCCGGCTTATACTTCCCTTCGATTGGTCGATACCCATTTGGTAAACTCGACATCAGCACAGTGCCTTTAGTGGCGGTCAATAGAGTATTTCTTAGCCCAATCAGCGCTGCCGTTGAAATCTCATACACGAACCGCGTAGCTCCGCTCGTGGTCAGTTCTTGCGATTTTAACTCCGCCTTGCGAATCCCGAGCTCCTGCGACACCGCACCCACAAACTCCGACTCAACTTCAATCGTCAAATTTTCAATCGGCTCTTGTTTTATGCCGTCAATTTCTTTATATACTACCTCAGGTCGCCCCGCTTCTAGTTCATAACCTTCGCGTCGCATCGTCTCGATTAATACCGAAAGATGTAGTTCGCCCCGCCCCGACACCTTATAGCCCAGTCCGTCCGGCGTGATTTTTAGCGCAATGTTCGTCTCCAACTCTTTTTCGAGCCGTTCCGCAATTTGCCGTGAAGTTGTAAATTCGCCTTCACGCCCTTTTAATGGCGAAGTATTCGGCCCGATATAAATCGACAGCGTCGGCGCTTCGAGCTCAATCGTCGGCAAAGCTTCGGGATTGTCACCTGTTGCAATCGTATCGCCAATATTCGCCTCTCCCACCCCAGTTAGCGCCACAATATCCCCCGCAATCGCCTCCGGGACTTCCTCTTTTCCGAGACCTTTGTAAACGAAAACTTTGTCAATCTTACCTGGTTGCACAAAAATATTATCTTCGGATCGTGCGTTTTGGCGCGCAGAAGCGCCCTCTGAGGATTGCGTATCTTGGTGCGTGAGAATGCCTTCTGAGGACTGTAAGCTTGGCCGAACGGCCTTGAGTGTGTCCGAAGAAGGCATTTTACGCACCTTACCGGATGCTTCGCGCGTCTTACTTAGAATCTTGACACTTTGCCCCTTCTTAAGCTTTCCCCGAAAAATCTTGCCAATACAATATTTTCCAAGATAATTATCCGACGCCAGCGCCGCAACCAAAAGTTGCGCCGACTCGGCGGTCTCGTCCACTGATGGTGCTGGAATATCATTGATAATCGACTCAAAAATCACATGCAAGTCATCATCGAGTTCAGCCGTCTTCCCTGCCCGTCCTTCGCGCGCAATCGCATAATAAACCGGATAAAACAGCTGCGACTCGTCCGTCGCGAGCTCTAGAAACAAGCTCTCAATCTCACTTTTTACCTCTTCAATCCGCGCCGCCGGCTTATCAATTTTATTAATAATCACCACTGGTTTCAGATTCAGCTCTAATGCCTTCTGCAATACGAACTTCGTCTGTGGCATCGGTCCTTCTTGTGCATCCACGATCAGAAGCACCCCGTCCGCCATATTCAGTGTCCGCTCGACCTCCCCCGAAAAGTCTGCATGCCCCGGCGTATCAATAATATTAATTTTATACCCGTCATAATACACGCATGTCTGCTTTGCCGTAATCGTAATCCCGCGCTCATGTTCCTGATCCATCGAATCCATAATCAGGGTCTGCGACATTTCGGCCTGATTGTCACGAAAAGTGTGCGACTGCTTTAGTAGCCCGTCCACTAGAGTAGTTTTACCATGGTCAACGTGCGCAATAATCGCCACGTTGCGAATCTTATCTGTATTTGAAATCATTGCTAAATTATAGCATAAGTTGACAAAAAATTCAATCTGTGATATAATGGAAAGATATAGGAGGTTTTTTTATGGATCAAAAACAAAGAGAATGGGATGAGTATTTTCTGTCTATCGCCGAAACTGTGGCGAAAAAAAGTAAAGACCCATCATCCAAAATGGGCTGCGTGATCGTTGACCCGAAAAAACGAGTGGTTTCAATGGGCTATAATGGAATGCTTCAGGGCGCGGACGAGTCTAAAATGACACTCTCAGAGCGTCCAATGAAATACTATTTTGCAATTCATTCCGAGATGAACGCTCTGATCTTTGCGCACCAAGATTTATCCGGCTGTACGCTTTATAATCGTGTTGCGACTTGTGAAAATTGTCTAAAATATTGTCTTCAAGCCGGGATTAAACGTTTCGTTTACAATGAACTACGCGTTAAATCTCACTCTGTAGACCCCAAAAAATCCATGACCAACGTCGAAACCGACGAAGCGGTAATTCGGTTGCTCGCCTCGATGCCAGACGTCGAAACGCTGAACCTCTCGAACGGGAAGACCTATATCGAAGATATTTTAGATTCCTATCCGAAAGATTCAGCCGATTACGACAGGTTAATTAAATGGGCCTAACTCCTTTCTTTTGATTAATTTTGCGCTTTCTGAAATCATATTCTCCTTTATTAAGTTTGTAATTATATAATAACTTATAGGGCTTAAGGAAAACTTAAAAAAGTATTTTACGCGCAATTTTACTAGTTTAAATTATTTTATCTTACGGCTTCATCAATGTTATTCTTATATTTTTCGCCGTTTTACCATTCTATCGACGCAATTCCATGGTCTTTTAAGTATTCATTTGTTTTCGAGAACGGCTTACTGCCAAAAAATCCGTGATATGCCGAAAGCGGCGAGGGGTGTGCCGACTCCAGAATCAAATGTTTAGATTCATTAATTAAAGCTTTCTTATCTCGCGCATCTCGCCCCCATAAAATAAATACTAAATGCTCGCGATTTTCATTCAAATATTTTAGCACTTCCGTCGTAAAAATCTCCCAGCCTTTACCTGCGTGCGATTTTGGCTGGTGCGCCTCAACAGTTAGCACGGTATTCAAAAGTAGTACCCCTTGGCTTTGCCAATGCCTTAGACTCCCGCTTTTGTCACGGCACTGCCCCATATCGCTCTCGATTTCTTTGTAGATATTTTTAAGCGATGGAGGCACTGGCTGACCACTTGGTACCGAAAATGCTAATCCTTCCGCTGCTCCGGGTGTATGATACGGATCTTGCCCTAAAATCACCACCCTAATTTCATTTAAATCAGTCGCAAAAGCCGAAAACACCAGTTGTTTTGGCGGAAAAACCGTCTTTGTGGCATAAGCTTGGCGTAAAAATTCAGCTAGCTCTTTAAAATAGGATTTTTCAAATTCTGCCTGTAAAAACGGTCGCCAACTTTCATCCATGATATAATTATTGTAGCATAATTTAGATTTCCGAAAAATCGGACGGAGGTAAAATGTATATCGTTATCGAGGGGCAAGACGGCACCGGCAAATCCACGCAGGCGAAATTATTGAAAGAATATTTTGAAACCGCGGGGCGCGAAGTTGTTATGCTCGAAGAGCCTGATGGTGACCTGCCTCAAGCTCACGATTTGCACGATATGATTTTAACTCGGGGGTACCAACTTGAGCCTTTAACTAATGTCCTATTATTTACTGCTGCTCGTGTGGAACTTTGGAAAAAATTGGCCGAGCCGGTTTTAAAACGCGATGGTGTTGTAATCTCTGCCCGTAATTATTGGTCGACTTTGGCTTACCAAGCCTACGGCGAGGGCGTCTCGAAACATAAAATCATTCGCCTGACTAAAGACCTGCTTCCCGAAAAATATTTTACGCCGGATTTCGGCTTTATTTTAGTGGTTTCGGACGAAGAACGCTTAAAACGTCAGGCCGGTCGGGGTAAAGCCACCGAGACTTTTGAAGCCAAAAGCAATGATTTTCAAAATCGCGTTAATGCCGCCTACCCTAAAATCGCCAAAGACTTTCAGCTAAAACTTATCGACGCTTCGCGGAGTATTGATGAGATTTTTGCTGAAATTAAACAGATTCTAAATATTTAATTTAAATTTTACGCAATTAAAAAACTTAGCGTAAAAATATATCGAATTGCGACGAGGTCATCCTGAAAACTTCGGTACAAAGGCTTATTCCGTCGCGTTCGCAAACTGTGAATTATGTAGCTCGGCAAAGAATCCGCCTAGTTTCAATAATTCATCATAAGTTCCCTGCTCGACAATGTTTCCGTCGCGCATTACCAAAATCAAATCCGAATTGCGAATGGTCGACAATCGATGCGCAATCACAAACGATGTTCGTCCTGTGGTCAATTTTTCAAACGAATCTTGAATCAATTGTTCGGTTCGGGTATCCACGTTCGAGGTTGCCTCGTCTAGAATCATCATCGGCGGGTTCTTAATCATTGCCCGTGCAATCGTAATCAACTGCTTTTCGCCTGCCGACACATTGTCTGAATCCTCGCTAATCACGGTCTTGTAACCTTTTGGCAAAGCTTCGATGATATGATGCACATTGCTTGCCTTCGCAGCTTTTTTGATTTCGTCTAGGCTCGCATCCTGCCGACCATAGCGTAAATTATCTTCAATCGCACCACTAAACAACCAAGTATCTTGCAGAACCATACCAAACATTCCGCGCACATCGCTCCGTTTCATTTCGGTAGTCGGCACGCCATCAATTGTGATATATCCTGAATCTGGATCATAAAAACGCATTAGCAGATTAATCATCGTCGTTTTTCCTGCCCCGGTCGGTCCGACAATTGCCACCTTCATTCCCGGTTCAACTTTCACCGAAAAATCTTTTATCACCGGTGTGTCCTTTGAATAACCAAAGTTAATATGATGAAATTCCACTTCTCCGCGCACCTTCTTAATAACTTGCGCTTTTTCGCGATCAGGCTTTTCTTCTGGCTCATCCAAAAAGTTGAAAATTCGTTCACTCGCCGCAAGCAGCGATTGAATGGTCGAAGTTGTAGATGCAATTTCTGTAATCGGGCGGTGAAACCGCGATACGTACTGCAAGAAAGCCTGAATATTGCCGATATTAATTTTACCTTCAATCACAAACATCCCGCCGAGAATACATACTACAATATAACCGAGATTAGTGAAAATTCCTGTCACTGGATACGATAGCGACGAAAAGATTTGCGCCTTCGCCGTCGCGGCAGTCAACTTTTTGTTAGTCTGTTCAAAATCTTCAATCGACACGTCTTCGTGCGAGTTGGATTTTATAATAACTTGCCCTGCATAATCTTCTTCGATTTTACCGTTCAAAATTCCAAGCAGTGTGCGCTGTTCACGGAAATACTTCTGCGCAGACTTCATAATAATCCCCACCACCACGAATGATAATGGTATTACAATAAACGACACTAGTGATAATGGAACACTAATAAGTAACATCATCACCATCACGCCGACTAGAGTCGTGAGGCTGAGCGACATATCTGCAATTTCCTGCGACATCGAAGTCGCCAATACATCCACGTCATTCGTCATCCGCGACAAAGTATCGCCGTGTTTGTGCTTATCAAAATACGCAATCGGCAGGCGTGAAATTTTATCGATAATTTTAAGTCGTAAATCTTGAGTATATTTTGCAGTTGTCACTGCAAGAGTATAGGCCTGCGCGTAATTTAGTCCAGACGAAATCAAGAACAGTATTACTGCTAATCCGGCTTTCTGACCAATCGCCCCAAAATCAATTTCTGGATAAGTGTCCATTGCGATATTGGTCATGTCGCCCAAAATTTTCGGTATAAACAACCCAATCACTGCTGAGCCAATCGCAAGCAAAATCGAAACGATAAGTTTTAACCGATATTTTTTAATCGAACCAAAAAAGTTGTTCCACGCCTTTTTGCTATCCTTGGCTTTTTCTCCGCCGTCACTATGCGCCATGTTTTTCTTCCTCCGCGAGTTTTAATTCATGTTTAAATTCCTTTTCGGACATTTGCGATTCCACAATCGCACGATAAATTGGGCAATCACGCACCAACTCCAAATGTTTTCCTCGTCCGACCACTTTGCCTTTGTCTAGTACTACAATTTGATCTGCATTTCGAATCGTGCTAATCCTTTGTGCTACAATTAAAATCACTGCATCCTGCACTACATCTTTTAAGGCTTCGCGCAATTTCGCATCAGTTTTCATGTCTAACGCTGAAAACGCATCATCGAATACATAAATATCTGGCTTTTTACAAATCGCTCGCGCAATCGAAAGTCTCTGTCTTTGTCCGCCAGAAACGTTTGTTCCGCCTTGCGAAATTTTGGTTTGGTAACCGTTCGAGAATTTAGTGATGAATGAATCGGCTTGCGCGATTTTTGCCGCTTCTTGAATTTCTTTTTCGGTGGCATCCGGCGCGCCAAACTTGATATTTGAGGCAATCGTTCCTGCAAACAAAATTCCCTTTTGCGGCACCAGTCCGATTCTTTTCATCAAGTCCTCTTTGTTATAATTTTTGATCGGTAGCTCGTCAATTAAAATTTCACCACTGGTCGCCTCGTAGAATCTCGGCACCAAATTTATTAAAGTCGATTTGCCTGAACCGGTCGAGCCAATAAATGCGATTGTCTCACCCGCTTCGGCTCGGAACGAAATATTCGACAATACTTTTTCTGCTGCACCAGGATAGCTAAAATTCACGTTCTTAAATTCCACCACCGCGTGCTTGCTCGGCGTGCCTTTGGTCTTTTTAGCCCAACGGATTTTTTCCGGCGTTTTCAAAACTTGGTTAATGCGCTCCGCCGACACGCTCGCTCGCGGTAATATAATGAACAGCATTGACATCATTAAAAACGACATCATCACATGCGACACGTATTGCGCGAACGCCGACATATTTCCAAGATACGCAAAATCTTTAGTGAGTAAAGAAATCCCAAACCACGTACACAATAGGGTCGTACTGTTAAAAATCGCGTTCACTAGCGGATTTTCCAACTCCATCAACTTATCCACGAAAATAATCAGTCGTGTCATTTCGTCATTGGCTCGCGTAAACTTTTTGCGTTCCAACTTCTCATTGTTGAACGCACGAATTACCCGTAGTCCAGTCAAATTCTCTCGGGTCAGCAAGGTGATTTTATCGGCCAGCTTTTGGAACAACTTAAACTTCGGCATTACGGCGGACAAAATCACTACCATCGACAACACAATCGCCCCGACCCCCACTGCAATAATCCAAGTCATATCCGGCGCGGTTTGAAACGCCATCACTAGACCAATAATACAAAATAGTGGTGCTCGTAGCATCATCGATAGTATCATCGTTACCGCCTGTTGCACCTGCGAAATATCGTTCGTCGTGCGAGTAATCAAACTGGCAGTCGAAAAATCTTTCGTGTCGATCAAATTAAAACTTAGGACTTTCTGGAATACCGCCGAACGTAAATCTCGCGAAAAATAAGTCCCGACTTTCGCCGAAAAATAACTCGATAAAAACGCCGCCACTGCCGAAAGCGCCGTCAGCCCAACCATGCGCCCACTAGTTTGCCAAATGAAATCAATATTCCCCGGCACGATTCCATCGTTAATAATTTCTGCCATCAAAAGAGGCAATTGCAAAGTTGTATAAACTTGCAATCCAGTCGCCGCGAGTAAAAGCAGGACTTGCCACCAATATGGTTTTAAAAATTTAATTAATTTAAGCATAAAACGTTATATTATTGTAGCACCTTTTTTATTTTTTGGCTAGTCTTTTTTTCGTGATGTATTTTTAAATAAATTGCCGGTCCCATAATTATGTATATATAATATGAGAAAAATCGCCACAGCAGCATCGCCCAAAACACATAACCGCTAGACAGCCCCGAAAACACTAGGAAAAACGTCCCTTCCGCAGCACCAGAATTGCCAGGTGTCGGCACAAAATACACCGCCGCCGTCACTGCAACCGTCGTAGCAAGGCACATCATAAAATCTACTTCCCCTCCAAACGCCGTCAGTACAAAAAACGGAATTACCGCTGTGAGTAAATTAAAAATCACAGACAGTAGAATCGTCGTGAGCAATAGCCCTTTAGTTTTCAAAATTGTCTTCATGCATCCTGTATATTCATCTACACCTTTTTTTACTTTGGCGATAGCTGCAGTTTTATTTTTCACAAGATGTAGTTTCGCGAATAGTCTTACGCCGAGCGAAATTAATTCCGAAGTTGTTTTTGGCAAAAACGTCGCAATCAGCACTGCTATTGGCCAAAAGGCATAAAAGAGTAGGCCCAGGCATGCCGTCGCGGTTAAAGTTGAGTTGTTAATTAAAAATCCACCGCCAAAAATCGCAATCACAGCAATAATCAAAAACCCGAGCTGATTTGAAATCATCCCTACGATCGGAATTGTTGTCGCCATACCGGCCGGCAATTTGCCATTTTTGTGCATATAATAAATCTGAAACGGTTGTCCGCCAATTGCCGCTGGCGTAATATTGTCGTAATATTTGCCAAGCAACACTGTTCGCCTCGCAATTTTCCAATCTTTCCGATTCTTGCGTGTCCCGCTGGTGTGACGCATCATTAACACATACTTATAAATTTCCGCCACAATACCAATAATAAAACATAGCGCCGCTGGAACGAGCAGCCAAAAATTAATTTTCACTTTCCCTAGTTCTGTTGCCGAATTCGAACCGCCAAATTCTGATATCGCCGTCGCCGCAATTACTGCAACATTAATTAGGACAAACAGGAACATGAGCAGTGATTTGTGCCTAGATTTTTTAGGCGCAAAACTATCAGGTGTAATCTCAGGGGTCGGCTTACTCATTTTGCTTCGCTTTTACTCCTGCGCCGCTCTTAAATTCGGGTATTCGTCGAGCAGTACTCTAATACAACCTGCAATCGGAATTGCGATAATTGCTCCCGCAAGCCCCAATGTATAAGTTCCGATTACGATCGCCACCAAAATCACCACGGCCTTTAAATTCAGCGCATCGCCTTGAATTTTTGGCGAAATCAAGTTATTCTCAATCTGCGCATAAATAATATAGATCACTGCAAATGCCGCCGCTGCTGCTGGGTTAGAGAAAAACAATAGTACCGTCACCGACGTCCCGCCAATAAACTGCCCGAACATCGGAATCATATAGAAAATCATCGTAATCATTCCCATTGGCAAGGCTAGATTTGGCGAAAAGTTCAAGACTAGTGCTAGCACGAACACGATAATCGTCGTTGCTAGCCCATCTAGCATCGCAACTAGCATTTGTCGAGACACATAAGTCGAAATCACGCCCGCCATTCGACTCAACGTTCGGCGCACGACCGTAATCGTTTTACGATTCCCACGTTTGTCGTCCAGTCGCTCCCACATATTACTAATCATTTCCGGCCCTTCCAGTAGAAATAGTAGTGTCAAGACTAATACCATCACAATTTTCATGGTTATGTCTGCAATGTTGCCCACACTCGTGACTAAATTATTTCCTAGCACGCCAAGCAGGCTATCCGAAATATTGCTGACAGCTTTAGAAACTTCGCCTTGTAAATCCGCAATCCCTAGCGTCTGCCCAAAATTATTAACTCCACTCCATCCCCCGAACGTTGTCTCGAAGGTCTCCGGGAAATTTTGTACAAAGCGTGCCGTCTCATTTACGACCACTGGCCCGACAATAATCAGAATCGCTCCAATCACTGCCACAACAATCAAATATGCGAAAATTGCCGACATATTACGGTGTTTTTTGTCTTCGCCAAACATTTTAGCGAACAGCCCATCAACTTTTCGCACCAAGGGTCGAAGTGCCAAGGCTAAGAAAATCGACGACCCGACAATAATCAACCCAGTCAGCGCCTTAAACAACAAAAAGCCAACCACCACTACCCCAATCGGCACCAACCAAAACTTAATGAATGTCATTAAATCCGTCTCAATCCGTTTCGACATAAACCTCCTTATGGTTTGATTATATCACACTAATGGTAGTAGCGGGTAAGAAAATCAGTTTTGAAATCCGAAAAAGTGTCGTTTAGTAAACTTTCGCGAATTTTATCTACGGTTCTGACTACAAAATGTTCATTGTGAATACTCGCTAACACCTTGGCGGTGATTTCGTCGGTTTTAAACAAATGGTGCAAATACGCTCTGTTGTAATTCTTACAACATTCACAATCGCATTCTGGCATTAACGGCGTAAAATCGGTTTTGAATCGCGCGTTTTTAATATTAATTCTCCCGTCCAAAGTATAAAGCGAACCATTTCGCGCCATCCTCGTCGGTGCCACACAGTCAAAGGTATCACTTCCAAATTCTGCACCAATAAACAAATCTCGCGGTTCTTGCCCCATCCCGAGTAAGTGTCGAGGCTTATTCTCCGGCAAAATCGGACACACGGTTTTTAGCATTTCCGCCATGCCGTCCGCTACGAACACCCCGCCAATTCCAAATCCGTCCACCGGCTGCGAAGCGCAAAATCTGGCCGACTCTGCGCGCAAATCCAAAAAAGTTCCGCCTTGCACCACAGCATACAAATATTGTTCGGCGCCAGTTTTTTCTGTATCCAGCCGTTGATGTTCCGACACGCAACGAACGAGCCATTTATGCGTCCGTTCCATCGCTTTTTTCATATCCTCGTATTTTTCCGACCTCGCGAGCTGATCGAATGCCATATGAATATCCGCACCAATTTTCCATTGCGCCTGCATCGAACTTTCTGGCGTCATCTCGAATTTATCACCATTAATATGCGACTTAAAGCTCGCCCCCTGCTCGGAAATTTTCACATCCGGCAACGAAAAAATTTGAAACCCGCCCGAATCGGTAAAAGTCGGGCCGTGCCAGGCACTAAACTCTGCCAACCCGCCCGCTTTCGCGATTAAATCCGCGCCGGGCGCTAAAATTAAATGATAAGTATTCGCGAGAATCGCTTGCGAACCCAGTTCGCGCATTTCTTTCATCGTCAAAGCTTTTACCGTTGCTCGCGTCGCCGCTCCGACGAACGCCGGAGTTTTAATCTCGCCGTGTGGAGTATGGATTATTCCGACTCGTGCCAGTCCGACTGATTTTTCAATTTCAAACTTTAGCATATCAGCATCGAATCTCCATAGCTTAAGAAATTATATTTTTCGGCGACCGCGTGTTCGTAGGCGTGTTTCAAATTCTCCCATCCCGCAAATGCACTCGCCAACATCAGCACCGTCGACTTCGGCGCATGATAATTCGTAATCAACGCATCCACGATTTTAAACTCAAACCCCGGATAGATGAAAATATCGTCCTCGCCTTCGGTTTTGCCGGTTCGCGCATAATATTCCAGCGTCCGCGCCACCGTTGTTCCGAGCGCCACCACGCGTTGAGCACTCTTAATCGCTTTTAGAGTCTCCTCCGGAATCGAAAACCATTCCGAATGCATTTTGTGTCCCTCGACCTCTTCGGTCCGAATCGGCAAAAACGTTCCGAGGCCAACATGTAAGGTTAAATAACAAACTTTTACGCCTTTTTCCTGCAACCGCTTTAATAAATCATCAGTCATATTCAGCGACGCGGTCGGCGCGGCCGCCGAACCCATGTTCTTCGCCCACACTGTTTGGTAGCGTTTTTTGTCGTCCTCGGTCGCATCACGATGCAGATATGGCGGTAGTGGCACCGTGCCGTATTTTTCCGCAAGTTCAGCCAGTTCGACCGCGCTTTCCACTTCCGCAATTCCGCCCTCTAAAATCTTAACGACCTTAATTTCCGCGTCCGCAACCGTAAGCATATCACCGTCGTGTAATTTCCCGCGATACATCACCCGTTGTGGTTCGTCGCCGTGTTTTTCTAGCACCACAAGCTCGCGTTTTCGCCCATCCGGCAACTCACAAAACAGTCGCGACTGCATCACCCGTGTGTCATTCAAAATCAGCACATCTCCCGCGCCCAAAAACTCATCCAAATTCCGATACCACGAATCTTGAATGGCGCCGGTCTTGCGATTTAAAACCAGCAGTCGGCTCGTTCCCCGCTCTTTCGGCGGAAATTTCGCAATCCGCTCCTCTGGCAAATCATAATTAAAATCAGATACTAGCATTTTTTAGATCCCTTTCAATTTGTTTTTGATAGCGCTCTTCTTCTGAAAAAATACACCCACAATATTTTTGCATATACAGTCCCGCCTCGCGCGCTTTTTGTTGTCCTTCGCGAAATCCCACTCGAAAATCCCGATATAAAAACTCTACGCCATATTCCTTTGCTAACATTTCTGCAATTCGTTTTAATTCCTCGTGTTTTTGATATGGCGAAACCAGTAAAGTCGTTGTAAAAGCGTCAAATCCATGTTCGGCGGCATACCGCGCCGTTTTTGCGAGTCGTTTCGGATAACAATAATTCACGCATCGATTCGAGATATCACCCACTACGTTTTTACAAAACTCATCTAATCCATACTCTTCCACAAAAATCGCTTCCGCGCCTACCATCTTTACATATTCTTTCAAACAATCTCGCCGAGTTTTATATTCAATATATGGGTGAATATTCGGATTATACCAAAAAATCATCGGCTCGATTCCCTCCGCGCGCAAACTTTCAATACAATAAACACTACACGGCGCACAACAAGTATGCATCAATAATTTCATCATTATATTATACTATAAAATCGAAATAAAACAACATGCTCGTATTATCTCACAACCTTTGCAACAAGCCTTGCATAAAAATAAGGTAGTCTTTAAACTTATTTCTAGGAATCAACTAAAAACAAGAAAGGACTAGTTTAAATATTGCCAAATCGGACCATCCGCCGTATCTTCGACTAAAATTCCCTGCTGTTTCAATTCGTCGCGCAACCGATCAGATTCGGCGAAATCTTTTTTTGTGCGCGCCGTTTGACGCTCAGCGATCAAATCGTAAATCTCTTCACTAACATCAGGCGTATTTTCGATCAAATCCAGCCCAAACAACTGATCGACCTTTTCCCAATCCGTAAAAGACAAATCTGAATTGTCGATTATCGCGAACGCTTCCGGCGAATTCAAATTATTATTTACCGCGTCGAGTATTTTCTCAAAATCAAACTTTTCAGAATTTAAATTTTTCAGTCTCTTAATATTCACGGACTTTTGATATAGTAGCGCAATTCTATTTCGCCAATTTAATCGCCTTGTCTTTGCGCTTTCCAATGATTCAAAAGTGAAATTTCGTTCTCCGCGAAAATGCCCCGACAAAACCCACATCTTGAAATCGAGCGGTGAAAAACCACGCTCCGCTAAATCGTCCAAAGTGTAAATATTCCCGAGCGATTTCGAAACTTTCTCCCCGTCAATGGTAATGAAATTACAATGCAACCAATATCGCGACAACTCCCGCCCAGTTATGGCGAAAGTTTGCGCGATTTCGTTGGTGTGATGCACTGGAATATGATCAATCCCGCCCGTATGAATATCGATCGGTTCTCCGAGCTCTTTATGAATGATGGTCGAACACTCAAGGTGCCAGCCCGGATAGCCCGGTCGCCCAAGATACTCCCACCTCATGGCGTGTTTTTCGCCCGGCTGAATAAATTTCCATACTGCAAAATCTGAAGTATTTCGTTTCTCGCTTGAAAAACCAACTCGTGCTCCTGCTTGCAGACCCACTAAATCCAATTTTGCAAATTTCGCATAATCTTTAAACTTTGCAGTATCAAAATAAACCCCGTCCTGCGTTTCATAAGTAAAACCATTCGCTGTCATTATATCTACCGCCCGCATATCATCCTCGACATAATCCGTCGCGTGTGCCAAAACATCCGGCTCGGTCAAATTCAGCGCCCGAAAATTCCGCAAAAAATCATCACCATAAAATTTCGCAATATCATAAACACTTTTTCCCTCTCGCTCCGCACCTTTTTCTAACTTATCCTCCCCTTCATCGCCGTCTGAAGTTAAATGCCCCACATCCGTAAAATTCAGCACCCGCCGCACCTTAAACCCGTTTAATTTTAGAGTCCGAATCAATAAATCCCAATAAATATACGACGCAAAATTCCCGATATGCGGAAAGCTATAAACCGTCGGTCCACAAGTATAGATTTTTACCGTTTCGCCGAGCGGTTTGAACTCCTCGATTCTCCGCGTCGCGGTATTATAAAGTTTCAGCATCGACTTTTTCCTCCAAAATTTTCGCAATTTTTTCGTATTTGTCCTTCGTTACGCCATGTCGTCCGACGGTTTTAATTATCGAAAGTCGAGGGTTCTTTTGCGCCAATGCTGGTAGATTATAGGAAGCAATAAACTGATCCAGTTCGCCATAAATCAATGTTGCAGGAATCTTTAGTCCCGCCAAAACTTGATAATTCTTTTGATCCAATACAATTTTATCCATTGAATTTTTAAAGATTTTTTCGTCTAAAGGCGTAAAATCTTTTAATTTGATTGCATTTTCAAAAATTTTTACTCCTGCCGAGAATGCCGAATTTTTAAAGTCTTCCTTTGCATAGACCGGCGGAGAAACTAGAATCAATTCGCGTACCTCTTCAGGATATTGATCGGCATAACGCGTGACGATAAGCGTCCCCATCGAATGCCCGATTAAAATCAACGGCGTTTCGAGTTCCAAATCTTTTATCGAATTGCGTAAAGCCGCCAACTGCTCCTCGTAATCATAATTCAGCTCATCATTTTTCGGTGATTTTCCGGCGCCGAGCAAATCAAAAGTCACGAAACGCACCGAACCTAATTTTTTCGTTTTTTTGAAAAAATCTAGCGCATTTTCAAAAGTCGACGATTCCGAAGCGATGCCGTGAATTAAAACTACCGTCAGCTCCGGCTTTTTAGACTCGCAAAAATCGTAAGTTTTAGCTAGTTTCATTATTTTCCTCCAACATTTCTGGTAATATTTTAATTAAATCTTGGACCACTTCTGTGTAATCCGTATCATAAGTTCGAAAACCGGCCGCATAAGGATGTCCGCCGCCACCGAAATAGCCCGCGATTTTGTCGCCGATCGCCGCATCCGAGCTACAGCGAATTTTACCCGTCACTTTTCCGTCTGGATAAGTTTTTATCGCCACCGCAACTTTCACCCCTTCGACCATTCTGAGTTCTTCAAGAATCAACACGTTCGGGTTATATTCGTCCGAATATTCGCGAATGTCTTCCCAAGGAATATGCACAGTCGCTAATTCCCCGTCGAGCGCATATTCGACCCGTCTAATCAGATCCGCCTTGTAATCCAAAATTCGCACCGACTTTTTCATAAAATCACGGCGCCGATTTTCCAGATCGTTAATGTTCGCGCCGAGTCGAGTTAAATCCGCTGCGATTTCAAAAGTTTCGGCAGTCACTGCCATACTTGTTAGTCCTAAAGTGTCCGACAATAAACCTTGAAAAATCGCTTCAGCTGCGGGCTGACTAATTTTAAGGCCTTGATCTTTTGCGATGCGATAGACCACTTCTGTCGCCGCTGGTCGAGTTTCAATAATACTTTCGTGCGGAAAATCTAAATCGTCCGGCGTTTCATGATGATCAATCACGAACACCGGCGCGCTGTAAAGGCGATTTTTAATTGCTGCGTCATCTAATAATTTCGATAATAATATCGTCGCCGCAGTATCAACTATAATATAACCATCCGCTTTAAAATCAAAATCATTTGTCACTCGTGCCCAATCGGTGAAGTAATGTAAATATTTCGGAATGTCAACCGGGCAATAAAGCGAAACATCCTTCCCTTCGAGCAAATAATCTAGTGCAATCGCACTGCCCAAAGAATCGCCGTCCGGATTTTCAGCCTGAATTACGCAAAGGCTCTGTTTATCCTTCAAAAACTCACTAAAATTCCCATACATATCTATATTATACTCCATTTTTATGCTAAAATAAACACATGAGAATTTTTAGTGCAGATAAAAAGTTTGAACGTTTCGAAGACGTGAGTCCAGAAATATTGAAAAAAAATGGTGTAAAGTTATTGTTGTGTGATTTCGATAATACTCTGCGTTTACATTCCGAAAAAGAGCCTTCAGACGAACTCACGGCTTGGATTAAGGCTTGTCGCAAAGTTGGAGTAAAAATCGCTGTAGTCAGTAATAACGGTCGTAAAAAAGTAATTCAGAAATTTTGCGAACCGATCGACGTGCCATGTGTTTGGTGGGCGAAAAAACCTTTGAGTATGAAACTCACTGCGACGATGAAAGAACATGGTTTTAGACCGAGTGAAACGGTTATGCTTGGCGATAGATGGTCGACCGACGTTTTGGCAGCGCGTTTTGCGGGCATTCGCGCTTGGCAAGTTATACCTCGAAAAAGGATCGTATGAACAAACGCGCAAATACTCCCGCAAATACTTCCGCGAAAATCACCGGACCGACTTATCTGACGCTTCTGCGTATGTTGCTCGCGGTAGCTTTTGTGATTTTCGTGATGCTCGGATCAGTTTGGGCAAAAGTCGTGGCGCTAGCCTTGTTCGTTATTGCCGCTTTAACCGATCTCATCGACGGCAAATGGGCTCGCAAACAAAAAATTGTCACCGATCTTGGCGCTTTTCTCGATCCGTTAGCGGATAAGACGCTCGTCAATTTAGCATTTTTAGTTTTAGTTTATCTCGGCGTGGTTCCGCTTTGGGTCTTTGCAATTATTTTGGTGCGCGATTTTGCGGTTGACGGTATGCGAATGATGGCGGCGCGTAGTGGCTCGACAATTGCCGCCTCGAATTGGGGTAAATGGAAAACTACTTTTCAAATGACTGCATTAATTATCATTCTATTAAATTTAATTGTTAACCTTGAAATTTTTACAGTGCTTGGAAATATTTTTCTTTATCTCGCACTTTTATTGACGATTTATTCCGGTGCAGATTATTTAATCAAAGGCTATCAAAAACTTATTAAATAAGCGAAATCAATAGCAATGTCGTCATCGTGAATGCAATCGAATCAATTCGGTCAAGAAAACCTCCATGCCCTTCTGACCCGCCGACGCAGAGTTCTAATTTTTCAAAGAACTTATTTTTGATAATTACTTCGTTTGAATCCTTAATTTTGAAAGTTCGCTTCAGATAACTTTCAAACAGATCACCTATCAGTGCCAGCGGTCCACAAAATAGATAAATCCAATTTGACGCTAAATCACCGTGGACCGCAAGTAGGATCGTTACCAGCCCGACTGCTGTTATTAAACCAAAAATCGTTCCCTCCCAAGTTTTATTTTTTGAAACGTGCGGAAATGGACGGGCTTTTCCAAAAATTTTTCCGCCAAACATTTTCCCGAACAAATAAGCGGAAATATCATAACCCGGCACGCCGACCACAATACACCAAAGTTCTTTCAGCCCTACTCTCGCCGTAAAAATTACTCCACCAACCAAAAATAGAATTTCTAAAATCGCAAATAACAAGCTACTGTGCGAAAATTTCTTTTTGAAAAAACTCAGAAGCTCGACTAACGCCATCGCTGTAAAAAAACAATACAAAATCCGGAACGGTAAACCATTGAAAAAACAAAGCCCCATCGCTGCCCCTATGAGCATAATCGTGCCGACGACTACACGTACTCGAAAGTTCTTGTCCATACCTCGATTATATCATATAATTAAGGCATGCCTTTGGAATTCATTTATAATAAAGTTAAGAACACTTTGCGCAAAATCGACATCAAACTCGAGGGCGCAAAATATAAATACATTGAAAAAATGCCAAAAGATATCGAATATTTTGACGGCGGGCTTTATGACGCGATTTACGAAGCCAGTTGTAAGTATCCGCTCAATACGGCAATCAAATATTTTGACACTGAAGTGTCTTACCGAGATATGGTCAAAAAAATCAACAAAGTTGCGGCGGCTCTGAAAGCTATTGGCGCAGAAAAAGGCGAAAAAATCACCGTCTGTATGCCAAATACTCCCGAAGCGGTCTATATGTTCTACGCAATCAACGAAATCGGCGCCGTAGCAAACATGGTCCACCCACTTTCAAGCGAAAAAGAAATCGAGAATTACTTGAACAAAGCACATTCTAAAATCATGCTCTGTATTGACATTTCCTATCCGAAAGTCGAGGCGATTATTAAAAACACCGACCTCGAACAGGTTATTGTGGTCTCGCCGTCGCGTTCGATGGACATAATTGTGCGCGCGATCTATAAACTCACTAAGGGACGCAAAAATCACATCAAAAAATCTCAGCATGTCATCACTTGGGATCGACTCTTGATGCGAGCTAGCCGGTTTATCGGCAACCCCCATGCTCGGGTTAATCCTACCGACGATGCCGTGATTATGTATTCCGGTGGCACTACCGGTCGCCCGAAAGGAATTGTCCTTTCGAACTTGAATTTTAACGCTCAGGCACTCGGTGCCAAATATCTTGTGCCGGAATTATTTAAAACCGACTATTCATTTATGTCCTTTTTGCCGAACTTTCACGCTTTCGGATTGGGATGTTGTATTCATATGCCTCTTTATTTTGGCGCAACTATCGTACTAATTCCGCAATTCTCTGCTAAAAAATTCAAAAGTTATATCAAAAAGTATAAACTCAACGTACTAGTGGGTGTGCCGACCGTATTCGAATATATGACCAAAATCAAATTCGGCAAAACCGACTTAAGGCACGTCAAATACGTTGTTTCCGGTGGCGACACAATTAGTATGACCAGCAAAGAAAATATCAACGAGTTTTTAAAGGCACATGGCTCGAAAGCCGTTATCGAAAATGGTTACGGTCTGACCGAAGCTTCTGGCGGTTTTATTTTTTCTCCGCGTTCTATCGCCGAGGAGCCCGATTCTATCGGTTATCCAATTCCCGATAACGAAGTCTTGATTTTGGATTTAAAAACCGGCCAACCAGTCCCACTCGGCAAAGACGGCGAAATCGTGGTGCGCGGGCTTTCGGTTATGAAAGGTTATCTCGACAACCCCAAGGATACCGTCGCGGCATTCACTAAGGTCGGCACAAAAAAGTATCTCCGTACTGGCGATATCGGTTATCTCGACGAGCGGGGCGTGGTACATTTCCGCTCGCGCCTAAAACGCATGATTGTTTCAAACGGCTACAACATTTACCCCGCCAACATCGAGGACATCACGCTGAAATGCGAATTAGTGGAGAGTTGTGCCGTAGTCGGACATGAAGATAAACTGCGCGGCGAAAGGGTGGTGGTATTCGTGGTTGCCAAACCCGACGCATCCGAACGCATCATCCGCAAGGACCTGGCGAATATTTACCGCAAAAACCTAGCCAAATACGAAATTCCACGCGAAATCAAATTTATCTCCGAACTCCCCAAAACCAAAATGGCTAAAGTCGACTTCCGCGCCTTGGAAAAGATGTGATTTTTAATTCGTATATTGAAAAAAGCAAAAAGGTTATGATATAATGAGTGCATGAAAGGGCGTGTAC
>CAVDXX010000004.1:0-55585 GCA_963613175.1 bacterium | reverse complement strand
TCAGCGTGGGCGGTTAGCGTTTCGTTTTTCGGTTTTGCGTGCCTCCAGGCCTTCCTAAACTCTGAAACTCTCCTCCCGCGGACGCGGAGATGGAAAAGTATGATATAATGAAAAAAGCGGGTAATCCCGCGTAGCTCTAAGGTGGATCCGAGGTAAGGCTCACTCCGACCCCTGTAGCTATCATGGAAGGACAAAGGGTATACCTAGTACGCTAGGTTTTGTACTGTTCCGTCCTACGTTCTACGGAATGTAGAGAGGTTTAAAATACCCTTCCCTAAACTGTCTTTGTGGCTTTTTTCGTGTATGGCGGGAACTGGAACGGTTCGTCGAACAACGTTGGGAGCAACGGCAACTACTGGTCGTCAGTGGTGAACGACTCGAACAACGCGTACGACTTGAACTTCGACGCCAATGGCAATTTGAACCCCCAGAACAACGACAAACGCAACAACGGCAACTCGGTACGGTGCGTCGCGCGCTAGGTGCGTGTGTCGCGTGGTTGTCCGTATCGTTTCTTGTTTCGGGCTTTTTCGCCCTCCCGGACTTCCAGGAAAAGTGGACCTAAAGGTCCACTTTTTTAACGGCTATTTTTTCGGGTAAGGGTAGTCCCAGCCGAGGTTTTTCCAGAGCTTATGAATAAGTTTATGACTGTCGTAGTGAGAGAGGTGGCCGTCGTAAGAGGTGAGGCTTTCTAGCTTGCCTTCACCGGTGGTGGCGATTTTGTAGGCGGCGGTGGCGAGGTTGTGAGCGATGCGCTGGCCAGGGATGATGTGGTCGTAAAAAACCTTGGCGCCGAGAAAATCGATACCCTGTTCGATAGGGGCTTCGGATTGCTTTTTGGGATGTAGAGTTAAGCCGAGAGAATCGATTTTGCGTTCGATAAGGGGCATATCTTCTCGTAAAAGACGGGGCAAGTCCTCGGCAGTGACGACGATGAAGAAGTCGTCCACGTAGCGACCGTAATTTCGGAGTTTGCGGTCGACAACGACGAAATGATCGAGTTGGTCGAGATAGATGTTCGAAAGCTCTTGAGAAGTATAGTTGCCGATGACAAGCCCGCGACCTTCGGGTTGGTTGAAAAGGGATTTGTTGGCGGGGAGATCGTCCCAGTCGCTTTTGTGTCCGCGGATAGTGACACCTTCGGTCGGGCGATCGAAAATTACTTCGCGCCACAAATACCTGAGCGTGCGATAAAGCTCGCCACCGTCTGGAAATTGGCGTTTTAAGCCCCATAATACGCGCTCATAGAGCTTTTGGTGGTTTAGACTAATAAAGTAGCTTTGGAGGTCGCGTTTTACGACGTAGGCGGGGATAGTGCCGTCGTGGCTGACGCGACGCATTTTGCGCTGGAGGTCTTTGATGCCGTAGAGCGTGCCCTTGCCTTTGCGACAAGAGTAGGAGCAGGGCAATAGGCGCGGGCCCCACCACTCGTCAGCGTATTTGACGAGGAAGCGGTGGACGATGCGGTCAACGAACGAGGCAGCGATGATTTCGCGAGTGACGGGGTCGTGAATAATAAAGGCGACGCCGCGACTCGGGTGGTAGGCGCGAGCGATAATCGTGTCGCGGAGGCGGACGAGGTTTTCGAGATCGTTAGCTTCGAAATTATGCTCGTTCTGAGTCTTGCGTTTGCCGCCGACGCGGGTTTTATAATAGGCCTCGAAAAGCTCTTTGAGTAAAAAATCTTGAAAATTTTTTTGATAATCCATGGTTTTTCTGGTTTTTAGTTAATATTAATTATTTTTAGATTCCCGATCGAGAATGTCGCTGATTTTAGTGATTATTCCGGCGGCGCGAACGGAAGTTTTAGGTTGCCAGAGTTTTAAGTCGGTAAGGAGTTTAGTTTGGTATTTGATGAAAGTGAGGTCGGATTTAAGGCGTTTAAAACAGTCTACGCGGTTAATGCGGCCGTTGGTGAGGTCAAAATAGGTATAGGCCATCCTGTTCGCGGTGTCTACGAGGGGTTTGCCGAAAATGTCGCGGTCGAATTGATTAGGCAGGGTGCGGGAGTTCTCGTGAACGATTTTTAGGAGTTCTTCGAGTTGGAGAAAGAGAACGGGGATGGCGTTGTCGATCATGACGAGCTGGTTGAAGTGGCGGAGAGTTTGGTTTTGCTGGTCCTGCATTTCGGCGAGCTGAGCTTCGGTGAAGGCCCAAGGGAGCTTAAAAAGGATGAAATCGTCGGGATTGTGACGGGGGCGGAGTTGTTTAATGCCGAGGGTTTTGAAAGCTTCGGCGAGTTTTTCGGGTTCCCGAACCGAGACGATGCCTTCGGCGGATTTGCTGGCATAATCGCCGTCGGTGGTGAGATTGGCGGTGAGATTTAACTTCGGTGCGATGTTTAGAGCATAAAACAGGGCAGAATGACCGACAAATTTGTAAAAACCGTTGGTGGATTTTAGAAGAATGAGATAGTTTAGATTGGCTTTTTCGAATTCAGTGATGAATTTTTTGTTTTCGTTGTAGGCTTTGTTGCGCTCACTTTTTAAGCGTTTTAGCTCGGATTTGCTGGCTTTAGTGTTAGTATTTTTGAAGTTTTTCACCGCTTCGTCAGCTGCGGTGAAAAGAGAAGTGGAGTTTTTCATAAAGTTCCTTCCGTTAGTGTTTGTGTCTATTATGATCGTTTCTGGTGGTTGAAAAGTTGTTTAACGTGTGATAGGGTAGGGCGTATGAAAAATAGAAAAGTTGGAGTTATAATTGTTCCTGGGGACGTTAATGTTTGACCACACGAATATGAGACGGCGAAAGTTTTGGCGGCAAATGGGTTTGATGTGAAAAAGGATTAAAAAGCATAAAATATATATCAAAGGCGGGAAAAATAGTTGACATAAAATAATCGTCGGGATATAATATAAAATATTGAAACCCCCGAAAGGATTTAATCCTACTCTGGGGTTTCTTTTTTGTACTGTGGTTTTTCGAGGGGGGTTGAAAAGCTAATTCTGGTCAGGGTGATCGGACTTGAACCGACGACCTCAGCGTCCCGAACGCTGCGCGCTACCAACTGCGCCACACCCTGATATGATTTTGATTTGGTTTTGGTCGGGGCTAGGAGATTTGAACTCCTGACCTCACGCACCCCATGCGTGCGCGCTACCGAGCTGCGCCAAGCCCCGAGAGGTGCGAATGGTCTGGGTGACTGGACTTGAACCAGCGGCCTCGACTTCCCAAAAGTCGCGCGCTACCAACTGCGCCACACCCAGGCGTAATGTAATTATAGCACATTTTAAGGAAAAATTGAGGAAGTCGTGATAAAATAAAGATATAATAAGGAGATAAAGTGGCGGAAAAGAACCAAAAAAAGCCCGCAGCGGCGAAAAAGAATACCTCGAACACGGCGCGAAGCCTGATATTTATGATTTTAGTGATTGCGATGGGGGCGGTTTTGATTACGAATTTAAACAAAGATAACTTGACGAAAACTGAAGTTCCGATTTCAGACGTGATCCAGCGTGCGAATGATCCGAATGGAAATATTGAAAAAATTACGGTGACGGGGAGTACTCTCGAGATTACTTTGAAGGGTGAAAAAGAGGTAACGGAGACTTCACGAAAAGATGCAAGTGGGACTTTATATGATCAAGGGTTAGTGAACCATTGTGAAGGGCTTGAAGGGGGTGAACTTAAAAGTTGCGAGGAAAAATATCCGACGATTGAATATAAAGAAGATGTGAATACTTGGGGCGTGATGCTGGATGTGGCGATTACAATTGTGCCGATTTTGATTATTGTGTGGTTCTTGTCGCATATGATGAAACAGGCGCAATCCGCGAATAACCAATCAATGGGATTTGGGAAATCGCGAGCGCGACTTTATGGTCCGGATAAGAAAAAAGTGACGTTTAAAAACGTGGCGGGAAATGAAGCGGCGAAACAAGATTTGATGGAAATTGTTGATTTTTTGAAAAATCCGAAAAAATATGAGAAATTAGGGGCGAAAATTCCGTGCGGGGTGCTGCTTGCGGGCGAACCTGGGACAGGAAAGACGTTGATGGCGCGCGCAGTGGCGGGCGAAGCGGATGTGCCGTTTTTCTCGATTTCTGGTTCGGAATTTGCGGAGATGTTTGTCGGGGTCGGGGCATCGCGAGTGCGAGATTTGTTCTCGAAAGCGAAAAAAAATGCGCCGTCGATTATCTTTATTGATGAAATTGACGCAGTGGCGCATAAGCGTGATGCGCGTGGGGGTGCAGGACGTGAAGATGAGCAGACTTTGAACCAGATTTTGGTCGAGATGGACGGATTTGACAACGATTCGGGGGTGATCGTGATGGCAGCGACGAACCGAGTGGATATGTTAGATAAAGCATTGCTTCGACCGGGGCGATTCGATCGGCATGTAAATGTGACTTTACCGGAACGAAAAGACCGGTTGGAGATTTTGAAGGTGCATTTTAAGGGAAAACCAGTGGAGGAAGAGGTTGATCTCGAGGCATTGGCGAAGAAAACTGCGGGTTCGTCGGGGGCGGACCTCGCGAATATCGCGAACGAAGCGGCGATTACGGCGGCGCGCGAGGGGCATAAGGCGATTTCGAATAAAGATTTAACAGAAGCGTTTGAGCGGGTAGCGATTGGACCAGAGCGAAAATCGAAGGTGATGAATGAAAAAGAACGTAAAATCACGGCTTATCATGAGGCGGGACACGCGATTGTCGGGCATGTGTTGCCGGATTCGGACCCGGTGCATAAGGTGACGATTATTCCGCGAGGCTCGACGGGTGGAGTTACGTGGTTTTTGCCGCCGGAGGATCGGAGTTATAAGAGCATTTATGACCTGAAAGATATTCTTGCGCGGGCGATGGGCGGACGGATTGCGGAAAAGTTGATTTTCGGCACAGATGCGATTACGACGGGGGCGTCTTCAGACCTGAGCAATGTCGCGGAACTTGCGAAGTCGATGGTGGTTGAAGAGGGAATGGGCGCGAAATTACGCAACTCGGTGTTTCCGAATGAAAAAACTGGTTACTATACGATTACGGCGGGCAAGCCGTATTCGGAAAAGACAGCGGAGCTGATCGATACGGAGATTAAACAATTGTCGGACGAGGCGGCGGAGCGAGCGGAATTGGTTTTGAAAACGAATAAGAAGGTTCTAGATGCGCTCGCGGAGGCGTTGTTGAAACAGGAAACTCTGGAAGAGAAGGAACTTGAACCGATTTTAGCGGAGGCGAAATTGCCGGAAGGGGCAAAGTTACACGCGTAAAAGACGCTTATTAGGGTGTTCGGAGGGGGATTTAGAGTGAGAACGGGGGTGAAAAGCTTAAAAAAAAAGGAGGTAAAATGGAGCGATTTTTAGAATATTTTGAGCCGGAAAAGTATATTCTTGATTTAGAGGTGGACAAGGAACGAAAGACGATTGGGGGGCTAGTAACGGTTTTTGGGACTGCGAAGGTGGAAACAGTGAAGTTTCATGCAGTTGGCTTATCTGTTAGCTTGGTGACGGTAAATGGCGAAAAGGCGGATTTTGAAGTTAAAGATGGGGTTTTGAGCGTTTTTAAGGCCCCTAGGAGCGAAATTAGGGTCGAAATAGGGTATGAGGGCGGTTTGAATGAAAATATGCAAGGGGCGTATCTGTCGACGTATGAGTATCAGGGGCGGACGGAGACGATTGTGGCGACGCAGTTTGAGAGTCACTATGCGCGGGAGGCATTTCCGTGTATTGATGAGCCGGCGGCGAAGGCGGTGTTTGAGTTAACAATCTCTGTTCCCGATAAAGATGATATGGCCTTGTCCAATATGCCGGCAGTTTCTGAAATGCCTCATCTCGGACACGCTCAAGGGCGCTCGGTTATCTTCGAGCCGACGCCGCGGATGTCGACATATCTTTTGGCATTTGTCGTTGGGAAATTCCATGGAAAAACCGTAAAGAATGCGCATGGGACGGAGATTACGACATATTGCTCGTTGGCGCAAGACCTTGATGCGGTGGATTTTGCGAATGAGGTGGCGGCGAAAAGTTTGGAGTTCTATGACAATAATTTTGGGGTGAAGTATCCTTTGAAAAAGCTTGATCAGGTGGCGCTACCGGATTTTGAGGCGGGGGCGATGGAGAACTGGGGGTTGGTGACGTATCGTGAATCGATGATGCTGGCGGGGGAAAATGCGACGCTCAGCACGAAAAAGTCGGTGGCGCTGACGGTGGCACACGAATTGTCGCATCAGTGGTTCGGGGACCTTGTGACGATGAAATGGTGGGACGATTTGTGGCTGAATGAGTCGTTTGCGAGCGTGATGGAATATTATGCGGTGGATCAGGCATATCCCGAGTTTAAGATTTTTGAGGGATTTTTCACTGGGGACTGTCTTTCAGCACTCATGCGAGATGCGTATTCGGGTGTGCAGTCGGTACATCAAGACGTTTCCGAGCCGGCGGAGATTGCAACGTTGTTTGATGGGGCGATTGTATATTCGAAGGGGGCGAGGTTGATGTTAATGCTGATTCGTGCGATGGGCTGGACGGAATTTTGTCGAGGAATTCAGGACTATTTTGAGAAATTTAAGTATCAGAATACGGTGGGGGATGATTTGTGGGCGTGTCTTTCGCAATATGCGGAGTTTGATGTAAGAGCGATGATGCATGCGTTTATTGATCGGCCGGGATATCCGGTGGTGGAGTTTACGACGGAGGCGGACGAGTTGGCAGGTGGGGCAGCTGATGAGTCGAATGGCAGTTTTTCGCAAAAACGATTTTTGTTAGACGGTGAAATGATGAAGTCGGATTGGCCACTGCCGAAAATTACGGAAGATATGAGCGGGCATTATGTGTTGAATTTGTCGGAGGCAGAATTTAATGCGCGTTTAAAACGATTTGATGAGCTGAATTTGGAGGAAAAATTGCGACTCTTGATCGATCGGTCGCTGGTTTGCCGGACGAAATTGGCGTCGTCGGCATCATTGCTGCCTTTGTTGGAGAAATTTCGGGATGAAAGCTCGGCGGCAGTGTGGAATATTGTAGCGATTATTATTGGGCAACTGAAAATTTTCTGTGAGCCGGATTCGGATGAGGAGAAAAAATTGAAAAAGTTTGTGGGGGAACTTGTGCAGCCGAAACTTGCGGAAATTGGACTGGTGACACGAGCGAATGATGATGAAAATACGCTGAGACTCCGGGCGATTTTGGAGGGGCTGGATTATTATGCGGAAAACAAGGAAAATTTGAAAGTTTTGGCGGGTTTGTATACGCGGGATTTTGCAAAAATTGATGCGGAAATTCGGGATGCGGTGCTAGACGCGAAAATTTATTTTGAGCCGGAGATGGTGGATGAATATTTGAGTGCGTATCGCGAAACGGCGGATCCGGATGTGAAATTTGACTTGTTGTTCGCGACAACTTTGGCGCGAGATGAAAAGGTTTTGACGCGGATGGTGGAGGTTTTGAGCGACACAGAACTCGTGAAACCGCAGGACCAACTACATCTGTTTATTTATCTGTTTAGAAATACACGGGCGCGAAAAATGGTTTGGCAATGGTTGATTTCGCATTGGGATTTTGTGAAAAAAATGATGGGCGATAAGTCGCTTGACGCGTATCCGCGATATACGGCGAATGTGATTCGGACGGAGGAAGGGTTTAAAGCTTGGAAAGAATTTTTCGAGCCGATGCGAGAAGAGTCGGCTTTGAGACGTGCGATTGAAATCGGCGAAAAAGAAATCGCGGCGAGATTAGAGCTGATAAAAAATGACCACAAAGGGGTCATGAGAAAACTTAATTAGTGGTGCCCGAGGCAGGACTTGAACCTGTACGATATTGCTATCACTAGCACCTGAAGCTAGCGCGTCTACCAATTCCGCCACTCGGGCTTAATAACATTATAACATAAAATCTATCAGATGAGAAACCAAAATGTGTTAAGAGTAAACTTGCCATGGTATAATTAGAGTAATTAGGAGGTGATATGATTACAATAAATTTCAATCCAAAGATAGATAAAGAGAAAATAGCGGGAATTTTGAAAGAGATTGCGCAAGATAAAATGGGGGGGTGGTTGACTTTGCCGCGGAAGTTTGATATGGGGGAATTCGTGCGAATTAAGGAAGCGGCAAAAAAAATTCAGGAGGAAAGCGAATACTTAGTTTGCATTGGAATTGGGGGGTCCTATCTCGGGCATCGGGCGATAATTGAGGCGCTTCGACCGAAGTCGGAAACGAAAATTATTTATGCGGGAAATTCGTTGTCGAAACGAGAGCTCGATTATGCATTGGAAAAAGTCGGTGATCATGATTTTTCGGTGAATGTAATTTCGAAATCTGGAACTACACTCGAGCCGGCGATTGCGTTTGATGCCTTCAAGAAGAAGTTGATTGAAAAATATGGCGAAGAAGCGGCGGCTGATCGGATTTACGCGACAACGGATCGAAAAAAAGGTGCTTTACATGACGAGGCGGAAGCGGCGGGCTATACGCGATTTGTAGTGCCGGATGATGTCGGCGGACGCTATTCGGTTTTGTCAGCGGTTGGTCTTTTGCCAATGGCAGTGGCTGGGGTGAATGTTGATAAGTTGCTTGAAGGGGCGGCCGAAGCGGTTGAATCGGCTATCGAACCGGCGACGAAGTATGCCTGGATGCGATATGAACTGGGACGAAAAGGCTACGACACAGAGGTGTTCGCCAGTGTCGAGCCGGCGACACAATATTTTAATGAATGGCTGAAGCAATTATTCGGTGAAAGTGAAGGTAAAAATAAACAAGGAGTCTTTCCTGCAAGCTTGATTTATTCGACAGATTTACATTCGTTTGGGCAATTTATGCAAGACGGACGACGAAACCTATGGGAGACGGTTATCGATTACCCAACTGATGAACGTAATACAAAAATCGTTGCGGCGGTGCGTACGGCGCATGCGGAAGGCGGAATTTCAGTACTGAATCTCGGCGTTTCGTCGTATGATGAAATGGGATTTGGAGAATTGATCTACTTTTTCGAATTAGCGTGTGCGGTTTCTGCGAAGCTGTTCGGTGTGAATCCGTTCGATCAACCTGGTGTTGAGGCCTACAAAAATGAATTGAAGAAACTATTATAAGGTGCTATAATAAGCTTATGGAAAAATTATCGTATGATGGGCCGATAGTTTTGGCAATTCTTGATGGCGTGGGGTTGGCTCCGGATGGAGGTGGAAACGCAGTATCAAAAGCACGAACGTCGTGGCTCGGACGAGTAGCGCGAGAGTATTTTCACGAGGCTCTAGAAGCTTCGGGTGAAGCAGTGGGACTGCTCGAGAATCAGATGGGTAATTCTGAAGTTGGGCATAATACTATGGGTGCGGGACGAACTTTTCAACAAGGAATTGCGCATATTGAAAAAGCTTTTCGTGACGGAACGGTTTTTAAGTCGGAGGCATGGCAGAGTGCGATTCGGCGAGTTCTAGAGGGGGAGGTTGACAAATCTTCCGAGGTGTGTTATAATGGAGAGATGGTATCGCGAACGCTTCATTTCGCGGGAATCTTTTCGGACGGTGGGGTTCATAGCCATATTTCGCATCTTGAACGAATGATCGAGCGGGCTTACGAAGAAGGTGTACGACGGATGCGAGTGCATGCGATTTTTGATGGACGGGATGTGGCGCCACGTTCGGAACCGGGTTATATTGAACGATTTGAAAAATTTGCGGCGAAATTTGTTGATGCAGATATTAGGATCGCTTCGGGTGGCGGACGAATGACGACAGTGGCGGACCGATATGAAAATGATTGGCAGGTGGTAAAGCGCGGTTGGGATATGATGGTTGAAGGTGAGGCGAAATATTATTTTCCGACAGCGACTGAGGCGATAAATATGATGCGGCGAATTGATCCGGATGTTCAGGACCAATATTTGCCGGCATTTGTAGTAGTGGATGAAAATGAGCAACCGGTGGGACAAATCAAAAAAGGTGATGCGTTGATTTATTTTGATTTTCGAGCAGATCGAGCGATTGAGATTGCACAAGCATTTACTTATTGGGATTTTCCGTATTTTGATCGCGGAGATTATACGCCGAACGATGTGTATTTTGTTGGAATGACGGAATATAATTCGGACACACATGTGCCGGAACATCGGTTAATAGAGCCGACAGAAATTACTGAAACTTTGAACCAGTTTTTAGGTGCGCATGGAGTTTCGCAGCTGGCATGTTCGGAGACGGTAAAATTCGGGCATATTACATATTACTTCAATGGCAATAGCTATAATAAGGTAGAAGGTGAAGAATTTGTCGAAGTGGAATCTTATACTGAACCATTTGAGACGCGACCATGGATGAAAAGCGCAGAAATTACAGATGCGGTTTTGGCGCGAATGGCGGATTTCAAGTTTGTGCGAATAAATTATCCAGGGGGAGATATGGTTGGGCATACGGCAAATATGGAGGCGACGATTGTAGCAATGGAGGCGATCGATCTTAGTTTAGCGCGGTTAGCAGCGAAAGTGGACGAACTGGGTGGAGCATTGATTGTGGTTGCGGATCATGGCAATGCGGAAGAATTATTAGATGAAAAAGGTGTGCCAAAAACTTCGCATACCACAAACAAAGTTCCGTGTATATTTTATGATAATACGCCAAATCGATATAAATATCAGATGTCTGGATTAGAAAAACCGGGGCTTGCGAATGTGGCGGCGACGATTTCGATTCTGCTTGGATTGGAAGAATATCCGAAAACTTGGGCAGCGCCGTTAATCATGAAAACAGAATAAAAAGACAAAGCTTTAAAAAAATAGCTGAGGAAAACAGCTATTTTTTAAGGCTTAATGACCGCAAACAACATTATTTGCGTGGAGCCAACCTTCGACTGAGCCGCCATCGAGATATTGACCAGAAGTTGGGGCAACACGCATTACGCCACCGTTTTTGATAAAATCATCGATTGGATCGGTAACGAGATATTCCTGATCAAGCGGTCCGAAGTCATGTTCATCGACATACTTGACGATTTTTTGTAAGAGTTCTGGCGACATGATATATTTTGAGACATTAATGAGATTGCTCGGCGCTTCTTCGGGCGTCGGTTTTTCGACGACGCCGACGAGTTTGCCGTTCTCAGCCGACAAAACACCATACTTTCTGACATCATTTTTGTCGATTTCGACGCCAAGAATGGCGGATTCGTCGGGGGACTGTAGCGATTTAATCAAAGATTCGGAAGCGGATTCTCCGTCGGGATTCCAAATAAAATCGTCGCCCATAAAGACTAGGACGGATTCGTTTAAATTGTATTCTTCGACTACCATTGCGATCGGAACGGCGGTGCCGTATTTACCAGCCGGGTCTTGTATTGTGTAATGAATCGTGACGTCGTCAGGCAAAGTTTTGGCGAGTTTTAAACGGTCCTCTTTTCCACGCGCGGTGAGATATTGATTGAGCGCTAAATTATCTTTATAGAATTCTTGAACTTGACAGGGTTCGACATTTGAGATGACCATATAGATGTCTTTGACACCCGCTTTGATAAGTTCTTGGACCGAATAATCCACTAACGGACGATTTCCGACCGGAAGCATTGATTTTTCGATGATTTTGGTGATCGGCAGCCGACGGGTCCCCCATCCAGCTACCGGAATAATAGCTTTAGTAATCATAATGTTTTCATTATAACATAGTGTGTTATAATGGAAGAATAAAATGAGGTAATTATGTTAAGAATCAAGAATCAACAGCATGATCCAATAGTACCGCCCTTAAGCATTTCGGCGCTATTTAATCTTTCGAGTTTTCGGCATTGGGATAAAATTGTCGTGAACCAGAAGGAACAGGACTTTACGCGAAATGATTTAAAGCGGGATCGAAAAATATTAGCAAAAGCATTTCTCGCACTCGGAATCAAGAAGGGGGACATTATCACGATTTATACGGCCAAAACGATGTATGACAACATCGTTATTTTTTTGGCAGCAAATAAAATTGGTGCGATTGTGTCATTTTTGGATGAAAAAACGCCGCGAGATACTTTACTACGACATGTTGAAGAGTTCAAATCTCCACTTCTCATCGTGCAGAATAAGACTGCTGGGAAAATTAAAGAATTGAAGAAAGATGCGAAGACGATTAAAAATGTAATTAACTTGACTTCGGATTTCGATGAAAAGAAATTTGAAACGACGATTTTGGAAACTTTTATGCTCGGGAAGAAAACGCTCGTAGAAGTTGCAAAAGGCTATCACGGGCGGGTGCCAAAAAATATTTTTGGCGGAAAAAATGAGGCGATTATTACCTTCACGTCGGGCTCAACTTCTGGGCCGAAGCCGATGGTGTTTACAAATGAGAATTTGATTGCGGCGGCGCTATTTTCGAAAGCGGCGTCGGGGATTAAAATGTGGGATAAAAACATTAAGACTTGGCTGTCGTTTGTGAAATTTGATTGTCCGTATGGATTTTGGACATCGGTGATGACGCCTATTATTGGGGGCAGTTCGGTGATTTTGACGCCGGACATAAATGAGGAGAATTTGGATTATTATTTTAGCAAGCCAGTCAATGTGATTCAGGCAGTGCCATTACTTCTCGACATGTTATCGCGAGAGTTATCGCCAGAAGTGGATTTGTCGGCGACGAAAATGTACATTTCGGGCGGAGAAAGATTGGAAAAAAATGCGTCAGTCGCGGCAATGGAATTTTTCAAGGCACATGGCGCGACAGTGAAGATGTGTAATGGTTATGGAGTAGGAGAATGTCTCGGAAGTATTACTGTGGCGGTCGGAGCGACCTATCATCCGGATACGGTGGGGAAAATTGTGCCGGGTGCGCATGTGATGATTTTAGATCCGGAAACTGGCGAGGAATTAAATTTTGGACGAACGGGGATTCTATATGTACATGGTAAACACATTTTGAGTCGCTATTATAATCGGCCGGAACTGACAGAGGAAAAAATTATTAAGGTGAACGGTAAGCGGTTTGTGAATACGGGTGATCTTGCGTCAGTATCGGAAACTGGTTTTGTGACACTGATCGGACGGGCGACGTTCTTTATCAATAACTTGCCAGCGAAGGTATATTATGAGGTGGTGAGGCTCGCGGTAGCGAAGTCGGATTTAGTTGAGCGATGCTATGTGGTGAAGGGGCCGGACGCTAAATTGAAATTGGCATCATATGCTTTTGTGGTGACAAAAGAAGGTGTTGGGCATAATAATCAAGTGCGCCGGCAAATTGTTACTGACGCAGCAAGACCATTTTATATTGGAAAACGGCGAATGATTTTGAAACCATATGAATTGCCGCGCAAAGTGATATTTATGGACGAATTGCCACTGACGAAAGCAAATAAAACTGATTTTCGAAAGTTGGAAAAAATGGCGCGAGAAATGGGCGATTAGCACTCTTGACGTTTGAGTGCTAGTTTGATATACTGAGACTATGCAAGCAGAATTTAGTGAAATTATGAGTCATCTTTCGGAAAATGCGCGTTTTGCGCTCCAAAAGGCGGACTATTATAGTAAAAGATATAATAACGGTTATATGGGGACGGAGCATTTGTTGCTCGGAATTATGTCGATGGATAATTCGACGGGTGCGCGAATGGTGCGAAATGAAGGTGCGACGCTGGAAGAAGTTGAAAAAGCATTGAATAAAGTTGCGGTAGAAGTGCCAGGGAGTGATATGGCGATGATGTCACTTTCGGAAGCGGTGATTTTAACTTTGAGAATGGCGCAGAACTTTACAGCAGAACAAGGTTTAACCGTGATTGGAACGGAACATATTTTATATGCGCTACTTTCGCAACCGAATTCACGGGCATCATTGATTTTGATGGGGCTAAAAGTCGATACGGAAAAAATTTTGGATAGAATTGAGGATTTAGTTGAAGAGCAAACGAAGGACGAGAAGCTAAAAGCGGAAAAGGCAAAGTATTTGAAAAAGTCGCCGTTGAAATTTTTGAATCGATATGGGAAAAACTTGACCGAGGAAGCGAAGGCGGGGAAGTTAGATACGGTGATTGGGCGAGAAAGTGAAATTGAACGCGTGGTGACGGTTCTGTCGCGACGGACAAAATCGAATCCGGTGTTGATTGGTGAGGCGGGAGTCGGAAAAACGGCGATTGTTGAAGGATTGGCAACGCGAATTGCGAAAAATGAAGTGCCAGGCGGGCTAATTGGCAAACAAATTTATCAAGTTGATTTATCTTCGGTGGTCGCAGGGACGAAATTCCGCGGTGAATTCGAAGAAAGAATTAAAGGTATTATCGATGAAGCAACTGATGATGATTCGGTGCTGTTATTTATTGATGAAATCCATCTTTTATCGGGTGCGGGATCGAGTGAAGGTTCGATGGACGCGGCGAATATTTTGAAGCCGGCGCTAGCACGAAATTCGATAAAGTTAATCGGCGCGACGACTTTGGATGAATACCGACGTTCGATCGAAAAAGATAAGGCCTTGTCGCGGCGTTTTCAGACCGTGATGGTTGAAGAGCCTTCGGCGACGGTGACTTTACGAATTTTAAAGGGAATTAAAAAACATTATGAAAAACACCATGGTGTAAAAATTCCGGACGAAATTTTAGAAACGGCGATTACGATGTCGCAGCGGTATATTAATGATCGGTTTATGCCGGACAAGGTGATTGATATTATTGATGAGGCGAGCGCGATTTGCAAAGTGGCGGCGGACAAAAAAGGTGGCGGAAAATATAAGAAAATGAAAATTGAAAAAGCGACGTTGGAACGAAAGATCGAGGAAGCGGCGGAAAAAGAAGATTATGAAAAAGCGGCAAATTATAAAACCGAAGCGGTGAAGTTGGATAAGGAAATTAAGAAAATGGAAAAGGCGGGGGTGAAGGAAATTGAACAACCGACTCTGACGGAAGAGAATTTGGCGACGGCAGTGTCTCTTAAAACTGGGATTCCGGTCTCGAAAGTGCATGGCAGTGAGATGAAAATGTTGATGGATCTTGAAAAGCATTTGAAGGAATCAGTTGTGGGGCAAGACGAAGCGATTAATGCAGTAGCAAAGGCAATTCGGCGCGGACGTAGCGGAATCGCGGATTCTAGGCGACCGATCGGCTCGTTCCTATTTATGGGTCCGACGGGTGTCGGGAAAACGGAATTGGCGCGAGTGATTGCGCGAGAAGTTTTTGGCGGCGAAAATGCGTTAGTGAAAATTGATATGTCGGAATTTGGCGAAAAACATAATGCTTCGCGGCTGGTCGGCGCGCCGGCTGGATATATTGGTTATGATGACGGCGGGAAATTGACGGAAGCAGTGCGACGCAAACCATATTCGGTGGTTTTGTTTGATGAAATCGAGAAGGCGCATCCGGATGTATTTAATTTATTGTTACAGATTTTGGAAGACGGAGTTTTGACAGATGGACAAGGCAATAAAATTAAGTTTAATAATACTATTGTGATTTTGACTTCGAATCTCGGTTCGAGCGAAATGTATCGTGAAAGCGAACTCGGGTTTAGCGCGAAAACGAAAAAAGATAAAAAAGCGTTAACAGAAGAATATGAAGAGAATAAAACCTATGCGATGAAAGCGCTGAAAAAAGTGATGCGGCCGGAATTGATCAACCGTTTGGATAACGTTTTAGTCTTTCACGCTCTGACGCGCGAAAATGTGGAACGGATTTTCGATAATTTGATCAATGATTTGAAAAAACGGTTGGCGACAAAGGGGATTGGACTTAAAATTAGCGACGAAGCGAAAAATTATTTGATTGAAGAAGGTTATGATCCGAAAAATGGTGCGCGGCCGTTAAGGCGAAAAATTGAAGATGAAGTCGAATCGATGTTGTCGGAAAAAATCATTATGGGTGAATTGAACAAGGGCGATATTCCGATGTTGAAATTAAAAAATAAGCAATTAGAATTAGCGAAGGAGGAAAAATGAAAAATTATTTAGTGCCAACGGTAGTTGAGGAAACGAATAGAGGCGAGCGAGCGTATGATATTTATTCGCGACTTTTGAATGATCGGATCGTGTTTCTCGGCGAAGATGTAAATTCGCACACGGCGAATTTAGTGGTTGCGCAACTTTTATATTTGGCGCATGAAGATCCGAAAAAATCGATTAAGTTATATATCAATTCGCCTGGTGGAAGTGTGTATGATGGATTAGCGATTATTGATACGATGAATTATATCGAGCCGGATGTGGAAACGATTGGAATCGGATTGCAGGCTTCGATGGGAGCAATGCTTTTGTCGTCGGGTGCAAAAGGCAAGAGATATTGTTTGCCGAATGCGCGGGTGATGATTCACCAGCCATCGTCAGGAACGGAGGGAAAAATCACGGATCAGGAAATTATGCTACGAGAAGGCGTGTTCTTGAAAAAACGGCTGGCGGAAATTTTTGCGAAAAATACAGGGAAAAAGTTAGCGCAAGTCGAGAAAGATATGGATCGAGATAATTGGATGAGTGCGGAAGAAGCATTGGAATATGGAATTATTGACGAGATTATAAAATAGTGAGTTGATATAGAAATTGGAGCCTTTGATAGAGTGAAACTAGTTGCTAGCGAAAGGCTTGTGATATAATTGAATAATGAAATATGTCTTTTGGACTGATGGTAGTGCGAGTCCGAATCCTGGGCCGGGCGGATTTGCAGTAATTGAGGTGCGGGGCGAAGAAGCGAAACCAGTGATTTTGGGCTCTGAAAAAGAATCTTCAAATATTCGGATGGAGGGGATGGCAATTTTGGCGGCAATGCGACGAACTGGCACGAAAGAATGTGAAATTCATACCGATTCACAATTTTGGATTAATGTGATTACGAAATGGATGGAAGGATGGGCGAAGAATAATTGGAAGAAAAAAAATGGCGAGATAAAAAATTTAGATATTGTACAGAAGATTTATGAGATTTATGAGCCGGAAAGAATGGAATTGGTATGGGTACGTGGACATGTTGGGACGAAATATAATGAAATGGCGGACGAATGGGCGAATCGAGCGCGAGCTGGCGAGAAGTTGTGATATAATAAAGATATGAAATTATCGGAAGAGTTGATTTATCGGGGGTTTAAAGCTGAAACGACGATTGGGGACGCGACGGAATTAGATACGCGAGCGTCGAAAAAGTTTTATTGGGGTGCGGATCCGTCGGCGGATTCGTTGACAATTGGAAATCTGGCGGCACTGATGATGTGTGCATGTTTTGTGCGCCATGGGTATGAGCCGTATTTGTTGGTTGGTGGAGCGACGGGACAAATTGGTGACCCGAAAGAAAATAGCGAGCGTGACCTGAAGGGGCTGGACGAAGTCGAGCATAATAAAAAATGTATTCGGGAACAGATTGAACGGGTGGTGTCTGATAAAAATGTGACGATGGTGGATAATTTGGATTGGTTTTCGAAGATTAATTATTTGGAATTTTTGCGCGAAGTTGGGAAAGCATTTTCAATGACGCAACTTCTCGATCGGCAATTTGTTCAAAATCGGATTGGTGAAGGTGGTTCGGGAATTAGTTATGCGGAGTTTTCGTATACCTTGATTCAAGGGTATGATTTTTTGCATCTATTTCGTGAGCATGGGATTTCTTTGCAACTTTGCGGAGCGGATCAATATGGAAATTGTACCTCGGGAATTCATTTAATTCGTCGGCTCGAAGGCGCAGATGCGGATGTGTGGTCGACACCACTAATTATCGATCCAGTGACGGGACGGAAATTCGGCAAGAGCGAAGGAAACGCGATTTGGCTCGCGAGCGAAGATAATGGTTCGGGAAATTATACGTCGATTTTTGATTTTTATCAATTCTGGTTGAATCAACCGGACGAGGCGGTGGAATATTTGATTAAAATCTACACATTACTTGAAAAAGAGGAGATTGAAAAAATTTTAGCGGAGCATAAGGCTCAGCCTGAATTGAGAATTGCACAAAAGGCTTTGGCACGGGGAGTGACGGAAGTGGTGCACGGAATTGAAAATGCGAAAGCAATTGAGAATTTAACGAAAGTTTTGTTCGATCGCGAAACGAATTTTAGCGAATTTTCGGGTGATGAGATTTTGGAGTTTGCGAAATATCTGCCGAAAGAGAAGAAAGGAACGATGTTGGTCGAGGCATTGGTGAAGAATGGTTTAGCGGAATCGAAAAAGAAGGCGCGCGAATTTATCGCACAAGGCGCGGTTTCGGTTAATGGCGAAAAGGTGAAAGAGGATATTGAACTTTCGCAGACAGCATTGGTGAAAAAAGGTAAAAATAAATTTTTGGTGGTTTGCTAAAAGTTCCTGGCGTAACAAAAAAACTGCTCACGCGAGCAGTTTTTTAAGATTTAGCGAACTTCAACACGAACGCGGGGGAGACTTTTGCCGGAAAAATGCGTTTTCTTAGTTTTGACAAAAGTGACTACGCCGTCTTTCGCAGCATGAATCGTGAAGTTTCGGGACATGTAAGTTCCCGGACCAGCGATTTTAGTCGCGCCGGTTTGACGAACTAAAACTTCGCCGTTTTTAACTTTTTGGCCACCGAAACGCTTAACGCCGAGGCGCTGGCCAGCATTATTATGGATGTTTTTGGCGGTACCGCCAGCTTTGACATGTGACATTATTTTTTCCTTAAAATTATTATATCTCTCGCGACAATCTGGTCTTCACGATGATAAAGAAGGCCCTCGCGCGACTTATTACTAACATTATACCCCAGTTTTTCAATTTCGTCAAGAATTTTTAAGCGTTTAAAAGTATGATCACTGCGAAGCCAAGCTGGAATTGCGATTACGACTGGAGTGTTTTCAGAAATTTGGCTAGATAGGTTTTTTAGGAAACCGAGAATGATGTTTTGACAATTCTGTTGTTCGGTTTTTAGTTCGATTTCGGTCGGGATTTTCGAAAATGGTCGACCGAGGTAACCTTCGCAAGCTACGGCATCAATATGAGGCCACTTACAGGTCGTCGCGTCACCTTGCGAAATCTGAAAAACCCGAGAAATACTTTCCTGAGGACCATAAGCTTGGGCGAGCGCCCTTGAGCGTGTCCGAAGGGAAGTATTTTCGGGTTTTTCAGATTTTATCTGGATAACGTTAGGAATGACTTGTAAATTGTCATCTTTCGGGCCGCGTCCGGCCAGCCCGTCGCCACGGGTGGCCGGCGCTTTTCCTCGGCTTGCCAGCCTCCGGATGCCCTCAAGATCAACAATTTCCAAGTCGCCTAGCAGCCAATTAAGATTTTTTTCAGAATATTTGACCATACGCTCGTCGATATCAGTGCCGCAAACTTGAAAACCCATCAATAAGGCTTCCTGTAAAACAACGCCTGTGCCACAAAACGGATCGAGCAGAGTGGCGGGCTTTTCGAGCGGGCCGCAGAGATTGATTAAAATTTGCGCGAGTTTAGGCGGGAGCATACCGACGCGGGCGTCGCGAGCGGGGCGAGCTTGATCGCGGCGAGTGTAAGCGTCGATATTTTGAATGCCGATAGTGCGGAACCAACCACGGTCGGTTTTGATCAGTTCGATTTTACGATCGTTTTTCCCAGAGAGTCCATTATGAAGTGCGGTGGCGGTCGAGAGCGCGGCGGCGCGATTTTCAACTACGCGCACGGAGCGGCCGTGACGAGTGAGGATTTTCTTCAACTTTAATGCTTCGTGCGTGGCGGAATTTTTGTTGGCGCTTCTAGAATAGTCGGAAAGTCCAAAAGTGATTTTCCCAGCAGGTGAATTTTGTAAAAAATCGAGTGGTTTTTGATCAAGCTTAATAGCAAATTTTAAACTTCCGCCAAAAAGATCAATATTTGGCAAATTTTCGGAATTAAAAATTGCGAGTTCGGGTGAAATTTTCTCGACATCAGAAAATAGGCTTTCGAGTTCAGCAATCGAAATCTCGGGTTGACGACCGAGAACAGCAAGATAATTCATACTCTAATTATAACATAGATGTGATATAATTTTGTTATGGCTAAAAATAAACGCCGGAGGTTTTCGTTTCGGACAATCTTGATTATTTTAACGATAGTTTTAGTTGGGTATGTGATTTACGAAAACCGAGCGGATTTTTTGGAAACTCTGAATCATTTGCCGGACGCGAATGAATTTGTGCTTTTGCTTTTAATTCCGGAACAGCTTTTTATGTACTTTGCATGTGGACAAATTTTCTTTTCGTATTTGCACCATCGAATAAACATGAAGAAAATTAGCAATAAAGAAATTTTGAGAATTTCAACTGAGCTGAATTTTGTTAGTCACGCGGTTCCGGCGGGAGGTATTGGTGGATTGGCATTTCTAACTTATCGTTTAAGGCCATATAATGTAACTGCAGGGCAAGCATCATTTTTGTATGTTTTTCGATACGCGGTAACGACGGTAATTAATTATCTACAGGCGCTAGTGGCAGTGGTGATTTTGTTGGCGTTTGACCTGATCCCGAATGAAGCGAAATGGATTATTCCGGTGGCGATCTTAATGAATACTGGCGTGATGTTGTTTTTATGGTTAGTAATTTTTATTGCTGGGAGCAAGAAACGGATTGAATTTTTTTCGAATATGATGACAAAAATATCAGCAACTTTGTTGAAAATTGTGACGTTTGGACGAAAACGAAAAACAAAACAGAATGATAAAATTCGGACGTATTTTTGGGATATTCATGAAAGCGTGAAAATTGCAAGAAACAATAGGCGCCATTTGAAAAAACCGGCGCTTTGGGGTTTGATCTATAGTTTATGTGAAATTGGAACGTATTGGATTGTAGCGATTTCGCTTGGGCGACCGGAGCTTTTGCTGTACATTATGGTTGGTGAGGCGATTGGATCGGTGTTTGATGGAATTGTGCCGTATGGACTATATGAGCTCGGAATGGCGGGGGTGATGATTGTGCTTGGGGTAGATTTCCCGACAGCAACAATTATCACGGTGATGACGCGGGCGATCACATTAGTATTTACGATCGTGTCGGGTTCAGTGCCGTATTATAAAGCAGTAAGAGGGAAGAAAAATGTTTGATGGCCTTGATGATTATAATGAATATGATAAATGTAGTCATGATTTACGTGATAACTGTACGGATGACGACCATGCATTGACTCCAACGGAGTTTATTAAACTGACGAATGATGCGTTGCGCTGTGAGCTTGACGAGACAGAGATTAAAGGCGAAGTGGCGAGCTTTAAGATTAATCAAAATAAATGGGTGTTTTTCGATTTGAAAGATGAAGAGTCGAGCATAAATTGTTTTATGCCGGTGTGGGAATTGAAAATTCCGCTGGAGGACGGGATGAAAGTTTTGCTTCGAGGTTTACCGAGGATAACGAAGTGGGGGAAATTTTCGGTGACGGTAAAAAAGATTGCGCCGGTGGGGGAGGGGAGTTTAAAGAAAGCTTACGAACTTTTGAAAAAGAAGCTAGAAAAAGAAGGGTTGTTTTTGCCGCTCAATAAAAGGGCGTTACCGGAAAATTTGACGCGAATTGGAGTAATCTCATCGACGCAGGCGGCGGGTTATGCGGATTTTGTGAAAATTTTGAATGCGCGATGGGGCGGAATTGAGATTCAGGTGGCGCATACACAAGTTCAAGGTTTGGATGCACCAGATCAAATTTTGAGAGCGTTGAACTATTTTAATGAACGCGGCGAGGTCGAGGTGATTGCGATTTTGCGTGGAGGCGGGAGCGCGGATGATTTGGCCTGCTTTAACAACGAGCAATTAACACGAGCAGTGGCGGGTTCGAGAATTCCAGTGATCACGGGAATTGGTCATGAAGTCGATGAAACTTTATGCGATCTCGCGGCAGACAAGCGAGCATCGACGCCGTCAAATGCGGCGGAAATTTTAACGCCGATGAATCGGGTGAATGCGAAAAATATGATTACGCGAAAAATGCAAGAGATTGAACGCGATATAATGCGACGAGTTGAGAATAAGTCGAAAATTACGGAAGAATTGATTCAAAAAGTTGGGCGGGATATGATTGAAAAAGTAAATATGATTTGTGCAGACAAAATGGCGCAAGTGACAAGGCGACTAGGTGATGAAATTGAAAAGAAAGAAGGTGAAGTGATGTTGAAGGTGCGATTACTCGAGGCGTCGAACCCAGAAAAAATATTAAAACGTGGTTATGCGATTTTAAGTGGAAAAATATCGCCTGGTGATGTTGTAAAAATTACAACATTCGAAAAAGAAATTACTGCTGAAGTAAAAAAAGTGAAAGAAAGGAGTTAAAAATGGCAGAAAAAAAGAATTTAAATGCAAAAATTGCGGAATTAGACGAAAAGGTTGAGTGGTTTTATTCGGACGAATTCGAATTATCCGAAGCGGTGAAAAGATATGAAGAAGCGACGAGATTGGCAAAAGAAATAAATGAGGATTTAGATAAGTTGAAAAATGAGATTAAGGTTTTGGCGAAAGATTTTAGTAAATAGATTCGAAAATAATGTGATATAATAAGCTTATGAATAATAATCAGATGCCTGGGATGTCAGGGGTGCCACAGATGCAACAGATGCCGCCGATGCAACCGATGCAGCCGGCGGGACCGACGCAATATCAAACTGCACCGAATGGTATGCCAATGGTGCAACAAGTGCAACTACCGCCGAAACCGACAAAAGATGCGGCGGGATTGATTAAGACGATTGCAATCGTGATTTTGTCATTGGTCGCGGTGACTTTTATCGGGCTATTTATTTGGATGTTGCTAGAACGAAATGAGGCGCAAACTGATATTGACACGAAAATTCAAGTAGCAGAAGCGGCAGCACGCGATGAACAGTCGCAAAAAATGGAAGCGGAGTTTTTGGAACGAGAAAAATATCCGTATAAGACTTTTTCAGGACCGGCGGATTATGGACAATTGACTTTTGAGTATCCGAGAACTTGGAGTCTTTATATCGAAAAAGCCGCGACTGCGGGCGGAGATTTCAATGCATACTTTAATCCGATTCAGGTAGATGCTGTGAGCGAAGAAACGATTAATGCACTGCGAGTGGCGATCTTAAACCAAAGTTTTGATGAAGTTTCAAAAAAATATCAGAAATATGTCGATGATGAAGGTGCGAATTTAAAAATGGAGTCGGTGACGATCGGCGCAAATAATAATATTACCGCGAACAGATACACTGGAACGATCCCAGATACAGAATTAAACGGGTATATTGTGATCTTTAAGATTCGTGATAAAACTGTAATTTTACAAACTGATGCTACGCCATTTGCGGATGATTATAATAAATTACTCGGGACGGTGACCTTTAACGAATAGATGTGATATAATGGGGGCATGGATCAGGAGGTTGAGGGGATTTTAGTAGCGGCACACGAACTAAAAGCACCGCTGGCGGTGCTGAGGCAGTTGGCTTTGGGCTTACCAGAAATGAATCTTGAAGGAGAGCATTTGCGAGACGAAATGGTCAATGTGTCGGAACGTGCAATTAAACAAGTAAATGACCTGACGAAGATTCGGCGTTTGGAAGATGGACTGTTTGAAATGGAGCCAGTGGCGGTGCGAGCTGTGTGTGATGATGTGACGCGAGAATTGACTTATCTTTTTAATCATAATCGGCGAGATTTGTTTATTAAATATTCGAATCGGTCGCGGCTGGTAACGGCGAATCGAGATTTATTATATAGCGTGGTTTATAACTTTTTGTTGAATGCGATGCATTATTCAGGAGAACAGACGCGAGCGGAATTAGTGGTGCGAGATACTCACGATCGAGTGCGTATTGTGGTGCGAGATTTCGGTCCGACTTTGCCGATGGATGTGTGGCGCGAAATGAAGCGAGGTTGGATTAATAAACCGACTTCGATCGCAATGCGACCAGGCTCATCGGGATTAGGACTTTACATCGCTTCGAAATTTTCGCGGTATATGAATGCAAAAGTTGGAGCGGTGCGACATCGTGACGGAACGAGTTTCTATGTAGATTTACCAATTTCGAAACAAGCGAGTTTGTTTGAATGATTTTAGTGATCGATGATGACAGAATAATGGCAGAATGTATTGTTAGAGCGTGCGGTGAGCGAGCGACGCGGATTTTTCAAAATGCAATTGAGGCGATGAATTACATTGCTGAAACGGGCGCGCCAGAATTGATTTTTTTGGATATTTTGCTAGACGGGCCGGATGGGTTTACGTTTTTGAATGAATTGATTTCATATGCGGATACGGCTTTGGTGCCGGTAGTGATAGTTTCATCATTAAATTTTTCGGGGCGAGATTTATCGGTTTATGGCGTGGTGGGGGTTTTAAATAAAGATACGATGCGACCGGAGGAGATTAAAAGTTATGCCGAAGAGTATGCCGAATAAAGATTGTCGGACTTTAGGGATTATTTTGCGGCGCACGAATTATGGCGAGGCGGATCGGATTTTGAGTTTGATTACACCGTTTGGGAAAATTTCGGCGATGGCAAAAGGAGTTCGGAAAGCGAAATCGAAACTTGCGGGCGGGGTGGAGATGTTTTCGCTGACGGATTTGAATATTCATCAAGGGCGAGGAAAACTCGGAACGGTGATTGGTGCGAAAATGGTAGAATATTATGGCACGGGAATTTTGATGGACTTTGAACGGATGGAACTGGCGGCGATGATTTTGAAAAAGGTGGATAGAGCGACAGAGGAAGTGGAAGATTTAGAGCAAATAGGAAACAATAATGCTGAAGACTTTTTTGGAATTGCGAAACAAAGTTTGAAGGCATTAAATGATGTGGCGGATGTGCGATTGGTGACGAGTTGGTTCGGGGTTAATTTTCTGCGGGCGAGTGGCGAAGAAATGAATTTATATCGTGATGCAAATGGAGAAAAATTAAGAGCGGATTTAAGATATAATTGGAATGTTGTTGAAGGCGCGTTTGAAAATGTAAAAGATGGTGAATTCGGAGCGGATGAAATAAAGTTGTTGAGATTGATGATGGCGTTAGAATTAAAAAAAGTGCAGTCGATAAAAGTCGACGACGAAATATTGACGAAGATTTGTGGTATAATAAAAAGTGATAGTAAATAAAGTCTCGGAGTTAAATATGGGCAAAAAATTAGAAGATATTGTCAGTTTATGTAAAAGGCGGGGATTTATTTTTCAGGGTTCGGAAGTTTATGGTGGAATGGCTGGGACTTGGGACTACGGTCCGCTAGGGGTGATGTTGAAAAAGAAAATAATGGACGCATGGTGGAAGTATTTTGTCGAAGATAGAGAGAATATGTATGGAGTGGATGCGGCGATTTTAATGAATCCACGGACCTGGGTTGCTTCGGGACATACGGCGACTTTTTCGGATCCGTTAGTGGAATGTAAAAATTGCAAAAATCGTTTTCGCGCGGATAAGATTGTCGATGGAATTAATGAATCGGTGACGACGGAAGAATTTTTGGCAACACATGCGAAATGTCCGGTTTGTGGAAAAGAAGATTGGAGTCCGATCCGTAAGTTTAATATGATGTTCGCGACGCATGTTGGAGCAGTGTTGCCAGAAGATACGGCGGAAAATCCGGAATTGGCGAATAAAGGGATCGCTTATCTTCGCCCGGAAACTGCACAGGGGATTTTTACGAATTATAAAAATATTGTGGATACGATTTATCCGAGTTTACCATTCGGGATTTGTCAACAAGGTAAGGCATTCCGAAATGAGATTTCGCCGCGAGATTTTATTTTGCGAGACCGTGAATGCTCGCAGATGGAAATTGAATATTTTGTAGCGCCAGAAACTTGGGAAGAGAACTTTGAAGAAATGCGAGCGGCACAACACGATTTTTTGGAGAGGGTGATGGGGCTGCCGGCGGAAAAGATTCACGAATTGGATGTGCCAGCGGAAGATCGTGCGCATTATAGTAAGAGAACAATTGATTTTATGTTTGATTATCCGAACGGCGAGGAGGAGTTGATGGGGTTGGCATATCGGACGGATTTTGATCTTTCGAATATTCAACGTGAATCCGGAAAATCGATGGAATATCGAGATAAGAAGACAAACGAGGTGTTTATTCCGCACGTGATTGAGCCGTCGGTGGGGGTGGAGCGATTGTTCTTGGCGATAATGACGGCGGCATACACGGAAGATGAAATTAATGGTGAGAAGCGAGTGGTGTTGAAAATGTCGGAAGAATTGGCACCGTATCGATTCTGCGTATCGCCGCTGCTTAAAAATAAACCGGAATTAGTAGAGAAGGCGCGAGAAGTTTATCGGAAATTACGCGAGAAATATGGTAATGTGACATGGGATGATTCGGGGAATATCGGGAAACGCTATCGAAAGCAGGACGAGATTGGAACGCCGAAATGTGTGGTGGTTGATTTCGATACTTTGGAAGATGGTTCGGTGACGGTGCGCGATCGCGATACGACAAAACAAGTGCGCGTCAGTATTGAAGAGTTGTAAAAAATCTGCTATTATAGACATAAGCAGAAAAGGAGAGTAAATATGGCTACGGCTAAAAAAACTAAAGCGGCTAGCAAAACGACTAAGGCTAGCACGAACAAAACTAAAAATGTCAGGAAAAATAATACAAGAATGATCGTCGGGATTTGTTGCGTGATAGTGGCGATAATTGTGATTATTATTGCGGCAGTGGCGATAAGCAGTAATAGCGGCTTGAATGATTCGTATTTCAAATCGGATGATTCTAAATATGTTTTAACGATCGATCAAGACGAATTGATGATAAGTGAAGATGAAGAAGCGAATTATGCATCAAAGAAAGTGCATATTGTTTATGAATACAAAGATGATGCGATCACGGGCATGAAAATTTATTACGAATATGCGGATAATGAAACTGCAATGAAAGCCTTAGACGATATCAAAGAGAATCAAGATATCGAAAGCTATAAAGAATTAGTTGTGGATGGTAAATATGTAGTGGCTACGGTGAATGAATCGGAATACGAAGGGGCTACGGTTTCGGATGTAAAGTCGCAGATTGAGGCTCATGAGGCGCTGAAGACTATGAACTTTGATGATATGACGACGGATGAAACGACAACCACTGAAGACACAGATACGACGACTGAAGATGTTGAATAGACAACGGAATAAATACATCTTTTAAGAAACCTCCCGTAAAGCGGGAGGTTTTGCCGGGTTTGTTTTTTTTGGGGAGTAAAAAATGCCCTTCGTTTTCTGAAGAGCATTTTTAAGATGAATTATTTTTCGAAGCGCGCAATCGCATCGGCGATAACTTTTTTCGCTTCTTCGATACCTTCGAAAGCCTTAACTTCGGTAGTGCCAGGCTTTTTCAAATCTTTATAGTGGTTGAAATGGAATTCGATTTGCTTTAAAGTCTGTTTCGGCAAATCTTCGAGCGAATTGTAAGCGTCGCCGTTATTGCGGTCGTCGGCTGGAACACAGATGATTTTGTCGTCAACTTCACCGCCGTCGACGAATTTCATTACGCCAAGAATTTTAGCCTTCATCCAAATGCCGGTGGTGAGAGGCTGATCAGTGATCATAAGAACATCGAGTTCGTCACCATCTTCGTCAATGGTCTGCGGAATGAAACCGTAATTACAAGGTTTAGCAAATGCCATCGGTTCGACGCGATCAAGCATAAAGCAAGCATGTTCGCGATCCCATTCGATTTTATGATTAGATCCGGTCGGGATTTCGATCACGACGTTAAGTTCGCCGTTCTCATAGTCGCCCGGAGTCAAGATTTTGTTAAAATCTGCCATAGTATCTCCTTTTTATACTACAATTTTAGCATATTTTTAGAGAAAAGTCGAAGGTTCGGCTGGATCAGTCCAAAAATCAGTAGGGTCGGTTTTTGGTTGGTCATTTTCCAGCAAACCCTCTGTCAAAAAGTTGAAGGTGCGAGTTTTACCGGTGGCAAAATCTTTGACCTGTAATTTTCCGGTCGCGACTTCTTTTTCGCCGATGATGATGCCATTTGCGGCGATTTTCGAGGCGTAGGCGAGTTTGTCGCCGAGTTTTTTGTCGGTTAATACTAAAGTTGCACTGTGATTCTTTTTGCGAAGTTCATTAGCGAATTTGAAAGTGTAGTCAAGTTCTTGATCGGAAACCGGAATAAGAGCATATTCGGTGAGACTTTGAGCGTCAGAATTTAATAAATTATGCTCGTTTAAAACATAGAAAAGTCGGGTCAAGCCAATTGAACCGCCGACACCTGGGAAAGATTTCGCGGAAAAATAACCGGTGAGATTTTCGTAGCGACCACCACCACAAACTGAGCCGAGATTTTTGTATTCAGGAAGAATAAATTCAAAAACGGTACCAGTGTAGTAATCTAAACCGCGAATAATCTTTAGATCCGCGGCGATTTTATCACCGAGCCCCATCGCTTCGAGGAGACCAAGGGTTTGATCGAGTTCAGTAATACCTTGTTCGAAAGTTTCGTTTTTTATTTCTAGATTTTCGAGTTTGGTCACGACTTCGGAGCGCGGGCCGTTTAATTCGATAAAGTCAAGAATGGTTTTAACTTGGGTTTTATTTAATCCAAGTTCTTCGAGTGAAACTTTAGTTTGCTCGTGAGTAACTTTTTCGGCATGATCGATGATGTTGGAGATCTCGGTAGCTTTTTCAGAAAGATTTAGCGCTTCGAGCAGACCTGCGAGAATTTTACGATTTGAAATTCGTGCGAGAAGCGGGGTTTCGAGCTCAAAAACTTCAAAGGCTTGAATTAAAGTCGAAATTACATCTGCGTCATAAGCAAGCGGAAGTTTTTCCCGTCCGATAATATCGATGTCGCATTGATAAAATTCACGAAAACGACCCTTTTGTGCGCGTTCGCCGCGAAAATTCGGGCCGATTTGAGCGACTTTGAAAGGGAAATCAAGATCATTTTCATGTTCGATAATATAACGGGCTAGCGGAACGGTGTGATCGAAACGCAGAGCTTGCGTCGCTTCGGTTTTTTCACCGGTTTTGCGAACGGAATAAATTTGTTTTTCGGTGTCGCCACCGGCTTTGGCAAGCAGAACTTCGGAGCGTTCGATACAAGGAGTCTCGATGTTTTGATAGCCAAATTGTTTGTAGATGTTGGAGATTTTAGTTTTTAAATTATCAAAAACGGCTTGATCTTTTGGTAAAAGTTCTTGCGCGCCAGAAATCGGAGAAGTGTTAATCTTTTTCATATTCTAATTATAACAAAAAAGACCTTAAAGGTCTATGGTGGGCGATAGAGGAGTCGAACCTCTGACCTCGTCTACGTCAAAGACGCGCTCTAGCCAACTGAGCTAACCGCCCAAATTTTTGCTGGAATTTTGGTGAGAACAAATTTTGCTTCGCAAAATTTTAACTCACCTGCGCTTTCTCAAAAAACAAAACAAGTTTTGTTTTTGTTCGAAAGCTTGGTGAGTCGGGAGGGGCTCGAACCCTCGACACCGGGCTTAAAAGGCCCGTGCTCTAACCAGCTGAGCTACCGACCCAAATTGTTAATGTGTTGTGTTAGTGGCTCCGTTGACGAAGTCCGGAGTCCCGTTTTTTGATGCTGAATGAAATGAAGCATCAGGGTATTGGTGGCTCCGACTGGACTTGAACCAGTGACACAAGGCTCTTCAGGCCTCTGCTCTACCAGCTGAGCTACAGAGCCATACCATGTTATTATATCACAGCATATGATAAATGTAAAATAAAAAATTGAAAAATGCGTTAATAAAAAGCCACCCCCAAGGACATTCTTGAGAGTGGCTTTGATTATCGTGAGAGAGAAAGTATTATTTCTTCTCTGTAGTGTTGTCGGCGATATCTTTAGTGTTGCGCCAGATCATGACAAACATCATCGCCGCTTCATAAATGATGCGAATGAAGATCGGGCCGAGAATGAGCGTGATGAAAAAGGCCAGAACTCCGTCAGCGCCGCTGCCGAGAAAAGCAAATGAAGATAGAATGATAAAGATAGTCGCAACGTAATAAATAATTTTTAAAATCCCTTCGATCCAAATGATTTTGAAATCGAGAAACTTTTTTAGCCATTTTGCGAAATTATTTTTTGGCTCATTTTTACTTTTAACAAAAAGAAAATAAGTTAAAATACCGCCGACTAGAGCCAAAATGCTCGCAATAATAAGCCAAACTTCCGCACCGCTAGAAACTAAAGTGGTGGTAGTAGTAGAGTTGGTGTTATAGAGGCCAGAATCTAGCCCGTAATAGGAATTTCTCATTAATTCTCCTTTATTATGTTAATTTTATTTTAACATAAAAAATACCAAAATCAGAAAATTCGGTATAATAGAAATATGAATAGAGTACCACTGGCGGAGCGGATGCGGCCGCAGAAATTGTCGGAAGTTTTAGGGCAAGAGGAAATTATTGGCGAGGGGAAGATTTTGACGGAAATCGTGAAAAAGGGCGAGCCGGTGAATTTGATTTTTTGGGGACCGCCAGGGACTGGTAAGACGACCTTGGCGCGAATTTTGGCACAGGAATTTAAGGCGGATTTTATTGAAATTTCGGCGGTGACGGCGGGAAAAAAGGATGTAGAGGAGGTGATTGAACGAGCGAAGGTGAACTGGAACTTAAAAACGCGCACAGTACTGTTTGTGGATGAAATTCATCGATTTAATAAGGCGCAACAAGATGCGTTTTTGCCACATGTTGAGAGCGGGTTAATTACGCTGATTGGGGCGACGACCGAAAATCCGTCGTTTGAGGTAATTTCGCCGCTTTTATCGCGGTCGCGAGTGGTAGTCGTGGCACCATTATCGAAAGCGGCGATTTCGGAAGTTTTGAAACGGGCGGTGAAAGCGGAAAAAGCTACAAAACGAGTGACAAGGGAGGCTTTGGATTATATTGCGGAGCTTTCGGGCGGGGATGCGCGGAGCGCGTTGGGGGATTTGGAGCTGGCGTTGTCGCTTGCCGAAAAAGTTGACCGGAAAGTAGTCGAGAAAGCGGCGGGGCGAAAATTGCCGGGGTATGACAAGAAAGGCGATAAACACTATGATACGATCTCGGCGTTTATTAAGTCAATGCGGGGGTCAGATGTGGATGCGGCGCTGTATTATCTTGCACGAATGGTTGAAGCGGGGGAGGACCCGAAATTTATCGCGCGGCGAATGGTGATTTTTGCGAGTGAAGATATTGGTCTCGCGGGAAACGGAGCGCTCAGTCTCGCGACAGCATGCTTTCAGGCGGTGGAACGAGTTGGAATGCCAGAATCGGGGTTGATTTTGGCACATACGACAGTGGCGCTTTCGCTTTCAAAAAAGTCGCGAAGGACTACGGATGCGTGGCATAGGGCATTGGAGCTTGCGCGCAAGGCGCCGAATGAGCCGGTGCCAGTGTGGCTGAGGAATGCACCGACGAAATTAATGCAAGATCTCGGTTACGGGAAAGGGCAAAAGTGGGAGGCGGGGTTTCATCTTGATAAAAATTATCTGCCAGATAGTATTAAAAATCAAAAAATTTGGTGACTAGGCTTTTATAGGTATTTTTTAACAGTTGGACTTGAAAAATAAAAATGTCATACACTGGACAACCGGCAGAACCGCCCCTTCGGGGCGAACCTGTCGGTGTCGTCAGGAATATACATTTTTATTTTTCAAATCTAATAATCATACTGTTAAAAAACACCTATGAAAAGCCTTTGCTAGAATTTTACCCACTCTAAAACACCTATAAAAGCCTAGTCTGAAACTCTTTATTTACTTTCTAGCCCAGCATTGAAATACATCAAGACGTAATCATAACCCCACGAAAGGTCGAAACCGGAGGAAGTGTAGGAATTGAATTTGAAATAAGGCATACCTTTGGCGAGTTTGGCGGTTTTTTCGGCATTTTGTTTAATTTCTGGGAGGGTCTCCTCGTTTTTGACGCAATTTTCGAAGCTGTCGCCGAGCCCGACGGATTTGCCGATATCGATCCAATAATTTTTATCGATCTTCGACATCTTCGAAGCACCAGACTTACCACTATCCTTGAAGAAATCTTTCCAAACTTTGGTGACGGCCTTGTTGTAATAATCCCAGAATTTGCCCTCGTTCTTCGCACAATAAGTGCCGAGTGCTGAATAACGGGAGTTAATCGGGTTGGTTTCGCCGTATTCATAAAGAAAATCCGAAATGCGAACTTCGAAAAGAATGTCATTTTCTGCGAGATATTTTTGAAAATCCTCTTCGTGTTCGATGATCGCGTTTTCAAAAGCAATACAATAAGGACAAACCAGGTCGGAATAGACGATGAAGTAATTTTTCGCGTCTTGATTGCCGAGGGTTGTTTGTTGGTCCCAAACTAGTTCTGAATTTGAGGGCTTATTGTTGGTGCTGGCAACGATGGCGGTAATGATGAGGACGATAATTGCGGTAACGCTGATGACTTTGAGGATTTTTCGTACGCGCCCGGCCGAAGAGGTTTCCACGGGATGGGCGATAGCATCAACTTTTTCTGTGGTTTTTTTCACTTTTCAACTCCTTTTCTACTTGCGGTTTTTTGCGAGGTATTTTTCATTTATTATTATAACATAGACTTCCTCACCGAGGCGTTTAAGAGATAAAATGGCGATAACTAGGGCGAGGATCGTAATAGCAGTAGAAATGGTGCCGGCGATAGCGAGGCTGCCGGTGGAAAAAAATGCACCGATCAGTGGAGTAATCAGAGTGACGCCGCAGGTCGGGCAACCGGCGCCGAGGGCGATTAGACCAGTGATGATGCCGGCACTGCTGAGATTTTCGGAGTTTTTAGACGCGCTCTTATCGGCGCGTTTTTTATTCCAGAGAAGAACGATGATACCGATCAAAATCCCTTGTAATATGGAGAGCGCGAATACTGGCAGCCAATCGAGAAAAGGCTGGTTGATGCCGAAAATGGCAAGGAAGCTGCTACCGAGGATTTTAAGGCTGTTTTCGAGGCCGGTCGAAGCCATGAGCTCGAATTTTGCGGTGCCGCCGGCGAGAAGATTCATTAATATTCCGAAAAAGAAAAAACTTGGAATGAAACCATACCAGAAACGTTTCTCTCTGGTTGCGAGCAGAATTCCTTTGCCTGCTAAAACGAATTCGTCTAACCATTTTCGCCAATTCATAAGCATAATTATAGCATAAAATGCTAATAATAAACGAACGATTTTGTCAAGTAAAGTTAAACCATAAAAATTATGAAAAAACAAGGTTGACATAGAAACCGGCTATGCTAAAATAGAATTAAGTTCAGGTTCAAGTTGAGATGAATCGGAGCGAAGGCTAGAACATAATCCATTTGATGCTCTAGTTGGGTGGAGAGTGTAGAGTTGTTTTGGCCAAAACATTTTATTCCACCTAGAATATGATATAAAATAAAATCCGTAGTGATTACGGGTTTTTATTTGTTGAGATGAAAAATGAGTTTAAAAAGTTACCTCTGTAATTTTCGAAGTTTGAAGGTTGGGGCTTTATTTTTAACCGTAAGTGTGGTATAATGGAAAGATGAAGCTATCGAGGAAATTCGATCGAGCTATTGTTTTAATGATAACTGCGAGTTTAGTGTTGTTTTTTGGCTGTTTGGTAAAAATCAACACAGTCAAGACTTTTGCTGAAGGCGAAGAAAGTACTTTTTCGACTGTAGGGGCAAAATTTGTGACTTTTTATGATGACGACGAAAAATTGACGGTTAAAACTCGAGCGACAACTGTGGCGGAAGCCTTGGAACGGGCGGGGATTACGGTGAATGAAGGGGATATTGTTGAGCCGGGTTTAGATTCGGAAATCAATGCTGAAAATTTCTATATTAATATTCATCGAGCGCGACCGGTGGTGGTAAAAGATGGTACGACAGATAAATATCTGATGACGGCGAGTTATGACTATAAGACAATTGCGAATGAGGCGGGGGTGACGATTTATGATGGAGATAAGATCGAGATGGTGCCGAATGATAATTTTCTTGAAAACGGGGTGGCAAATATTTATGAAGTGACGCGTAACGGGGGTCGGACGTTGACGGTGGAGGAGGAAATCCCGTTTGAAGAAGAAAAAGTTAAGGATTATAATCTTTCCCCTGGAACTTCAGAAGTTCGACAGCTCGGTGAAGTAGGGGCGAAGAAGATTTATTATAATGTTTTGTATGTGGATGGAGCGGAGGTGTCGCGAGAGTATGCTGGAGAAGAGACGGTGCGCGAGCCGGTGAAGCGAATTGTGGCCGAAGGGGCGAGTGCGATCGAACAACATCCTTTGACGGCGTCGATGGGGACAAATACTTATACTACGACAGTGAACGGGGTGGTAGTAGTGCGAAAAGAGACTTATTATGATTTGGATATGGGGGTGGTGATTAGGTATTGTGGTTCGAGTTATTCGGTGCGAGCAGATGGCGCGAAGGTGGATCAGGATGGTTATGTATTAGTGGCGGCGAATTTGGGGCGCTATCCGCGCTGTTCGGTGGTGGAAACGTCGCTGGGGCCAGGAAAAGTCTATGATACGGGGGGATTTGCGGCCTCGAATCCAGAACAGTTTGATTTGGCGACAGATTGGTCTAATCGAAATGGTAGATAAATCTTTAGGACAGCATTGGCTATATAACCGGGCGATTTTAGAGGAAATTGCGGATTTGGCGGCAGGGGGTGCAAGTGCGGGGGATGCGAATACAAAATTCGAAATGAAACCTACGGTTTGCGTGGAGATTGGCCCGGGACTGGGGACGCTAACGGCGTCTCTGTTAAAGCGGTTTGAAAAAGTAATTGCGGTGGAATATGATGCGAAATTGGCGAAAAATCTACCAGGGTCGTTTCCAGGCAAGAATTTAGAAGTGGTAAATGCGGATTTTCTAGGGGTAGATATGGAAAATCTGAAAAATTATGTTATAGCAGGAAATATTCCGTACTATATTACAAGTCCGATCTTAAAAAAGGTACTGACAGAGAAAAGTTTGGCAAAAAGAGTGGTTTTGTTGATGCAGAAGGAGGTGGCGGAACGGATTTTGAGCGAAAAAGAGACGGTCTTGTCGTTGTTTGTGAAAAATCGGGCTTTTGTGCAGGCGGGGCCGGTGGTTTTAAGGGAGGAATTTACGCCGCCGCCGAAGGTAGATTCGCAGATTTTGGTGTTAGAGCCGCATACGCCAGAGATCGGGGAAGAGGTTTTCAAATTAATTCGGACTGCTTTTAAAAGTCCACGTAAAAAACTGATTCATAATTTAAACGATTTTGGTAGCAAAGAGAAAATTTCGGAGATTTTAAGAGAAATTGGGTTGGATGAAAATGCTCGGCCGGGGGATTTGCATCTTGGTGATTACAGGCAGCTTTTCAGTAGTTTAAAGTTGGTATAGTTAAAAATACCTTTTTCGGACACACTCGAGGCTGTTCGGCCAAGCTTATGGTCCTCAAAAGGTATTTTTAATTACGCTTGCAATATCAAAAAATATTTTTAACCAATAATGTGGTATAATCAAGATATGTTAGATGTGAAGTTTATTCGAGAGAATTTGGCGTTGGTGGAAAAATCGGCGCGGGAAAAAGGCTATAAAATCAATGTTAAAGAGGTTTTGGCGCTTGATGATAAGAGAAAAGAAAAATTGCAAAAAGTTGAGGAATTGAGACGGGAACGGAATAAAATCGCGGCAAAAATGAAGGACGGAAAACCGGCGGAGGAGTTGATAGAACAGGGAAAAAAGGTTAAAAAAGAGCTAACTGAACTCGAGGGCGAGCTTGACAAAATCGAGAAAGAGTGCTATAATGATCTAAAGAATGTTCCGAATGTGATTTTTGAGGACGTGCCACTTGGGGGCGAAGAATGTTCAGAAGAGGTGAAAAAATGGGGCGAACCACATGAGACTGGGGTAGATCACCTTGATTATGCTGTGAGCCGTGATTGGGTGGACTTCGAGCGCGGAGCGAAAGTTGCTGGGACGAAGTTCTATTATCTAAAAGATGGGTTGGCGCTGCTTGAAAATGCATTATTGCAATACGGGCTGTCGAAAGTGTTGGAACATGGCTTTACGTTTATGACCGTGCCGGATATGGTGTCATCGAAAGTGCTGGAGGGGTGTGGATTTAACCCGCGGTCGTCGGAACAGTCGGACGAATATTATATCGAGGGCGAGGACCTTGCGATGATTGCGACAGCGGAAATGCCGCTGACGGGCTACCACATGAATGAAATTATAGATGAGGATAAATTGCCTCTGTTTTATGCGGGATATTCGGCATGCTTTAGAAAAGAGGCGGGGACTTATGGGAAATATACTCGGGGGCTGTTCCGGGTGCATCAGTTTAATAAGCTAGAGATGTATGCGTTTTGTTTGCCGGAGCAAAGTAAAGAAATTCATGAGAAAATTTTGGCGATCGAGGAAGAGATTTGGCAGGGGCTGGGTGTGCCGTATCATATTATCAATATTGCAGCGGGTGATTTAGGGGCGCCAGCGGCGAAAAAGTATGATATGGAATACTGGTCTCCGGTGAACCAAAAATATCAAGAAATCACTTCTTGTTCGAACTGTACGGATTTTCAGGCGCGGGCATGTAATGTGCGGGTGCGCCGCAAAGATGGGACGGTAGAATTCGTGCACACTTTGAATGGGACGGCAATTCCACTGGCACGGGCGCTGGTGGTGATGATTGAGAATTTTGCCACGCCAGATGGAAAATTAAAAGTACCAGAGGTTCTGAGACCGTATCTGGGCGGAAAAGAAGAAATTTAAAGGAGGAATATGATTGAAAATATTAATACTAGCGGAAAAGACTACAAAGTTGATGACGCGTTGAATAAATATGTTGAGAAGCGACTAGGGAAATTAGACAAGTATTTACCACGGGGATCGAAAAAAGATGTGATTCTAAAGGTGGTGGTATCGAAAGAGAATAAAAGTAAAAATGACCGTTATGAATTGGCGGCGACGCTGGAAATTCCTGGCGGGAAGGTGATTACGGCAAAAGATGAATGCTCGAATGTGTTTGCGGGCGTAGATTTAGTCGAGGCGAAGTTGATGGGGCAAATCCGACGTTATAAACTAGAGGTTCAACCACATCGTCAAAAGAGAAGTCTAAAGAATCTTTTTATTCGTCGTAAATAATATGATATAATGGGGGGTAGATTAGGAGTTTTATGGCGAAAAAAGAAAAGAAACCGACCGATAAGTTGGCCGACCGAACAGCTTTAACGAAATTTTTGCAGGGGGTATTTGGCGATGCGCAGAAGAAGATTTTGCGACGACTTTGGAAACGAGCGCAAGAAATCAATAAATTAGAGCCAAAATATGAGAAAATGAGCGATGAAGAGCTGAAGGGGCAGTCGGAGATTTTTAGAGAACGGATTCGAAAGGCCTTGAAAGTTGCCAAGGCAGAAGAGGGAATTAATAAAACTGGTAAAAAACGATCGCCGGTCGATGATACGAAGATTTTGAACGAAATGTTGCCGGAAGTATTTGCGGTGGCGCGAGAAGCGACAAAACGCGTGATGGGGATTCGGCCTTATGATGTGCAGTTGATTGGGGGAATGGTTTTGAATGAAGGGACGGTCGCGGAGATGAAGACTGGCGAAGGCAAGACTTTAGTCGCGATGTTGCCGGCGTATCTGAACGGTTTAACTGGGCGCGGAGTCCATGTTGTGACTGTGAATGATTATTTGGCGCAGCGGGATGCGGGTTGGAATGGACCGATTTATGATTTTCTCGGACTTTCGGTCGGGGTGATCGTGAATAATGCTTCGTTTATTTATGATGCAGGATTTGAGAATGAAGATCATGAAGATGAGCGATTTTCGCACCTGAAACCTTGCTCGCGAAAAGAGGCTTATGCAGCTGATATTACTTATGGAACGAATAATGAATTCGGGTTCGACTATTTGCGTGATAATATGACTAGCGAAGTGCGATATTTGCGCCAGAGAGAGTTGAACTTTGCGATCGTGGATGAGGTGGATTCGATTTTGATTGATGAGGCTCGGACACCGTTGATTATTTCGGCACCGGCGGGCGATAATCCGGAAAGTTATTACCAATTTGCGAAAATTGCGGCGAGATTAGCGCCGGACGATTATGTTTTTGATGAAAAACGACGATCGGTGACTTTGACGGATGCCGGAATTGAAAAAGTTCAGGATTTGCTAGGGGTGGAAACGTTGTATTCGACGAAAAATACGCGTCTGGTTTATCATCTGGAACAGGCAATTCGGGCGGAAGTAGTGTTTAAACGCGATAAAGATTATGTGGTGACGAATTCGGGTGAAGTGATTATTGTTGATGAACACACGGGACGGTTGATGCAGGGGCGACGTTATAACGAAGGCTTGCATCAGGCAATTGAGGCGAAAGAAGGCGTGGCGGTGAAACAGGAATCGATGACACTCGCGACGATTTCGTTCCAGAACTTTTTCCGATTATACAAGAAATTGTCAGGGATGACGGGGACGGCATTTACGGAATCGGAAGAATTCCAACAAATTTATGCTCTTGATGTGATTCAGATTCCGCCGAATAGACCGATTGCACGTATTGATAAAGATGATTTGATTTACAAGACAAAGGCTGGGAAATTGAAGGCGATTGCGACGGAAATTAAAAAATATCATGAAAAGGGTCAGCCAGTACTAGTCGGATCTGGCTCGATCGCGAATAACGAGGAAATTGCGCGGTATTTGGAGCAATTTGGCTTGCCGTATGAGATTTTGAATGCGAAAAACAACGAGCGCGAGGCGGCGATTATTGCAAAGGCGGGCGAAAAAGGCGCGATTACGCTCGCGACGAATATGGCAGGGCGCGGGACGGATATTAAACTGGGCGAAGGCGTGAAGGAATTGGGTGGCTTAGTGGTGATTGGTTCGGAACGACACGATTCGCGGCGGGTAGATAATCAGCTTCGTGGTCGTGGTGGCCGTCAAGGCGACCCGGGCACAACGCAATTCTTCGTATCTTGTGAAGATGATTTGATGCGAATTTTCCAGGGCGATCGAGTGAAAGCTTTGATGTCTAGGCTCGGAGTGGACGAAGATACGCCGATTCAGACGCGTTCGATTTCGAAAACGCTCGAGGCGGCACAGAAACGGATTGAGGGCTTTAACTTTGATTCACGGAAAAATGTAGTTCAATATGATAACGTGATTAATCGTCATCGAAAAGTAGTGTATTTGATTCGACGGCGAATTCTCGAGGGTGACAATATTTTCCCGGAAATTCAGCGTTTGATGCGGGAAGAAGCGAAAACTTTGACGGAATTTTCTTCGCGGATAAATAAGAACTTTGACAAGGAATTTAAGGCAGTTTTTGATTTTGATGACGATTTAATTCATGGAATTGGAATTAAGCGAAAAGAAAAAGACCGCGAAAAGACAGCGTTAGAAGCGATTAAAGAGGCTTATGCGAAAAAAGAAGCGGAATTTGGTGCGGAAACGATGCGAAAAATTGAGCGGGAAGTGTATCTGAAAGTTTTGGATACTTTATGGATGCAACATTTGGAAAATATGCAACATCTTCGTGAGGGAATTCACTGGCGATCGGTCGGACAACGTGATCCGTTGGTTGAATACCGGGGTGAGTCGCAGAAATTGTTTGATAATTTACAACGGAATCTAAGAGAAGAAGTTTTGAAGATTTTACTTTCGATTACGCCAGTGGAAGCGGCAGAAGATAATGTCACGGACGGGGAAGAATACGAATCAGAGTTAACAAAGATGGCGGAAAGTCAGACAGAGCGCGGGGTGAATGAGATTTCGAGTGGGGAGGAAAATCTCGATAAGGAGTTTAAGAAAGAAACGCCTGGCGCGGGAATGAAGAAAAAAGCGACGAAAAAATCCGCAACAAAGCGGAAGAATACAAAACGTAAGAAATCAAAATCGAAGCGGAAATAATTCCGATACTTCCATTATAACACAGATTTAGAGATTTGTCAATATTATGAAACATTCGGTTGAGGAAGTAAGATTGAAAAATGGTGCGCGGGGACTTCTGATTGATATTCCAGGGGCGAGCGTAATGTCGACACGAATTCAGTTTCGGGCTGGGATGCTATACGCGAAAAATAAAAATGTTTACGAAATCCCGCATATTGTTGAACATCTTGCGTTCGGAGCGAATGCGAAATTTAAGGATGAGCAGGCGTTCGAGGCGGAATTTACAAAAAATGGTGCATACCATAACGCTTGGACGAGTGATATTTCGGTGTGTTACGAGACGGAATGTGCGGATTTTGAATGGGAACGAATTATGGAACTGCAACAGGTTTCGATCGCGGAACCGAAGTTTAACGAAGGGGAGTTAAAATCCGAAAAGGCAAATGTGCGATCGGAATTGACTGGATATATGAATGATTACTATCGCCTGTTGTGGCCACGGGTGCAACAGGCAGTGGGGGAGGACATTTTGGATTTGTCAGAACGGTTAAAAACGATTCCTAATATTGAATTAAAAGACATTCGGGAGCATTATCGACGGACGCATACGGCAAAAAATATGCGGTTTATTATCGCGGGGAAAATTCGAGGGCGAAAGCATAAGCTGATTCGGATGCTGGAGAACTGGAACTTGAAAGAGGGGCAGGACTTCGAGATTCCGAAATCGGATTTACACTCTTCGGAAGCGGTGTCGATTCGCCGCAAGGACGCGTCGAACATTACTTTTGGTTTTTCGCTGGTGACACCGCGTCATCTCGAGCCGGAAGAGGTGTTTTCGATGAATTGTTTGAATCATATTTTGAATGGGACGACAAATTCGAAGATTTTCGGAGCGGCGAGAAAGCGCGGGCTGGTGTATGGTATGGGATCGTCGGTGGCGTCGAACGCGACGAGCTCGTATTGGGACTTTGATGGGGAAGTAAATGTTGAAAATGCCGAGGCGCTGTTCGAACTAATTCAGACCGAACTGATGAAAACACTGAATGGCGAGATTTTAGATATGGATTTTTTGGCGGCGAAATCGTATGCTCTAGGGCGATTCCAGATGGGAGCACAAACTCCGTCGCAGATTGCGGATTATTATGCGGACGGATATTTCACGAATGGAACGATTGAGCGTTATGATAATGCGCCGAATTTGATTTCGAGAATTGACAAATTTAAAATGATTGAACTAGCGCGCGAATTTGCTGGGTCGGGAATTCGTGGATTTGCTGCTGTTTCGAGTGTGGAAAAGGCGTTTATTTCAGAACTGGAACAGAAGTTGAACTTTTAATCTAGAGATTTTTGATTAAGGTTTGGTATTGATCGCCACGATCGTAGACGTTTTTAAACATGTCAAAAGAAGCAGCGGCGGGGGACATCAAGACGATGGAAGGAGCATTTTTTGCGGCAAGATTTTTGGCGGTATGAACGGCTTCTGTGAGCGATTCGGCGAGATGAAGGCGCGGATCGTCAGGGTATTTTTCAAATAAAGCGTGGCCAGATTCGCCAATAAGAATGATGTTTTTAATCTGTGGCGCGGAAAGGATTTCGTAAATTTCTGGTAAATCGGCGTTATCGGTCTTGTCGCTACCGCCGATGATGATTGTAAGGTCGTCATTTGGAAAAGCATTCACGGCGACACGAGTCGAAGAAGTGCCGGTGGAGAAATTGTCGTCATAATATTTGATATTGTCGAGTTCGCGGACGAATTCGAGGCGGTGCGGTAGACCTTTGAAGCTTCCGAGGCCGGCAATAATTTCGGATTTGCTTGTGGCTAAATATTCATCTGGTGATATATTTTTATAACAAGCGACGGCAGCAATGGCAGCGAGAGCGTTTTCGAAATTATGTTTACCTGGGAGTTTAACGGCATTTTTAACTTCGGTCGGGACGGGGAAAGGGTAGGCGATTTTTTGTGCTGTTGAGGTTTCGGCGATCTTAACGGTTTCGGGGTTGTCTTGATAATAGACTAGAAAATCGTCGGGAGTTTGGTACTTAGTGATATGTGCCTTGGCGGCGAGATAATCGTCATAATCTTTATGAACGTTTAAGTGATCGGGTTCGATTTGACCGATAACAGCGATATGCGGGGATTTTTCGAGATCCCAAAGCTGGAAACTAGACATTTCATAAACTACAACAGAGGTGGGCTTAAGTTCGTCGAGGACTTCGACCGCCGGTGTGCCGATGTTGCCGATAAGATAAGCATCTTCACCTGCGGCATCCAGTAAGGCTTTAATGAAAGAGCAGGTCGTGCCTTTGCCTTTGGTTGCGGTGACGCCGATGATCGGGCAGGGGCAGTGGTCGAAAAAGTAACGAGTCAAGGTCATTTCATTTTCGAGTCTCAGGGGTGGAATAGATGGGCTGCGGAAAATTATATCATAGGATGAATAATCTTTAGCGGCGAATTCAGCGGGAGTGAGGTTTTCGAAAATTTCGAAAATGGGTTTTTCACTGGTGTGGGCAGCGTTGAGTTTAGTCTCGAAGTATTTTTTAGCGGCTTGGCCCTCTTTACCGAAGCCGAGTAGTGCGATTCTCATAAGGTAATTATAGCATGTTTTTTAGCTGAAGCACGTGAGCTTATTCCTTTCGGACACGCTCAAGGGCGCTCGCCCAAGCTTATGGTCCTCAAGGAATAAGTTCACGTGCCTCGGCGACGTTATGAGTTTCCATGAGTTTTGCACGCAAATCTTTCGCGCCGGGGAAGTTATTAATGTAGATTTTGAAAAAGTGTTTTAGTGGTTCGTAAGAGTGAGGCGTCCGCAGCGGAGCGTTTTCGTCGCCTTCTCGCTCGCGCCTGTCGTTACAGGGCTCGCTTCGAAGATTGCTCCCGTTGTCGCAAACGCTCCTCAAACGTCCTTCTGCGGACACATCTTGACGAATACTCCCGTCGCTATAAATGCTTCTCAAAAACCTATTCTCATGTTCCTCAAAAAGATCTAAATGTAGTTTCAAAAGGTCCAAAAGCTCTTCACGAGTAGGTTCGTGGTCGGTGAAGCAAAAGGGGTTTTCAAAAACGCCGCGACCGATCATAAAACCGTCGACTTCGGGATGTTCGGCGTGGAGTGCGAGTGCGTGAGCGCGATTTTTGATATCGCCGTTGATGATGAGTTTCGTATCTGGGGAAAATTCGGCGCGCAAGTTGACAATTTCAGAGATTAATTCGTAGTGTGCGGGGACTTTGGACATTTCTTTTCGGGTGCGCAGATGAACAGTGAGGGCGGCAGGATGTTCGCGGAGTAAAAATGAGAGCCAGTCGTGATATTCTTCGGGATCGGACCAGCCGAGTCGAGTTTTAACCGAAACTGGGAGATTCGTCGCCGTGCGAGCGTTATTTAAACATTCGCGCGCAAGCTCAGGAGTTTTAATCATGGCCGCACCGCCACCGGCTTTGTTGACATGTTTGTCGGGACAACCAAAATTTAAATCTACTCCAGCAAAGCCGAGGCTTTCTAAAGCGCCGGCAAATTCGGCAAAATGAGCAGGATTTTTACCCCAGATTTGGGCAATAATCGGGGCGTCGGTAGGGGCGACTCGAACTCGTTCGAGGGCGTTTAAACGTCCTTTTTCTGAAGCGTAGCTCGAAACATTAGTAAATTCGGTAAAAAAGAGATCGGGACGACCGGCACTAGCGATAACCTGACGAAAAATAACATCGGTGACGCCTTCCATCGGCGCGAGGATTAAAAATGGTGTTCTAAGTTCATCCCAAATGTTCATTTATATATCATAACATGTTTATAAGAAAAAGGGAAATTCGAGAGGTTATTTTTCATGGTATAATATTTTTATATGCAAGAGTTACAGAAACAATTAACGAAGTTAAAAGCGGAATTTTCTGAGTTGTATGCGAAAATGAAGATTGACGAAAAAGTTGCGACGGTATCGAGGCTAGAAACAGAAGTGGCGGAGCCGGAAATTTGGAAAGATGTAAAAAAGGCGACTGAGAAAAATCAGGAATTGGCTAAACTTTCGAGCGAGGTTCAGCCGTGGGAGTTGTTGAAAACGCAGATTGATGATTTGATAGAGATGCTCGAAATTGCGGACGATGAATTGAAAATGGAGATTGCGGGGCAGATTTCTGCGATGAAGAATGATTTTTTGGAACTCAAAAAGACGCTTCGGTTTCGGGGTGAATATGATGACAAAGACGTGATTCTGCGGATTACGGCTGGTGCGGGCGGAACTGAGGCGATGGACTGGGCAGGGATGCTCGAGCGGATGTATCTTAGGTTTTGCGAGCGAAAAGGGTTTAAATCGGCTTTGCTCGAACGAACAACGGGGGAGGAAGCGGGAATTAAAACAGCGGTGTATGAAATTTCAGGGGTAAATGCTTATGGTCTTTTAAAATCGGAACATGGGGTGCATCGGTTGGTGCGGTTGTCGCCGTTTAATGCGAATAATTTGCGTCAAACATCGTTTGCACTGGTGGAGATTTTGCCGAAAATCACTGCCGAAACAGGGGTGGAGATTGATGAAAAGGATTTGCGAATCGATGTATATCGGTCTGGTGGGCATGGCGGACAGGGAGTGAACACGACCGATTCAGCGGTGCGGATTACGCATTTGCCGACGAACACGGTAGTGGCGATTCAGAATGAGCGGAGTCAAATTCAGAACCGTGAAAAAGCGATGGAGATTTTGCGGGGGAAGTTGGTGCAGATGCAACTCGAACAGCACGCCGCGTCTTTAAATGAACTGCGGGCAGGGGAGTCGGCGGGCTGGGGGCAACAGATACGAAATTATGTGTTGCAACCGTATAAATTGGTGAAAGATACGCGGACTGGATATGAAGAAACTGACCCGGAGGCGGTGCTGGATGGTAAAATCGATAGTTTTATAGAGGTATTTTTGGAAAAATAGACTAAAAAGTGGCGGTTTTGCATAAAAACTGATTTTACTCTTGACTTTTTATTGTATTTGTGGTAAACTAGAAGTTAGGAATAATCTGATAATAGTATCAGTGATGGTCAGCACCTTGGAAAGGAGGAGAAAAATGCAGAAGAAAAGACAAGGTTCGAATGACAATAATAATCTTACGAGTTATCCACGGAACATGAGAAAAAAGAAGAAACGTAATTTAAATTGGAACAGGTTAATTGCTACTATGCTTGTTATTCTTATAATGATCGTAGTCATTGCGTGGTCGAATGGATGGGGACCGTTTATCGACCTGACCCAAAATAGCCTGAAAGACTGTTACAAATTGACCTCAGAAGAAGCAGAAGTCATCAAGATTATTAATCAGCCAGAAATCAGGAGCGAACCGATTGTGATAGGTGATGAACGTGCTTCGAATAGTTTTGGTAAGACTAAAAAAAAGAATTTTCTTGTTAGTGTTACTAAAATCTATAGAGCTGAAAAAATGATACATGACAAAGATGAGACATTTATCGGACTCAATATTAAGGAGATCAGCGAGAATGCCGAAGGGGAGGAGTGGTTTCCGAGTAATATTACGAAAGATCTTGATGGTATCATTTGGATAAATCAGAAGAATATAAGAATCGTAGCGTAGTGAAGTTGTGTTATAATTTATTTTAAATTACTCTTCTTTTCGTTTCCGCCAGATGGCGGGAGTTCCCGTCAAATGGCGGGAACGTTTTTTTGTGTGAATTTATGAGATTTTGTAAAAATTAAGGAACTCGAAAAATAGGGGTTGCCAAGAGAGGAAAACTGTGATACAATGGGTTTAATAGCTAGATGAGAGGCAAGGTTCTCGGGGTTCTTAACACTCTACCGAGAAAACCGGCTTGGTAATCTAGTTTTAAGAGTGTAAAAAATAACGGAAAGGAATAGGATGCAAGTCATTCTCGGCACCAAAATTGGTATGACTCAGATCATCGGTGAAGATGGCGTTGTTACCCCGGTAACAATCCTCGAAGCTGGCCCTTGCACAGTGACTCAGATTAAAACTGTCGAAAGCGACGGTTATAACGCGGTGCAAGTTGGTTTTGGTCAGGGTCGGAATCTGAGCAAGTCGGTTGCTGGCCACGCGAAAAAGGCCGGCGAAAATAACAGCCCTAAGATCCTGCGCGAATTTCGTCTTGAGACGATCCCGGAGGAGATGAAACTTGGAGATCAAATTACAGTCGAAAGTTTCAAGCTCGGCGACAAAGTCGCAGTGACTGGAACTTCGAAGGGTAAAGGTTTTGCAGGGACGGTTAAACGACACAACTTTATCGAATCGCGCAATACGCACGGGTTTAAGGGGAATATCCGTCGTGTTGGGTCGATCGGTTCGATGTATCCGCAAAAAGTCTGGAAGGGCAAGAAAATGCCGGGCCGGATGGGACACGACCAAGTGACGGTTAAAAATTTGACCGTGGCTTATGTGGATGCGGCTAAAAATCTGATTGGGTTAAAAGGCGCAGTGCCTGGCCCGAATAAAGGAATTGTAAGCTTGGAGGGAAAGGAGTAATATGGCAACTTTGAATAAAGATGTTTTCGGTCTCTCTGTAGAAAATCACGAATTGGTGAAATTGGCTTATGATGCGTATCTTGCGAATTCGCGTTCTTCGCACGCAAAAACTTTGAGGCGAGGCGAAGTGCGAGGTGGTGGCAAGAAGCCGTGGAAGCAAAAAGGCACTGGTCGGGCGCGCTTTGGTTCGACTCGAAACCCGATTTGGCGACATGGTGGTGTGGCATTTGGGCGCACCGGTAACGAAAACTTTACTAAGAAAATCGCGAAAAATGCGAAACTTTTGGCTGTGCGACAAGCGCTGAGTATGAAAAATGCGGAAAAAGCGGTAGTAGTGCTGGAAAAAGAGGTGAAACTCACTGGCAAGACTAAAGACGCGGTGAAAGTTTTACAAGATTTGAAACTCGAGGGTAAAAATGTACTCGTGGTGGTGGCAGAAAAAACGCCGGAAATCTTACGTTCGACGAACAACTTGCCGAATGTGGAATTAGTGCGTGCGACTTACCTCAATGTGTTCGACATTATGAACGCGGACGCGATTGTATTTTCGGAAAAGGCCTTGAAGGAAACTGAAAAATGGTTAATCGGAGAGGAGAAGTAAGATGGCGGAGATTGAGTTAAAGAAAATGCTCGAACCGCGAGCAACGGAGAAAACTTATAACGAGCAAACTAAGCGAATTTATGTTTTTCCGGTGAAACGCGAAATGAGCAAACAGCAAATCGCAAAACAAGTTGAAGATGAGTTCAATGTAAAAGTTGAAGAAGTTAAGACGCTAATCCGCAAGGGTAAGAAAACTCGGTTTAGCCGGGGTAAGCACGCTTATCCGGGGACTACTCATCGTCAGGATAAGAAATTCGCGTATGTGAAACTCGCGGAGGGTAATTCGATTCGGGTGTTTGATGAACAGCCGGAAGTTAAAACTAACGAAACCAGCGCAAAGGAAGTCAAAGACGCTAAAGATACGAAAGCGAAAAAGGCGGACAAGAATGCAGGTAAGGAGAATAAGTAATGGGAATTAAAGCATATCGCCCAACAACTCCGGCGCAACGCCAGAAAACAACCGAGGATTACGATCAAATCACGACTAAAAAGCCGATGAAGTCGCTCCTCGCGCCCAAAAAACAACAGGCTGGGCGAAATAACAAAGGTCGGATTACGGTTCGACATCGTGGTGGTGGCGTGAAACGTCATTATCGGATTATTACTTATAAGCTACCGGCAAATTTGACTTTTACCGTGGAGGAAATTGAGTACGATCCGAATCGAAGTGCACGTATTGCACGGGTGAAAGATGAAAATAATGTATATTATTACGTTATTGCCGACACGAAAATGACCAAGGGAACAACATTTAAGACTGGTACTGAGATCGAGGTGGAAACTTCGAACCGTATGCCACTTGAGAATATTCCAGTTGGTACTTTTGTGTATGGAATTGAGCTGAACCCTGGTAAAGGTGCGCAAATGGTGCGCGCGGCGGGTGCTTCGGCGCAGTTAATGGCAAAAGAAGGCGCATATGCGACTTTAAAAATGCCATCCGGTGAAGTTCGCAAGGTGTTGGTGAAGTGCGAGGCGTCGATTGGGACGGTTTCGAATGTACAGCACCAAAATGTGAAGATTGGTTCGGCGGGACGCCGACGTCGAAAAGGTATTCGCCCGACGGTACGTGGTGTCGTAATGAACGCAACGGATCACCCGCACGGTGGTGGTGATGGTGGTCGACATGGTTCGGGTAAAGCGCCACGCACTCCGTGGGGTCAATTGACGTTGGGTTACCGAACTCGTCGAAATAAGAAAACTAATAAAATGATCGTGCGCAGTCGCCACGAAGGAAAGAGGAAGTAATGTCTAGGAGTCTGAAGAAAGGTCTATTCGTAGACTACAAACTCGCGAAAAAAGTGGCTGCTCTCTCCAGCGAAGACCGCACCGTGATTAAGACTTGGGCGCGTAGTTCGACGATTTCTCCGGAAATGGTTGGGCGAACGATTGCTGTTCATAACGGCAAAGTTCACGTCCCAGTTTATATCTCGGAAAATATGGTTGGTCATAAGCTCGGGGAGTTTGCGCCAACGCGTAAATTCCGCCGCCATGGTGGTAAAAAAGCCGCTGAGGCTGCGAAAGGAAAGGGTTAAAAATGGCTGAAACGTATTTTGCGCACGCATATGCTAAGGGCGTCGATAACCAACCGCGAAAAACCAATATCGTGGCGAGTTTGGTTCGTGATCGCTATGTCGCTGATGCGGTTGTGATTTTAGAGCATACCCCGCGCCGAGCTGCGCGAGCAGTGCTTAAGGCAGTGGAATCTGCGAATGCTAATTTGTTAAATAACTCGGGGAAGTCGATTGACCCGAAAACTGTGCGAATTTCGCGAATTTTCGTAACTAGTGGAACGAGAATGCGCCGATATAAGCCAGCTTCGCGTGGTCGGGCGCTGCCTTACGAGATTATTAGTAGTAATATATTCGTCGAGGTCGCCGGCGAAGAGAAAGTTAAAAAGACCGCTGAGCCGAAGGAGTCGGCAAAAGCGGACGCGAAGGAGAAAAAGTAATATGGGTCAAAAGGTTAATCCCATCTCTTACCGCCTTCAGCTTAGCCGAAACTGGTCTTCGAAGTGGTTTACACGCAAGGAGAATTTCCGGTTCTGGCTAGCGGAAGACGACAAAATTCGCAAAGTGATCGAAGAGCGGTTTAAATCGCGACCGACGATTGCGCGAATTGACATTGAACGCTCCGCGAACTTAACGACGATTACGATTGCTACCGCAAAAGCGGGCGCAGTGATCGGCAAACAAGGTTCGGGTATCAATGAACTAAAAAAACAACTCGAAAAGATCGTGGACGGTCCGATTCGAATTAACGTCGAAGAAGTGAAAAAACCGGAGCTGAACGCGAAATTGGTCGCTGAAAACATCGGTTTTCAACTCGGCAAGCGGATGAATTTCCGTCGTGCGGTAAAGATGGCTTTGCAGTCGTCGATGAACGCGGGCGCGAAGGGCGTGCGTATCGAAGTCGCTGGACGGTTGAACGGCGCAGAGATGTCGCGACGCGAGAAATTCATCGAAGGTTCGGTGCCTTTGCATACTTTGCGCGCAGATATTGATTTTCATTGTCATCATGCGCCAACGATTGCGGGCATTGTAGGAGTAAAAGTTTGGATTTATAAGGGGGAGAAATAATATGGCACTGTTAATTCCGAAAAAAGTTCCGCATCGTAAGGTGCGAAAAGGTAAAAATGGGGGCGTCGCGACGCGATGTAATACGGTGGCATTTGGTGATTATGGATTGATGTCTCTTGATAACGAACGCGTTACTTCTCGCCAAATCGAGGCCGCTCGTCAAGCAATTACTCGCTATGTAAAGCGTGGTGGTAAAATCTGGATTCGCATTTTCCCGCATACGCCGGTTTCAAAGAAGCCTTTGGATGTAAAAATGGGTTCCGGTAAAGGTGAACCGCAATTTTACGTCGCGAAAGTGAAAGCTGGAACGGTGATGTTCGAAATTGCGGATGTGCCGGAAGACAAGGCAAAAGAAGCCCTAAGGCTGGCTTCGCACAAATTGCCGGTGAAATGTAAAATAATTAAGAAAGAGGAGTTCTAAGATGGCGCACACTCTCATAGGAACAGTGACCTCCGATAAGCGTGATAAGACCATTACCGTCTCGATTGTTAGTCGAGAAACTCATCCGCTTTACCGGAAACAATACACGAAAACGCGGAAATATACCGCGCATGATGCCAAAAATGAGGCGAAAGTTGGCGATCGGGTTCAGATTATGCAATCGCGACCAGTTTCGAAAACGAAGGCTTATACTTTGGTGAAAATTGTTGAAAAAGCACGAGGCACAGTTGAGCTGAAGGAAGACGTGAATGTCGCGGAAATTGGGGAGGATAAGTAATGATACAACAAGAAACTAGATTAAAAGTTGCGGATAACTCTGGCGCGAAAGAATTGGGCGTGATCCGAGTTCTTGGTGGGACGCGAGCGCGCTATGCGCGAGTTGGCGATATCGTGACTTGCTCCGTGAAAGAGGCGACTCCGAACGGCAATGTGAAGAAAAAGGCAATTGTGCGAGCAGTTATCGTGCGCACTCGCCAACCGATTCGCCGTCCAGATGGTTCGACAATTCGTTTTGACGAAAATGCGGCGGTGCTCGTAAATGATGATAAAACCCCGAAGGGAACGCGTGTGTTTGGGCCGATTCCGCGAGAACTGCGCGACAAAGGGTTTACGAAGATTATTAGCTTAGCACCGGAGGTACTTTAAAATGGCACAGAATTTGAAAGTAAATGATAAGGTGCGCGTAATCGCCGGCGATGATAAAGGCAAAGAAGCGAAGATCGTTAAAATCGACAGAGAAAACGGCAGAGCGATGCTTGAAGGGCTGAGAGTGGTTGAACGACATTTGAAAAAAACGCAATTCAACCCTGTAGGCGGTAAGAAAACCGTGCATCTCGGCATTGATTTGTCGAATTTGAAATTGGTTGAAAGCGCAAAATTTGTGAAAGCTGAGAAAAAGTCGAAAGACACAGCGGGCGCGAAAAAAGGCGCGGACAAAACCGCAAAGAAAGGAGCTAAATAATGGCGGAAAAGAAAACGGCTGCCGTGAAAACGGCACAACCACGCTTGAAAGCTCTCTATAACAATGAGTTAAAGGCGAAGTTGAAGGAGGAGCTCGGACTTGAGAACATCAACCAAGTGCCGGAGCTTGTGAAAGTAGTGGTCTCGTCGGGCGTGGGTAAAAAACGCGAAGATAAGCGTTTTACCGAGACAGTAACGCTGACTCTGAGTAAAATCACAGGGCAAGCACCGACTTCTCGACTGGCGAAAAAGTCGATTGCGACCTTTAAGATTCGAAAAGGCATGGGTGCGCCGGTAGGTTATCTCGTGACTTTGCGAAATGATAAGATGTATGAGTTTGTTGATCGATTGATTAATGTTGCTTTGCCGCATGTGCGTGATTTTCATGGTGTGTCGAAAAAGTTTGACAAACAGGGGAATTATAACTTAGGCATTAAAGAGCAGACTGTGTTCCCGGAAATTACATTTGAGGACGCTTCGGTGTTACACGGGCTGGAAGTTACATTTATTATTAAAAATGGCTCAAAGGAAGGAAGTCTAAAATTGCTAGAACATCTCGGAATGCCGTTTGAGAAGGAGGCAAAGTAAGATGGCGAAAAAATCTGCAGTGCTTCGTGATGAAAAACGGCAAAAAATGTATAAAAAATACCAAGCCAAGCGAGCGGAACTCAAAGCCGCGGGTGATTTAGAGGGTTTGCAAAAGTTGCCACGCAACTCTTCGCCGACTCGGCTAAAAAACCGCGATATGCTCGACGGGCGACCGCGTGGGTATATGCGCCGATTTGGACTTTCACGTATTAATTTCCGGGAAAAAGCAAGCAAAGGCGAGATTCCGGGCGTAACAAAGAGTAGTTGGTAGGAGAAAGGAGAGATATGTCATTACAATCTACAGATCAAATCGCTGACCTTCTAACGCGAATTCGTAACGCGGTGATGGTTGGGAAAAATGAAATTCTCGTGCCGACTTCGAAGCTCAAAGTGGGCGTGGTAGAAGTTTTAGCGAAGAATGGTTATATTTCGGGTTATGAGGTGATCGAGGGTAGTCCGCGCGGGACGCTTAAGGTCGTGATCAATGAGCCGGGAACGAATGCTAAAATTAACGAAATTACGAAAGTTTCGAAACCGGGCCGACGCGTGTATTCGGCGGCGGACGAATTGCCAACGGTGAAATCCGGGCGGGGGATGGTAATTGTGTCGACCTCGAAAGGCCTGATGACCGGACGCGAAGCCAAGAAAAATCGCCTTGGTGGTGAAATTTTGGTTCGAGTTTGGTAAAATAGAAGTACCCGATTTCCTTCGGATACCCCCATAGGGAACAACCCCGCGATCTTTCGCGGGGTTGTTTTTGTGCGGTTTTTGTATTATAATATAGCTGAAGCATTCGCACGGCGCCGAAGGCACCTACCGCGAAGGCTTCTTTTTTGCAGAATTGGCGAAGTATTCCTTCGAAAAATGTGTAAAATCCTACGTTTTTCCTTCGAAAAATGTGTATGACCTCTTGAAAAAGATGAACGAGTGCGCTAAAACAAAAATAAGGAGTATAAAATGAAGCGGAAGTTGTATGAAGATTTGTTAAAATGGCAGAAAAGCAAACGGCGGAAGCCTTTGCTGCTTTCGGGCGCGCGTCAGGTCGGAAAGACTTATTTGCTGAGAGAATTTGGCGAAAAAGAGTTTGAAAAGACGATTTATTTGAACTTGGACAAGGAAAAAGAACGGTTCGAGGCGGTGTTTTGAGATTCGATCGCGGCGGAGGAAGTTATCCGGCGATTGGAGACTGTGGTGGGCGAGAAAATCGAGCCGGAAAAAACCTTGATTATTTTTGACGAGATTCAGGAAATCCCGCGGGCGCTGTCGGCGCTAAAGTATTTTTGCGAGGATGCGCCGGAATACTTTGTGGCGGCGTCGGGAAGTTTACTCGGGGTGGCGCTTCACGCAGGGACGTCATTTCCGGTCGGAAAAGTGAATATGTTGGAGCTTGCACCGCTTTCGTTTGAGGAATTTATGATGGCGACGGGGAATGAGCGTTTCTTGAGAATTGTTGACGATAAAGAAAGCGTAAAAATTTTTGATGATAAATTTCAGGAACTGTTTCGGGAATATTTGGTGGTCGGCGGAATGCCGGAGGCGGTGGTGGAATGGATTGAAAGCGAAAATTATGCCGAAGTGGATAAAATTCAGAACGCGATTTTGCTGGCGTATCTGAATGACATCTCGAAACACACCGACGCGACGACAGCGACGCGAATTCATCAGATTTGGAATAGCTTGCCGGCGCAATTTGCAAAGCGAAATGAAAAGTTTATGTTTAATGTAGTGTTGTTTCGGGAATTTAACGGATTTTTTGTGGAGCAGTTTGTTTTGCAACAGATGGCGGGAAAATATGATTTGTATTATTGGAATTCAGAGGCGACGGCGGAAGTGGATTTTGTGACGGAAATTAAAAACAAGGTTGTGCCGATAGAGGTAAAAAGTGGCGAAAATGTGAAGGCAAAGAGTTTGAAATCGTTCCGAGAAAAATACAAGACCGAGCTGAGCGTGCGGTTTTCGCTGAAACCGGAAGAATATAATGATGGGCTTTTGAATTTGCCGATTTATCTCGCGGGATTGGCGGATAAGAGGTTTGAGTGGTATTTGGGCTAGCTTAAATGAAGCTTAAAAACGCTTGACTTTTCTGCGGGGGGGGGTAAAATGGAAATATAAAGAATTAAATAGGAGGATATTTAATGGCTAAATATAAAAGAATTGCTTTTGCGAGCGGCGCATTGGCTCTAGGGTTTATGCCTTTGGCATTTAGTACTAATAGCTTTGCGGCGGTCGCACATATAACAGACATTGATAATGAAGCTGACTTAATTGGATGTCTAGAACAAGCAAGCGAAGCAACTTGTACTTTAGGCGGTGACATTAATTTGTCGAAGACTGCTATGGTCTACAATAAAGTAACGCTTGATTTGAATGGTCATAGTATTATAGCAATAAATCCTGAGAATGGAAAATTTGCAGATGATGGCAAAATGATGATAACCGTTAACCATGGGGCGGATTTTACTGTAAAAGGTAATGGGACAATATCGACAGGTGAGACTGACGTTTATGGTCCTATTCGCTTGACGGATAGTGAGACATTAAACGAATCAAAGGTGGCAAAATTCACTCTGAACGATGCTACTCTTAAAGGGAAATATTATGGCATCTCCGGTAATGGATCTCGCCATAACACAGAAGTAACTGTCAATAGTGGAATAATCGAAAGCGACGATACCGGCATTTTCAATCCACAGCAAGGTTCGGTAACTTTGAATGGTGGGAAAATTGAAGCAAAGCTGACAGGAATCGAAATGCGTGCTGGGACTTTGACCGTGAACAATGGAGTTGAAATTAATGTTGAAGATGCCGAATATAAAGTTAATCCGAATGGAAGCGGGACCACAACGACTGGTGCGGCGATTGCAATTGCGCAACACAATACAAAATTGCCAATCAGCGTGACGATTAATGGCGGTTCATTTACCGCGCCAGTTCCGGTTAGTGAGGCTAATCCGCAAAAGAACGATTCAGCATCTATCGACAAAGTAAATATAAAGATTGCTGGCGGTGAATTTACTGCAACGAATACAGAGAAGAAGGGAGCGGTATATAGCGAAGATAAAGCTATCTTTATTACTGGTGGCACATTCTCGGAATTAGACAAAAACTATATTGCTAAAGAGGGTGGCTATGATTATGCTACGACTAATGACGGGATTGAAGTAGTGAATTTGGCGGCGCTTGATGAAGAAGGCAATGAACTCGATGAAAATCACAAGATTGTTTCAAAAAAGATTGATTATAAGGGTGAAACTAAAGAAGCAATCACTGGTGAAGCTGAAGGAACGGTTGCCGGCTCGGTTGAGTTCATTGGTGATGTGGAAATCGATCGCAAAGGCTACTTCGTGATTGAAGACCACGGGACGGATGGTTTAATTACGAAAGCAACCAGTAGCGATTCTAAATTAGTAGCGGCGTTCGATTTGAATATGTATGATCGTGATCATAAAATCGTGAAAGTGTCTGACACCGAAATGAAAGTCAAAATCGCTTTGACTGAAGATCAATACAATCAGTTGAAACAATACAATTCGGTGGTAGCGGTTTACTTCGACGAAGAGGGTAATGAGACCGAAGAGCGAATTGCGGCGGAATTGGTAGCAGATGAGGACAAAAGCTACTACGTTGTCTTTACTGTAACGCACTTCTCGACTTACGGTATCATCGGCGTGAATGAAGAAACTACGGTGACGGCACCGGAAACCGGTACGATGACTGCGGTGGGTGCGTCGGCAGCGAATGCAGGAATCTTGGCGGCAGCTACAGCAGGTGTGATTTCAGCCATTGTCGGTATCGCAGCGATTATTAGGAGAAAATAAACACCTAATAATAAACCCAGAAGGGTCCGCGAGAGCGGGCCTTTTTGGCGGACTACGCGCTATCTCCATTGATCAAAAGTGCCGAAATCGATAGTTTTAATCAAGAAAATCATTACTTTTGTTAACTTTTAGGATTTAACTGTAGACAAATAGAGCAAATGTATCGCCCTTATCTTCAATAGTGTTCTCACCGTCAATAGCCTTTACCCATCTTTTAACTTCTATATTGAAATGTTTTTTTAAACCGTTCGCTTCGTATTTTAATTCGGACATATAATCGCGAGACCAAAGTCCGTACTTATTTCCATTCTCATCTTCGAAGAAATATAACTCTTCGTCTGGACCGGCATCTTCTTTGTTTTTATAGAATAATTTTGGAGTATCAAAATTTTTTAGTATTTCGATTAGCTCTTTTTCAGACCTAAAATTTATCATATATTTATTATACCATAAAAATGGGCCGACGAAAAGCCGACCCGGGATCTGGTACACTTAGACGTTATATTGTTAGCGCTTCAAAGTGCGGACGCAATTGGTGCAAATAACCTACTGGGGGTTATCCCCTAGGCCTCGAATTTTACGATTCGGGGCTTTTTCATATATAATAAAGTTA
>CAVDXX010000003.1:68551-73171 GCA_963613175.1 bacterium | reverse complement strand
GATTTAGCGCAAAAACATTGCAAAAAATCACAAAAAGTGATAAAATGAGTAAAATTAGCTATTAAATTAAGGAGTAAAATGCCTGAACCTAAAAAACAGAGTAGCCCGCGGAAGACTGGACTACGACGGAGTCATCTTCGGTTGGAATTGGCGAAGCGAGTGAATAAACTCTCGCCTGTGAAAGCATTCGAGACTAAGAAAAAGACCCCGAATTTAAAAGTGAAAACTGTAAAAGCGGAAATTGTAAAAGCGGCGAAAAAGGCCGAGAAAACCGTGAAAAAAGCCGTAAAAAAGTAGCGAAACGGCAAAAATAGCAAATCACAGTAAAAACGGTTAGAGCAAAAAGTAAAATAATTTAAAGGTAAAGAATTAAAAATATGGCAAGTAATCGACATTTAGGCAGAGTAATTGTGCTTCAGAGTTTGTATGAATACGAACTACGAATGCAAGCGAAGGACCCTGACGTCGAGTTGGATTTGATTGTCGCGAAAAATATCGAACAATACGAAAAAGCCTTGGGGGATACAGAATTTGTGTATAATTTGGCGCGGAATGTGACGAAAAATGCGGAAACTTTGGACAAAGTTCTTGCGCCACTTGCGCCGGAATGGCCGATTGAGACGATTGCGGCGATTGATAGGAACGTACTTAGGATGGGGCTATATGAGCTTTCGGAATGTCGGGATTCGATCCCGCCGAAGGTGGCGATTAATGAGGCGGTGGAGCTCGCCAAAGAATTCGGTTCAGAAAATTCGTCGAAATTTGTGAACGGAGTTCTGGGGACGGCTTATCGCAAACTGAAAGCGGAAGAAGAAAATCATGGATCAAAAGAAACCGAAAACGCCGAAAAGGAGAGCGAAGCCAAGTAGCGAACCGACGGCGCGGCGAAAATTAAAAGTACCAGAAGCGTTGCCGATTGAGAAACGCTCGGCTTTCGACAAAATAAAATCAACAGTTTTTCGACGCAAAACCGCGATTCAATCGATTGTGCGCGAACCGACTTCGGGCGGAATCGTTTTTCGGTTTACGCCAGACAAAAAAGACATTGAAATTCTTTTAATCCAAGATTCGAAGGGGCGGTGGACGATCCCGAAAGGACACATTGAGCCGGGCGAAACTGCAAAAATGACGGCGCGACGCGAGATTGAGGAAGAAACTGGGCTGAAAAATGTGACAGTTCTTGGTTGGCTGGGAAAAATTCATTTTAAATACCGCCGGTTAGACAAATTAGTGTTAATGACGACGCAAATCTATCTTGTACATTCGCTTGATTCGCATGAAAAACCGACGCCAGAACGCTGGATGAAGGGGATTAAATGGTTTTCGTTCGCGGATGCGTTGGATGCGATTGAATATGATGATATTGAAAAACTGATGTTGATTGCGAAGAAAAAAATTCGCGCGGGGGATTATTAAAAACAAAAGTTAGAAAAAGGAGGCTTATGGATACGGGAAAATATCAAGAATTTGCGAGAGAGAAGCTGGGGTTTGAATTTCATGATATTGGGTTGTTAGTGACGGCATTGACGCACCGCAGTTATGTAAATGAGCATCGAAAAACCACGCATGAGCACAATGAACGGCTGGAATATCTTGGAGATGCGGTTTTAGAACTGGTGACCTCGGATTTTTTGTACCGAAATTATAGTTATCCAGAGGGGGTGATGACGGCGCTTCGGGCGGCGTTGGTGCGGACCGAATCAATCGGTGAGGCAGGAAAAGAGCTCGGGTATGAACCACTGGTGCGGATGTCGAAGGGGGAGAAAAATGGTACTGAACGGGCGCATGATTCGATTTTGGCGGATTGTTTTGAGGCGGTGATTGGGGCGACTTATCTTGATCAAGGTTATGAGGCGGCGAAAAAGTTGATTGCTGACCGTATTTTAGTGAAAATTGACGGAATCTTAGAGGAAGAATCGTGGCGCGATCCGAAATCATACATTCAGGAATTGGCGCAGAAAAATGATGGCGTGACGCCGATCTATCGGACCTTGAAAGAAGAGGGGCCGGATCACGACAAGGTTTTTACGGTCGGGGTTTATGTGGCAAATAAATTGAAGGGCACGGGAACGGGGCATTCAAAACAGGAAGCACAAACTGAGGCAGCGCGCGAAGGGGTGAAAAAGTATCGGAAGGCGCAAAAATAAATCTAAAACGTGATAAAATAGAAAGATGAAATACTGGTCGCGGTTTTTGATGTTTGGGGTGGGGATTTTGGCGTTTATGGGGGTAGTGAATGGCGGGATTTGGGTTCATCAAGGAACGACGGAGAAGCATGAACCGCGAAAAGTGGCGGAAATCGATGTCCTTCTGAATGGGACGACATTAAACGAGATTAAAATTGGTGAAAAAGAGGACCGATACAGTGGAAATTCGGTGTTTTTAACGGATGAAAGTGGTGAAACGACGGAATTTAATGAGGTCGAGCTGAAATTAAGGGGAAATTCGACTCTCATGCAAGAGAAAAAGCCATTTCAGCTAAAATTTGCGATTAAAACTAATGTTCTTGGGTTGGGCGAGGCGAAAAAGTGGGTTCTGAGAAATAATTTTCTGGACCGAAGTTATTTGAGGGACGATGCGGCGATGAAAATTGCGGAAATGATTGGGGAAGATTATGCGTGGCGGGGGAAATTTGTCGAAATGTATTTTGGTGGGGAATATGAGGGGTTGTATTATCTTTTGCATAAGGTGGAAATCGGCAAGGGGCGAGTGGATTTAAGGGATACGGCGGGGGTGTTAGTCGAGATGGACAGTTTGCATAAGGATGAGGGCGGTTGTTATTTCACCTATGTGGGGAGTTGTTTGAAACTGATAGATGTGGTGCTCGAAGAGGAGGGTCGGGAAGAAGAAGTGATGGGGAAGTTTTTGACCGATTTTAACAAGTTAGAAATGGCGGCGGAAAAAGGGGATTATGCGGGCGTGACGGAGTTGGCGGATGTGGAATCTTTGGCGAAATATTTTCTAATTTCGGATTTTTCCGCGAATCCAGATGCATATGCGTCAAGCTTTTATTTTTACAGAGATGGCGCTGGCGATAAAATTCACGCGGGACCAGTGTGGGATTTTGATTTTGCATTTGGGAATAAAGAATGGTGGTGGGGCGAGGAGATTGAGGGGTTTTTCAATACCGATAATGACCAAGTGCGACGCGAAGAGGCCTTTTCGGAGAATTCGAATGGAAATATCGCGAAACTATTTTATCAATTAATGGATATGCCGGAATTTCGGGCGGAAGTGGCGCGAGTTTGGCAAGAACGAATGTCAGGACGAGGCCAAGAATTGATGTTGTCTCTGAAAAAAACCGCCAGCACAATTCGTGAGGCGGCCTTAAGAGACGCGGAAAAATGGAATCGGGGCGATTTTGATGCGGAGGTTGAATATTTATTAAATTGGATTGAGGCGAGGTATGTGCATATGGAAGAGGTTTATGGTGGTGAGGAAAAAACGGCGCCATTAATGGCGGTGTAACAAAAATGGTGGAGCGTATGAGATTCAAACTCATGACCTCTACTATGCCATAGTAGCGCTCTAATCAACTGAGCTAACGCCCCACAATGGGAATAAGGTGAGGGCGGGCAGAAAGGACGCCTTCCCTCGTATTTTATTTTAGCATAAGATATGATAAAATAGAAGTATGAAAACGATTTTGACGGGAATTAGAGTAAATTCGGTGCCGACGCTGGGGAATTACCTCGGGGCATTGTTACCGATGGTGCGCTTAGCGAATAAATATTCGGAGACGGGCGAGTTTCAGGTGAATATTTTTGTGCCGGATTTGCATTCGATTATTTCCGAGGTGGATGGGGATTTACAGGAAAATACTTTGCGGTCGCTGAAATATTACCTCGCGGCAGGGTTGAAAATTAATGAAAATGTGCATATTTATCGTCAAAGCCATGTGCCGGCGCATTCGGAACTGTGTTGGATTTTGAATTGCGTGGCGACGATGGGCGAAACTTCGCGAATGACGCAGTATAAGGAAAAATCCGAGGGGCGCGAGTCGTGTAATGTGGCGATTTTTGACTATCCGATTTTAATGGCGGCGGATATTTTGCTGTATTCGGCGGATTATGTGCCGATTGGCGAGGATCAATTCCAACATATCGAGTTGACGCGCAACCTAGCGATACGTTTTAATCATAAATTTGGCGAAATTTTTACTGTGCCGGTCAAAACTGCGGAGCAGGTGAAGTTTATGGGGACAGATGACGGGGTGCGTATTCGGGATTTATTGAATCCAGAGAAGAAAATGAGTAAGTCCAACAAAGCGGAAAATTCGAAAATTATGCTCGATGACACGCCGGAAAAGGCTGCGAAGAAAATTATGTCGGCGACGACGGATTCATTTGGCAAGGTGAAGTTTGATATGTGGAGTCAGCCTGGGGTTTCGAATTTATTGACGATTGAAGCGCTGACGACGAATACGCCATTGCCGGAAGTGGTTGCGGCTTGGGCGGGGGAAACGAGCTATGGTGAGTTGAAAAAACAGGTGGCGGGGAGCGTATCAACGATGTTGACTGATTTTCAAGCAAAGCTCGCGAAAGTTTCAGATACGAAAGTGCTAGATTTACTCGCGGAAGGCGAAAAATATGCTAATGACGTTGCGAAAGCGAAATTATT
>CAVDXX010000003.1:54465-68419 GCA_963613175.1 bacterium | reverse complement strand
GACCATTTGATGGTCGGGATTTTTAAGAGTTATAATCGTTCGACTTTACAAAAATTCATCGAAGAAGGTTTTGTAAAAGTTGATGGTGAAATAGCAAAAAAACCGAACCAAAAGTTCCCGGAAGGGGTAAAAATTGAATTAAATGTGCCGGAAAAGCTAAAAAATGCCGATTTGGTGCCAAAAACGTTGTATGAAGATGAAAATGTGCTAGTAGTTGAGAAACCGGCGGGGTTGTTGTCTGAAGCGAAAGGTGAATATTGTCCGGAGCGGACGCTGGCGGATTTTGGGCTAATTTGTCATCGGCTGGACCGGGATACGAGCGGCGTGATGATTCTTGCGAAAAACGAAGAAACGCAAAAGTTTCTCAAAAAACAGTTTCAAAATCGTACGGTTCACAAAACTTATGTGGCGATTGTGAGCGGACATTTGAAATTGCCGGCAGCGCGGATTGATTTGCCGATGATGCGTGATAAAAATCGCCCGACAACGTTTCGTGTCGACCCGAACGGCAAGGAAGCCGAGACTTTTTACAAAGTTTTGCGTGAAAATGAGGAGTTTTCGCTAGTAGAGCTAAAACCGACGTCGGGACGGACGCATCAACTGCGGGTGCATATGAAATATTTGGGGCATCCGATTGTGGGCGATCCGGTGTATGAGGGTGCTCCGGGAAAACGATTGTATCTACATGCGAAAGAACTTGAAATTACACTGCCCGGAGGTGAAAGACGTGTTTTTCGATCGGAAATCCCGCAGGAATTTGACGATGTGGTTTGATGACTTAAAACAAATCCCAGAAATTGCGAAAAAAAGTGGAACAACGATTTTTGTAGTGCCGGACGAGGAAAAAGTGGAAATCCCGCGAGCGATTGTCCTAAAACCAGAGGAAAAAACCACGATTACGATTGAACAGGTGCGCGATACGTTGGAAATTTTGGGGCGGAAACAACTCACCGATCAGTTCATTGTCCTTCGTCCGGCGGAAAAACTGGGATTAGAGGCGGCGAATGCGCTACTGAAAAACCTCGAGGAACCGGGCGAGAAAGTGCATTTTGTGCTGATCACTTCGAAACCGTCGCAACTTTTGCCGACGATCCTGTCGCGAGCGATGATTTATTTTTGGCTGCCGGGGCAGAAATTAAAATTAGATGTGATTGTAGATGAAAAAACGAAGATTTTGGCGAAAGAATTGATGACAGCTGGCCCGAATGAATTGGTGGCAATTGCGGATAAAATGGCAAAAGTTAAAACTAAAAAACGAGAACAGGCGCTGGTGGTTCTAGGGGCGGCGATTGAAATGTTGTATAAATCGTATTTTCTTACTGGGAAGACAATTTTTATCGAGAAATTGCCGAAATTTTTGGCGGCGTATGAAAATATTAGCAAAAATGGACATATAAAATTACAAATTGTGGCGAATTTGAGCTAAAAATGACGGTTGTCGAGTTTTTTGCTAATTTCATGGGTTTTATGGTAAAATAAGGTTATGATTGCAGCTTTTGTGATTTTACTTTTTACGATTTATTTGGCATTTTTCTTTCCGTTGGAACCGAAAAAGAAACCGGTTGAAGAAAAATCGCCGAAATATACGGCGCAAATGAAGAAGTTATGGCAAGTGGCGCAGACTTCGATGAAGGAACGAAAACCGTTTCGAGCAGAGAAGGCGCTATTGACAATTTTGAAGTTTGATGAAAAAAATGCGGCGGCATATAATCGATTGGGGATTTTATATGCGAAGGGGCAAAAATACGATGAGGCGGTGGAATGTTTTGAAATTGCGCAATCGCTTGACAATAATCCAGCATCGATTCATAATGTGGGGCTGATTTATTTGGAAACGGGGGCATATGAAAAAGCGGCGATGGCGTTTTCTCAGGCGATTGAGCTTGAAGGCGATATTCCAGCGAGGTACATTGCCTTGGCGAAGGCGGAGGAAAAATTGGGTAACGGAAAAAAGGCGATTAATGCACTTGAGAGTGCCTATGAATTAGATCCAAAAGCTTCGACTTTGCGTCAAATTTTAGCAATTTACGAGAATGCGGGTGATACTGAAGCGGTGACGGCGACGGCGGCGCGAATTGAGGCGCAAATCGTGAAGGAAACTGCGGCGAAGAAACGTCGCACTGCGAAAACGACAACAGCAACGGCGCAAAAAACGATAAAATCTAAGCCGGCGAAAAAAACGACAGCGCGAAAATCGATAGCAAAGACTGCAAGAACGACCAAGACGACTAAATCCGCAAGATCGGTTAAAACGACCGATGCGACTTCAGCGAAGACGACCCGAATAGGACAAAAGCCAGTTTCGAAAATCGTCAAACCGCATGTTGGGCGAAAACGAATCTAGTCGAGGTTGACTTCTTGAGTAATCTGTGATATAACAAAATAGTGGAAGTTTTGACATTTGAACGATGTTCGACATCGACTAAAGGAGGTGGTAAGGATGTCAAACTACAAGCAACCTTCACGGAAAACCGTGAAATTTTATGAGTCGGAAAGGGAACTTCTCAAATATGCGGGTGAACATGCCTTGATATATCGACTGCGAAAAAATTTATTGGATCCAGCGAAGAACTGGATGCCCGATTTGAAAAAAGTTTTTAAAGTCTATTTTGACAATAACTGGGGCAAATTAAATGACCAATATGAACGTAAGAAGCAGCGGTGTTTACGACAAATCGAGACTGTAAACGAGCAGTGCAATTGCGCTTGCGTGGCCCCGATTGCAGAGCCGGAAAAACTGATTAAGCAGTTATTATCGCCAGATTATCGACGATTCTGGAAAAAGATGATTAATCGTTTAGAAAAAAACGATGTAATTGTTTCTCCGCAGGACATTAGACGAGAATATTACCGCGAGAAGAATACTTCGACCTAGTTTAGATTCTCGAGTTTTTAACCCTTATTTCGACTGGGCCTCGCCGAACGGCGGGGCTTTTCTTTTCTTAAAAAGTGTGTTATAATGGGAAAGTTAATAAAATAAGGAGAAAAAATGCTAGCGATTCGCATGCAACGTAATGGCCGGACGCATTACCCGACGTACCGGATAGTCGTCCAAGAATCACAGCGACACCCGCTTTCGGGTCGAATTGTGGCTCTCGTCGGCAACTATAACCCCGCAACGAAGGCTTTGACCCTTGATAAAGAGGCGGTGGAAAAATATCTAAAAAATGGTGCACAGCCATCTTCGCGTGTAGCGTTTATTTTGAAGAAAAATGGCGTGGAATTACCGAAGTGGTATAAAGAAACAGCGCCGAAGAAGGCGGTGGCAAAACACGCAGATAAATTGCGTAAAAATCAGCCGAAAGAAGAAGTGTCGACTGAAGCGCCAGCGGAAACTGAAACTCCGGCAGAAAAATAAATACAAAATTTAGCCCTGCGGGGCTATTTTTGTGCTATAATAAAAATAAGTAATTTAACGGAGGAAATATGGCTACTATTGACCAGCAATTTGTCGAATATATCGTAAAAACTTTAGTCAACAATCCTGAAAAGGTAGAAGTTGAACGGAAAATTGACGAAAAAGGAGTCTTATTGTCTTTGACTGTGGATCCGGAAGATGTTGGGCGGGTAATTGGCAAACGCGGAGTGACAGCGCAAGCGATTCGTGGACTGCTTCGGGCGCTCGGGACGAAACAAGATGCGCGGTATAACTTGAAAATTGTCAATACGAACGAAGAGGGGGCGGCGACCCATGAAGAAAAAACAGCTGAAGAATCAGCGGATACGGAGGCGGAAGATGTGGCTGTGACGGATGAGGCTGCGACGGATAATGGGGCGGAAAACGACGAATCTTCGGTATTGGCGGAAAAGACGCGCGCGGAGTTGGCAGATCTTGATGATCTCGATATTTAATTTAAAAAAAGGCTTGACTTTTGATTCTAGGAGCGTATAATTAAACATAAGCTAACTAACTGCGAGTCGGCTTAACAAAATAGAGGTTGAGAGCTTATCTATGTCTAAAAAATCCCTACCGTTGGGGATTTTTTGGTGTGAAAAAAGTCTTGAAAGTTTTGACAATCTGTGATATGATGAGGAGAAGAAGTAGTGTGCCTAGTTTTTGTGTAACCTTTAGGAGTGGCGAGGCTAGAGGGGAAGCTGGGCAGTAATCTTCCAGCGCTAAAAGATTATCAACACTAAAGAAAAAAGAGGTAGAATGGCTACAAAACCGAAGTCGGGTGAAAGAGTATTTTTCACCGAAGGAGACCAAGCTTTGCCAATTCCGGATCTGACGGCACACCAAAAGGATTCGTGGGCAGACTTTGTCGAAAATGGACTGCGGGAGGTTTTTGCGGAATTGAATCCAATTGACGATTACACCGGGCAAAAACTTTCGCTCCGTTTTAAAGATTATTATTTTAAGGATCCGAAGGAGAGCGAGAAAGAAGCGAAATATAATCTCGCGACTTATGAGGCGCCTTTGCACGTTTTGGTCGAATTGGAAAACAAAGCAACTGGCGAGAAAAAGGAACAAGATATTTACTTCGGTGATTACCCATGGATGACCGATCGGGCGACATTTATTATTAATGGTACCGAACGGGTAATCGTTTCGCAGTTAATTCGATCGGCTGGCGTATTCTTTAGCGCGGAAACGATTGGGTTAAAGCGTTTCTATAGTGCGAAAATTATCCCTGGACGGGGTGCGTGGCTCGAATTTGAAACGGCGGCAAATGGAGCGATATATGTAAAGATTGATCGTCGACGAAAAATTCCGGTAACAACTTTTCTTCGAGCACTCGGAATGAACAAAACGGAAATCGAGAAATGCTTTAGCGAAATCGATAATGGCGAGAAAAGCTATATTAAAGCAACATTTGAAAAAGATACAACTTCGACGCAAGGCGAAGCTTTGCTTGAAGTTTATCGCCGAATCCGACCTGGTGATCTTGCGACAGTGGAAAATGCGAAGTCGATGATTGAACGAATGTTCTTTGATCCGAAACGATATGATTATTCGAATGTTGGGCGATTTAAGATTAATCGCCGACTCGGAGTCGAAACGCCGAATGAGCCGGAATATCGAACTTTGCAGATGGACGATGTAACGGCGATCATTGCAGAGATTATACGCTTAAATAATACACAAGAAGCGCCAGATGATATCGATTCGTTGAGTAATCGACGGGTGAAATTAGTTGGAGAGCTGGTCCAACGTCAATTCCGTCTGGGGATGCTTCGTTTACAGCGAAATATTCTCGACCGAATGTCAATGGCGAATGCTGATGAAGTGACTCCGTCGCAACTTTTGAACTCACGACCAGTCGTCGCAGCCGTGAAAGAATTCTTTGCTACCTCACAACTTTCGCAGTTGATGGACGAAGTGAATCCGTTTTCGGAACTCGCACACAAACGCCGATTGTCTTCGATGGGGCCTGGGGGCTTGACGCGAGAACGCGCGGGCTTTGATGTGCGTGATGCACATCCGACGCATTATGGCCGAATTTGTACGGTGGAAACGCCGGAAGGTGGGAACGTTGGTTTGGTGTTGAACTTCGCGACTTATGCGCGGATTAATGAATATGGATTTATCGAAGCACCATATCGTGTAGTGAAAAATGGTAAAGTGACTAATGAAGTAGTTTACATGGACGCAGATACGGAAAACGATATGGTAATTGCGGACGCGTCGGTGAAATTAGACAAAGACGGTAAGTTTGTTGAAGACTGGGTGTCGGCGCGAGTACATGGAACGCCGGCGCAGGTTGAAACAGAGCGTGTGACGCATGTTGATGCAGCGCATAAGGAAGTTTTAGGCGTTTCTGCGTCGCTGATTCCGTTTGTTGAGAAAAACCGTGTTGACCGATCGTTGATGGCTTGCGCGATGCAGAAACAGGCAGTGCCGTTGCTTCGGCAGGACAATCCGGTAGTCGGAACAGGAATTGAACGTGAAGTCGCAAAGAACACTTCACAGCTCGTGATGGCCTCTGGGGCAGGAACGGTAAAGAAGGCTGATGGTGATTCGGTGGTGGTAACTTATGATAAGGGTGGCGATGTCGAATATAAGTTACAACATTTCGAAAAGACGAATGATGACCGCTGCTATAATCAACATTGTGTTGTGGCGCGAGGTCAAAGAGTCGAAAAAGATGATACTTTGATTGAAGGCGCTTCTGTGAATGATGGCGAATTGGCGTTGGGACGAGATTTGTTGGTTGCGTTTATGCCGTGGCGGGGTTATAACATGGATGACGCGATCGTGATTTCGAACCGGTTAGTTGAGGATGACACTTTAACGTCGATCAACATTAAAGATTTTGATGTGGAAGTACGCGAGACAAAACTCGGTCCGGAACAAGTGACACGCGACATTCCGAATGTATCGGAACATTCTTTGAGACATCTTGATGAAGATGGGATCGTGACGGTTGGTTCGGAAGTGCGAAACGGTGATATTCTTGTTGGAAAGATTACGCCAAAGGGCGAACAAGAGTTGTCGTCGGAGGAACGGTTGTTGCGGGCGATTTTCGGCGAAAAAGCCAAAGACGTACGTGACACCTCGATGCGAATGAATGGTTCGTCGGTCGGAAAAGTGATTGATGTGCGAGTTTATACGCGCGAGCAAGGTCACGAATTGAAGGCTGGTGTGTTGAAACAAATTAAGATTTTCGTAGCGGAAGTGCGAAAAATCGGCGTGGGTGATAAGTTGGCGGGGCGCCATGGTAATAAAGGTGTGGTCTCGCGGATTTTGCCGGTAGAAGATATGCCATTTATGGCGGACGGAACTCCGATTGATGTGATTCTGTCGCCAATGGGTGTACCAAGTCGTATGAATCTCGGGCAGTTGTTTGAAACACATCTCGGAATGGCGGCGCGAGCGCTTGGCTATAAAGTTGCGACACCATCGTTCAATGGTGTGCCAGATGAGAAAATTAATGAAGAGCTTGAGAAGGCCGGGTTTAATAAAGACGGTCGTATACAACTTTATGATGGTCTGACAGGTGAGCCGTTTAATGAGCGGACTTCGGTCGGGGTGATGCATATATTGAAACTGCATCATATGGTTGAAGATAAAATTCACGCGCGATCGACTGGTCCATATACAATGGTGACTCAGCAGCCTCTCGGCGGTAAGGCGCAGAACGGTGGCCAGCGATTCGGAGAAATGGAAGTTTGGGCGCTCGAAGCTTATGGTGCGGCAACTACCTTGCAGGAAATGCTGACGATTAAGTCAGATGATGTTTACGGACGAGCGAAGGCTTATGAATCGATTATCAAACACGAGCCGATTGAGGGTCCAAAGTTGCCAGAAGGTTTTAACGTTCTCGTGAAAGAGTTGCAAGGCTTAGGCCTGAAAGTTGACCTTTTGGATCACGGTGAAGCAACGGACGCAGGGGACGTAATTGAGAAAACTTCAAAAGAAATTGAGAAATCGAAAGACGATCAATTGATTTATGATCAGCATAAAAACGAGACTAAACCGGAAATCCTCGACCTCGATGCGGAGGAAGCAGAGGCGATGATGGCGGAAGAAGGTGTCGAAATAACAGAGGTCGAAGACGAAGGGTCGGCTGATCTCGGAGAGGAGTTCTAATATGGCGTGGATGGATAACTTTATTAGTGCTTCGGACTTCGATTCGATTCGTTTAACGGTGGCGAGCCGAGACGATATTCTGAATTGGAGTTATGGCGAAGTTACAAAGCCAGAAACGATTAATTATCGAACACAAAAACCAGAACGAGATGGGTTGTTTTGTGAACGAATTTTTGGACCGACAAAGGATATTAACCCGCACGATTCGAAATTGAAAGGCGTACGTTCACGCGAAGCGGCAGTAGATAAAGAAGGAAATTTGGTTACAAAGTCGATTACACGACGTGAGCGAATGGGGCATATCGCGTTGGCAGCACCGGTTGCGCATATTTGGTTTATGCGCGGGATTCCGTCGGCGCTGTCATTACTCCTTGACATTACGGTAAAGAACATCGAACAAGTGGTATATTTTGCAACTTATCTAATAACTGATGCGAAAACTAAGGAAATTCAGAAAACCATTGAAGATCTAGAAGGACAGACTAATGCAGCGCGAGAAGCAATTAAGTTGCGTTATGAAAAAGAGGCGAAAGCCGAGAACGCGGATGTGAAGACTTTGGCCGACCAACGCAATAAAGAGCTCGAAGATCTCGAAGCAGATTTTAATAAGCGTAAAGCAACTTTGGAATCGTTCAAAAAAGGCGGGATTATTACGGAAATGAATTATCGTAATTTGCCGGAGGAATATGAAGATTTGATTACGGTTGGCATGGGCGCAACGGCAATTAAAAAGTTGTTGGATGAGATTAACTTGGATGCATTGATTGAGGATCTGCGAAAACAAGAGGAAGAGGCAAAGGGACAAAAAGAAAAGAAGATTCAAAAGCGACTGAAAACTTTGGAAGGTATGCAATCGGCAGGAGTTAAGCCGACAGACTTGATCCTAACGGTAATTCCGGTGATTCCACCGGATCTGCGTCCAATGATTGCACTTCCTGGTGGTCGGTTTGCGACTTCGGATTTGAATGACCTTTATCGACGCGTAATTAACCGAAATAATCGGTTGAAAAAATTACTAGACTTGAATGCGCCGGAAGTGATTTGTCGTAATGAAATGCGAATGCTACAAGAAGCAGTAGATGCATTGATTGATAACTCGGCGGCACGTGGTTCACGTAGCGCGAGCGCGACGAATGGACGACGAAAATTGAAATCATTGTCAGATCTTTTGAAAGGAAAGCAGGGACGATTTCGTCAAAACTTGCTTGGTAAACGTGTGGATTATTCGGGTCGCTCAGTGATCGTGGTCGGTCCGGAATTGAAATTAAATGAATGTGGTCTGCCGAAACAAATGGCGCTTGAACTATTTAAACCATTTGTAATTTCATGGCTGATTAGTAATGAATATGCAAATAACATTCGCACGGCCTCGCGATTGATCGAAGCAAAGGAGACGATTGTCTGGGATGCACTCGATGAGGTAATTAAAGGTAAATACGTACTTCTTAACCGTGCTCCGTCGCTACACCGTTTATCTGTACAAGCATTCCAACCACGGTTGACTAACGGTAAAGCGATTAAATTGCACCCATTGGTGGCATCGGGCTTTAACGCGGATTATGATGGCGATCAGATGGCAGTACATTTACCGCTTTCGGATGCAGCACAAGCGGAAGCACGAGATTTGATGTCGGCACGTAATAATTTGCTTAAACCGGCGGACGGTTCGCCAGTGTTGGCGATTTATCAGGATGTGGTGCTCGGTGCTTATTATCTAACTTACGATAAGCCGGGGACTAATACAGATACGCCGAAAGCGTTTTCGTCGATTTATGAAGCAGAAATGGCCTATGATCAGGGCGTCATCGCTTTACAAACACCAATTCGAGTATTTGCAAAACATGAAATTCGCAATACAACGCTTGGTCGAGTGATCTTTAATGAAATCTTACCGAAAGATTATCCGTTTGATAACTCGGTTCAAACGAAAAAACATTTGTCGAAAGTTATGGCTGACATTTTCGATAAATATGGCTCGGATGTGATGGTGAAAACGGCGGATGATTTGAAAGACTTAGCGTTTGAATACGAAACGGTTGCTTCGATTTCGACGGCGAAGGATGATTATCCGACTTATGATGAAATCGACGATTTCATCGCGGAAGGCGATGCGAAGACAGCGATGATTCAGGAGCAATTTAATGACGGTCTTGTAACCGAAGAAGAACGTCATAAATTAACGATTGCGAACTGGCGCGACATCGATAAAAAGATTTCGGCGTTCTTGTCTTCGAAGTTGTCAGAGATGGATACTGATATCGCGGTAATGGTGAACTCTGGCGCACGTGGTAATATTTCGAATATTAAGCTTGCGTCGGCGGAAATCGGCATCATGGTGGATATTAACAACAATGAAATCGAGTTGCCGGTGAAATCTTCGTATAAGAAAGGTTTGAATACGCTGGAGTCGTTCATTGCAACGCGAGGCGCACGTCAGGGGCAGGTATCGACGGCTTTGCGTACGGCGGATTCGGGATATTTGACTCGACGTTTGGTTGATGTGTCGCAAGATGTATTCACAACTGATGAAGAAGCGGAAGATCCTGGATTCGTAGTTTATCGTGACGAAACCGAGCTTTCGGGAATTTCGTTTGCAGCACGACTTTCTGGTCGTTATACGGCTGAGGCAGTGCCAGGATATCTCGGAGCTGATGAGTTGATTACAAAAGAGTTGGCGGAACAAATCGATTCGGATGAAAAAATTGAATCGGTGAAAATCCAGTCGGTGCTTTCGACTACGGCAGTGGATGGGATCCCACGTAAGAGTTATGGTGTTGATATGTCAACTCGAAAACTTGTGGCGGCAAATGAGCCAATTGGAGTAATCGCGGCGCAGTCGCTTGGTGAGCCTGGCACGCAGTTGACGCTCGATACGAAACACGGTTCGGGCGTGGCTGGATCGGGTGCGATCGCGCGTGGTTTGCCGCGTGTTGAAGAGCTTCTCGAAGCTCGCACGCCAAAAGGTCAGGCTTTCATCTCGCCAATTGACGGCGTAGTAGAAGTGAGTGAAAATGGCAACCGCTATGTGATTCAAATTACACCACAAGCTGGAAAAATTACGAAAATTGAGCTGGATGGACGAAAACCAGCAGTGAAAGACGGCGAAGACGTAAAAGCTGGCGCAACATTAGCGAAAAAGAGTGGAGATAAAGAAGCGATTAAGGCGTCGAGCGACGGAGTGGTTGAGCTTGTGAAAGACGCGATTATTCTCGTAGCGGCAGCTGGCGGAACAACACGTATTGAGGTGCCGGGTGAAGCCGAATTGACTGTGAAATCTGGTGACGTAGTGACGGCGGGCGATCGACTGACAGTCGGGTCGTTGAATTTGCAAGATCTTTTGAAATATAAGGGTGTTGAAGTGACGCAACGCTATATCATGAATGATGTTTTGAATGTCTATGCAGCGCAAGGTCATGAAATTTCGCCGAAACATTTGGAGATTCTCGTGCGACAAATGTTCTCACGCGTTCAAATCAACGAGCCGGGCGATTCAGAATTTGTATCGGGAGATATTGTTTCGAAAGCGTCGGTGGTGCTTGAGAACAAGAAACTTGAAGCTGAAGGTAAAGAGCCGGCAACGTTTACGAACTTGTTGCTTGGGATTACGAAAGTTTCAATTTTCTCGGATTCGTTCTTGTCGGCAGCTTCGTTCCAAGATACTACGCGAGTTTTGATTAACGCGGCGATTAATGGTCGAGTTGATCATCTTCGAGGGTTGAAGGAAAATGTGATTATTGGACGAAAGATTCCAGTAGGAACTGGTGCGAAACCGCTCGAAAAAGAGCCAACTGCGGAAGAGCTCGAAGAAATCTAGAAAAAAGCCCCTTAGGGGGCTTTTTTTACGAGCCGAAGTGTGATATGATAGTTATAGAAAAGAGTTTATATGCATTTTAAGACGATTTTTAAATCTCTCAAAAATAAAGATATGCTAAAACGAGTGATGATTATCCTCGGGATTATTATTGCGTATCGACTTTTGGCGCAAATTCCGGTGCCAATGGGTGATGCAGCGACTTTTAAAGAAGCGGTGTCGAACCTTTTGGATAAATCGGATTTTTCGAATTTTTTGAATTTGATTTCGGGTGGCGGATTGGCGTCATTTAGTATTATTTTGGTTGGACTATCGCCATATATTACAAGTTCGATTGTGGTACAACTTGTGACGAAAGCGGTGCCGCGACTAGAAGAACTTTCGAACGATGGCGGTGCGGGGCGAAAGAAAATTAATCAATGGACGCGAATTTTGAGTGTACCGCTGGCGATTATACAGTCGATTGCCTACATCTATATTCTTTATCAATCGACTTTATCGGCGAATATCGCGACCGATTTTACACCGACTTTTGCAGATTGGGCGCTTTCGGTGACAGCGATGACAGCTGGCTCGATGATTCTGATGTGGATGGGCGAGTTGATTACTGAACAGGGAATTGGGAATGGTACTTCAATGATGATTTTTGCATCGATTGTTTCGCAATTGCCATCAACGATGGTCTCGCTTGGTGAATCCTTGTTCGACACTAGTAGCGGATCTCTGAACTTGTTTGGCTGGCTGGAACTTCCGGTTAATCCAACGATATTCTGGATTATACTTGGATTTGCGCTAGCGATGGTCGTAGTGATTTACTTCCTAGTGAAGTTAAATGAAGGACAACGAATTATTACGATTAATTATGCGAAACGAGTTCATGGGAATTCATCTTATGGTGGGATTAAGTCGATTTTGCCAATTAAGATTATTGCGGCGGGGGTAATTCCGGTGATTTTCGCAACAGCATTCTTGTCATTGCCGGCATTGGTTGGGCAAGTGATAACTTCAACGGATCCGAATAATGAAGTTGGCGCGGCTTTGGTGACGACCTTCTCGGCACCGTCAGCGAGTAATTTCTCGACTTTGTATCCGAACGGGATTACGGGGCAATGGTTTGTTTATCCGGCGATGTATTTCTTGCTAGTGTTTTTGTTCACTTATTTCTATACTTCGATTATCTTTAATACTAAAGAAATTGCCGACAATTTACAAAAACAAGGCGGTTTTATCGAGGGTGTGCGTCCGGGTTTGGCAACGGCAAATTATTTAAGTAAAGTTGTGAATCGGTTGGATTTATTCGGAGCGCTAGCGTTGGGATTGATCGCGATGCTGCCGTTTATTACTGACTATGTCTTTATCGTGTTAACTGGGGCTCCGATTGGCTTATCGATTTCGGGGACTGGGCTCCTGATCGTGGTGACGGTGGCGTTGGAGAATCTGCGGTCGATAGACTCTCGGGCTTTGATGGTAACATACGACGATTTCGGAGATGAACTTAAGGATTAGTGGGCGAAAAATCGCAAAGTGGGCAATTTGGTCCGTAGTGATAATTCTGTTTTTGGTTTTTTTCATTCGCGTGGTGACTTTCGAGGATAATTATTATGGTAGCAAGGAAGGGTCTGAACGAGCTGCAACGGAAGACCAAAGCGCTAATGTAAACACTGACTTAGACGAAGTCGAGCCGACTGATGCGGAAGTTGCGGAATATACAGTGGCGGCGGATCGTCCGCGTTATTTGACGATTGAGAAATTAGGAGTGGAAAAATCACGAGTGTTGGCGATGGGTGTAAATAAAACGGGCGAGCTCGACACGCCGCGTAATATTTTTGATGTCGGTTGGTATGAGGGCTCTAGCAAACCGGGGCAAGGTGGAACGATGGTGATTGATGGACATAACGGTGGTCCACACGTTCACGGTGTGTTTAAAAATCTGCCGAATTTGACAACGGGAGATATTATTCAAATTGAGCGGGGTGATGGTGCGATTTTTAAGTATAAGGTGGTGGAAAATACGTCGATAGATTTGAATGATTCGGACGCTTATATGTCGACGGCAATGCGCTCGCCAGAAACTGGCATAGAATCAGTCACGTTGATTTCTTGTACAGGTGAATGGTCGCAGTCGCAGGGGACTTATCTGTCGCGTCAATTTACACGGGCGATTTTGATAGACGATTAAAATTATTATTTTGGGCAGGTCTCAAAAGCCCAAAAAGTAAAGACCTAAAGGTCGTTGATTTTTTGAACTTTTTCGGGATATTTGCCCAAAATAACAATTTTAATCCGCCAACATTCCGTAAAAATGATAATTTTAATCTTTACAAACACTTTTTAGTATGATACAATAAAAGAGTAATTTATGGCTAGTCAAAAGGAAGTGATTAAACTCACAGGCAGTGTCGTTGAGGCGTTGCCGAATACCCAATTTCGGGTTGAACTCGAGAATGGTCATATTATTGTTGCCCATATGAGCGGGCGAATGCGCAAAAATTACATTCGTTTGGTTCCGGGCGACAGGGTCGAAGTTGAGTTAACCCCTTACGATCTTACAAAGGGCAGAATCAGCTTCCGACTCAAAAATTAATAACAACCGTTGTATTTTTTACAACATT
>CAVDXX010000003.1:36213-54434 GCA_963613175.1 bacterium | reverse complement strand
TTACAACATTAAAAGGAAAGGATGATTTTAACACAATGAAAGTACGTGCTAGTGTTAAAAAAATTTCCCCAGATGATATCATCGTGCGCCGAAAAGGTGTATTGCGTGTCATCAATAAGAAAAAACCTAAGAATAAGCAAAGGCAGGGTTAAAATATGGCTAGAATAGCTAGTGTTGTGATCCCTTCCGATAAGCAAGTCTGGATTGGCCTGACTTATGTTTATGGGATCGGACGAACGACCAGTAAAAAAATCCTTGCGGAGGCTAAAATCGAGCCTACCACTCGGGTGAAAGATCTCACCGAGGCTGACGAAAAGAAACTTAACGACATTATTTCTCAGAAATATCACGTTGAGGGTGATTTGAAACGCCTGGTGAGTAATAATATCAAACGAATTAAGGATATTAATTCCTACAAGGGAATGCGTCACAAGGCGAAATTGCCAGTCAACGGCCAACGTACCCGAACGAATGCACGTACTCGTAAAGGTAGGGCGATCGCGGTCGGTGGAGCACAACCTAAAGCAGCGAGTAAGACTTAAGGAGTAATATGGTAGAAGAAGAAGTAAAAAATACAACTGCTCCGACTGAAGCGACGGAAGCTACAGAAGTAGCAGCACCGAAAACGAAGAAATCGAAAAAAGCGAAACGCATCGTCAATGCTGGCGCGGTTCACATCCAAGCCACTTTTAACAACACGATTATTACTGTGTCGGACAAAACTGGCGGTGTGTTGTCGGCATCGAGCGCGGGTGCGAATGGTTTTCGTGGTTCGAAAAAAGGCACTGCTTTCGCAGCGGGCGTAGCAGCGGAAAAGGCTTTGAACATTGCGAAAAAGAATCATTCGCTAAATTCGGTTGATGTTTATGTGAAGGGAATTGGGCTAGGTCGTGATGCGGCAGTGCGCGCAATTTCAGCAGCTGGTATTAAGATTGATAGTATTACTGATGTAACCCCGATTGCGCACGGTGGTGTGCGACCGAAGGGAGAAAGGAAACCATAATGGCTAGGGATCATTCTCCAATTGTAAAACAGAGTCGTCGGGAAGGTGTGGCGTTAGCACCGAAAGCCCATAAAGTGATGGCGAAAAAGTCTGGAATTCCAGGCGAGCATTCGAAAATGCGACAACGTGGCGGAAGCCTTTATTTAACGCAGCTTCGCGAAAAACAAAAAGTTCGTCGAACTTATGGACTTTTGGAAAAGCAATTCGCGAAATTAATGAAAGAAGCGCAGAAATCTGAAGGTTTGACTGGCGAAAAATTGTTGGAATTCTTGGAACGACGAGCGGATAACGTGATTTATCGCGCAGGATTCGCCTTAACACGCCGACAAGCACGACAATTAGTCAGCCACGGGCATTTCCTGTTGAATGGCCGACGAATCGACATTCCGTCAATCCGTTTGAAACCGGGTGATGTACTGGAAGTGCGACCGCGATCGGCAAAAACTGAATATTTCAAGAACTTACCGAATATTATGGGCGCTGCGAACGCGACAACGCTTTCGTGGTTGAAGGTCGATGGAAAGAACATGAATGTTGAAATTGTAGGGCTTCCGAAGCGCGAAGAAGCGGAAGCTGGCATTAATGAACAATTAATCGTTGAGTATTACTCACGTTAAGGAGAAAAGGGTATGACAACAAAAAATATTCACGAAGCAGCCCTCGCCGAAGTTAAAGACTTGAGCGAGAATAGTGCAGAATTTGTGATCAAGCCTCTTTATTATGGCTATGGCAATACACTCGGCAACTCTTTGCGTAGGGTCTTGCTTTCGAGCGTCAAAGGCGCGGCGATTACGGCGTTTTCAATCGAGGGGACAACGCATGAATTCACGACAATCCCGGGAATCCGCGAAGACGTAGTCGACATTATGCTGAATTTGAAGAACATTCGGTTCAAAATGCATACTGATGTGCCGGTTGAGCTGACTTTGGAAATCAAAGGCGACGAACAATCGGAAAAAGATGGCGATAAGCGCGTAGTTGCGGGCGATATTAAATTGCCGGCGGAAGTTGAAATCGCGAATCCGAATCAGGTGATTTGCCACATCGACGATCCGAAGAAAACTTTGAAGATGAACTTTATTGTTGAAAGTGGTCGAGGTTATTTAACCATCGATCAAGCGAGCGAAGATCGAGTTCATTCGGATATGATTGCGATTGATGCAGTATTTACACCGGTTTTGCGTGTCCGTTATAAAGTTGAGAACACGCGTGTCGGACAAGATACGAACTTACAACAATTGACTTTAACGGTTGATACGGACGGAACGCTTTCGCCACGCGATGCTTTCGAAGAAGCAGCGGCGATTTTAGTGAATCAATATACCGCATTGGCCGGCGGAACGAAAGTTGAATCGGCGCCGATGCCGGGAACGGAAGAAGAGGAAGATGATTCTGGCTTGATGATGTCAATCGAAGAATTGGACCTCTCGGCGCGAACTGCTAACGCACTTTTGAACAATGACATTAAAACAATCCGCGATTTGGTGACCTTGTCGGAAACTGATTTGAAGGATTTGAAAGGATTTGGTCAGAAAGCGTTAGACGAAGTAAAAGAAAAGTTAACGGAGTTAAATATTTAATATGCATCGCCACGGATACAAAGGTCGAAAATTCGGCCGAGAAACAGACCAGAGAAGGGCGCTAAAACGTGGGCTGATGTGCTCTCTCATTGAATATCAATCTATAACAACGACTTTAGCTCGGTGTAAGGAAATCCGACGAGACGCGGAAAAGTTAATTACTTTGGCACGAAAGGGCGGACTTGCGAACCGACGATTGATCATTTCGCGTTTAAATAGTGTTGAAACAGCAGCCTTGCTTTGTGACGTAGTTGCGCCGCAAGTTAAACGCAATTCGGGTTACTTACGAATTGAACGCGCGGGCTACCGACGCGGTGACAACGCGGAAATGGGCACGATTAGTTTTGTTGACGATATCGATTTTGAAGTTGAAACGAAACCGGAAATAGAACCAGAGCCGAAGAAAGCTAAGGCAGCAAAGAAGGAGGACAAGTAATGAAAACTTATTCTCAAAAGGCAAGCGAAATCAATCGCGAATGGTGGACGATCGACGCTGAGAGTATGCCTCTGGGTAAATTAGCGGTCGTGATCGCGGATAAATTAATGGGTAAATCGAAAGTGACTTACACTCCGCATATCGATAACGGTGATTATGTCGTCGTGACGAATGCGAAGAAAATTGTAGTGACTGGCGATAAAATGGTTCAGAAAAAATATTATCGCCATAGTGGTTATCCTGGTGGTTTGAAAGAGCTGAAACTTGAAGAAGTGATCGAAAAAGACCCAGCGCGAGCGATTCGCGAAGCGGTAAAAGGAATGTTGCCAAAAAATAAGTTAGCGGCAGAGCGTTTGAAGCGATTGCGCGTTTTTGATGGCGCGGAACATACGCACGCGGCTCAAAGCCCGAAGGAGATTAAATAATGGCTACGACGAAGAAATACACTTATGGCTTAGGGCGACGCAAAAGTGCGACGGCGACGGCGCGACTTTACAGCGGTAAAGGCGATTTAGTGATTAATGGAAAACCGGCACTTGATTATTTGTCGGGAAACAAAACTTATCTCGCGGAAATCACCGATCCTTTGGCGCTCGCTGGTAAGCAAAAAGAATATGACATCACGATTTTGGTCAAAGGCGGCGGCCTCGCGGGGCAAGTCGACGCGATTAAACTCGCGATCTCGAAAGCTTTAGTGACGGAAGCGCCGGATCTGCGCCCTGTGCTTAAGAAAGCAGGTATGATGAAGCGCGATCCACGCGAAAAAGAACGCAAGAAATACGGTTTGCGCTCAGCACGACGACGCGAACAGTTCTCGAAGCGTTAAAGTTTTGCTGAATGAAGTTTCGCTTTTCTCAGCGTTAAAATTTCGCCAAGATAAAAATTACAACACCCGTCGGACTTCGAGCTGGGACGAGTCAGCTCTTAGTCCTGGGAGTTGTAATTTTTATATGGGAAATTTTATATGCTTCGAAAAGCTGAAACTTCATACCACAAAAAATAGTCTTTTCGGAGACCATTTTTTGTGGTATAATAAGGTTATGGGGCGTTAGCTCAGCTGATAGAGCGCTGCATTCGCATTGCAGAGGTCAGGAGTTTGAATCTCCTACGCTCCACCATTTCTATGGCCTTGGATGGGCCTTTTCTGTTGGCGATAAAAAAAATATTGACAAAAACGTTTATTCTTGATATAATGAAATTAATATGGTGAAGCGAAAAAAGCAAGATAACAAAAAAATCATGTGGGGGGGGGTATTATTAGTTGTTGTTATATTGATAATTTTTGCCGTAAATAATAACGGCTTTTTTGGTGGTGAAGATTCATCTTGTGGCGACCGTGGTAAAAATGAGGATAAGGAAGGCTATTGCTTGACCACAAAAGATGACCCCGATGAATTGATAATTGTAACTGGGAATACGCAAAACGTACCTGCGCCAGATCTCGATTTTACAAAAGGCGAGCTTAAGGAACTTCTGAGTGGAGTATTTTACAATTCTGAACGAGGAGAAACTTCTGCTGTTTATATAGTGTCTGCCGCAAAAAGTAATTATACTATAGAATACAAGAATGAATATAGTGCAAAACAAAATATTCGGGCATCGAATAATGAACTAAGAAAGCTTGGCAAGGAATTGAATGAAGCGATAAAAGAATCCCCGTCCGAAGCGAGCGCAGATTACTTGGGAGGAATTTTAAAAGCAAAAAGCTTGATAGATGATAGCGTAAAAAATCCAGTAATCATTGTAGTTGGCTCGGGGTATAGCGATTCTGGGGTGTTGAATTTTGCGTCGGACGATTTAATTGCGCGTTATAGGACAAACCCTGAAGATATCACCAACCTAGTTTCAAAGAGTAAAAATATACGAGAAGGAATGCTAGACGGAGCAAAAATTTATTGGTATAACATCGGCGAAGTAACTTCTCCGCAGCCGAATATGAACGGATATAAAGAAGATACCAAAGAGATTTATCAGATCGCGCTGAAATATTTAGGCGCGGGAGATGTGAAATTTTACGCAAACGATATTTCAGCTGACGTAAAATCTGTAGAATCACAATATAGCGTAAACCCGACCTATGTTGATGAGTTAAAAGTTGGAGACGTATTTAAGGCGACCGAAAGAGTAGCGAAATTTAATCCTGATCAATCGACATTAGTGAATTCGGATGAAGCGAAAGCAAATATAAAATCATTCGCAAAACGCTTTAATGCCGATAGTGGGGTTAAACTGCGTGTAATTGGATATATCGCACATTGTGATTATGATAATGGCGAGCTCGGATTGGCAAGAGCAAATGCGATTAAAAATATTCTAGTAGAATTTGGTATCCCAGAAGATAAAATTGAGACGGTTGGAAAAGCAGGCATGCCGCCGAATGATACTAATGAAGACGAAGAATATATTTGCAATAGCAATCTTCCGGACGAAGAAAAAAGAACCGTAAATATAAAAGTAGTGAAAGACTAGAAAATGTTAAAACAACATAAGAACTCCGTAGATTTTGATAGTTCTCAAAAAACTACCTTTGCAGTTTATGGTGATTTTGAAAAACACGAACAAAATTTTAATACATTCTTTTCAACGACCAGCGTGGCTGTAATTTCTCTGTTAATTGGTGGTGTTTTAGCGTCACTCAACTTTTTCAATAATACAGTTACGTTGTTTGTGCTTCTAATTTTAATAGCAGCACCAGTAACCACATTTTTAATGGTATTTAACGAATCGGAATTCAAAACGGCTTATTATAAAACTTGGCGAGATAAATTCGCTGGAAAATGCGACCAACGAAAAATTCTAAGACAATTTGCTAAACAATATAAGATAAAAAATTGGCGAACGAAGTTAGACAAAATAGAAGCTGACGGGCGGTGGAATTTTCGAATAGAAACAAATTATATGGCAAATCTAACAAGACAAAGAGATTTGCTGATTAGTCGAGTCAATCAAGAATATGCTAGGCTTTTGACTGCACAGAATAAAAGAATTATTACGGCGAAAAATGAAATCGCTAATACCAAAGTGGAAACTGAGATGGCTAAAAAGAAAGAAAACAATGTAAAAAAAATGTTGGATGGTGCCAATTTGCCAGGTGAAACATATAAACAGCGACAAAATTATGCGCAGAGTTTAAGCTCGGTGGCGAGTTGCGAGCAGAACGAAAATAATGCTGAGTGCAATTTGAGAATGACCGAGCAGGATGAAAAGGAATTAGGCAATAGCTACCGAGAATTTGTATATCGAATTGAGAAAGTCTATAATGCGAGATATGAAAAATACGCTAACAGCGCAATAAAAAAGATTAATCGTGTAAATGGCTTGAAATATACAATTGTCGATATGCCAAAATCAGAGCTATTAAAAAAATGAACAAAGAAAGGAAGATAATGGGAATATTTAATATTTTTCATAAAAAAGCAAGTGGCGATGCTATAGTGAATGATGCTCCGACGGCTATGCGGAAAGATAGAGAAATTATGCAGAACGACTGGCGGGACTTAGATACATTACCTGAAGAAGTCGTTTCAAAAAAAGAACTTGATGCATTACAGAATGAAGTAATAGCTGAACTGGAATATATTCAGGCAAGTGCTAAAAAACAAGAATATGGAGGGCTGTCAGCGGAGCCACAAGCATTATTCTATTATCATAAATATATCGATTCAAAATTCAACAAAAGTGATTTTGATATCGAAACGTATTTTTCTCATAAGCAAAATATTGTCGACAAAAAATATGCTGAAGGATTAGGTGATCTTAATCAGGAATTTACTGGCTATATACAACTTCTTGAAGAAGTTCGTGAATATGAGCAACGATTCCGCAGGAAAACAAATAAATTAGATCCGGAGTCAAAAATGGATTTAGAGACATCGGCCGTGTATAATGATTCGCTAAAATTGTTAGAGCAAATAAAGGAATTACCCAGTGAAATAAATTGGGGAGAGTTAAAGGAGTGTTAAAAATGGGATTTTTAAATTTTCGAAAACAAGATGAAAAAAATATAAAAAATTTAGAAAAAACAGATACGGAAGACGAAGAGAAAATGGAAGAAATAGAAGCTTTTAACGATGATAAGCTCGAAAAAAAGCCAAAAGAAAAAATATCACCGACGATTTATGGAGTGAGATTTCCTTTAGAATGTTCCCTTTTTGTAGTTATTGGGCTAGCTAGTGTTTTAGTAGACGCTTCATTTACTGGTGATACTTTCGAAACGTTGATGCCGAATGCGAATTCTTTGGTGAGTACGCTTATTCCGATTGTTGTTTGCCTTGGTTGTTTTCTTTCGATAGCGTTTGTCGGATTCATGGAGGGGAATAAAAGATATTATGATGAAAAAGTTAAAAAATATACCTACATAGCTTGGTTAGCTGCCGGAATTCTTTTGCTCGTTGCTAAATTGTTAGCTGGTTTGGTTGGTGGTGGCTTAGACGAGATGCTGACTGGCGAAACAAGTCCTATGGAAGTTCTTATGTCGGAAGAATTTCTTTCTAATCTGGTTATCGCTTTTGTTCAACTTTCGTTATATATAGGTACTGGTTTTTTGACAAGAGACGGTGTGAGAATTTTGACTGAAAATAATATGCGAGAATATTTTGTAGCACGCAAAAAATACACAAAAAAAATAGAAGAGTTGTCTGAAAAACGTGGCGAAATTGTTGAGGATATTGCAAAACTAAAAGCTTATTCAAAATATGCGGAACGCTTGGTGAAATCGAAAAAATCCGTGAAGAAAAATGTGGCGCAGTATAATGAAGCGGCGCGAGCATTAATAGAAGCGAAGATGGCAGTAACTGTCGAACCAGATTTAATGGAGAAAATGTACGATAATGCGATGGAAAAAGAAAGAAAGATAACTAAAGAATAAGGAATTTTATGGGGAGAAGCTCTTGGTCGATTTTATCAATAGCAATCGTGATCATTTCGGTGATGGCGGGCGGGTTAGCTACTTTGATAGTTAATTTTAAGCCTATTACAAAACAAGATACTACCGAAACGAGCGTTGCTACTGCCGATGTGCTATACGACGTAAAAGAAGTTATCGATGGGGATACTATAAAAATAGATTACGAGGGGGCGGAGACTTCGGTTCGTCTTATTGGTGTCAATACCCCTGAAACAGTCGACCCCAGAACTACAGTCGAATGCTTTGGGCAAGAAGCCTCAGATTATTTAAAAACGCTTTTGACTGACAAAAAAGTAAAGATAGAAGCAGATTCTACTCAGACCGACAGAGATAAATACGACAGATTATTACGGTATGTATATTTGGATAATGAAGATGTGGCCTACAAAATCATAAGCAACGGCTATGGTTATGAATATACATATAACGTTCCTTATGAAAAACAAACTTCTTATAAAAATGCGCAGAGCGTGGCGGAGAGTACCAAACGCGGATTGTGGGCAGATGGTGTATGTTCGGCAAATACAGTAGAAAAAACGCAAGATACTGCTGCTACTACTACTACTACTAATACCACTCCGGCTGCTTCGGCAAACGACACTACTTCTTCAACAGCATCTAATACCGAATGCACGATAAAAGGAAATGTTAATTCTAGCGGTGAAAAAATATATCATGTTCCTGGCCAAAAATATTATAATTCAACCAGAATTGACGTTGAATATGGTGAAAGATGGTTCTGTTCCGAAGTTGAGGCGCAAGCAGCTGGGTGGCGAAGGTCAAAGGTCTAAATTTAAATAAGTACAGACATTAAACCCCCGGCACAGGGAATTTCAGCGCAGTTTCGCGGACTCTGGCGCGGATATTGTCAAGTTCCGAGGCAAAATTTGTGAGATTTTCGTCAGTTTCGGCTTTTTTGCAGATATCGGCGACCTGTTTCATCCAGCCGGTCAGAAGTTTCATTTCTGCCGCGCCGAGACCACGAGTGGTAATCGCCGGAGTGCCGAGGCGTACGCCCGAGGGGCGAAAAGCGCCACCCTTGTCCGAAGGCAGGGCGTTGGCGTTCAGGGTTAAACCGACCATGTCGAGAGCTTTTTCGTAAGTTTTGCCGTCGACGCCGAAACTGTCTTTAATGTTGATCAAAATCAAGTGATTTTCGGTGCCGTCTCCCTGTAAAATGAACCCGTGGTTTTTAAGTTCTGCTGCTAAAATCTTGGCATTTTCGACGATTTTGACGGCGTAATCTTTAAATTCCGGCTTTAAGGCTTCACCAAAGGCGACAGCTTTAGCCGCGATGACGTGCTCCAGGGGTCCGCCTTGAGTGCCGGGGAATACCGCACGATCGATTAAAATCGGGATGTTTTCGAGCGTTTTTTCGGGTTTTCTCAGAGGCGAAGCGACATTGCCTTTGGACAAAATCAGCCCGCCACGTGGTCCGCGCAGGGTTTTGTGCGTGGTTGTGGTCATGACGTGAAAGCCGAAATCTAAGGGGTTTGGATGCGCTCCGCCGGCGATAAGGCCCGCAACGTGCGCCATGTCGGCCATGAACAAGGTTTGGGGTAATTTCGCCTGTAAGGCGGCAATACGTGCGAAATCGGGGATTTTCATGAACGCGGAGTAGCCGACAAGCACGATTTTTGGCTGTTCGGCCAAGGCTTTTCTCTCTAATTCATCGTAATCGATATCGCCGTCAGCGGTGACGCCGTAGCTGATAAAGTTATAAATCTTAGCCGAGCGGGTAACAGGGGAGCCATGGGTCAGATGCCCGCCGGCAGGCAGAGACATGGCAAGGATTTTATCCCCGGGGTCGCACCAGGCAAAATAGACCGCTTCGTTGGCGTTGGCGCCAGAGTGAGGTTGGACATTGGCGTGGTCAGCACGGAACAGACGACAAGCACGGTTAATACAGAGGCGCTCGATACGGTCGACATTGTCCTGACCCCCGTAATAGCGAAAGTTCGGCAGGATTTCGTCGGCGATTTTTTCTTCCGCCCAGCTGTCCTCGACACCGGTGCCGTCAAAACAGGGGTAGCCCTCGGAATATTTGTTGGTCAAGACTGACCCCATAGCTTCGAGAACCGCGCCCGAAACGTAATTTTCGCTCGGAATGAGCTCTAGTCCTTCGCTTTGGCGAGTTTTTTCGTTTTCTATCAAATTGAACACTAAATCTTTCATTTTTACTCCTTATTTACGAATTTTGGTATGAGATTCTGCAGAATTTCGCGATTTTTCATAAAATTCTGCAAATTCCGATTTTTTGATATCGTATCAGTAGATAGAAAACGCTAGATCATTCTTAGCGCCTTTCTCGATTCGGGTTTTAATATAATTCTTTTAATCGGAATCAACATTTTTGGAAACTTCCTGTTCCTTAATTTTAGCACAATATAAAAAAATCATAAAAAATATACGAAAAAATTAAACATATGTGCTGTAATCATGGTTATAAGATGGATGTAAAAATGGGAAAAAGGCTTAGGAAAACCTTTTTGGAATAAAAGTAATTTCAGTTTTTGTCGTCATTGGGATTGGCGTTGCGCTTGCCGTGATGGCTGGAGCGACAAAATCGACAGATGCTGCTACTGTAGTAAAGACTTTAACTTATGGGTATGGATCCTCGGAGACCGTTCCAATAAAAATTACAAATGGTGAACAATCCGCAATGACAATTGAAAGCTCTCAGATTTCAACCGTGAACGGGGCTAGCGATACTTATGGTTTTGCTGTAAATAATAATGGTAATACTATTGCTAAAAATTCTTCAGATGACACGACATACTCTATTGCAATACCTAGCGGGCTTAATGTTGGAACCTATGCCGTTGAAGCGTTATTGACTGATAGCTATGGTAACGAATTTACCGAGATATTAGCTTTGACAGTTGAGCCAAAGACATTAACTCCGACGCTCTCCATGAACGGCTGGATGTATGGCGAAACTGCAAGCGAACCAGCAATTACGGGCTTAGATGGTCTTACTGCCGGAAAAGATTATACGATCACTTATTACGTACAAGATTCCAAAATATGTGATAGTACTGATAAACCAACAACTCCTGGTAATTATACCGTAAAATTAACTCTCATAAACAGTAACTATAAACTCACGAATTCTGATTCTTCGGCAGGTGATGATAAAATAACTAATTTCACGATTGCGAAGAATAATAAATCTATCGAGATTGTGGCTATAGCGATTATAAAGAATATACTGGTAAAATAGAGTGCGAAGATATACGTTTGCTTGATGGTGACATTATGACTGCAGAATTTCCAGATAAAAGAACTTACGCTGGCAGAACATGGAACAAAATGATATTGAAGGTGGCACATGGAAGCGAAGATGTTACGAATAATTATGACGTTGCCTCAGTCGGTGCCGGTAAAATATATATCGAAACTACAGCGGATGAGATAACTTACGGATGCGACGTTAATGAGATTTATGGAAAAACAAAAAATATCACTTGTAATGATGATGGAGCCTATAGTTTCCCAGAAGATTCGGCCTATAAAGGAAGTATCACTCGTAATTTTACGATCAAAAGACGACAAAGTATTGACATTTCAGATAAAGTGTGATATAATGATAGTATTAGCCTGTGTTTTAGGCTAAAATATCTCTTGCTAAACCATAATATGGTTTGTTGTACATTAAGAAAGGAGGTATTCGTATGAATACCAAAAATAAAGAGTGGACGTTATATGAGATTATCTCTGGACCTAAAAAGGATTTGCTGTTTGATGCATTAAAATATGCATACGATGATAATTGCGATATCCGAATCAGCTTTAAGATCGAATATAAAGACTCGCATGACCGACTGTATGGAGAATACGCACCGTTGTTGGTCGAAGATGTCAAACTGTTAAGTCTTGAATATGTAGATGGCCCAGAAAATAGTTTCGATTTGCGTGGGTATTGTAGCATAAACTTTGAACCGTATAGTTTTAAAGCGTGCTACAACGCCAGACGCCGTACTGGTGTGATCAAGTTATTCTATAGGGCAATATCTCGATAGGGAAAAATAACCGGGTCGACCGACAGACATGAGTTTCGCTCTAAAGAACTCTGAATGAAATTATCTGGTTTCACCCAGAGCACGCTCATTACGATCCCTTGGCGATATGCTGAGGGATTGTTTATTATCTATCATTTTACGCCTCGAAGCAAAAAGCCCCGACTGGTTGCCGAGGACTTCTTGCTCTTAAAATAAGAGCGTTATTTTAAGAAAGGGTTGATTATCTGAGGAATTTGCTAATGCGCTGCCTATCGTAGCCTCTGACTTCGAAATATTCGTACCAGTTATCAGCTTCGCTGTCATCCAGTTGGCTCACATCAACTAGGTCGAGGTATTCTTCTGGGTCGATAATATCAGTAGACGCTCCTGCATAGACAAGATCAAGTAAGGCTCCGGATTCAGATGGATCACTAGAATAGCCGATTTCATCCATGAATTTCCGTGCTAAAATGTCTATGTTCTTGCCAATGCTAAGATAATCAATGATGAAATCTTCAAAAGCATATGGCCGACAGTTCTCGATTATCTCTCTCATCGGGAAGTAGTTAACGAGTCTGTCTACGCTGATTATGTTCGGTAACGCCGAGAGTCCATATTCGCTAAAAAATAGATAGCCGTAGCGATCAAGGTAATGGTCGATAATACTTCCGTCATCCATGTCTAGCTTCTTATAAAAGTCCGAGCCGATGTCGACAATATAATCTTCCGTGTAGCTATCCGCGTGTTGCTTCAACCATTCCTTAATATCGGTCTTCGGAAAGCCATGATCATAGAACCAGGTCAGGAACTCTAACCATTCTTTCGGCCGATCTCTACGAGCTTCAAGCCAGCCTTCAATTAACTCGAAAGCCTTCTTTAGGCTAACCCCTTTATCAATGACAGCTTCAAGGCCTTCGATATTATAAATGCAGCAATCGTCGTAGCATCTGTCAGCCAAAATGTCCGGCAAAACACCACGCATGGCTAGCTCGTCCCAATGCTTTCTAGTGAAAACATCATCGAAGAATTCTTCAGCGGATCCGGAAAACATACTAGGTATGTCGATTTCGGCGCCATAAATGAGGAGCTCGTCATAGTGTTCCCAGATATCAGCCGGAGACATCATCTTAACTACTAAGGCTACATCAAAGCCAGCTTCTAGAAATTTCTGCCAGTTTTTGTGCATTTCGTAATTAGCGATCTTGATGCTAATCTCGTCGTCTGGATCAAAATCGTTTACTACCATGTCGAACCTAATCTGTAATTTTGCGTCTTCTGTAATATTCGTTTCCTTTTTTGTGATGTAATTTTTCTCGCTACTATTCAATTTCTTATTCAAAGTGTTCATCCTCCATAAATTTCATCTAAATAACGCATACGTAATTTTAGGCAGAACCTAAAACAAAACAGGGAAATAAAAGGCAGAGGCTCAAAAGTAGAAGCTTCTCCTTTCTTAAAATTTTCAATGTACTCACCTCCTTAGTGCTAGATTTGAGCAAAAAACACCCAATGCTTTAATTATAACACAGGCGTTTCGGTTTGTCAAGGATTGGATTAAGGATGTAAATTATAATTCTGTTAGCTAAACATACATATGAGAATTTTCTCTAACAAAATAACCCCAACCGTTGTATAGTTGAAGTTGAAGAAACTAAACTAGGTACAACCGGAAGGAGTTATTTTGAGTATACCACAAGAAGTCAAAACCTTGTCGTTTTTATTGCTGATCACATAGCCAATGGACGTAATGGAACCCAGCAATTCTTCTGGAGCCGCGACCGGGACTTGAACCCGGGACCTCATCCTTACCATGGATGCGCTACTACCAACTGAGCTATCGCGGCGTAAGATCTTAAATTAGTGTTCAAGGTAGGACTCGCATTGAGCAAAGCGAAATCCGATGTCCTGTTTTTCCTGCATTTTCGTAGAAAATGGTGCTGGAGGTAGGACTCGAACCTACGAAGCGCGAAGCGCGAGAGATTTACAGTCTCTTGTCATTGCCACTAGACGACTCCAGCAACCTAAATTTATTATATCAAAAATTTTGCTAAATGCAAATAGTTTTACGGGGCCGTTCTTTCTGTTTTTTTTAGTGTGATAGAAATTGTTAAAATGATCGTTTTAAAATAATTCGAATATAGTAGATTAGAACTTGCCACAGTGGTCATGGTCAGGATCTGATTCAAATGGGTGATGGTGATGGTTGAATAAATGCGGAAAAATGAATTCAATACCGATTTTAATAATCACGAGTGAAATTATAAGAGTTAGAGGGGCTTCGATATCGACGCCAAAAGTCAGGTGAGTTATGGCGGAAATCAATACGGCAACAGAAATCCAGGCGTCATTTCTCGTTTCGGCACTCGATGCGATAAGAACACTAGAATTCATCTTTTGGCCGGTACGTTTTAAGAAAATTGCGAGCGAATATTTTAAAAATAATCCAATAATTAAAATTACTAGCGTCAATGGGGAATATTCCGTTGGTTCAGGAGTGATGATTTTTTCGATAGCCTCAAAAATCAGATGGATGCCGACGGCGATAATAATAATCGCAACTAAAATAGTCGCAGCGCGTTCGATTTTAGCGCGAGATTTATCGAACCTGTGCGAATTTGCTAATTGTTCGCTAATTATGATGACGAATCCCGAAACTGAATCGATAAGACTATGTACTGCATCAGACGTTATAGCAAGAGAGTTCGACAAAAATCCAGCCAGAAAATTAAAAATTGCAAGCAGAAAATTCACAGCTATAAATAATGCTCCAGAACGGATTATAATACGGTTACGCGTAGATTTGATAGATGTCGTAGGCGTCTTACCTAATTTCTTTGTCATGATACATCCATTTTAGCATGATTTTAGTTGGTTTTCGTAATGGGATATAATATAATGAGATAAAGGGGGGCTAATCAGCGCGAAATTCGTGCGAAAGGAGATTTTATGAAACTGGAAGGTTCAAAAACTTATGAAAATTTAAAAAAGGCGTTTGCGGGGGAAAGCGAGGCGCGGAATAAATATACTTATTTTGCGTCGAAGGCGAAAAAAGAGGGTTATGAACAGATTGCGGCGATTTTTGAAGAGACGGCGGGGAATGAAAAAGAGCACGCAAAAATGTGGTTTAAGGAGTTATGTGGCGGAGAAATTGCCGGAACGGCGGAAAATTTGAAGTCGGCAGCGGCGGGGGAAAATTACGAATACACCGATATGTATAAGGAATTTGCAGAAACGGCGCGCGAAGAGGGGTTTATTGAGCTCGCGGAAAAGTTCGAAGGGGTGGCGGCGATCGAAAAGTCGCACGAAGAACGGTTTTTGAAGTTGCTTAAAAACATCGAAGATAAAAAAGTTTTTTCGAGCGACGGCGAGGCGATTTGGGTATGTCGAAATTGCGGACATATCGTGATCGGTAAGAATGCGCCGGAAGTTTGCCCGGTTTGTAATCATCCGCAGGCTTATTTCGAAATTAAGGCTAGTAATTATTAAAATTGTGATATAATAAAGGTGGTGCCGACTTAGCTCAGCTGGCAGAGCAACGGTTTTGTAAACCGTAGGTCGTCGGTTCGATCCCGACAGTCGGCTCCATTTTTATTTCATAAAAATGGAGACCGGAACTTCGTAAACGGCTCCGAATGTTTTTATTCTATAAAAATGGAGACCGGAACTTCGTAAACGGCTCCGAATGTTTTTATTCTATAAAAATGGAGACCGGAACTTCGTAAACGGCTCCGAATGTTTTTATTCTATAAAAATGGAGACCGGAACTTCGTAAACGGCTCCGAATGTTTTTATTCTATAAAAATGGAGACCGGAACTTCGTAAACGGCTCCGAATGTTTTTATTCTATAAAAATGGAGACCGGAACTTCGTAAACGGCTCCATTTTTGTGATATAATGAGATTATGGATAATATAATTTTAGGTGTGATGGGGGTGGTGATTATTGGACTGCTTTTGGTGGTGATTTTTCGGAAGCCGAAGACCGGAACCGAAGATGAAAACGAGAAAGCCGAATTGAAACAATTGGAAGAAAAATTAATCCGCATCGACGGGGAAATTTCGAAAATTAATCCGACAATCGACCGAAATTTTCGGGAAAATCGGAAGGAAATTGCTGAAAATCTGGAGCGGATGCAAAATAGTAATGCGAAAAGCATCGAACAACTCCGCACCGGCAACGAGAAAAAACTGGAGGAAATGCGCGAGACTGTGGACGAAAAATTGCGGGCATCGGTTGAAAAACGCTTTAACGAAAGTTTTAAGGCAATTTCAAACCAGCTGACACAAGTTTATCAAGGTCTCGGCGAAATGAAAACTTTGGCGACAGGGGTCGGGGATTTGAAAAAAGTGATGGAGGGCGTGAAAACACGGGGGATTTATGGCGAGGTGCAACTCGGCGCGATTATTGAGGATACGCTAAATAAAACACAATACGAGGAAAACGTGATTACGAAACATGGTTCGAACGACCGAGTAGAGTTTGCGGTAAAAATGCCGGGGAAAGAGACAGACGTTTATCTACCGATTGATTCGAAGTTTCCGGTTGAAAATTATTCGCGCTTGATCGCGGCTTACGACGATGGTGACAAGACGAAAATCGCGACGTATCAAAAAGCACTTAATACGGACGTAAAAGAACAAGCGAAAAAGATTTCGACGAAATACATCGACCCGCCGAAAACTACGGATTTCGGGATTATGTTCGTGCCGACGGAGAGTTTATATGCAGAGATCATTCGAATTCCTGGGCTATCGGACGAAATTCGACAAAAATTCAACATCACGATCGCCTCGCCTTCGACCTTGCCGGTGATGCTCTCGGGGCTTCTTATGGGCTTTCGCACGGTGGCGATTGAAAAACGTTCGGCGGAAGTTTGGCAGACACTCGGCGCGATCAAAACCCAGTTCGGGAAATTCGGCGATTTGCTCGACGGGGTCCAGAAGAAACTTCAAGAATCGGCGAATAAGATAGAAAGTGCAAAAACCACTTCGCGCCAGATCGAGCGAAAATTGAAGAATGTCGAAGAATTGCCGGAAAGCGAATCAGTGAAGTTAATCGGCGAAGTGTGATATATTAGAATTAAATAAAGTGGAGGAATATGGAAGATTATGGCAATATGTTCACGGTGATGCCGATGAACCAAACATTGAACTTGACGCCGGGCGAGGAATACGAGGGATCGATTACGGTCACGAATCCGGCGGATGCGAAAAAAGATTTTAATTACAAAATCGACGTTACGCCCTATAGCGTGATCGGTGCGGAATACGCGGCGGATCTCGCGACGAAAACTAATCTCTCGACAATGGTGGATTGGATTACGGTCGAGAATTCGTCTGGGACGTTAAAACCGAATTCTTCGACAAAGATCAACTACAAAATTAAGGTCCCGAAAGACGCGGCAGGTGGCGGCCAATACGCGGCAATCACTGTAAGCTCGAATGATAATCAAGCCGCGAGCGAAGGCGTGGCGGTCGAGAATGTTTTTGAAATGGCGAGCATACTTTACGCGACAGTGGGCGGAGAAATTAATCACGTTGGAGAGATCAAGGAAAACACCGTACCGGCATTTTCGCCAACGACGCCGGTAAAAGTAACGGCGCGAATTTCGAACGACGGGAACGTCCACGAAAACGCGACTGTGGCGATTACGGTAAAAAATTTCTTCACGGGCGAGACGATTCTGCCGACGGACGAGAACAACGGGCAATACACCGAAATGATTATGCCAGGAACTGAACGTTATGCAACGCGCGAAGTAAATAATTTGCCGGATTTCGGCATTGTGCAAATCGAACAAACAGTTTATTATCTCGGTACATCGTCGGTCGAATCGGCAAATGTAATTATCTGTCCGATTTGGTTCTTAGTTTTAGTAATTGTAGCACTCGGGGCGATTATTGCGGCGGTGGCGCGAGCAATTTTCAAGCACCATAAGAAAAAAGCGAAGCAAACTCCGAAAACGAAAAAAGCCGAAAAGACCGACTCGGTGGCTTAACGAAAAACACTCAAGACACACTAAAATCGGCGCTAAAAAACTCTTGCTTTTTTAGCGTGAGCGGAATATAATTGGAATTAACATTAATGAAAAAAGGTATATGCACAAACTAACAAACTTTTTAACGATTGGGGGATTAGTTGGCGCGACGGTGGTTTCTGGAGCGGCGCTTTCGATGTCGACGAACTCGGTGGCGGCGCTGGAAACAAAAACCGCGAAAGCCTCGGTCACAGTTTCGGCATCCTGCTCAATGACTGCGACCTTAAACACGGAACACACGGCGACTTTGCCGACGGG
>CAVDXX010000003.1:4234-35504 GCA_963613175.1 bacterium | reverse complement strand
AGCGGAGCCACGCTCGACGGTTATAGCGAAGAAAATGGCGTGATCACTTGGACGCCGAGCTCGACCCTCGCGACGCCAGCGGCGATCAATAGTACTTCGGTTTCGGGTTGGACGAACGATAATAATAAACCTTATCAAGCCGAAGGTACGCAGAGTAACGAAGATATCTACGTTTATAACGGGAATAGATACAACTCACTGGCACTCTGTATGAGCGCAGGGCACACACAAGCCGAATGTACGCATTATAAAGTCGGAAATTACTACAACTTCTCGGCAGCGACGGCGATGAACGATTCTAGTGAATACACCTCGCAATACACAAAGATGCCGAACTCGATTTGTCCGGCGGGCTGGCGCTTGCCGACCGGCCCGACCAGCAGCAGCTCCACGGTTTCGGAATTCGGGAAGATGCTTCAAGCGCAAGGCGTTTGGTCCGGTTCGAGCTCGAGCTACGCTACTGACGGCTTTACGAGGATTAACACGACTGGTATTCACGGTGATCCGTTGTATTTCGTCCGTTCTGGCTACGTTAACGGGTCTTCGCTTAACAGTATGGCCTCGTACGGCTACTACTGGCCTAGCGCGGTTGTCAGCAGTAGCTACGGTTACGCCCTGGGCTTCAATTCGGGTGGTGTCAACCCGCAGAACTACGCCTACCGCAGCAGCGGGTTCAGTGTCCGTTGCGTCGCAGAGTAGTCTCGGCGGCCGGCGCGGTTTAGAACTTTTAGTCGACATAAAAAACTCTTGCCTGTATATTTTATCAAAAATTCGGTAAAATTTCATTATAACGTGGTAAAATAGAAAAATGAAGATAGCAATTTTAGGTGCGGGAGCTTACGGAACGACGCTCGGAGGTTTACTTGCGAATAAGGGTTACGATGTAGATTATTACGACTCGCGATTAGAAAAAGAACGACTTTCCGATGTCGTGGCGGACGCTGAGGCGATTATTTTGTGCGTGCCGTCGGTTGTAGCGCCGTATATATTGCCGCATTTGCCGAAAGAGAAACCACTAATTGTGGCGACGAAAGGAATTCTGACGTACGCGATATTTGCCGGTTTTCATGATTGGATGGTCTTGTCGGGGCCGGGTTTTGCCGAAGATATTAAACGGGCGTTGCCGACGCATCTTACAGCGACGGATGAGCGAGTTGCAGAGATGTTTGGGACGGAATATTTGGATTTTGATCTGACCGACGATAGAAAGGGGGTGTTAATGTGCGGAGCTTTGAAGAATGTGTATGCGCTATGGGCGGGATATTTAGATTTAAAGCCGGTCTCGCGCGAACATCGGCAGTTTTTGCACCGAGTTTCCTTAGAAATGGCGGATATTTTGGAGCTTAACGGCGCGCGGGGCGAGACTGTACGGATGAATTGTGGAGTCGGAGATCTGAAAATCACTTGTGGGCCGCCGTCTCGGAATTACGAATATGGACAAAGACTCCGAGAGAATGTTAATACGGAGCCGGACAAGACTGTGGAGGGGCTGTCGGCATTAAGGCGTATTCGGCGAGGCGAAATCGAGGTGCCGAAGAACGCGAATTATTTGAGAGAGATTCTGGCGGAGAGTGAAAAGTGGAAACAGAGCTCGGAGAAATAATGGTAAAAATGGTACGGAAATAATAAAAAATAAGTTAGGGAGGATAAAATGAAGTTAAATGAGCAACAAAAACGAGCGGTAGAATATTTGGGAGGGCCACTTTTGGTACTAGCGGGACCTGGGACCGGTAAAACGCAGCTACTTTCGAAAAAAGTCGAATATATTTTGAAAAATACGGATACCAATCCGGAGAATATTTTGTGTATGACATTCACTGAGTCGGGGGCACGGAATATGCGCGAACGACTAAAAACGGTGATTGGTGCGGACGGACGCAAAGTGAAAATTGGGACCTATCACGCGATCGGGACGGATATTTTAACGACCTACACGAACTACGCGCCGGAATATCCGCGACGATTGGACGGAGCGATTGATGAGGTGCGCCGGTTTAAGATCGTAAAAGAAATTATGGCAGGTCTGCCCGGCAATGATATCCTGAGAAAAGATAATGCTGGGGACGTAGCGTCAGTAATCTCCGAGGCGAAGGGGGCGGGGCTGACATCGGATGAACTGTTGATAATTGCCGAGAAAAATATCGCGGATTCGGCGGTAATTTCGGACGCGGTAACGCCGCTTTTAAGGAATGTCGTACCGCGAAAACTCGGTGAGTCGCTAGAAAATGCATATCAGCCGATTGACGAGCTATTATCTAAATATATCGAGGGGTCGGAGCCAATTTTACGGAGAATTGAGCGAACGATCGTGGGGCTGGCGCGGGAGTTGCATGAGGCGATTTCGGAAGCTATGGAAACGGAAAAATTAAAGCCGTTGTCGAGTTGGAAAGATAAGTTTTTTGAAAAAGATGGAACGGGCGGATATCGATTAAAGGACCGTGTAGCGAATCTGAAATTGAAGTCCGTAGCGCAGGTGATGAAAGTATATAACGAGCGACTTGCGCGCGAGGGGTTGTATGATTTTGACGACATGGTACAAGAGGCGGCGAAGGTACTACGCGAGGACACGGGGTTTCGGGCGACAATGCAGGAAAAATACCAGTTTATTATGCTCGACGAGTTTCAGGACACCAATCCGGCGCAGTTTGCGATTATTAAAGCGCTGACGGATTACGAAAAACCGCTAGTGATGGCGGTGGGCGACGACGACCAAGCGATTTACGAATTTCAGGGGGCTCTATCGACGAATATGGTGGATTTTCAGAAGCATTATGACGCGGGAGTGATTACTTTGACCGAAAATTATCGCAGTACACAGGAGATTTTGGACTTTTCACACGAGATTATTAACCAAGCGACGGATAGATTTGAGGATAAAAAACTTACTGCGCACCGAGATGGAGTAGGCGCAGAGTTTGAGCAAGTGTTCAAGAGCAGAACTTCGGCGGGCAATAAATCTTCGGCGGATGGCGAGGTGGAGACCACGCAGTCGCAGATTCGACGATATGAATTTTTGGCGAGCGATATGGAATATGCGTTTGTAGCGGATAAAATCGCAGAACTGGTCGCGGCGGGGGTGAAGCAAAATGAAATTGCGGTGATTTCGTATAAAACCAAGTACTTTTTACCTTTGTTGCCATTTTTGAAAGCGCGGCCGGAGATTAAAATCGCGTATGAAAAACAGGATAATCTGCTTGAGGACGAACAGATTCATCAGATTATTACGATTGCGCGGTATGTTTATGAACTCGCAAACGAAAAGCGGGTGGATACATCGATTCTGGAGATTTTGACCTATCCGTTTTGGCAGTTGCCGGTGCTTGAGGTGGTGAAATTGACCTGGCAAGCGCGACACGAAAAACGGTCGGTTTTTGAGGTTTTAAGCGCGTCCAAAATTGCCGAAATAACAGATGTTATGCGGTTCTTGGCTGAGCTTACCGCAAAGTCTCTTACCGAGCCGTTTGAAATCTGGTTGGACCTCTTGATTGGCGGGACGGAACTGGACGGATTTCGGTCGCCGTTTTTGGAATATTATACTCGCCAAGGAGAATATGAGGCGTTTTCGTTGTATGAAAAATTGGCGACGCTCCGGGCACGGATTAAAAGCCACTGCGGTGAGCAAAAAGTGCGAGTGAAAGATTTCGTGGCGATGATAGATGATTTCGAGGAAGCGGAAATGCCGATTGCGATTACGTCGCCGTATCGTGAAGGGGTGGAGGCGGTACAGATTTTGTCGGCACACAAGGCGAAGGGGTTAGAGTTTAAATACGTGTTCATCATTGCGGCGGACCACCGAGCGTGGGGGGCGGGGAAGGGCAATAATAGTATGCTCAGCCTGCCAAAAAACTTGTTGCAAATTCGGCATACCGGGATGACGGACGGGGAAAGGCTCCGGATTTTGTATGTGGCGCTGACCAGGGCGAAGGAGGGGCTGATTATTACGAATTCACTGAAGGATTTTAGCGGCAAAACGTCGGAGCGACTGGAATACTTGAACGAATACGATGAAAATGATGCAGTAGTGTCGCCGTTTGTGCCGGGCGAGAAGATCGAAACGATGTATAAGGCGGCGGCGCCGGCAAAAGTTGCGAAAAATTTGAAGACGTGGCTTACGCCTTTAGCAAAGTTGACACCAGAGATGCGAGAGTTATATTCCGAGCGGGTAGCGAATTGGCGGATGAGCGCGTCAAGTTTGACGTCGTTTATCGATATTGCCTATGCCGGGCCACAGGAATTCTTTAAAAATTACATATTGCGGGCGTCGAGCGAGTGTGAAACCGAAGAACTCGCACTCGGGAATTTGATTCATGCGACATTCGAGGCGGTGACGGTCAAAGGGCTTACGGATGCAGAAGCGGTGGAGTTTTTCCTCGCCGAGCTCGAGAAAAAAGATTTGACCACTGAGACGACGCAGGCTTTGCGCGAGCGTGGGCCGGTGATTTTAGCTACGGCTCTCACGCGGTTTGGTGAAATTATCCGCAATGGGCGAGCGGAAGTAAATCTTGCGCCGGAAAAGTTGGTAGTTGGCGAGGATCCGAAAAATGGTATACCTGGGGTGCCGGTGACCGGGAAAATCGACCATATCGTGATCGATGAAAAAGCCAAAACTTTGATGATTTTTGACTATAAAACTGGCGGATACCATAAAGATAAGTGGCGGTCGCACGCTACGTTGTATAAATATATGCTCCAGCTCGGGTTTTATCGGTTGCTACTCAAAAATTCACAGGAATTTAGGAAATATAAAATTGAAAAAGCGGCGATTTTATTTGTGGTGCCCGACAATGATGGCGAGGTACATATGCGTGAATATGAATTCAACGAAGCGGATGAGGAAGAGTTGATAGTGCTGATGCGCTCGGTGTATACGTGGGTGACGTCGCTCATGTTTATCGACGACCCGCGGATTTTTATCGCGCCGGACAAAAATCGGGGACTAAAAGATATTAATGGATTCATTGAGCTTCTGCTTGCACAAAAATCCTATGAATGATATAATTGCGGTGTCAGTTAAATAGTTGAAGAACATTACGAAAGGGGGTGAAATGAGTGATTGTTATCAGAGATGAAACGATGAACGTGAGCTACACTTTCCAGCCTACAAAAGAAGGCTATCGTGACGCTTATGCGACGATACAGGCGATTCGTAACAATGGCCACATGGTCGGCGGTGACGTCGGTAGAGTTATGGCATTCTTCAATTGATTTGCTTATTATAGCGAACTAATCACTCAAAAAAAACGGGGCTTATTATAAGCTCCGTTTTTCCTAGGTTAAATTCGTTAGCGCTTCTTTTCCTTGACTTCGTTGCGGCCGAGATTTTTCTTGGTTTCCGTAAACACCACGTGTTTCCTAAGCACCGGGTCGTATTTTTTGAGCGACAATTTGTCCGGAGTATTCATGGTGTTTTTCTTGGTATAATAAGCTCGCACGCCTGATTCTTCAGAGACGAGGCCAACCAATTTTCGCTTAGTATTATTCTTCTTTGCCATAATTCCTTTAATTGTATCACACATCTTCTCAAAAAACAACAGGAAAACTGCAGTTTGATTTTTTTGGATAATTTTAGACGTTTTTGAGAATTTGAATTAAAAAGTTACGGCGCGAAACTTAGCCGATATTCAATATCACGCAGTACGTTCATGAAATACATAAAACTTTCGTATGGCGAGGCGTAAGCGGAGAAGTATGCGTGGACGTCGCCATCATTCCAATATTTCGTGCACATCGAATAGGGGTGATCGGAAGTTGTCAAGTAGCGCCAGTCGGCGATTAATTGCAGATCGCCAGAAGCTAGAATCTCGTCGCGCAGTGCGAAAAGCGAATCCATGGCGGAAGTTTGCATGGCGTTCGAAAGCCATGCGGATAAATCGCGTTCCGTATCTGCCCAAGTGACGGTTTCGGGCATTGAAACTTCGTCCACCGGCGCCTCAAAATCACAAGCTTCGGAAGCCGTGAGGAATTTATTTTCGTATTCGCCGAGCCAAGCGGAGATAAAAGTATCCATAAAGTTAAAAATGCCGGTGTCCGCCCACTGATGCTCGCCAAAAGTCTCAAAATCCATAAACAAATTCACCAAATTCCCGCGCAGACAGTCCATATTCAGCCAATTTTGATATTTCGGGACAGTAAGTGGCCATTCCTGCCAATCGTGATTCGAAAAACGAAAGGCAATATCATCAGAAAGACGATAATTTTTTAACAACAACTTCAACTTTTCGCAACCAGTCGGACGATAAACGTGATTTGGGCTGCGCCAACCGAGAATTTTATCCCAACCTTCAGCGAGAATGCCCTTATAGCCTTTTTCTTCCGCCCACTTAGCGAGCTCGTCGTTATAAGCCAGCTCGGTGTTGCGGAAAACTTTTGGCGAAACACCAAAAATTTTGCGGATTTTCGCAGCGTGGATGTCGACCTGATCGTTGAACTCGGCACGATTGTAGAAAAAAGCCAGGGAATGGTAATAAGTTTCGCCGACAATTTCGACCTGACCGCGGTCGACTAAACGGCGGATTTGTTCGATCAGCTCCGGCGCCCACATCTCAGCTTGTTCGAGCCAAGTTCCAGTAATCGAAAGTGAAATCTTAAAGCCGGGATATTTTTGCATATTTCGCTCTAATAAATTCAACATCGGACGATAACTTTTATTCGCAACTTTTTTGAAAATGCGTTCGTTCGACTGACGGCCGTTATAATCGTCGTGATAATAATTTGCACAATTCCCCACATCAAAAATCGAGTACTCGCGGTAGCGGGTCGGTTGGTGCATATGCAAATATAGGCAAATCGCGCGCATTTAATTCCTCTTATGTTTACTAACTTTATTATAAATCTTCAGACACTTTTTTGCAACTTTTTCCCAAGAAATTCGCAAGTATTCATTTTTAACATTATTGCGCAGAGAAGCTAAAAGAGCCGGATTATTCGCCACCGCGAGAATTTCGTCGGCGAGTTTTTTCTGATCCCAAAAATCGTATTTCAAGGCCGACCAAATAATTTCAGAAACGCCGGATTGATTCGTTAAAATCAAGACATCACCATGATGCGCAGCCTCGAGCGCAGTCAATCCGAAGGGTTCGGAGACTGAGCTCATTACAAAAATATCCGAAAGCGCATAGATGTCGCGCAGGCGCGTGCCACGAATGAAGCCGGTAAAAATCACGTTTTTCGAAATGCCGAGCTCGGCAGACATGTTGATTAATTCGTTACGCTCTTCGCCGTCACCCGCAAAAATGAAAATCAATTTCGGATTTTTCGAGATGGCGAGTTTGGCGGCTTGTAATAAATTCGGCAGGCCCTTTTGAATGGTGAAGCGCCCGACAGTTGAGACGATGATGTGCCCGGTGGATCTTAAACGTTCGATATAACGATAAGTCGAACGATCTAAAGAATAGTCGCCTTTTTCGTAATTTTCGTCGAGGGAATTATAAACTACTTCGATTTTGTCGAGCGGAATTTGATATTTTTCGTGAATGATACGTTTTGTCGATTCGGAAACGGCAATAATTCGGTCCGCGAGCATTAAGCCTTCATATTCAATTTCGTGGATTAAAGGATTTCCAGCATGCATACCGGCGCGATCAAATTCAGTCGCATGAACGTGCGCGATTAAAGGCGTGCCGTGTTCCTTTTTTGCAATAATACCAGCCTCATAAGTCAGCCAATCGTGCGCATGAACTAAATCAGGCTGATGATTTTGTAGATATTTTTCGACATAATCGCAATAGGATTTTTGCACCTCGCGGATTGATACTAGTTTTTTGCCATTTTTTTCGTCGCTGGTCGGGATAATTTCTTCGGTGATGTTCAGTGAAGCATAAGAGCCGCCGCCGTAACGATAAATCGGGTCGAGTTTAGTCGCGGATAAAACCTGCATAAAGTCAATTTCGGGATGTTTCGCTAGATAGGGAACGACAAAATCAATGTCCGCACCTTCGCGTGCCAAAGCGCGCGCCATATTCAAGCAAGCGACACCAAGTCCGCCGCTATTGTGCGGCGGAAGCTCCCAGCCTAACATAAGTATTTTCATTATTTTAATTGTAGCACATTTTTGGTAATTTGTGAGGGAAATGTGGTAAAATAAAATTAGAACTTTTAAAGGGGTTTAGCTCAGTTGGTAGAGCACTGGTCTCCAAAACCAGGTGTCGTAGGTTCGAGTCCTGCAACCCCTGCCATTTTTTTTGCTCTAGAAAATTTTCATGAGCTAGGAACCTCTGGAACTTCGTAAACGTAGGTTCGAGTCCTGCAACCCCTGCCATTTTTTTTTGCTCTGCCCTTATTAAAAATATGATATAATAAAATTATGATGGAAGGTAACATATCTAAACCGCGGGCGTTAATGATTTTCGGGGCGCCTTGTAGTGGTAAAACTCTCTTTGCGGAAAAATTCAGCAAAAGATTTAAATTGGCATGCTACGATTTCGATAGATTGCGCGAAAAACATAATTTTTCTCATGCGGAAATCTTAACAATTCTTGAGGAAATCTTAAAAACTCGTCAAACTATCATTGTCGAAGGCGATCTCAATACCGAAAAAGAGCGTGCTGAGATGCGGAAAGTTTTGCGCGATAATGGCTATGAACCGACATTGATTTGGATTCAAACCGATGTAGCAACGATTCGTTCGCGACTAAAGACGCGATTTAAGTCCGTGAATAAAGCGAAAGAATTTTACGATGCAGCGGTGGCGGTAATTGAGGCGCCGAATGAAACCGAACATGCAATTATCCTTTCTGGAAAACACACTTTCGACACTCAGGCGAAACACGTCGTGACTGGGTTGGCAGATCTTAAAGCGAACGATGATAGTCGAAGATCATGAGTTTGGCGAAGTCGTTGTCCGAAAATCGCCCTTAGCTAAAAGCGTGAAGTTTTCGATTTCGACATCGGGAAGATTGGCGATGTCGGTACCGAAACATACTCCAGATTTTTTAATCAAAAAATATCTGAATGCGAGCCGAAAAAATATTCGCGAAAAATTGCCGTTGAAGGATCCAGCCGAACAAAAGGCGCGCGATTATCAAAAAAAGTTACTAATGAAAAAGGCGCGGGAATATTTACCGTATCGGTTGGAATATTTTGCAAAATTATATGGTTATAGTTATGAAAAATGTCGGCTGTCGCATGCGAACACGCGCTGGGGGTCGTGTTCGTCGAATCGGACGATTTCTTTAAATATTGGATTAATGAAAGTCCCGGAAGAATTACGCGATTATGTGATTTTACATGAACTGGCGCATTTAAATCACATGGATCATTCGAAAGCTTTCTGGTCGGAAGTGGGCACGCATGATCCGAAATATAAAATTCACGAAAAAAAGTTAAAAATGTTCAGTCCTGGGGTTTAGCTTTGGAAATGCTTGCGTTATAGTGGGTGTAAGAGGGGTAGTAAATTAGATTGACAAGAAGACTGGTGGAAGCGGTTTAACACATTGGCTGATTATTACTGCAGAAAATAAAAGATTAGGCTTGTTCTAAATGATGTAAACGAATCGCAAATCCGCCGCCCGGAGCGAGATAAAGGTCGAATGCATCGTTCGCGCTGACTTTTTGTTGAAAAATATTAATGCCAAAGGGGTTTTCACGATAGTGCGCATCGTCGGCATCGCAATAAATCTCGGCGTGATAAACGCCAAGATCGAGAAAATTCAAATCGATATGAACCCGACGCGATGATTCATTCGTCACTCCGCCAATAAACCAATCCTCACTTTCGCGATCTTTTCTCGCGACAACATAATATTCGCCGATTTCACCCGCCAGCGGAATAGTCTTTTCAAAATTCGTCGGCACGGCGTGAATAAACTTAAATTCATTCGGAAAACGTTCTTCGTAAATAAACGGTCGGTCCGCCGCCATTTGCATGCCTGAATAAATCGTTACAAAATATGCCAGTTGGCGCGCAAGCGTAGTCGCCATTCGTTTCACGCTATTTGTCAGATCGAGAATCCCACTAGTATAGTCCATCCCGCCGGATAGAAGTCTGGTGTAGGGCAGGAAACAAGCATGCGAAGGCGAAAGCGCGCCGCCCTCATATTCTTGTCCACGCGCACCTTCGCGAGTGAGCAGATTCGGGAAAGTGCGTTCGATGCCGGTGCCTTTAATTGGTTCGTGGATATCGAGCATAATTTTTTTACGAGCGGCAAGTTCAACAGTTTTTTGATAATGATTAACGCCGACCTGCGAATGATGAAATTCGCGCCGGCCATGAACCATCATCATTGAGCCAGCATAACCACTTTTAATATAGTGAATCCCGTTCGCGGCATAATAATTATAGGCCGCTTCGAGTTGTTTTTCATAATTATCAACAAAACCGACAGTTTCGTGATGACCGACGAGTTCGATATTGTTATTTCTGGCATAACTCGCGACTGCGGGCAAATCAAAATCCGGCGTGGCGGTGGTAAATTTATTATTAATGCCATTCTCAAGCCAATTACCTTCCCAACCTTCGTTCCAACCTTCGATTAAAAGCCCGCGAATGCCGAGCCGAACGGCGGCATCGATATATTCTTTGGCGTGTTCAGTAGTCGCGCCATGACGCTCGCCCGGCGCCCAAGTCCATTCACCAACAAACATCGCCCACCAAATGCCGATAAATTTTAAAGTTTCGACCCACGAAAAATCTCCCGCCGGCGGGTCATTCAAAGCATAAATTAAACGGTTAGTTGTCAGTTCGATCGCCGAATCCGCAATCATCACTAGTCGCCACGGAGTCTGAAACGGTAGACTAACGTGCGCCTTGGTTTGATCGGAAAGCGGCGTGATGTCGGTCGAAAGCGCGCGCCGATCGTTTAATTTTATTGTCATCGAACCATAGTTATAAAGTGCGGCTTCGTGAATCGAAAGATAAAAACCGTTCGGAGTTTTTAAAGTTAGCGGAGTGTGGACGGAATTTTCTAAGTCGTAAACGGCGGTCTTTTCGTAGTTATATTCATAACGGTCGGGCTGGTAAGCAGGAATTTTCCAAGCAATCGTATTTAAATCCAACGCAAATTCCGTCAATTCATCTTTAATAGTGATTTGAGAAAACTTCGGCTGTGGTGGAATCTCGTAACGAAAAGCCACGCCATTATTGAAAACGCGAAACCGCAAGGTAAAAATCCGCCCCGGAGCTTTTTTCTCCGCGAGATAAAAAGCCACTTCGTTATAATTGTTCGGAATATAACGATCTTCACCCCATGGCAATTCAATTGTCTCTTCGCGTGTAAGTTTATGCTCGCGCACTAATTTTAAATTTTCACCGAGCGACTCTTCGCCGCAAATCAAAAAACCAAGCTTCGACGGATGAACTATTAGCTTGTCATTTTTATAGACAGCATAAGTGATTCGCCCGCCATTCAACACGAAACGACAACGAATATGGTTATCCGGCGAAGAAATGTCGCGACTGACCGTGTCGCGCCCAAATAGAGTTGCCCACTTAAACATAGATTTATTATACCATATGATACGGCCAAATTGCAGAGATTAATAAGTGCTGAAAAATTGCGACCAATAAGTTTTATAATCACTATTCATATCGAAAACAAAACCAACGGAAAGTTTTGTGTATTCAGGGTTTAAAATATTCGCACGGTGAGTTTCTGACCCCATCCATAGCGCAACCGTTGTCGCTGGCGAAACAGCGGCATTGCCAATCGCGAGGTTCTCGCCGCTTACGCCGCCCGAGCTCGGCGTCGGGCAAGCTGTCGCCCAGCTCGAGCCGTCTGGACGAGTGTGCGCATAAAGGGTCATAGCTTCTTGTGCACGAGTGTCCGCCGCGGTAGCACAAGTTTCTCCCCAAGAAAGTTGCCCGAGATTATTCTTGACGCGAATTTTATTAACCAAAGTCAGGACTTCACGCTCCCATTGGTCTCTCGGTGGCTCGATGACGGTGACGATGATTGAATCTTTACGTTTGCCGTCATAAGTTCCCGCTGTAACTGTTGTTGTGCCATAGCCACTGATAACTGGATAGCGACAGGTGTCGCTACTATAACCAAGCCAAGTGCGCGCGGTATTATAAAAACCAGAAATAATTTCCGGGTTAGAAGTCTGCCAGTACATTTCACCTAGGTCGGAAAGTTCGCCATCAACACAAATATCGATATCTGGCGTGCCATAAATTACAATCGAATTTTCGTTCCAAAGTTCACCCGCAGGAACGGCGGAACCGTCAAATTCGTGCGAAGATGTCGAAATGTAATCGTCATTACCGATGACGTCAGTATTTTCAACTGTCCCGAGATCCGTGTCAGAAACTGATTCAAGCAAGGCGACTTCACCAGTTTCATCTTCGACGATATCGGATCGCTCACCAACGGCGCGGAATTCCAAACCGCCATTCAACCAAATCGCACTAGAAATCAAAACTCCAGCGATTAGAATCGCCGCAGCGTTGACTGATAACAGAATTGTCAACTTCGGATTATGCGATGGACTATTCTCCATCAGGCTTATGGCCCTCTCTGTAATGCTTCTTTTGATCAGTGATTAAATAACGTGTGAATTTTGTGAACTCATTCATCACTGGCGTCAAGGCGAGAAAAATCAGAATCATGATGAAATTCAAAATAATAACTTCTAACGATGGTGTTGCGCCACGGAAAAGTGCGGCGAAAACAATAGCAAAAATTATCATATAAACTACCGCGACAGAAGTAATGATTACTACATAAGATAGAAGTTTCAACCAATACGAAGAAAGATTTAAAATACGGTAGCGCAAAACCGTGTAGTAAAAAGCGATAATTGTTGATGAAATTGCGATTGGGCCGACCCAAATTAGACTCCAATCCCAAAGTGGCACAATTAAATTGAAAATCAGCGCCATAGTTCCTGAAATCGCAAAACCGATTAAGAGCACCAAATCGGCACCTCGTTTTTTCGGCGAATGCGAATGAATGATTTGACGCAAGAGTGTAAAAATCACCGTCGGGACCAAAAGACAGAAAAATGCGATATAAGCAATATAGAACGGACCGATATTCGTAGTCAAACTATTACCATAACGTGATAGATCGACCTCAGTATAGAGCAAAGCAGGGTTCACAACTAAGCAACTCGCAAGAACCAATCCTAAAATTGCGAAGATCGAAGTGATAACCTTGCCATATTTTTGATGCCAAGCGATAAAACCAAGTAAAGCAACGTCGATAAAAATTGCGCTAATAAAAGTCCAATTCACGTGCCAGCTCACACGTGCTGAGCCCCAGCTCGAGTCAGCAACCAGAAAAATTCCAATTGAAATCGACCAAATCGTCGCGAAAATAGTGGCGATAAGAAATCGCGCTGAACGACCGCGGTCTTTCTTTTTCGAGCCGAAAAAGATTGTTGCACCCGACAAAAAAGTCAGAATCGAAACAATAATTAACAATATCACGATAAGTTGCATAAAACCTCCTTAGCTACATTTATTATAACATGATCAAGTCATTTTTAGGATTTTTTAAGTAAAGTATTGTAAAATAAACATATGGAAGATCAGAAAACTTTCGACCGAATTGAGAAAAAGTATTTGATAACGGCTCAACAAAAAGACGCAATGCTCGAAGTCATTCGTGAGAATATGACGGAAGATGATTATTATATTTCGGAAGTCTTTAACATTTATTTTGACAATGAAAATTATGACTTAATTATTCAATCGATTGACCAACCGCAATTTAAAGAAAAATTACGGGCACGCTCTTATGGTGGCTACGATAAAGTGTTCTTTGAAATTAAAACGAAACTACGAGCACGTGACAACAATGTTGGCTATAAACGACGAGTGCGAGTTTCGAAAAAAGATTATCAAAAAATTACAAAAAATGGCGTAAAATTGTCCGAAATAACCGTAAAAGATGGGGGGAAAGTCTGTGATCGACAAATCGCGCGAGAAGTTGATTATTTAATTGACCATTTCGATCTGAAGCCGAAAATTTTAGTGTTTTATGTGCGCGAGAGTTATCAAGGTACGGATGGCCTGAGGATTACTTTTGACGAAAATTTAAAATATCGCACGAAAAATGTGAACTTTATGAAAAATAAAGCCGATAAAGTCTATTTTGAAAACGAGAAAAATATTATAATGGAAGTTAAAGCACATGGGGTATTGCCATTGTGGCTTGTAAAAAAGCTGTCCGTGGAAAAAATTTTTCCAGAACAATTTTCAAAAGTAGGCAAAATTTATCAAAAGATAAGAAAGGAACAAAATGTTTAATACAATATTTGATTTAAATACTACTGGACTATCGATCGAAACGGCGTCGATTTGCGCCGTGGTGGCGTTAATTCTCGGAATCGTGGTGGCGTTTACGCATATGAAGACCTCTCAAACCACTAAGGGTTTTCTAACCACGCTCGCGACTCTGCCGCTACTAGTGACGGCAGTGATGATTATGGTGAATGGCAACCTCGGGACTTCAATCGCGATTCTCGGGTCGTTCTCATTAATCCGCTTCCGTTCGATTCAAGGTGATGCGAAAGAACTTTTGAGCATATTCTTCGTAATGATGATCGGACTGGCGCTCGGTATGGGACACGTATATTTCGCGATTTTCATTACTGTTATCGCTGCAATTGCAATTATCTTTTTCTCGAAAACGCATTTTTTGGAACCGAACACTTATGATCGGTTGCTAAAAATTGTAATCCCGGAAGATTTAGATTATGACGAAGTTTTCACCGATATTTTCAAAAAATATACCAAAAGTGCGGAATTGGTGCGCACAAAAACAATGAATATGGGGAGTCTATACAAGTTGACTTATCGTGTGACGATGAAAAAAGGTGTGAAGGAAAAAGATTTTTTGGATGAGATTCGGGTGAAAAATTGCAATTTGAAAGTGATGCTTTCGCAACCAGAATCAGAAAAGGTGATGTAAATGAGCAAAGAGAACCCCCGAAACGAAGGAAGGGCATCTGCGAAACTCCCGAAGGCTGATGCAAAAAAACAGCGTGAACCGCGGAAAATTGATTGGCGAATTATTGTTGCTGGGGTGTTGCTAATTGGGGCTTTAATCGTCGCGATTGTGTTGAATCTGAATTCGACATTAGAAGACACTTCGAAACTCACTCAGGCAATTGAAGTCGATAATGGTGATTTAGATATTAATTGGGACCGATATCCGACTTATGAAATGGCGCTCGAAGGATCGCTGGAAATTATTAATCCTGGGACTTATCATTTGACTGGCGAGCTTATAGATGGGATGATTTCGGTAAAAGCGAATGATGGCGTCGTGCGACTAATTTTAGACAATGTGACTATAAAAAATTCAAACGGTCCGGCGATTTTATGCGATTCGGCAGAAGACTTGGTGATTGAGCTAGTTGGCGAAAATTATATTGAAGATGGAGCTGAACACGCTTCGGAGATCGATGAGGATGCGCGCGGAACGATTTATTCTAAAGATGATTTAACCTTTCAAGGCGACGGAAAATTGACGGTATCGGCGAATTTTGAAGACGGAATTGTTGGAAAAGATGATCTGAAATTTAATGGTGGAACCTATGCGATTACCGCAGTTGATGATGGGATTCGCGGAACGGATTCGGTTTATATTGTCGATGGCGACTTTACAATTAATGCAACAAATGACGCAGTAAAATCAACTAACGAAACTGATGGCAAAAAAGGTTTTGTTTTAATTGAGAACGGAAATTTGGCGGTGAAAGCTGGCGCAAAAGGAATAAAAGCAATCAATACAATTTTGATTTATGACGGCGAAATTTCGATTGATGCGTATGACGACACAATCCATTCAAATAACTATATCGGAATCGTGAATGGAACTTTGAATTTGACTTCTGGCGATGACGGGATTCATGCCGACCGAGAATTAATTATCGACGGAGGAACGATTACGGTTGCGAAAAGTTACGAAGGGCTTGAAGCGCAAGCCGTGACGATCAATGGTGGAAAAATCAATGTCGCGTCCTCGGACGACGGAATTAATGCCGGCAGCGGCGCGGATAATTCATCAGCTAACCGACCGGGCGCGAATGCGTTTAATGCAGACGAAAATTGTATAATAACTATCAATGGTGGAGAGATCTACATTAATGCTTCTGGAGACGGGATCGACAGCAACGGCGGTATTCGCTTCAATGGCGGAGCGGTACTGGTCGATGGTCCGACTAATAACGGCAATGGCGCGCTTGATTCGGGAACCGACATCGAAATTCAAGGCGGAACGGTTATTGCGGCCGGCTCTTCGGGTATGGCAAAAGATTTAGGTGCGAATTCAGGAATTTTCAATTTGAGCATTTATTTCGATACCGCGCAGACTGGCGGGACAAAAGTTACGATTAAGAATGCGAGTGGCGAAGCTGTACTCGAACACACTCCGGCAAAAACTTTCTCGCATATCGCGGCTGGTTCGGAAAAATTATCACTAGGCGAGACTTATACGATTTATCTGAACGACACGGAATATAAATCTTTCGTAATTTCGGAAGCAACGACCACAATTGGAAATTCAAACGTAAACCAATATCATATGCCGGGCAATGACCGACCAGAGAGCAGAAGGCGAAGATGAGAATTTTATACGTTGAAGACGAAAAATTTTTGGCTGAAGCGGTAATTCATCTTTTGAAAAAGGCGAAAATTGATGTGGATTATGCAGCAGACGGGGAAGAGGGGCTAGAGCTGGCACTGAAACCGAATTATGATGTAGTGGTGCTGGATATTATGCTGCCGAAAATGTCTGGGCTGGAAATTTTACGAATTATGCGCGAGCGAAAAGTTAAAACGCCGGTGATTATGTTATCGGCGCTGAATGAAGTGGAAGATAAGATTAAGGGGCTGGAATATGGTGCTGATGATTATCTCGCAAAGCCGTTTAAGACAACGGAGTTAATCGCACGATTGAAAGCTTTGGCGCGACGACCAGCGCTACTAACGGCAGAAATTTTGGAGTTTGCGGACTTGAAATTAGATTTACAAAATAGAACCCTGAACGGCGTGGAACTGACCGACAAAGAAGCTGGAATTATGGAAATGCTGATGAAAACACCTGGTTCGGCGACAACAAAAGAACAGATTTTGGCACACGTTTGGGGCGCAGATGCGGAATTTGAAGATAATTACGTCGAGGTTTATGTTTCGTATTTACGCAAGAAAATGAAGAAGCTCAGGGTGCATGCTGAAATTAAAACGATTCGAAACCTGGGGTATAAACTTGATGTTTAAAGAATTACGTAATAAATTGATTTTTATTAATCTCGGAATTACAACGATGATTCTAGTCACGACTTTTGCGGGTATATATATTTCGGCAACTTCTTCTGCGAGTCAAAGGCCCTTAATAACGGAAGGCTGGACGGGTAATTATTCGGACGGTATGGAGAGTGTGATGCGGGCATCGCTCGAGAAGGAGAAGCAAGCGGCGGCGGCGGATTTGTTAAGAATGCTGATCATTGCGGGAATTGCGATTGAAGTGGTGGTTGCGATCGTTTCGTATTTGCTAGCGGAAGAAGCGGTGCGGCCAGTGCGCGATGCGTATGAAGCGCAAAAATTGTTTATCGCTAATGCCTCACATGAGATCAAAACTCCGCTCGCAGCGATTTCAGCAAATCTCGAAGCGGCGGATATCCAAGGCAATAAATGGATTAAAAATATAGAGACGGAAACGGAGAAATTAACACGGCTGAATACTGAGCTTTTGACACTGGCACGAGCTGATTTGACGACGGCGAGCGAGGAACGAGTGGTGAATATAAATGAGCTAGTCGCGAAAGTGGTAGAGAGTTTTGAGTCGAGGCTGACGAAAATTGATTTTAAGAAAAGTATAACTCTCGGCAACGATAAGATCAAGACTCACCCCGAGGACCTCGAGCAGATTTTAAGAATTCTCCTCGATAACGCGATAAAATACTGCGACACGAAGATTCGCCTGAAGGTCGAGGCGCGTACACTTTCGATTTCGAACGACGGGATGAAAATTAAGGCGAGCGAGCTCGAACACGTGTTCGAGCGGTTCTATCAGACCGATAAATCGGCAGAGGGTGTCGGCCTCGGACTCTCAATTGCGAAAACTTTGGCAAAGCGAAATGGCTGGAAACTCGCCGCAACGTCGGACAGGGTGACGAAATTTGTTTTGAATTTTTAGGATTTTTGTAGCGCCGGTTTTTCCGGAATTAATACGGGTAGTATTTGAAAATCAAGGCGACTAGTGATGATGCTAGTGATGATGATTATGGCCGTGTGGCTTAGCATGGGCAATAGAATGACATTTTTTATCGTCGCAAGTTTCGCCTTTTAGTTCAAGTTCAATGGTGGAATGATTAACATTTAAAGTTTTTAGTTGGTGTTTGATTTTTTCTTTTAGCTTGCGACTATATTCAGCAACGACAACATGAAGCGTGGCGTAATTATTAAAACCATCGATACTGCGGACGTGAATATGATGAACGTCAAGTACGCCGTCAATTTCTAAAAGTTCGCGCTTGATTTGGTCGAGATTGATATTATCTGGAGTTTTTTCAAGGAAAATATTCAAAATCGAGCGGAGGTTTTTTAGGGCATTATAGAGAATAAATAGCGTCACGCCGATACTCATCAGCGGGTCGATGATACTGATGTCGGTAAAGTTCATAATGATCGCGCCGACAAGTACCACAATCCAGCCGAGTACGTCTTCGAGCATGTGCAGGTTGATTGCTCTTTGATTGAGTGAGCCTTTTTCGTGAGTGGCAAAAGCGGCGATAGAGTTCAGGATGACACCAAAAATCGCGAGAATAATCATGCCGGAATAATCGACCGGTTCGGGATGAAAAATGCGCTGAATAGCGCCGACGATAACCAAAACCGAGCCGACGGTTAAAATCGTAGTAGTGGTGACGCTGCCTAGGACCGAGTAACGCAGATATCCGTAAGTGTGTTTTTCATCAATGCCTTTTTTACTTTTACGTTCCAAAAAATATGACAGCCCGATCGAAAATGCATCACCGAGATCGTGGATCGCGTCGGATAAAATGGCGACGGAGTTTGTAAAAAGCCCGCCGAAAAACTCTAAGACGGAAAAAGTTAAGTTTAATATAAAAGCAATGAGAATATTGCGAGAGGTTTTCATGAAAAATATTATAGCATGTTTTAGTAAAAGCGGGGGCTCGGTTAAAACACCTTTCTTACTCACGCGTCCTATTTTATCATCAGAAACTTGAGACAGGATAATATCCTTATTTCAGGTCGACTTATTTGATATAATATAAATATATGGACAAAATTGTTAAATTCAACGATCTCATTCCGGCCGTTTCATGTAATGGGATGAGCTATGAAGATGCTTTTGATGACGGACAAATAACTGACAAGAGCTTGAATAGCATCTATGTTGTTGGTTCAGACATCTTTGGTCTTGGGCTTTTGAATGCTGTTCATGTTTTGCTTGCTTTTGTCGCGAACAGTGCCGATCCGCAAAAAACCCGTTTTTCTATTTTAGATCCTGGAAGGAGTGATTATAATGATCTGCTCGGCAGTCCATTCTTAAACGGAGATATCATTACTGAGAACGATGACATTTTGACTATTCTCGAATCTGCCTCTGAAATAGAATTCGAATTTCAGAATATCATAGTACTTAACCAATATGGCTGGCTTAAGAAATCTCTAGATGACAAATATTCAAAGAAAATTGTAAAAGCAGTTAATAAGTTAGTAGATAGTGCTAGAAAAAATAATGTGATTTTTATAGTGGTCGATCGAGACGTCGCATACGATGAGAAAATTCCCGATTTCGATGCGGTTGTTTGTTTTCGGCTAGCGGATGAGGCTTTATCGAGAGTCGTTCTAGGGCAACCCGGCGCAGAAAAATTGAAAAAACATGGCGATTCGTTGTATCTCAATCGTAGGACCGGAGAACTTAAGCATGGCCAAATACCTCTGTTATCTAGTGAACTTTTTTCGAATATTCTTAGGCTGCCTTGAGCTACAAAAGTCTTGCATTTTCTGCCAACATCTGCCTTAATATGGCTAAGTGGCAGATGATGGTCGGTTTAAAAATTAAGGTGTATCCGTAGTTTTGCAGAGTTTTATAGAGTGAGGCGTTATCGGGATCGTAGCCGATGAAAAAAACAAGTTTTCTTTTTGTTTGGATTCTACGACGTCCGAACCCTACAGGTTCTCGCCCCTCCTGTTCTGACTATCTAAAAATGACATAGCAAAAGCTATGTCATTTTTAGATGGCTGGAGCGGAGGGATTCGAACCCCCGAATGGCGGGACCAGAACCCGCTGCCTTACCACTTGGCGACGCTCCAATGATTTATATTTTATCATATTTTGTGGAAAAATGCTATAATTAGTTTATGGCAAAAAAGAAAACCTTTACAATCTCCGAACTAGAAAATATGACGGCGGAAGAGGTGATTGAAAAAATTAAATATGAGAATTATTCTTTGCTCATGACGCTGGGGTCGGAAGATTTGCGCAAGGAAATGGTGCCGGTGGGGAAGGCTTGTAATGCGGCGATTAATTATTTTTTTGGTACGACCGGACCGAAATATGATGTCGAGAAACATAATCAGGCCGCGCGACGCAAACTGGTGAAAGTTTTATCAAAAATTACACCTGGGAGTTATCGCGGAATGCCGAAAGACACGAAAAACGGGCTGGTGATTGGCTATAATCATCCGAGTCTGGGCGAAATTGCGCGAATTTTAACCATGAAAATTGATATTATGGGCGAAAAACCGATGTATTTTCCGGTGAATTTACCGTGGTATGAAGCGCTCGCGCCAAATTTCGACCGGATTCGTCGGCTCGGAATTATCATCACTCCGACGATTACGCCGTCGACATGGCAAAAAATGGGGTTAAATGAAGGTACAAAAAAATACGAGGCAGCGAACCGACTGAAACGTGAATTTCGCGAAATTTACACGCATCTGTCGCAAGAAGCCGTGAAGAAAGGCGGAGTAATTTTCGTAGCACCGTCGGCAACGCGTCAAGCAACCGTGTTTAAAACCGAAGAGGCTTACAAAGGCACAGAAGAAATTATCCCGACCATGGCGCTACTCGCAATTAAACTGCTCTCTGATCCAGAAGTGGAGTGCGATTTTCTACCAATGGCCGTGTTGCCGCCCGAAAATTATAAACGGGGACTGAATTTCTATAAAAAATACCGGTTAATTCCAGGAAAAGTTATGACCGCAAAATATATTCGTGAAAAATATTTTAAAACCGAAAATCTGAAACGGCTCGAAGGATTTGACCATGAGTTTCATCAACGAATTGCGGATGAGTTGCCGAAAAAGTTTTGGTATTAAATATTTTCCAGAAAACGGCTGCGTTTTAGTTAGCTTTGTGTTATAATCATAAGCATGAATGACGATGGGCAATATTCTTTTCATCCACTAGAAAATATTGAAGATGTGGATATATTTTACGAAGCGGTCGAGCGGAAACATTTGACGAAAGCGCTCTCAAAAGAACGACCGTATACATATTGGACGATCGAACTCTACGATCAAGAGAATGGTATTCGGGGCGGGGGCGGTCTCGGGATTTTAGCAGCCGACACACGCCGAGTGGCAGAAAAAATGGACGTGCCATTTGCGCTAATTACGCCATTTTATCCCTACGAAGTCAAACAAAAACTAGTTGACGGACGAGTAGTGGACGAGCATAAACCAGTGGATTACAAAAAGTTCGGATTCCGATTTATTGACAAAGTGAATATTAAATGTTGCGGAACGCTGTGTAGCCTAGATGTGATTGAAAAAGCATTCAAAAACACGCGAATTATTTCGATTACCGAGCCGAATTTTGGCGAGTTGTATTCCGGCATGAGCGGGTCGGATCACCGGCTATATCAAGAGGTGTCGCTCGGTTTCGGTGGTTATGCGGCACTAAAACTACTAGGGCTAAAACCAGCGATTATGCAACTAAACGAAGTAGCGACTTTTTTCGCAGCGCTGGCGCGACTGGACGAACTAGCGCGAAATGGTATGGATTTTTACGAGGCGGTAGTATACACTCGGAAACATACTTTATATACGAACCATACTCTAGTCCAAGCGGCCGAGGCGGATTTTTCGTTTGAACAATTCGAGCGGTTTGTGTTCCCGAACCTAAAATCGCTGGCGGTGAAAAAGTGGCTAGCGGATAAATTCGTTGATGGACGAATTAAACTCTCAAGCGTGACGATTGAAATCGCCGAACTTCGTAGCGGAGTTTCAAAATTACACGCGCGAGTGGCGAATTATCACGATGTGGCGGGGAATAAAGTGAAATTCAAAGCCGTAACTAACGGAATAGATATGGACAAGTGGGTTTTGCCAGAAATTTGTGAATTTTATGGGAAAAGTAAAATTATTGACCGTTCTGGGCTGCCAACTGAAAATTATATCGAAAAAATCGATTCAATTACAGCTGAAGAAATTCGAGATTTCAAGAAAAAGGGACGTAAAGTGCTCAATCAAGCCTTAGAAAATCGTCCAGATCAAAACGGGAAAATCTTACATTTTACCGATGACGACTTCATTTTCGATTTTCGACGCAGATTTGTCGATTATAAACGACCGGAAATGCCGTTTCGCGACCTGAAACGCTTACGTGAAATTCTAGAACGCTCGGGGGCGCATTATATTTTATCGGGGCGAGTCCACGCAGGCGATGAAACGATGTCGGGAAAGTTGAAAAATTTGCTCGAAACTGTAGCGGGGGACGATTATCTACGAGAACATGTGCATTATATTGCGGATTATGATGAAGAACTAGCTTTCGGATTATCGTGTGGTTGTAATGCGGCGATTAATATCCCAATTGTAGGATTAGAAGCTTGCGGGACATCGTGGATGAAAGATGTCGCGAATCTAAATCTTTTGATTTCGACGCATGACGGCGGAGTAGCAGATGGCTCGAGTAAGGCGTATCTTAACGTTTCGGGCGCAAACGAAGATGAAGAATTAGATGCACTTTATCGACGGATGAGTGAGGCTATGGCGATTTGGGAAAATGATTTTGATTTGGAGTTCGAGATTAAGACCGAGCTGGCGGAGTTTTTGCCGATAGTTTCCGGCGCGCGAATGATGCAAGATTATCTTGACTATTTGTTCCCAGTGTAGTATACTATTGACAAGTCTGGTATCAGACTTTTTTGATACTAAAAAGGAGTAAGATGGCAAAAGTCACTAAGATTAAAGCGTCGGACGGTCCCAAAAAAGAGGCCGAATCGGGCGCGCCGACAATTACTCGTAAAAAAGTTGTCGTGAAAGACAAAAAAACTGAAAAAGCTAAGCGCGAAAAACAAAAAGCGGCCGAGAAAAAACTCACCGGTACCGAGAAAAAGCAAAAATTGGAGAAAAAACCGTTTATTTTGTTTCGACCGTTCGTCTATCTCGGACGATATATTCGCGATTCGTGGCGCGAACTGAGACAAGTACGTTGGCCGAATCGAAAAACCACTTGGAAAATGGTGCTAGCAGTAATAATTTACGCAGTATTATTCATGGTAATCATCTCGCTGCTTGATTTATTCTTCTCGTGGCTGTTTGAATTAATATTAAGTAAATAAGAAAGGTAAAATTATGGCGGTAAATAGATATGATGGCGCTCGGGCGTGGTACGCAGTTTCGACTTATAGCGGCTATGAAGATAAAGTCGCGGATTCAATCAACCAACGCACTGGCTCGGTTGAAATGGCAGATAAAATTTTTGAAGCAATTGTACCGAAAGAGAAACAGATCGAAATTAAAAACGGCAAGCGAAAAATTGTCGATCGAAAGATTTTGCAAAATTATGTACTTGTGGACATGAAATTGTCAGACGAAACGTGGTATATTATTCGTAATACTCCTGGCGTGACTGGATTTGTCGGCACAGGGACCCAACCGACACCAGTTTCGGAAAAAGAAATTGCAAAAATTAAAAAACGGATGGGCGTGGAAGACCCGAAATTTTCGGTCAAATATGAAGTGGGCGAAGTGGTCTCAATCACGGATGGACCATTTAAAGGCTTTGATGGGGCGATTTCAGAAATCGACGCTGCGAAGGGTAAAATTAAAGTTATGGTGTCGATGTTCGGACGTGAAACGCCGGTGGAACTCGATGCCTTACAGGTGAAACAGTTGTAATTTTAACAAAAGTGTGATATAATAGAAGTATTGTTACATAAATGCTTCTAAAAATAATTAAAAAAAGGATTTTTATGGCAAAAAAAGTTATTGGGAATTTAAAACTTCGAATTCCGGGCGGTAAAGCTACGGCTGGACCTCCAGTTGGTTCGACACTGGGTCAGTGGGGGCTAAATATGATGGATTTCATCAACCCCTTCAACGAAGCGACTAAGGATTTAATGGGCAAAAATGTGATCGTTCATCTGCGAGTGTTTGATGATCGAACTTTTGATTGGAAATGCCTCGGACAACCAGTAGATGACTTAATTCGCGAAGCGATTAAGATTCAAAAAGGTTCTGGCAAACCGAATACCGAGAAAGTCGGGACGATTACGAAAGCTCAGTTACAAGAAATTGCTGAAAAGAAGATGGACCAACTTAACGCAATTGACATCGAAGGTGCAATTAAAATTGTGGCAGGGACAGCGCGCTCGATGGGTGTTACTGTAGAAGAATAAATTAATAACTGTGGGAGAGTTCGCTCGTTAGGACCACGAAAGGAGAAAATATGGCCGAAGATGAGGCTAAAAAACTAGAAAATATTGAAACTGTCGAAGAGACGACGGTTGAGACGGCGGCGACCGAGGCGGAAACTGCGACGGAAGCTAATGCGGAAGCAGAGACTTTTGCGAAATCGGGGAAAAAGTCAAAGAAACACCTCGAGGAAGTTAAAGCGGAAGAGGAGCGACAAGCCCGAAAAGAAGAACGCAAAGCCGAAGAAGCAGCGGCAAAGCCGAAAGGTGCAACACCAATCACTCGTCCGCGCATCGAACGCCGAGGCAAAAAATACCAAGAAGTCGCGAAATTAGTCGAGAAGGGCAAAACTTATAGTTTGCAAGAAGCTTTAGAATTAGCACTTAAGACCAGCCCAGTGAAATTCGACGCGTCAGTCGAAATTCACGCTCGACTCGGGGTCGACCCGCGTCAAGCCGACCAAAACATTCGTACGACTTTAGTCTTGCCGAACGGAAATGGCAAAGAAGTGCGCGTTGCAGTATTTGCACCGCTCGATGTCTGTAAGGCAGCAAAGACTGTCGGTGCAGATATCGCCGAAGACGAAGAGTTCTTGAAACAACTTGAAAAAGGCACGATTGACTTCGATGTTTTGATTGCGACGCCACAATACATGCCGAAACTTGGTAAATTCGCGCGGTTGCTCGGGCCGAAAGGCTTGATGCCAAATCCAAAAGCTGGAACAGTGACGGCCGATGTCGAAAAAGCGGTGAAAGAAGCGAAGGCAGGGAAGGTTGAATATCGCGTTGATAAACAAGCAATTGTTCATATCGGTATCGGCAAAGCTTCGTTTGGTACGGAGAAATTGGCCGAAAATGCGAACGCGTTCTTTGATTCTCTGAAGTCACAAAAACCCAATAGCTTAAAAGGTTCTTACGTCAAGTCGGTATTCATCACTACCACGATGGGACCGTCGATCCAGATCGAAAACCTTTACAACTAATTCAAAAGGAGCGTCCGGCAAAGGGATGCTCCTTTTTTGTGCTATAATAAGTTTATGGATATTAATGCTTTTGTCCAAAATCTGACCACGCCAGAGTTACTCGTGGCGGTAGCAATCAGCGCGGTGATGATCCTTTTTGGCTACCGAATTAAAAAAATCGCTTTCTTTATCATTTGGTTTTTGTTGGGTTATAGTTTGATGGAGTTTTTAATGCCGACAATAGCCAATTTATCGCCAGAAATTAGTACGAATGAGTTATATCGAACCCTAATTCCGATCGGTGGTGGCGTTTTGTTGGCTTTGCTTGGATTCTCGATTGAAAAATTGTGCCTTGGCGGGATTTGTTTTGCATTGACACTCGTAGTTACGGTACAGTATTTCGGCACAGAGATGCGGGCTTTGGCGATTGGCGCAGTGGTTGGTGTAGTGCTAGCGGGAATTGCTGTGGCTTTGATGAAGCCTGCAGCAATCGTCGTTACCTCTGTTGCAGGAGCATATGCACTAACTATCGCATTACTCGCGATGGTGCCAAACCTTGACCCGATGACGTATTATTGGCCGATTTTAATCGGTGCTTCGGTACTCGGTTCGCTATTCCAATTTTTAACGACAAAACGCGTATCTTGACTTTTAGAAACAGGTGTGATATAATGGAAGGAGTTACCAATGACAGTGGCGGAGTCTCTCTTAATTATGCCACCGAGGAAATTCTTGATGTTTGGTGACGCTATTTAACAATTGGCTAACTAAATATAAAACATAACCAAGGAACTTTTTATGGCAATTTCAAAGGATAAAAAGAATGAATTGGTTGCTGATTTGACAGAGTTACTTTCGAATGCGAAAACAACTGTTTATGCGAAATATCAAGGCTTAACCGTAGCGGAATTACAAGATTTGCGAAAAGCTGCGCGTGAAGCAAATGTTCAAATTAAAGTCGTTAAAAACCGTTTAGTCCGCGTCGCGATGGGACAAATTGCGGTCTACAAAGATACGGATACGACTGGATTGACTGGACAATTGCTTTATGCAGTTTCTAGCGATGACGAAGTTGCGCCGGCAAAAGTTTTGGCTGAATTTGCAAAAAAACATAAAGCTTTAGATCTCATGGGCGGTTTCTCCGATTTAGGGGCGAATTTGTCTGAAAATGAGGTCAAAGAACTCGCGGCAATGCCGAGCAAAGACGAATTGGTCGCACAGGTTGTGGCACAACTTCTCTCGCCGGTCACAGACAGCGTTTCGGCGCTTTCTGGCGGTTTGTCGGGGATTGTTTCCGGATTGGAAGCAAACGCTAAATAATTTGCAACCGAATTAAAATCATTAGAAAGGATTAAAATGGCTACAGATATTAAAAAATTAGCCGAGGAATTGGTCAACTTGACTGTTCTCGAAGTAAATGAGCTGAAAAATGTTTTGAAAGATGAATATGGCATTGAGCCAGCAGCGGCTGCAGTAGCAGTGGCGGCAGGTCCAGCGGCTGGCGGTGAAGCGGCTGCGGACGAAGGCAAAAGCGAATACGACGTGGTTTTGAAAGACGCTGGTGCGCAAAAAATCGCGGTGATTAAAGCTGTGAAAGAAGCGACCGGACTTGGTCTTGGTGAAGCTAAAGCTATCGTCGATGGCGCACCGGCAACGGTGAAAGAAAAAGTTGCGAAAGATGACGCTGAAGCGATGAAGAAAGCGCTCGAAGAAGCTGGCGCGACGGTTGAACTCGCATAAGTTTAACTCCAATAAGGTTTAAAGAGTTAGTCAATTGTTCGGGAAATCTGCCGCAAGGCAGATTTTTCGTTGTATAATAGTTTTATGAATGATTTTGGTTATTTGGGAGCGGGGGAGGTTTATTTAGATTGCGCTTGCCAGAGTTTGCGCCCGCGACCAGTGATTGAAGCTCTTAAAAAATATTACACTGAGCATAATTCTTGCGGTGAAAGAGTGAAGTATAAGTGGGGAGTCCAGACGGATGAAAAAATCGAGGCGACGCGCACGGCGGTGTTGAAGTTTTTAAAGCTATCGGCGCGAAAATATACAGTTTCTTTTACACTGAATACGACTTATGGAATAAATTTAATTTTGTCGCAAATTCGGGCGGGCGAATTCGAAAAAGTGATGACTAGTGAGATTGAACACAATTCACCATTTTTGGCGACGATTGCTTTTTCGGAAAGATTAGAAATTCCACGCGAGATCATGAAGCGCGAAGAAGATGGCTCGATCAATGTCCAGAATTATGATTTCGAAAAAGCGGTAGTGGTAGTAAATTGCGCGGGGAATTTTGATGGGCAAAAATTGAAAAACATCAAAGAAGTTGTGAAGGCGGTTCATAAGGCTGGCGGGATAATTATTATAGATGCCGCGCAAGCGATGGCGCATTCGAGCGAGATTCTACGCGGAGTTGAAGCGGATGTGATTTGTTTTTCAGCGCACAAAATGTATGCGCCGTCGCTCGGCGTGATTGTTTGGCGAGATGATTTGGCGCCACGGCTAGTTTCGAGGTTTGTCGGGGGCGGAATGGTTGATGATGTTTTTGAAGATTCTTATGTTTTGAGTGCGGAAGGGAAGGAGCATCGTTATACGCGCTTTGAGGCAGGACTACAAGCTTGGGGTGAGATTATTGCGCTAGGGGAAGCTTTGAAATGGCTTTCGAGTCGCCCAAAAAGTGATTGGCAGAATTTGGAAAATAATGTTCAAGAGCTGTTCGAATTTTTGGATAATTCGGACAAAGTTCATCTTTTGAATCGCGAGCCAAATCCGACTATGTCCTTTTATGTTGAGGGAATCGATTCGCATCTGCTCGGCAATGCGCTTTCGCGCGAGAATATTATGACGCGAACGGGATATTTTTGCGCACACTATTATTTGGATCACGTTTTAGGTTTGCCGCCGCTAGTACGATTTTCGTTGGGGCTGCATAACCGACCGGAAGATATTGAAAAAGTCAAAAAGGCGATGGAGAAAATTGTTTAATGGTTTGTATCGCGGCTTTTATCATCTTGGCATTAATCGGGGTTTTTGTGGCAATTATCTCAATTTTCAAGCCTAAAGTCGGCAAAACTTATTTAAAACTTTTGAAAAAATCCGGCAGTTGTCTTGGGAAGAAAGTGCGCTTACAAAAATGCGAAATTGGGTTTAAGGAAGATGTAAAAAATAACTTGCTGAGTCGCGTAGTGATGAAGCATCCGAAATGGCTGAAACCGCTGTCGATTTTGATTGAGATTTTAGCGGTAGTGATTGTGGTGGTGTTCGTTTGGGCGGTGCTGACGGCGATAAAATCACTGCTCGCGTTGTGGGCGCTGGGAAGTTGTAATGTGACAAAAGCGGAATCTTGTTCGCTAGGAGCAGAAGTTTGCTCAATCGATGAAAGCGAGCCACAAAATGCCCTAGAAGCGACGGGGCGCTGGTTCGAGGAATGGGGCGAGATTTTCGGAGCAATTCCGGATAAGTTCCGCGAGTATCACGCCGAAGATTACGCCTTAAATTCGATCACAGTTTCGGAAAATACAAACGCGCTAGCTTTAGATATTCTCGACCCCGGATGTGTGGTCTGTATGAAATCTTATGTTGTGCAAAAATCTTCCGGCTTTTTCGATAAATATCAAGTAAAAATTGTACCGTTCGCGATTCAGGGGGCGGATGATACTTATAAATTCAAAAATTCCGAGATTGCGGTGCGTTATATTTTAGCGGCGGATGATTTTCAGACGGGGCTAGGCGTAAAAATCTTGGATCATATCTTCACCGATCGAGACGAAGATGGAATTCTATATCAAGATTTATTCAATGAAGATTTTTCGCGTGAAGAGGCGATTTCGACGATTGAAGGTTGGCTAAAAGAGGCTGGCATTCATTCTGCTGAGCGTGCTGAAATTCGCGAGAAAGCCGAATCGGAAGAAACGACCATAAAAATGTCCGTAAATCGGCAGACAGTGGAAAATGAGATTAAAGTCAAAGGCATTCCAACGATGATCTATAATGGAATACGGCATACTGGACTTTATAAAGCCGAATCTTAAATGTAAAATTTACAACATTTTGCGCGCGACCGCTGTTTTTTAAGTGGAAAACTTTGAAAATAGATATTGACTTTTGAGGTTGAGTGGTATAATATAATATTAGTACTATATTTAGATAGGATGCGAGGTGATGTCTGAAATACCAGAAAAACAAATAAAAAGATTGCGGAGTTTGCTGAGCGAGGCAGAGACTAATTTGTCGGCCGCGAAGGAACTGTTGATTTCGATTCTCGGCGATGGGGACGCGATTACTATGCCCCGAGATACAGTAGTTTCCGGCCCGGACGGAAAAATCATCGAAGGCGTTTTTGATGGCCAAATTATGATCGGTCCGGACGGAAAGAATTATCCGGTGCCAGCGAATTACGCTTCGAAGTCGAAATTGGTCGAAGGCGATATTATGAAATTAACAATTACCGAAGATGGAAAATTCCTTTATAAGCAAATCGGACCAGTAGAAAGAAAGAACGTAATCGGGACGCTGACAAATCATGATGATAAATACTTTGTTGAAGTTGCAGGCAAAGAATATCAAATTCTCTATGCTTCAGTAACTTATTTTCATTTACGTAACGGTTCTCAGGTTTCGATCATTATTCCAGCGAACAACGATGAGGCGACGTGGGCCGCAGTAGAAGCGGCGCTGTAAATGAAGAGCCTTTATCGAAGATGCCGACCGACAAAGTTAGCGGAAGTTATTGGGCAGGAACAAGTTACTGAGACTTTAGCCACAGCGCTGAAAGCAGGGAAGATTTCGCATGCGTATCTTTTTATCGGCCCGCGTGGCTGTGGAAAGACTAGCGTGGCGCGAATTTTGGCACATGAAGTGAATGATTTTAAATATGAACTTGAAGATGAATATGTTGATATCATCGAGATTGACGGGGCGAGTAATCGCGGGATTGATAACATCCGTGAGTTGCGGGAAAAAGCCCTGATTGCGCCGACAAAGGGCAAATATAAGGTTTATATCATTGACGAAATTCATATGCTAACCAAGGAATCATTTAACGCCTTGTTGAAGATTTTAGAAGAACCGCCGAAACATGTGATCTTTATCATGGCGACGACCGATGCGTATAAAGTGCCAGTAACGATTACTTCGCGCACACAAACCTACACTTTCAAATTAGCCGAGCGTCCGGTGATGCTGAATTTCTTGAAATCTGTGGCGAAAAATGAAAAACTCACTATCACCGATGAAGCGCTTGAAATAATTATTAAACGCGGCGGTGGATCGTTTCGTGATTCACTCTCATTGCTCGATCAGATTTCGACTCTGTCGGACAAAGAAATTACGAAAGAATTAGTTGTCTCGGCATTAGGGCTACCGGAAGACGAAAAAATCACTGAATTAATTAAAGATTATGCCTCTGGTGATATTGTAAAAATTACAACAGTTTTGAAAGACTTATTAATGTCAGGAATTAAACCAGAAACTCTGGCGGAAGAGATAATAGAAGCGATCGTCGAAGAGCCGAGGGTAGAATTTTTAGAATTGCTTGAAAAATTACCGGAAGTGAGAGCGCCGTTTGCGGAAGCAAAACTATTGGTCGCGCTGACGCAAAAAGTGCCAAAATCGAATTTAGTTTCGGGAACGAAGGCGGAGCCGGGAAAGGTGACGGAGTCAAGCTCAGAACCGATAGTGGCACCGAGTCCGGCTCAAGATTCAGTGCCGACGCCAACACCGAAACCAGCACCGACACTGGAACCAGC
>CAVDXX010000003.1:0-4214 GCA_963613175.1 bacterium | reverse complement strand
CAACACCGAAACCAACATCGACACCGGAACCAGCGCTGACGCCAACCACTTTTGATTGGCAAAGTTTCACAACTAAGGTCCAGAGCTTAAGCGAGGTGATCCCTTCGCAACTAAAAAATTGCGAATACGAAATCGTTAACAACACTTTGCATATTTACCCTAGAACAAGCGTCTGCTGGAATTTTATAGAAAAGGCGCGCAACCAACAAATCCTAACGAAGGCGGCTGGCGGAATGGTAGTCAAAATCCATAAATTTAATGAACGACCAAAAACTGCAACAAAAGATGCCACGCTGGATAAGATTTCTGATATAATGGGTGGAGAGGTAAAAAATGACGATGGAGGATACGACCCGTTCTAATGGGAATGGCGGCAAGGTGCCGCCACAAGATATAGTCGCAGAAAAATCTTTGCTCGGCGCGATTATGTTGGCCGACGATATTATAGCGGAAATTTTAACGCTACTGCGGCCAGACGATTTCTACGAGGCTCGACATCAGATAATCTTCAAATCTATGTCGGATCTATACGATCAACACAAGCCAGTTGATTTATTGACTTTAACTGCTGAATTGCGTGCGCAGAAAAAATTGAAAGAAATCGGCGGAGCGCCATATTTGACCGAATTGTCAAATTTCGTACCAGCAACCACACATGCAAAAGCCTACGCGGAAATCATCGAAAAGGCTTCGACGCGCCGAAAATTGATTAAAGCCGGAAGCAATATCGCCGAAAAAGCGTTTGAAGATGGTACAAATATTGACGAGTTAATCGGCGAAGCGGAGCGCGAGTTGTTCGAAGTCTCAGACAAAATCGTCAAAAGCGATTACGTGCCGATGGAACAGTTGTTAGCGGATGCTTTGGAACGAATTGCGGAGCTAAGAAAAAATAAGGGGGCGCTGCGGGGACTAAAAACCGGTTTTACAGATCTAGACAAGAAGACGGCCGGCTTGCAAAAAGGCGATTTAGTGATTATTGGGGCACGTCCGGCGATGGGTAAAACGACTTTTGCGCAGAATTTAGCTTATAATATTGCGAGTATTAATAAAAGGGGTGTGTTATTTTTCTCGATGGAGATGGCGGCAAATGAGATTGTAGATCGAATTATTTCAGATATTGCCGATGTCGACAACTGGCGAATGCGAACGGGGAATTTATCGGACGAAGAATTTTCGCGCGTAGGCGATGCGCTGGGTGAGATTGATGAATTGCCGATTTATATTGATGATACTAGCGCAATGACTATCGCAGAATTAAGAAATAAGGCTCGCCGTGCGATGCACGATCATCAAATCGGCGTGGTAATCGTCGATTATCTACAGTTAATGGCGGGTTCGGATCGTTATGCCGGCAACCGAGTCCAGGAAGTAACCGAAATTTCGCGCGGTCTAAAAATTTTAGCGCGCGAACTTGAAATCCCAGTGGTGGCCTTGGCACAGTTGTCGCGAAATGTGACCGGACGAGACGATCCGCGGCCGGTACTGTCGGATTTAAGGGAATCGGGGTCGATCGAGCAGGATGCAGACTTAGTAATGTTCCTACATCGACCAGACTATTATAAAAAGCCAGAAGAAGAGGACACAAATATCACTGAGCTTTTGATTCGAAAACATCGTCACGGTGCAATTGGAATAATTGAACTTTACTTTGACGGAGCGAAATCACGCTTTATGTCGCTCGACAATACACACGAATAATACTATTTTGGTTTCGTTTATGGTATAATAAAAAAGTGAAGAAAGTAACTATTTCTAAACTTTTTTTGTATCGACATCGGTTCACGATCGGATATGTATTACTCGGTCTAGCATTTGTTGGATTGTTGTTTGCGATGCCGCTAGTTGCACAAACTGGTCTGTCCGAAGCGGAAATTGCTTCTGCGACGAGTTCTTATAATCTTGAGCGTGCCGATATTATTAATGGCGATTTAGTTGATCTGCCATATCGAGCATTGCAAAAACTTTCGATTACGATTTTCGGGCTGACAACTTACGCAATAAAATTACCCAGTATTCTTGCTGGGCTTTTACTCGGATTTTTGCTAATCTTACTATTAAATCGTTGGTTTAAAAATAATGTTTCATTGCTCGCGTCTTGTTTAATCGTTTTATCAACACCGTTTTTGTTCTTAGCCGGTTCAGGAACGCCGCTGATTATGCTTGTTTTATGGCCGACTCTACTACTTTGGCTCGGCTCGAAAATTCAAGGCGAAAAACGCCCGAAACCATCGTATAGTTTTATGTTCGCGATTGCAATGCTTTGTTCAATTTTTACGCCATATATGATTTATTTTGCCGTATTTTGTGTAGTTTTTGTGTTATATCAACCACATCTTCGTTTCATCGTTAAAAAATTACCAAAAATGCCTTTGACGCTAGTCGGGATTTTATTAATTGCAGGTTTTTCATTGCTCGGGATCAGCATCTACCACAACCCCTCGACGATGCTTGAACTCTTAGCGACTAAAGACTGGCAGGCGGGGAATTTCTTTAATAATATCGCGACCGGGCTGGCGCCGGTATTCTCTTGGCATAACACGATCGAGAACACGTTCTTGTCGCCGTTGATTAGCTTGCCGATTTTAGCTTTAGCACTGATTGGTTTATTTTCGACCACCAAGGGCTTTTTCGCTTCACGCAACTCAATTGCCACAATTTTATTAATTTTCTGTCTCGCGATTACTGGTTTTAATCCCGACGCGGTAATTTTCTTCATTTTGCCGTTATCGATTCTAGTGGCACACGGATTGAAATATTTACTCGAAAAATGGTATGGACTTTTTCCAGAAAATCCTTACGCGCGAATTTCAGGATTATTACCATTGACGATTTTGTTCGGGGTGATGATTATCCCGGGGCTTCTACAATATATCTATGGCTATCGTTATAATCCGAATATTGCGAATGAGTTTAATCACGGCCTCGAAGTGGTTCGCGAAAATTTAACCGATGGAACTTTGGTGGTGAGCGAGAATTACGATTTTTATAAAATTTTAGAAAAATCTAGTAATTTAAAAGTGGTAAAAGAGATGCCTGGGGCCGAAGATAATGAAGCGCGCACTGCTTTTCTCGGAAAACCCGAAAATCTGACAGAGAATTACCATCTCGATCGCATAATTACCTCGCCGATGCGCGAGAACTCTGATATAATATACATATATCAATATATTGAAGGAGAAAAAGAAGGAGATCAAAATGGGTCAGACAATGGACCAAATGAAGCTGATTAATCAACTGCGAAAAGCGCAAAAAGAATTAAAAAATGAAATCGTGGAGGTCGAGGCCGGCGACGGTGCAGTTGTGGTGCAAATTAGTGGTGAATTAAAAGTAAAGAAGGTTAAAATTGATCCGGAAAAGATCGATTTAGATGATATTCGCGAGCTAGAACGCTGGATTGAAAATTGTATGCGCGATGGTTTCGCGAAAGCACAAGAAATTGCAACCGATAAAATGAAACCATTAATGGGCGGACTTGGTAACCTCGGTTTTGGCGGGATGTAATGCTGCCAAGAGCTTTGACAGATGTGATTGACGCGCTCGGTCGTTTACCGGGCGTGGGTCCACGAACGGCGGAACGCTACGCGTATTATCTTTTTCGTGCCAACCCGCGAATAACGGAAGCCATCACAGAAGCCTTAGCAAAGCTACACCGCGATGTAAAAACTTGTCCGATCACTTTTGCGCTGATTAATGCAGATGAAGGACTTTCTTCATTTTATACCGACGAAAAACGCGATAAGACCACAATTTTAGTAGTCGAGGAACCGCTGGATATCTATGCGATTGAACAAACAAAAAGCTATAGGGGGACTTATCACGTACTCGGCGGGGCAATTTCGCCGATTGATGGAATTACGCCGGAACAACTTCATATTGGCGAATTAATTAAGCGCGTAAACGACGATAGCGTGCATGAAGTGATTATCGCGACGAATCCTTCAGTCGAAGGGGAATCGACAGCATTATTGCTTGAAAGGATGTTGCACGAACAAAATCCGAATCTAAAATTAACACGTTTAGCGCGCGGTTTACCGCTCGGAGTAGATTTGTCCTACGCCGATCAAATTACCCTAAGTGCGGCGCTCGAAAACCGGACCCGACTCTAACATTGTGTTGTTTTTTACTAAACGCCAATAACGTGGTGGAATGCATGTTAGAACTCGAGGCTTAAAGCCCGAAACAAGAAACGATACGGACAACCACGCGACACACGC
>CAVDXX010000002.1:0-85814 GCA_963613175.1 bacterium | reverse complement strand
AATGCCCCTGTGACTGCCTTTTGTCTGATGCGGATGATGTGGCAGAGGTTTTTGGCAGATACAATAATTGTGATCGATACTAACGTCTTGTTTTTTTGATGTTTTTTGACAAAAAAAATGGCTCCCCGGGCCAGACTCGAACTGGCAACCTCGAAGTTAACAGCTTCTTGCTCCACCATTGAGCTACCGGGGAATAAACCTATTATAGCATATTTTTTTAAAATGTGGTAAAATTATTTAAATGGACGAAAAAACAATTCAGATCGCTGGTTCTATCACTGTTGACGAGCTCGCAAAAGCGCTCGGTCTTTCGGTGACCGAACTGATTGGCACGCTGTTCAAAAATGGCATTGTGGCGACGATTAACCAGCGTCTAGATTTTGAAACAGCGAGCATCATCATCGATGAGCTCGGTCTTGAAAACGTTAAATTAGAGAAAAAGAACACTTCGACGAAGACCTCCGATCGGCGACGCGAACTTTCCGATAAGGCCATTTCTCGTCCCCCTGTTGTTGCGGTGATGGGGCATGTTGATCACGGAAAAACTACTCTTCTCGACACCCTGTTAAACAAGAAAACCGTCGAGGGTGAAGCCGGAGGCATCACGCAGCACATTTCCGCCTATCAACTAAAACATAACGACCGCTGGATCACTTTTCTTGACACCCCTGGACACGAAGCCTTTGCCGCTATTCGCCAGCACGGCGCTATGCTCACTGATATCGTTATTATCGTCGTTGCCGCTGATGACGGCGTCAAGCCACAGACCATCGAAGCGATCAACTTCGCAAAAACCGCTAACGCGAAAATCATCGTTGCGATTAATAAAATCGACCGCGAAGGCGCTGATATCGACCGTACAAAAGCCGATCTGTCGCAACACGGTTTGCAGCCCGAAGAATGGGGTGGCGACATCACGATGGTTCCGATTTCCGCGAAATACAATCAAAATCTTGACCAACTTCTTGATATGGTGTTGCTTACTGCCGACATCGAGGAATTGAAGGCGGATGTCGATATTCCGTCCGAAGGTCTCGTTATCGAATCGCATATGGAAACCGGCAAAGGATCAGTCGTCAACCTGCTCGTGACTGGCGGGGAACTGAAAACTGGCGAATTTATCGTTGCTGGCTCAACTTATGGCAAGGTCCGCACCATGCTCGATTGGAGTGGTCGTCCGAAAGGTAAAGCGACTCCCTCGATCCCGGTCACCGTCACCGGCTTTAAGGAGCTTCCGAACTTCGGCGATCGTTTTGTAGAGGTTAAAGACGAAAAAACCGCACGCAAGATGGCACTTTTGAACGCCCAAGCACTTGCTGACGAAACTGCTAGCGCAAACATTACTGGCTCGGATTTGCTCAGGATGATGAATATTGCCGATAACTCGAAAGTCTTCAATGTAATCATTAAGGGCGATGTTCTCGGCTCGGTCACTTCTGTTGTCGATTCTCTAAAGCTAATCGACACCAAAGGTGAAGTTAATTTGAATATTGTTCACACCGGCGTCGGCGATATCACCGAAAATGATATCTATATGGCCGCTGGTGGCAACACCGTGATCTATGGCTTCAACGTCAGTGTCCCGATTAACATTTCGAAAATTGCCGCCCGTGACGGTGTCCCAGTCCGGATTTTTAAGGTGATTTATGAGTTGATTGATGACGCAAAAAGCGAGATGGAAAAATTACTTGATGCTGAAATTGTTGAAGAAGACCAGGGCGAAATGAAAGTTCTCGGCGTATTTCGCACCGAAAAAACTAGCATCATCGCTGGCGGTGAAGTTCTAAAAGGGAACGTGAAGCCCGAATTTCTCGCTCGTATTATTCGCGACAAGAAGTACCTCGGCGAAGTCACCGTTTCATCTGTTCAGAAAGAAAAAATCGACGTCAAAGAACTCACGGCTGGCGAAACTGGCGGTCTCGCCCTCAAAACCGAACATAAATTTGATCTTCAAATCGGCGATCGCCTCCAATTCTTCACTCGTGAAGCCAAAGCCAAAAAGCTCTAACCACCCCAGTAAAAGTGTATATAAATTGCTAATATGTATATCTCACACACAGAACGGTTCTACTGGCAGAGATAATGTGTTATAATAACCATAAGGAGTATCAAATGAATTTTGACGAAAAGTTTTTACAAGAAATGGGTCTCTCGGCAATGTCGGAGGATGAAAAACAAAAATTTTTGGAGTATATTCAAGAAGAACTCGAAGTTCGTATCGGCGAACGGATTTCGTACGGTTTAACAGAGGTTCAACTTAACAAATTCGACCTCATCACTGACTCTGCAGAAGTTTCCAAATGGCTCGAGATTAATCGCCCAGATTACCGCGAAATTGTCACTCGTACTATCGAGGAAATGAAAGCCGAAATCCGTGCCAATCGCGCCCTCCTTGTTGGTGCTTAGGAAATTTTTCTTGGGCCTGCTCTGAGCAAGCAAATTTAGCCCTACTTCCCATATCCATTCACAAAACTTTTCGCATCCATCGCCTTGCGCCCCTCGGGCTGCAATCTGTCAATCACTAAATTTTGCCCATCAGCGCACGACAAAGAAAGCGCCGCCGTCTCACTCACCTTCGCTATATGCGCTTCTAAAACGATGCAAGAAACGCCAAAAAACGCATATTTCGCTTTCGGAAAACCAGAAAAAGCCACAATTTTACGCAAAGTTTTCTCCGCCGTATCTGCTTCTGGCGTTAAAAGCGACATCGTTTTATCCAATTTTCCGCAAAAAGTCGCGCGCGTCTCATCTTGAGACTTAGGCTCCGACAAATCACAAAGATGCCGAGCCACCCATTCCGCCCCTGTCTCTGCAAGTGCTGTATAAATCGCATTTTTCTCTGGCACTATCCCCGAAATTAGCTTCGAACCCGTCGCCTGTGCAATTTCCGCCCCAGTTAAAGTATTCTGAAAATAAATCGGCCCCGCGTCCATCGCCTTTGCGAGTTTCATCACCGACACCGAAAACTCCGTCGCTCCGTCTAAAATCGCACTCTCAATCGGCGACGCCCCCCGATATTCCGGCAACAGGGAAGGGTGAATATTCAAAATCCCCTCCGGTTCAAAAACTTCCAAAACCGAACTAGGAATTAATACTCCAAAAGACGCTAGCACCCCTATCGCCGCCGGGTTTTCTCGTTTCAATTCTACCGCTCGCGCCAAATCCTCTCGCGTTCGCGCATGAAAAATCACTTGGCACTCTCGCTCTAAGACTGCTAATGCTTTTTCCGCTAATAGTCCATTTCCGAAGAAAATTACCTCTGTCATTCCTCTCCCCACAACTCCGTGTTCCCCAAAATTTCGCTCTCAAAATCCACCGGTTGAAGCTCGCCTTTGTCGTCCATCCGATAAAACGCGTCTTTTTCATTTTTAATATGGTCAATAAACAAGACTCCGTCCAAATGATCAATTTCGTGTAGTAGTGTTCGCGCCAACTCTCCCGTCGCCTTAATCCGCACCTCTGTTCCGTCCTCGAGTTTCGCCTTCACTTTTACCTTCGAAGCTCGCGGCACTTTGCCATAAATCGCCGGCACCGATAAACACCCCTCGAAATCCCGCACAGTTTTCCCATCCGTCCGAATTACTTCCGGGTTAATTAGCGCCGTAAAAGTCGCTTTTTTCTTGTCTTCCATATTGTCACGAATAATAATAATCCGCTTATTCACCCCAATCTGAGGCGCCGCCATCGCCGCCGACAATTCGAACGGATGTTCTTTTTCCCAGTCCAGCGATAATTTTCGCATATCCGCAATTACCTCCAAAATCTCCTCGTCAATAACGCGAACTTTCTCAGATATTTCCCGTAGTCTAGGGTCAGGGGTAGTAATAATTTTCATATCTTTATTATATCACAGAAGACGTTATTCTTACAGTAGTCCTGGCGGATCAAGCGTTACTTTGAAATTCTTGTCTAGTCCTTCGCAGGCTTTCAATAATTTCGCTCGCGACTGCGATCGCACGATAATTTGCCAAGTAAATCCTCGCGCCGTTCGCTCGTGAAAAGCCGGCTGGGGCGGGGAAACAATTAAATCGGTATTAGCCGACAATTCTTGCACCGTCGTCCGCACTTTTTTCAGTACTACCGCCTCTGTTTTTAGTGTAATTTCCAGTTTCATCACGAACCGAAACGGCGGGAAACCGGATTTCTGACGCCGCCTTATTAAATACTGATAAAATCCCTGATAATCTTCGGCCAGCGCAAATTTCAGCACCGGATGCTCCGGCCGAAAAGTCTGCACGATCATTTCCGCAATTTCCGAATGTCCCCGACCCACTCGACCCATCACCTGTGTCAAAAGTTGAAAAACCCGCTCTTCCGCCATAAAATCCGGCAAAGATAGCCCTGCATCAGCCTGAACGACCCCAACCGTTGCGAGTTTCGGCAAGTCCAGTCCCTTCGCAATCGTCTGCGTCCCCACTAAAATATCAATTTCGCCTTCTCGTACCGCATCATAAACCGCCTCTAATCGTTCCTCCTTCTTATTATCCGCATCAAACCGCCGCACCTTCGCCTTCGGAAACAATTTTTTCAGCTCCGTCTCTAATAATTTTGTCCCAAACCCCTTATGTACCATCCCGGGCGTCCCGCATTTTGGACAACACGAGGGGACTTTTTCCGAAAAACCACAGGTATGGCAAACTAAATCATAATTATCAGCGTGCAAGGTCAGCGGCAAAAAACAATTCGGACAGAGGATCTCTTCGCCGCAATTTTCACAAATTGTCAGCGGCGCCGACCCCCGTCGGTTATGAAAAATCAGCGTTTGCTGCTCCTGTTCTAGATTCCTCTCTATCGCCGCGAGCAATACCCCCGAAAAATACCGATTTTTTCGGAAATTATCGCGATTTTTAAAATCGACAATTTTTACCTCAGGCTTGATCGCCGTCGCTTTCGCTTTCTCTGTTAGTTTTACCACCGATCCCAGTTTCGAAGCCAGATAAAAATCCGCAATTTCCGGCGTTGCCGAGCCTAAAATACAATCAATTTTCAATTCCTGCGCCAAAAAACTCGCCACTCGTATTGCCGAATATTTCGGCGCATTTTCTTGATAATAGCTCGTTTCGTGCTCCTCATCAACCACGATCAGTCCCAAATTCGACAGGGGCGCAAACAACGCCGAACGCGGACCAATTACAATTTTCGGCCCTTCGCTAAAAAGCAGGGAATCAAAAATTCGGTGTCGTTCCGCCTCTGTTTGTTTTGAATGAATTAACACCACATTTTCGCCAAAAACCTGCCGAAAAACCCGTACCAACTGCCCTGTCAAAGCAATTTCCGGCACTAAAACGATCGTAGATTTTTGCCGTTTAAACGCGTTTAGCGCCATTTTAAGGTAGATGTTCGTTTTACCACTACCAGTTAAGCCAAACAGCAGTTTCGTCGCTCCTGGAGCCTTCTGCAGGCCTTCTAGGGCCATTTTTTGAGCAGGGTTAAGCGGAATATCGACCTGGACGGGTGGTGTCGCCGGAGGGGACCCCAAAAATGTTTTGTCTTGACAAAAATTTTTGGGGGGGAGGCGACGACAGGACCCGTCCAGAGATAAGTTGTTCCCGAACATTTGTTCGGTTTTTGCCTTCCGTCTCTGTTTCTCAACCCCATTCGGCAAAATCAAAGAGACCCCCTCTCCCTCAGCCGTCAGATAATATGCGCGCAAAAACCGCACCACCGCCAAAAGCTGCCGCGGCAACGGCTTTGTATACAAAATTTTCACAATCGGCTTGGTCTGAAAATTCGGTTGAGCAACTTTTTTCACCACCACCCCCGGCACAGTCCGTCGTCCGAGCGACACTAAGACAACCTGCCCCGACACCAGGGAACCAACCTCGCTATGATAAGTCAACCTCCCAACTTTTCCTTCCGGAATCACCTCGTAATACATAAATTAATTATAGCATTGTTGTAAAAATTACCAAAAATCCCTAAATTCGTGCTATAATAGAGATAGTTAAGCGAGGTAATATGTTAGATATATTTGTCACATCTCGGGTGCGCCGAAAAATCATCGTAGTTTTTGCTAAATATCCAGATTTCAAGACCCATGTTCGCGGGTTGGCGAAGTTAATTAAGGAAGATCCCGGCAATATTCAGAGGGAATTAAACCGAATGGTGGACGGTAAATTTCTAATCGCCACTAAAAAAGGTAAGACGAAAATCTATCAAACCAACAAGCAATTCCCGATTTTAAAAGAACTTCAGAGTATCGTTATCAAAAGTCAAAAGAAGAACAAGCCAAGTAAAACTATCGGCTAGCTGATTCTAGAAATCAGATAAACCATCAAAAACAGGGAAGAAGTGTGAATAAATTATTTGAACAACTGGTTAAAAAACGGGGATTGAGCGATGATTTTTTGCATCCCGATTATGAGAAATCTGCCGACCCTTTTTCGCTCCCAGATATGAAAAAGGCGATCGCGCGGATCGAGAGCGCGCTGAAAAACTCCGAAAAAATCCTCATCTACGGGGATTATGATGTTGACGGTGTGACCGCCAGTACGGTGATGGAGCAAACTTTACTTCTCGTCGGCGTTAAGCCGGAAAATATCGATATTATACTTCCGGATCGTTTCGCCGATGGTTATGGCATGAGCCCAAAAATGATTCAATTCGCAAAAGAACAGGGGTCGAAACTCGTGATTACTGTCGACTGCGGTTCGCGTAACCATGCCATTGTCGAAGAATTAAACACTCTTGGCATCGATAGCATCATCACCGATCATCACGAAACTGACGATACTCTTCCTGAGGCAGTTGCGGTTGTTAATCCGAAGCGCAAGGATTTTTCCGCCCCCATTGGTAGTGGGTTGGAACATCTTGCCGGCGTTGGTGTCGCTTTCAAACTTGCGCAGGCTCTCGTAAAAGAGGGCTTGCTTCCGAACGGGCAGGAAAAATGGTTGCTTGATTTGGTTTTACTCGGGACAATTTGTGACAGTATGTTAATTTCGCCCGAGAATCGGATTTTGACTTATTATGGGATGAAAGTCCTCGAAAAAACTCGGCGACCAGGGCTGAAAGAACTCATGGATAAGGCGCGTATCAAAAAACTTTCCTCTGAGGATATCGGTTTTCGGCTTGGACCGCGCCTGAATGCTGCTGGAAGAATTGAAACTGCCGACGTTTCTCTGGAACTTTTGCGTACAAATTCCACTGTTAAGGCAGTCGAACTCACCTCGCGTCTAGAGGAATTGAACTCAAAACGTCGTACTGAACAACTTTCCGCCATTTCCGAAATTACCGAGCGAGGGGTTAGTGACGAGCCGGTGATTATCGAGGTTGGCGATTGGCACGAAGGCATTCTTGGTATTGTCGCTGGACGCTTAACAGATGATTATGCACGTCCCTCTTTTGTTCTAACAGAGGTTGGCGACCAGATTTTGAAAGGTTCTGGGCGCAGTTTTGGTGATTTTAACCTCGCCGAGGCTCTAAATCACGTTAAAAACACCATCATCGGCGGTGGCGGGCACGCTGGCGCTGCGGGGGTGCGCTTGAAGCGCGAAAATCTCTATCAATTTCGTGAACAAATTAATGATTATTACCGAAATTTAGATTTAAAAGATCAAACCAGCCATCTCAAACAAAAACCGGACCTCGAAATCGAAGATTTTGCCGATTTATCACTAGAATTACTGGAACAGATCAAAACTCTTGAACCTTACGGACCAGGGAACGAAGAGATAGTTTTACATCTAAATAATATTAAAATTGCGAACACAACCCTAATGGGTGCGGACAAGAATCATCTCCGACTCGACGTCGAAGACAACGCCGGCAGACCTCTTAAAATCGTTGCATTTTTTGCTCCTGAAAAATGGCTAGAACTTTCTCAAGGGGATAAAATTTCACCGACCATTAAGTTAATGGAAAATGAATTTCGTAATATACGCTCCATTGAGGCTCGTCTTGTTGACCTGGGAGCAGAGTAGCAGGTTAATCCGTACTACTAATGTGTTATAATAGGTTCATGAAAAGAGTTATTTTGAAGTGCAAATTGAAAAATCACGATGATTTCGAGGATAAACTCTCTGATATCGATCTTGATTTTTCGGCGATTTATTGGCAGCACGATCGAGTTTATACCCCTCGAGGCTATAAACCGCACGCTAATTTTCCGCGCCTTGTAATGCGAACCGAGATGAAAGCGGTCGATAAACCGGCAAAATACTATTTTATCTTAAAACGCCATATCGAAGATTCTGGCATCGACATCGTTGAAACGACCGAAGTTAAAGATTACGAAAAACTAGTTAATATTATTATGCAACTTGGTTTTAAATTAAATAAAGAAGTTTCGCGTCGCCGTCAAACTCTCACGATGGGCGAGGGAACGAAAATTCATCTCGACAAAATCGATACGCTCCCCGGTTTTTATGCTAAAATCGAATCCGAAATCAGCTCGGACGATTCCGTTCTCGAGGCAAAAAACGACCTCGAAAAAACTTTCCGCACTCTTGGTGAATCGAATTTCATTAAAGACGCCTATTTCGAACTGTAAGTTTTCCCGCCAAAAAGAGCTTCATGGTTCTATAAAACTGTATTTCCGATATCACCCTCTTGGTGGCTCACCATCCGGCTCACTGAGCAACTTTTTTGATTTTATCTCGTATCGCCGTCCATTCACCGGCGAGACATAATAATCTTCGTTCAACAAATTTACAAACATAGTCAAATCTTTATCGTCCATAATAATAATCGAGCCTTCGTCGTCCGTCATCAACTCCAGTTGCATTTCATCCGCATAATCCAATAATTTTTCTTGCGGCATCTCTTCGGCAATATCCATCGCCTGCACTTTTTTCAAAATCGGCTTCTTGTCCGCGAGTAGAGCGTCTAGCGTCAGCCCCTCCGCAAATGACAATTTATATTTTTCACACAATTCTTTTGCCTTCGCTTCGGCAATCACCTGCGACTTGTAATCGTATTGAAACAAATTCTCGAATTTCGCCTGATTGAACACAACAATCGTCTTATCCACAATCGCCACTTGGTTATCTTCCGGCATTTTTAGCGCGATTTCCGCCGAAAACGGTTCGAAACTCTCACCCTTAATTTCCCAAGAGGTTGCACCTTTTAGCGCCCCCGACGCTGGCAACAATTTTGCGATGTAAAAAGTCTTCGTCCCGTCTTCGCCGCCAGGGTAAGTGAATTTTGCAATGATACCCTTCACCTTCTTAAAATCATGTTCATTCTCTGAAAAATAGTCAATATCTTTATATTCATTTTCGATCAGATGAATCAAAGTTTCCGCTCGTCCGACTTTCGACAGGGAAGTTTTATAAATCACCTTCTCCTCGCCGTCCGCCTTCTCGTATTCGCGACATTCCAAACCCTTTTCAGCTTCTTCGTTCACAAAATTCACTGCTTCTTGCATGAACATTGCCTTCACCGCTCCTGTCAGCTTATCCGAATACTTAATCTTAAAGGGCGTATAGTTTTTATTAAACAAAAACAACTCCGCGGAAACATTATTTTTTACCTCGTCAATCTCGTTCGCCCAGAGAAACACATCAAATTCTTCCATTTTTTTTACCTCTCCTTTTATCTGCTAATTATATCATATCTTGCGCAATGTTTTGCAATCGAAAATGCCTTTTGAGGACCATAAGCTTGGCCGAACGGCCTTGAGTGTGTCCGAAAAAGGCATTTTCTGATTGCTTTCGCCCAAGTGTTCGGTTTTTATGACACATTTTTCGGCAATTTTCAACGCGCTTTGTTCGGTAAATTAACAGGGAAGTTTTCCACAATTGTTGAAAACTAAAAAGTGCAAAAAAGTCCAAAAAAGCTCTTGCTAAAATTTAGAAAATATCATAAACTAATGTTAAGCGAATAAAACAACAAAAACGCGAAACAAAAGTACATTAAAAAAGTTTGAGACCGACCAACTAGGAGCTTTGGCGCGCATTAAATTTAAGCGAGATGCGACAAAACAATCGTGCGTACCTTCCTCAAAACACACCTCCCAATTAAAACTCTATGGTCTATTACACAATAAGTCTCTCAACGGCTACGATTACTATAATCGTGGTGGATTATATTGTGTCTAAACAAAAATCAAAGCAAACACAAACCCGCCGCAGTTTCTAGTTGAACGGTCTCAAGCGAACAAAAACAGTGTATAATATACACATGGAGAAACTACATATCCCAGTGTTATTATCAGAAGTCCTAGCAGGGCTCGAACCAAAACCCGATGAAAGTTATCTTGACTTAACCGCAGGTTACGGTGGGCATGCTAGCGAAATTTTGGCTGTGACACAGAATTATAAAGATTCTTGTCTGGTTGATCGTGACGAATTTGCTATCGAATATTTAAAACAGCATCTTCCGTCCGAAATCAGCTTAAAACATACGGATTTTTATAGTGCGGTGCTGCAACTTTTCGAGTGTGGAGCGACTTTTGATTTAATTCTCGCGGATTTTGGAGTTTCTTCTCCGCAACTAGACATGGCCGAGCGCGGTTTTTCGTTTAAAAACGACGCCCCTCTGGACATGCGGATGGATCGCAGGCAGGGAAGAACCGCTGCCGACATCATTAATAAAACTAGCGAACGGGAACTAGCCGAAATTTTCATTAACTTCGGCGAAGAAAAGCCCGGACGCGCCAAGATGTTGGCTCGCGAAATAGTTCATCACCGCCCGCTGAAAACCACTAGCGAACTTGCGGATTTAGTTAAATCTAAATCTCGCTATTCACACATCCATCCCGCCACCAAGGTCTTCCAAGCGGTCCGCATCGCAGTTAACGATGAACTCGGCGAAATTGAAAAAACTTTGCCACTTATTCCGAAACTGCTAAACAGAAACGGCCGTCTCGGAATTATCACCTTTCACAGTCTAGAAGACCGGTTAGTCAAGGACTACTTCAAAGCGGCCACCAGTCTCGGCGAAGAATCCCCTTTGGAACTAATCAACAAAAAGCCTATTGTTGCGGAGAGTGAGGAGTTAGTTATCAACCCGCGATCGCGCAGCGCTAAATTGCGCCTCGCTCGGAAGCGGAATTGATAAAAATAAAAACATAAAACAAAAAGGAGGCAAAATGCCAAAACAAATCGTAGTTGCGAACAAATCCCGCAAACAAACCATCAAGGTTCACTTCCGCTAATAGGAGAAGGCTGCCGAACATTGTGATTCGAGAGCATTTGCGACAACGGGAGCAAACTTCGAAGCGAGCCCTGTAACGACAGGCGCGAGCGAGAAGGCTCGAGAATACAATGTTCGGTAACATCATAATATACATGGGCTGTTAAAGCCTACCAAAAAGAGTTTTTCACAGAGAGTGTGAAGTGTATGACCTTCCCGGGACTAACCTTTACGGTTTACTTATAGCTCTGACCGTAAAGGCCCCGGACTAAGAAAAACAAAAATGAATATTAAAAAACATCAGCGAGGAAAACAAACATGCCAAATCAAACTTATGTATCAAGACGTGCAGGAGCGACTAGCAACGGTTTCGCCCGTAATCGTAACACCGTTCGCCATACTAAGCGTGGCCTCGGATCAATTTCTCAAATCGTCATTGTCGGCATGTTGACCTTAGTTTTCGGCTTAATTTATGTTGCCGAAGGGACCAAAGCTACAAGTTTTGATTATGAACTTTCTTCTGTCGAATCGGAAATTACTGAAATGACTGCCGAAAAAGATGACCTCGCAGTAGAGAAAGCGCGTCTGACCTCTATCGCCGCAACAAAAAACAGTACTGTTGCTGCTTCAATGGAAGACGCTACGGTGACGGGCTATGCTACAGAGTAGTCTTTTTCGCCAACGGGTAAAAATTCTTCGCATTATTATTTTGGTCGCCCTAGGAATTATCTTGGTGCGACTTTTTTTCATTCAAATCATCGAACATGATCAATGGACCGCCAAAGCCGACGAGCAGCATACAATTCTTGAAACTATTACTGCTAGGCGAGGTGAAATTTATATGATGGATCACGGCGAACCAGTTGCGGTGGTTTTAAACCAAACTACTTATCAGATTGTCATTGACCCGACCGTCACCAAAAAAGAAGATATTAAGCAAGTTCTTGATACTTATGCTAAAGAGTACGTAGCCGCAGATATCGACGAAGTTTACGCAACAGAGGGGCTGCGTTATTCGATCGTGGCGAAAAATGTTCCGCGTAAAGTCGCCGAAGAAATTGCCGATTCTGGCACGCCGGCAGTCTGGCTAAAAAAGACCAACCAACGCGTTTATCCCGAAGGTACACTTGCCTCTGGTCTGCTCGGATTTGTTAATAATGACGGGATTGGTCAATACGGCGTCGAAGGTTCTCTAAACAAGCAACTTGCTGGTGAAGATGGCTTGATTAAAGCCACTGCCGATGTCAACAAAGTTGCGCTCAGTATCGGCGATGATAATGTTAAAATTCCTGCTCAAGACGGCGAAAATGTCGTCCTCTCTGTCGACCGCAGCCTTGAACAAGGTGTTGAAGAACTTGCGCAAAACGCAATCAACTCTACCGCCGCAACGAATGCTTCGGCTCTAATTATGAATGCGAACACCGGAGAAGTAGTCGCGATGGCAAATCTTCCGAACTATGATCCATCTGATTACAGCAAGGTGGCAGACGCCTCGGCTTTTACTAATTATACGACCGAGGTACCTTACGAGCCAGCCTCAATCTGTAAAAGTTTTGCTTTTTCCGCCGCCATTAACGAAGGTGTTATGACTGCCGATACGACTTATTTCAACGAGCATTACACTACGGTTGATGGTTGGAAAATCGAAAATGCCGAAAAGCGCAGTTCTCTTTACGGCACGATCAATATGAAAACCGCACTTTATTGGTCGCTTAACACCGGTTCAATTCAAGCTTTGCGTCTACTTGGGGGTAGCACTACAGAAATTACCCAACAGGGGCGCGAAAAACTCTACAATTATTATCACGACAAGTTTCGACTTGGGCAAGCTACGGGTATTGAATTGATCGAGGCTGAAGGCTATATCGAAGACCCGAACGAGGGCTGGGGTCGTGATTCGACTTATGCGAACATGACTTTCGGCCAGAACCTCGGTATTACCATGATTCAAACCGCTGCAGCTTTTTCAGCAGTAGTTAACGGTGGAACTTGGCGCACTCCTACCATCGTCAAGGGCGTAATGGAAAACGGGGAATTAGTCACTAATGAAAGCGCGTCCGAAAGTTCCGAAAATAACAAGGTCGAAGACAAAATTCTCTCTGATGAAACATCCGCTTCAATGCGTGAAATGTTGATTTATAACCGTAATTACAAAGCACGCGCCGGCATCGATCGTGCCGGTTATGCTATCGGTGGTAAATCTGGTACCGCGCAGGTTGTTGTTAACGGCGCCTATGATGATACTTTTAGCCAACTCGTCGGTTCGTATATTGGCTTCGTCGGACCGAGCGGGGAAATGCCAAAGTATGTTATAATGGTTAAAATGTGGGGAGAGGGACAAAGCATCGGCAGTGGTGACGCAATGAGCCTTTTCGATGACCTCTCCAATTACCTCATCGATTATCTAAAAATTAAACCAGGAGCATAAGATAATGACAATCAGCGACGAAGTATTTCACGGACTTTTATTAGCTCTTGCGGGCTTTCTATTTTCGATGGCATTAACGCCATTCTATACGCACTTTGCCTACAAATATAAGTTCTGGAAAAAACAGAAAACCACTACAGTTGACGGCAAGGAATTGCCAGTGATGCGTAAACTTCATGCGCATAAATTCAAACACGTTTTTCCGACTATGGCCGGCCTGATTGGTGTGGTCGCGGTCACGGCGGTCACTTGGATTTTTAATCTTGATCGGGGCCAAACTTGGTTGCCGCTGGCTGGTTTTCTCGGTGGAGCATTAGTCGGGGTTATTGACGATGTGATTAATATCTTTGGTTCTGGTCGCGGTGCAGCTGGCTTGCGTGGTCCGACGAAGTTCTTCTTGATTTCTGCTGTCGGTTTGTTACTCGGCTGGTTTTTCACGGTAAAACTCGGCTGGACGACGATGTTGGTGCCGTTTTTTGGTAATTTTGAAGTTGGAGTTGTCGGTATGATGTTAATTTTTGCCTTTGCTGTGGTTGCAACTTCGAACGCCGTCAATATCTCCGACGGCCTCGATGGTCTCTCTGGTGGTCTCGCAATGATGGCCTATGGCGCTTATGGTGTGATCGCCCTTTTCCAAGGCAACATTTTGCTTTTTGGTTTTTGTCTTACGGTCGTCGGCTGGCTTTTAAGTTACATCTGGTTCAATGTTCCGCCCGCTCGTTTTATGATGGGGGATACCGGCTCTTTCGCCCTCGGCGCTGGGCTTGGTGTCATTTCGATGATGACTAACTCGTTCTTGCTTTTACCGATTATTGGTTTGCCATTCGTGGTCGAAGCTGGCTCGAGTCTCTTACAACTTTTCTGGAAAAAAGTTTTCGGACACAAATTATTCATTTCCGCTCCGATCCATCATCATCTCGAAGCTATCGGCTGGGGCGAATCCAAAATCGTGATGCGTTTTTGGATTATTGCCGGAGTTTGCGCAATTGTTGGCGTTTTTCTCGCCGCTACTGGAGGTGCGATTTAAATGTCCACTATTCGCAAACATAAATCCGATCTGGTGATTTTATTCGTTACACTCGGCTTAATGGCGTTGGGGCTTATTGTCATTTATGCTATCGGACCAATGCGCGCGAATGTTTTAAACAGTACTTATGGTTCAAATTACGATTCAAATTACTTTTTCTGGGGTCAACTTCGTTCGGTTGGACTAGCACTACTGGCTTTTTTTGCAGCTTTTAAGTGGATCCCATATAAGTACATCAAAAAGGTCGCCAAACCATTGATGATTATCGCTATTGCACTTTCTGCCTTGCTTTGGATTCTTTCGCTCGCTCAATCTAGCCTCGTCAAATGTGAGCTTGGCGAATGCCGTTGGTTTAATCTCGGTGCAGTCAGCTTTCAGCCTGCCGAACTCTTAAAACTTGCGCTAGTGATTTATCTCGCCGACTTTCTTGTTCGTAAAAAAGAGGCGGGGCAAATCGACAATTTAAGAGAGTTTTGGCCGCCGTTTCTGATTGTTTGTGGCATTTCACTCTTTCTCGTCATTGTCGCTCAGGGTGACCTCGGTACCGGTGTTTCACTGATCGCTATTATCCTCGGCACGCTTCTTGTTTCAGGGGTTTCAATGCGCAAATATTTGATTTTTCTAGCAATTGTGCTAGTTGCTGGTGGCGCGCTAGCGCTCTCTGGCCACCGTATGGAACGAGTCGACGCTTGGATTACGACTTTAACTGGCGGGGAAAGTTCCGATTCGACTTATCATGTCGACAATGCTATGCTCGCTATCGGTGTTGGTGGCTTTTTCGGCGTCGGTATCGGTAATTCTGTCCAGGCCACCGGCTACCTCCCCGAATCGATCAACGACTCAGTTTTCGCAATCATGGGTGAAACTTTCGGTTTTGTTGGACTTTTCGCAATTATCGCTATTTTCGCCGCACTTCTTCTCAGAATGTTAAAAGTCGCCGAATACACCCCTGATACAGAAAATCGCTTCATTGTTATTGGCGTGTTTTCTTGGATTCTCGCTCAGGTTGTAGTCAATATTATGGCGATGACCGGATTGGTTCCAGTAACCGGGATCACTCTCCCGCTTCTCTCTTATGGCGGCACTAGCATGATCTTTGTCGCCTTCGCTTTAGGTCTCGTTTTGCAACTTTCGTGTTATACTAGTAGAGAGGTATCAACTGAAAATGAAAATATTAGTAATCGGCGGGGGGTCCGGGGGGCATATCACTCCAGCCGTCGCCGTAGTTCGTGAAATTTTAGAGCAAAAACCGCGTGCCGAGGTTGAATTTTGGACCGATCCGAAATATCATAAAAACGTCACCAAACTCACCACCGAAATCGGCGTGGCTTGGGGCGAAGCTGCCCGTCAGAAAAAAACTACTTATATTCGTGTCCGACGCCTGCCCGCAGGAAAGTTTCATCGTTACTCAAACTGGCACTTTAAGGACTATTTTGTTCATTTCGACATCACGCTAAAAGACCTGATTTTTGGCAATATTTGCGGTTTTTGTGGTTTTTTGACGGGACTTTTCACTAGCTTTTTCCGACTTTTACAAAAAAGGCATCGTCCGAACGTGATTTTTCTGAAAGGTGGCTATGTTTCCTTACCGGTTGGTTTAGTTGCGCGTCTTTTCAAGATTCCGTATATAATTCACGAATCCGATGTTGTTGCGGGTTTGGCGAACCGTATTTTGATGAAAAAAGCTAAAAAAGTTGCCTTCGGGATGCCCTTGTCGGACGAAGTTCTGGCAAAACACCCGAATTACGTCTACACTGGAATTCCGGTCAGTCCCGAGTTTAAGTCTATCAGCCCGACTAAACAAATTTCACTTAAAAAAGCTCTTTCGTTTAATCCTGAAAAACCTTTAGTCGTAGTTACCGGTGGCTCACAAGGTTCCGAGAATTTAAACGAAGCCACCCGTCAAATTTTACCGGAACTTCTGAAATTTACCTCTGTTGGCTTAGTGGCAGGACGTAAGCACTACGAAGATATGGTCGATCTGAAAAAGTACGAAAATTGGAAGAAAGCCAATCTAGAATCGAATTTCCGCCTCTGGGAATTCAATACAGCCATGAATGAACTGATGGGTGCTGCCGACGTCATTATTTCGCGTGCCGGCGCGACCACCATCGCCGAGATGGCCGCATTGAAAAAAGCGACGGTTTTAGTTCCGTTTGAGCGTCTTCCCGGCGGTCACCAAGAGAAAAATGCCGTTCGTTTGCAGGAAATTGGCGCTGCTGAGGTAATTGGCGACATGAAAGTAGTAGAAGATCCAACAAGATTGCTTGAAGTCGTTCGTCATCTCGTTAGGTCTCCTCGTTTGCGTGCCGATATGGCAGATCGTCTACATAAGGAGGCGCACGCCCATGCCGCCGAACATTTGGCTAAAATCATTCTCGAGGAGGCTTAAACGGTGGGGAAAAAGCTTTTCGGTAAGAAGAAAAAAAATCGCAATTCAATATCCCGAGAGTCGGTTTCTTCTCCTGAAATCACGCAGAAGCCGCCTGAATTAGTTCGTAGGCGTCAAAATTACAATTCAGCCTTCAAGATGGGACGCACCATCGGCGAAAAACGCGAAAAACTCGAAACCAAAAACGAACGTAATGCCGCTCGAAAAAAAGACAAAAAACGCCATGCGCGCCGCGTAACTTTCACTATTTTTGGCTTTACTTTGTTTGTGATCGTATTGGTCTTTATCGGTTTTCTATTTGTGGGTAATGGCGAACCGACACCTGTCAATGTGGCTTCCGAATCCACTACGACCGCCGATCCGACGATTGAAATTGTCGACGAGGATGCCGCTACTGGCGAAGATATTACGAAGCGCATGAAATCCTACATCGGTCAAATCGAGCAAGATTTTCGTGATCTTGGTTATAAGCCGACAAAGGCCGTTGTCCCCTCTGGCTCTATTCGTGAAGTAGATTTTTACCTCGAAGGCTACCCTGGTTTTATCAAGACCACCATCGACCGGGGCTCGGCAGTCTCGGCTGAAGACGCTGATCGTATGCTCCGCTATCTCGCCGGACAGGGAACGACCGAATTCACCTATATCGACGTTCGTATCGAAGGCAAAGCTTTCTGGAAATAGGGAGTTACCTCTGTTTGTCTCAAGGATAATAGAAAGATGATCCCTAAAAACGGGAAATTTGCCCCTGTTGACCTCTAAAACGCTACTTCTCTTTTCTTCTCTGCTTCTGTTCGGTTTTTGTTCGGAAACGTCCTAATACAAAAACAAACATAAAATAAAAAATAATGGCAGCCAACAGGGGAAAAAAGGAAATAGGGAAATAAAAAGGGGAAAAAGTCAAATTTAAAAAAACACCCGAAAAACCGAAAAATCCACCAAAAACGCCCAAAAATCGTCAAAGCTCAAGGACGATCACGTTAAAACGTCTAAAAATGTTTTCTCAAGATGGCCCTAAAAGATTTTACCGGCGGACGTTCTCGACTGCGCGCAAAGAAAAATCCTCGTCGCCTAATCAGGACTGCGTCGGGGGACGGGCCCTTGCTCGTCTTGACTAGGCTCCTCGAATTTTTCTTTGGCTGGCGAGATTGTCCGCCAGTGAAACCTTTTAGGACGATCATCAAAACAAACGAAAAAACGTCCGCGAGCGAAGCCTTTGTGAGTATTAAAAATATTTTCAAAAACATAGTCCTTACGGTTCTCTCTCGCTTTTTGCAACTTTAGCCCCCTAAAAGACGATAACTTGGTCGTCTTTTAAACATAACCGTAATGTCTTAAAATCTATATTGTGCGACATTAAGGATATATAAAAATCACCATCCAAGCATTCGTCGCTCAGCCGATTTTTCGTCCATCAAAATCCACCATTTCTCCAAGTTCTGTTTCTCTTGTTCCGATGTCTAATGTTTTATCGCTAAAAATCCGTCAATCGAATTATCTTTTGCCGCATGATGGTGTTTTTCGATTTTTAAGGTTGACGCCGAGTTTTTAGGGGTCGACGACTTATTAACGGGGGTAGCGTGCTTCGCAACAGGGGTAATCGGTTTTTCAACAGGGGTAGCAGACTTGATAACAGGGGTCGGGGAAGAAGCATCCTCTGTTTTTGCTGTTTTCTTAGCTTTTTTCTTCTTTTTCTTCCCTTTTTTCGCTTTAACGTCAGTTTTTTGAGTATCATCGGCAGTGGATGTCTTAGAATCACCATTCTGAGGCGCCTGAGAGGCCTTCTGAGGCGTTTTAGCCTGCGATTCGGCAACAAGCCTTGCTAAATCCTTCAGGCCCGGACTTTCGCGACCCTCTATGGTATTTGGGCTAATTTTACGTTCCTTAAGGCTTTTTTGTGTGGTTGACACCTGTTGAGACGAATTATTGCTCGAAATCACTAATCTTGGCTCTTGGCGCCCCGAATCCGCTAGTTCACGTTTGTATTTCTCAGATTGCGTAATCGTTTCTTCGATTTCCGCCTCGACCTCTCGGCGCGGACGGGCATAATATTCGCGTGAATGGGCGACAATGGCATCAAAATTATCGGCCGGAGTCTTCGGAATCGACAAAGTTCTTGCTGAAAATGCCGGTACTTTTTCCCCGTTGATAATCATTGAAACCACAAAATTACGGTTGTTTAGCTGGATGATGTCCGCCTCATCGAAAGTCGGCTCGAATTGTTTTATTAATACCGGTGCATCCTCTGGTGAAACTCGGAACGAAATCGTCGTCCCGACGTTGCCGAACACCGCATCGCGAACGCTATCGGTCATCTGGGCGACGTATTGGTTCGCCACAGTGAGATTTAGGCCGTATTTTCGCGCCTCTGACAAAATCACCGCGAAAGAGTCCGTTGCAAAATTCTGAAACTCGTCTACATAGAGGTAAAACGGTCGTCTATCTGCTGCATTTGGAATATCCGATCGACTCATTGCTGCGAGCTGAACTTTCGTCACGATAAACGCCCCGAGAATCGCTGCGTTATCTTCCCCGATCATTCCCTTAGATAGGTTCACAACCAAAATTTTCCCTTCATCCATAATCTTTCGGATATCAAACGATGATTTTGATTGACCGATGATATTGCGAACGATTGGATTCGCCGTGAACGCCCCAACCTTATTTAACACCGGCGCGATTGATTCGTTAACCTGCTTGTCATTCCATTGTCCAAATTCGTGTTTCCAGAACTGTAAAACTGTCACATCTTTACAATAATCCAACGTTTCTTTGCGAAAATCCTTATCCGTCAAGAGTCTCGAAATGTCCAAAAGTGTTGTTTCTGGACGGTCAAGCAAGGCTAACAGGGTATAACGCAGAATATGTTCGAGCCGTGGTCCCCAAGAATCACCGAACATCCGTTTTAACACTCCAATCACTTCCGAACAAACATTCGGTTTTTTCGCTGGATCAGTTACTTCAAGCGGATTAAAAGCAACCGGAAAGGCCGTATCTGCGGGGTTAAAATATACCACGTCCCGGATTCGCGATTCAGGGACAAACCTGAGATTATCAATTGCAAAATCGCCATGCGGATCGACAATACAGTATCCCTGGTTGTAGAAAATATCCGACAATGCCAAAAGTTCAAGCAATCCACTCTTCCCCGCCCCTGTTTGACCGATGACATAGACGTGTCGGGAACGGTCGCGACGCAAAAGACCAAATTGATGATTTATTCCCCGAAAATTCGTTAATCCAAACGCCGAGATATTTTTATCTTCTTCTACCGCCCCTGTTATCACCGGTAATTTTGCTGGAGGCTCCGCCGTTTTCGAGGTCGCCCAAACGATATTTGGCGTCTCAACCGAGGTATGAGGCAGATGATAAACCGAAGCCAATTCCGAAATGTTTAAGATGAAACCACGGCTGGTAAATTGGCGCATTTTATAAGCATCAAGGTCATCAGCATTAAAAGTCCCACCCAACTGCCGAAAACCGTTTAAATTTGTCGAATTATATTGCTTAAAAGTCCCAACTAGCGCCTGCATGTTCAGTTTTGCATCAGTTTCATTTTGCCCAAGATAAGCTAAGCGAATCTTTACCTCGTAGCCGAGCTTCGTCGCCTTTTCCTCGGCTTTTGCAATCTGAGTTTTTGCGCGCTCCGAAAGCTCAACTTTTACCTCAGAATTCGTCCCGCCCGCCGGAGGTCGGAAAAGCGCCGCCAACGCCTCGACCAACCACGTCCAATCGATCCCTAGTCCACCAATAAAATTGCGTCTTCCTGACTTTATCTTTCGGACCCATTTATCAGTGGTATTTTTGTGCCAATCGTCCGGAATTGGTCGTGCGAGAATTTGGATCCAAAGCTCCTCATTTCGCTCAGGGCTAAGCTTTGCCAACGTCCCCGTAATCCCCGCTAACGGATCAACCTCGAATGTATCAAAAGTTTTAATCGGCAATACCTCGTTCTCTGTTAGCCCCAACTCGGCTAGATAATTTATCGGATATTTCGTTCGGCTATCGACATAATCCTCATTCATTTTGTAAATTTGCACCTTCGGATATTGTGAATAAATCTGTCCTTCGACAAAATTCTGTAAAATTTTTGGCACCCAAACGTAAAAGCGAATTTGTCCTGCAGTCGAGACAATTTCGAGCGAAAGATGTTCTTGAACTCCACCAGAGTTCCTTAATTCTTGTCGGTCACGTAAGATTCCGTGTAAGGAGGCAAATAGCTGCTCCGCCGCCAACTCTTTTTTATCATTTTCGCGCGGAATTTCAAGCATCAAAAGCACCGAATCTACATTCAATACTTTTAGACGGTTTAATTTCTTATAATTTCGATAAGTCAAAAACGCCAACACCCCCACCACCGGAATCCAGAATATCGGCATTAAAATAAAATGTATGACACTTTCCATGTTTTTATTATATCATATAAATCCGAAATGGTTATGGACGCATAAGCTTTTTGGAAAAAATAGTTTTATGTGACCCCCCTTCGTATGAGACTAATCTTTTCGAAGCCTACGCTAACTTATAGGAATTTTTATCAACCTTTTGGAAGAATTCTTTATTCTGTAAGTTCAGCAAAATCGTCGTTTCTTTTACTTTTCGCACTTTCAGGACTTGCTTCACAATTTCTTCACGCGTCATCGGCTCGCCAGTTTTCTCTAGCACCGATTTGATGATATCAGAAATCGTTCCCTTCTTATAACCCCAAGTATTCAAGGCGTAAATTCCTCGCCCGATTAGAATGAATCGCGGATCTTTAATCAACTCATTATGAATTGCCTGTACTGTGACATTTTTTCGCTTGAAATTCGATTCTTTGATTTCTTTTGCGATTTCCGAAAAGTGCATCGGCCCTTTTTTCGTCTCTAAAATTACAAAAATTTTATCACGGATATTCTTCGGGTTTACGGACGGCCATTTCGCAAGTCCCCATACTCCATTTAAAGTCGCTAATAATTTAGAAATTGACGCTATCGCTTTAATATGGTCAGGATGTTCATAGTTCAGCTTATTGTCAAGCTCATCTAAAGTCATCGGTTTTTTGTTCTCACGTACAATTTTCACAATCTCGTCCACGCGCTCTCGGATTTTCTTACCATCCCCGTATTCTGCGATTCCTACAGCTGTAAAATAGCTGTCATTCTCCTCAACAATAGTCAAACTATTGGCAAAAGTTGCGATAAAATAAATGCCAGCTCTCTCTGGCGCAGTTGCTTCCCTTCCATAAACCTTATCAGCTAAATCTGTTAATTTCGCCACTCGCCCCATCTCAGTCAAATTGCGGATTAAAATCTTTTCTGCGGCGGCAAGCTCTTTGATTTGGCTTTCTTCGGCGGCAATGCGCAAACGAATCAAAATCGCCTTTTCTAGCTGTCGTACCCGTTCTCTCGTAATGGACAACATTTCACCAATTTGTTCAAGGGTTTCTTTTGCGCTGTTTAATCCAAATCGGCGTGAAATGATTTCCTTTTCTCGTTCCTGCTCGATAATTTCTAGACTGCCTGAAATTGCTTTTTTGAGAGTTTCCGCATTTTGGTCCATCAAATACCTTTCTTATTCCACCCCTGCTAATATTGTCAATTTATATTATAATATCATAGTTTAGAGTAAGTGTCAACTATAAAATTATCTATTTCCTTTTACTATTGTAGCACATTTTTTACAAACTACGAAAAAAATTATAAAAAGCATAACCTTTTGCCTAAACTTGCACGGAATTCATTAAAATTCACCAAAAAATCGGCCAATTTCCCGTCAACCTCAAAAACCAACCCCCTAATTCCCCGTTAGCCCCCGAAGCTAACCTCCTCTACTTTTTTGAGCTCTTCTTTTTAGTTTTTCCCCGCCCCCGCGTCCCCCGACGAGTAGTTTTCGGCTTATTTTTTAACATCTCTTCCGCCTGCGCCAGTGTTACCGTTTTCGGATCGGTCTCTTTCGGGATTTTGACGTTATTACGTCGTCCCGGGCCCTTTACATAAGGTCCATAAGCTCCATTGATAATCATAATTTCGCCCCAATCCGCAATGATTGAATCAATTTTCGCCTGATAAAGTGGCAGAGCTTCTTCTAAGCTAACCGTATAAGGATCTAACTCTTTCATCGGAATATTGTATTTTCCACTCTTAAGATACGGCCCAAATGGTCCGTTCGCCGCGATGATTTCCGTTCCATCCGGCGCTTTCCCGAGTGATCGCGGCAAAGCTGGCAACGCGAGCTGTCCTAAAGCTTGCTCTAGACTCACGGTTTTTACTGATTTTCGCTTCGGCAATGGCGCAAAACGCGGTTTTTCCCCTGTTTCTTTCTCGTTCCCGCCGAGTTGGATAAATCCGCCATTTTTACCAATTTTCGCATAGATCGGTTTGCCGGTTTCCGGGTCATGACCGAGCAGCCTCGCATTATTGTATCGCTCCACCCCATTGGCGGCCAAAACCGTATCATGAAACGGTCCATAGAAATCTCGTAGCATCTTCACTCGCTCCAATTTTGCGTCCGCTACCAAATCCAAATCCTTCTCAATATTCGCCGTAAACCGATAATCAACAATATTTTGGAAATTTTCGGTCAAAAACCCCGAAACCAATTCCCCGATCGGCGTCGGCACTAATTTCCCCTTGTTTGCTCCGAATTTTTCACTGACAATTTCGCGTTTCACCCCCGTATCTAGAGCATTTTTCGCGGATTTTTCGGAGCCGTTGTCTGCGCTTGTATTAACCCCGATTTTCACCGTAGTTTTTGCCACTTTTGCGTTCGCCATCTGCGTCGCCACCGTTCGCGACCAGATTAGCTGATAAAGTCGTTTTTCATAATTATTCTTCCCTGCAACTGTGGTTTGAACATTTGTCGGCCGAATCGCTTCGTGCGCTTCTTGCGCCGAAGCGTCTTTCGTTTTGAAATGTCGCACTTTCAGATAATTTTTCCCAAAATTCGCTTCAATAAACCCAGCAATCGCCGCCACTGCTTGTGACGATAAATTCAGAGAATCGGTTCGGTGGTAAGTAATCAGACCGGCCTGATACAGTCCTTGCGCCGCGCTCATTGTTGTCCGCGACGAAAAACCAAGTTTCGCATTTGCCTCGATCTGTAAGGCTGCAGTCGTGAATGGTGTTGGATTGGCTTTTGAGCCTTCTTTTTCTTCCACCTCTGTTACTACGAATTCCGCCTCTGTTAAATCTGTTAATAATTTTTCCGCTTCCGTCTCCTCTTTTGGCGCTTCCCCACCAAAATTCGCCACAAAAGTTTGCGCCCCGTCTGTTTCGGGCGTAAGTTCGGCTCCCTGTTCTTCTAAAGTCTCATTTTCTGTATCGTCATCGATCCTTCCTGTTTTTGTTCCCGGATCGCCCACCGTATAGACCGCCACTTCGCGTTTTTCGCCCTCTGATTCCCCCTTGACGACATAACCTCGCGCCTGAATCGCGGTCATAATCGAGGCGTAAGTCGACGGCCGTCCGATTCCGAGTTCTTCCAGCTTTTTCACCAGCGACCCCTCAGTATATCGCGCTGGCGGTTTAGCAAAGTTCTGCTTCGCACTCAACCCCTCGAGTTGGACACGCTCACCTTTTGCCATTTTCGGCAACTCAGAATCCTTACTTTTGCCATAAACCTTCAAAAATCCATCAAAAACCACCACCTCGCCTTTTGCGACGAAATTGAGATCGGAATTTTCCGGAATTACACCAGTTTCGCCGGTTGATGTGAATCGGCCATTAACTTTAAAATCAAATTTACTTTCAAATTGTTCAATCTTTTTCTCACGCTCGACAATCAGTCTTAGCGCCGGACTCTGAACTCGCCCTGCCGACACCGCTCCAGGGACTTTTCGTCGCACAATGTCCGACAAATCATATCCCACCAGCATATCTAGCGTCTGACGCGCCTGCTGACTTGCCACCATATCCATATCTACCGTCCGTGGATTTTTAATCGCGTTCTCGAGCGCCGGTTTGGTAATTTCGTGAAAAGTAATCCGCGCCGTGTCTTTCGGCAAGTTCAATACTTCGCATAAGTGCCACGAAATTGACTCTCCCTCGCGGTCCTCATCAGTTGCGAGCCAAATCTGCTCCGCATCCTTCGCTGCCTTTTTTAACTCCGAAATAATCTGTTTGTGTCCCGGGTCAATCTCATAAGTCACATCAAAAGTAGTTTTATCGACTTTTGTATCTTTTCGGATATGTCCAACCGACGCCAGCACTCGAAAATCCGCCCCGAGATATTTCTCGATCGTTTTCGCCTTCGCCGGGCTCTCCACAATCACCAAATTTTTCGTCATATATATAATCATACCACACCCGTCAAGCATAACCGTAAAAACGTGCACAATTTCCCCACAAAAATAGCCTCAGGTAAGGGTGGGCATCACCTGAGGCTATTTCGGCCCTCTAACGCTTCTCACTATACCGGGAGAGACCCCGGAAGCGCGACCCACCTCACACAAATTGGGGCCCGCCGGTTAGAGGGATTGCTAAGCCTTCGAAAGCTTCCTTTCAAAGTGGAGGTAATACTTATAAGCATTGAACCATGAAGAAATTCAAAGCCCGAAAGGGTTTCAAAAGCTCGCAATTTCTGCTATACTAAAAACAGTATAGCTGAAATTATAACTTATTTAGGTGCGGTGTGGCACACTTTTTGTGTACCAACTGTTTTAATTATAGCACGGGAGAAATAAAATGTCAACACTTTTTTCACACTTTTTTACAAAAATCAACCAAATCCGACCTCTGGAAACCGATTTTACAGAGGTGTTAAATAGCATTGCGCTTACGCCTAAAACATTGTATTTTCGTGGTAAAATGCCGGAAAATGTGTCGAAAAACGGGAAGCTTACGCGCCCAAAATCAGTCGCCATTGTCGGTTCGCGGCGCAACACTCGTTACGGCGAAGAGGTTGCCTATAAAATGGCTTATGAGCTCGCAAAACGTGGAGTAGTGATCGTTTCGGGGCTGGCTTATGGGATCGATAGTGTTAGTCATCGGGCCGCGGTAGACGCAGGCGGAAAAACTGTAGCGGTGCTTGGAACGGCGATCGATAAAATCTATCCCCGAAATCACGAAAAACTTGCCGCCGAGATTGTCGAAAAAGGTGGCGCGGTACTTTCCGAATATCCACCGACAAATTCGGATGCACCTCTGGTCACGGGCGAGTTTATGGATAAAAACGGACAGAGACAAATTAATTATAAAGGCTCTTTTCTTCATCGCAATCGTCTTATTTCGGGGCTTTCCGATGTCGTAGTAGTAGTCGAGGCGGCAGAGCGTTCAGGGACATTAAACACCGCTGCTCACGCCTTAAACCAAGGTAAAGACGTTTTCGCAGTGCCGGGAAATTTAACTAGCCAGAACTCGGTGGGCTGTAATCGCTTGATTAAACAGGGTGCTTATCCCTATACTGGACCCGAAGACCTTCTAGATTTCATCTTTCCTGAAGAAATCATGAAAAAATCGCGAAAATCATCTAAATTTACACTTCCACAGGGATTAAACAAATCCGAAACAGCAGTGCTCAAAGCACTTTTCGAAGGTTTGCGCGACGGCAACGAAATTGCTGAAAAATTGGCACTTCCCGCTGCGAGTTTAGCGGAAACGCTGACCCTGCTCGAATTAAAGGGGTTGATTCGTCCGCTAGGGATGAATAATTGGGCTCTAGTCTAAACGAAATCGTCCCAAAATCTGCCTCTAATCATTAATTTTCCGAAAAATCGGTTTCTTCTTCAATCCGCTTAGCAATTATGCTTAACACTTCTGGCAGTTTTTCCTTTTCTTCGGGGGTGAATTTCGACAAAACAAAATCCACATCACCAATTCGCTTCCGTAATTCATCATTCCCCGTTCCGATCCGAATTCGCGGAAAATCTTCAGTTCCAATTTCAGCAATGATGGACTTTAGCCCGTTATTTCCGCCCGCTGAACCACGTCGGCGATAGCGTAAAGTGCCGAATTTAAGGTTAAAATCATCACAAATCACCAAAATATCTTCGGTCGGGATCTTGTAAAAACGCATAAATTCGCGCACTGCTCGTCCGCTTAAATTATAATAATCCTGCGGTTTGATAAACAAAATATCGTCCTTGCGGCCAAAAATCGCCCCGTAGCGTGGTTTTGCCTCCCAACTAAGGTGATTAAGCTTAAAAAAGAAATCTAGCGCGAGAAAGCCAGTATTGTGTCTTGTCCAGTTATATTTGGCCTCGGGGTTACCGAGTCCGACCACTAATTTCATAATTATATTATACCATAAAAAACCCCCGTCGAAAGGACGGGAGCAAGGGGAGTATCTTATGGATATTAACTGAGTTCGCTAGGGCGTGCTTGGTTAGCACTTTCTAGTCCTTGTTTCTTTGCGATCATCTTTACCAACGGATGTCGAATCACTTCACTTTCAATGAAATTTACTTGTGCGACCAATGGATTGTTATACAGCAACTTCGAAGCATATACTAGGCCATTGTTGAACCGATCATTATAGGCAGAATGAATTTGCCTAACATCGCCAGTTAACACGATCTTTCCGTCAGCGCCGATACGTTTTATCAGCATATCGGCCTGTTTTGCATTTTGGTCCTGAAATTCGTCATAAATCGCGAGTTCATAGGCGAAATCTCGACCTCTGGCATTTTCGATAGGTATACTTGAGAACCAATTTTCCCAAACCATATCCACGCGATCTTTCAATCTTGCTTTTAGCGAATTCTTTTGCGAACCGCCAGCTCCGTTGTCGTCTCGGTTATGGTAATTGTCTTTCTGGTTCTTTTTCTGGTTCTTTTTCTGTTCCTTCTTTCGGAATCCTTTTTCGCTTTGTAAAAAGTAATTCCTCAATGCATTTTTTAAAGGCTGAACATTCGGATCCATCTTTTCTTCAAGTTCGCCAGGTAACGCTCCAATATTACTATGATCTTCGCATGGTACTACCGTAACTCCGATATAATCACCATGTTTACAGGCTTCATATCCGTAAATTGTTGACATATAGGTTTTTCCAGATCCCGCCGGGCCAGTACAGATTATTGCAGCGATGCCCGGGTTCATTAGTGCCTCGGCGTAAATCGCTTGTCCCGGATTATTGATTCTCGTTGGAAAATCATTAATATATTTTAACGGAACGATTGAATCTGTCGAGACGTCATAACGACCGATGTATAGAAAATATGGATCAATCGCTGGGTCGTAACCTGCAGGCAGGATTATTGGATTTTCCGGCTCCATTACAATGAACTCGTTCGCGACCAATTTCGGCTCATTCGGTAGTTGCTCTTCGAAGTAAGCACGTGTGATACCTTCTCCACGCGAATTGATAAACTCTTGGTAAAGCTTCGGTGGCACGGCGATATCTCGGCGCCCAGTGTAAGGCTTTGGATATGCATAGCCATAACGCATCGTGTGAATACTACGTTCGTTTGCACGGATTGCTAAACCATTGTCATTGGTCAAGAGCGTAACTCGGGTATTGGGCTCTAGCGCCGCAGCGACCGTATCCTTTACGGTGCCATCGACCGGCAACCCTGCTTCGATAAACATTGCTGTTAACGTAGCGAGGATAATTTGCCCGTCCATATCATCATCAGACGGATGAAAAGGCAATGGTTTATCAAAATTCTTGTGCACTGGCAAAATCGACAGAGTTTGACCTCTTATTGCTAATTCCATTGGTGCATTCAAGTTGTACACATCCTCCATCGTGTATTCTCCACTACGTTCCACGATTTCCCGAATTCGCTCTAATGCTGCACGCGATGCCTTGCCTCGTTCGATCTTTTCCTTCTTAAACCTCGAAAGTTCTCGTATTACCATCGAGGGTATCACGATGTTCGCCCCAGACAAATCAACTGTTGGCTCTTCCGGTGTTACGATTTTTCCGTCCGGCGACGGAATAATGTCGATATAATCGATTAAAACGTTTGTGTCTATTACGAAAATAAGTCGACCTTCTGACATAAGATCTCCTCCTTCTTATAAAGATACTCCCCCCTCAACATCAGTTTAGCACAAAAAAGGAACTTAAAAAAGTTCTTATCCTTTAATTATATCACGATTATGCTTTTTTGTCAATATTTTGCTCATTTCGGAATGAAAACATCATCGGTGTCCCGACAAATGGATATTTTTCGCGAATTTTGCGCTCTAAAAAGCGTTTCCACGACCAGTGCAACAATTCCAGATTATGCCCATGTACCACGAACCACGGCGGGCAAGTGTCGGTTTGGACGATGTATTTCGGCTTCGGGCGGGTGTTTTTGAGCCCCGCCGGAGTATGCGAGATAATTGCTTCGTTCAAGATTTTGTTCAGATCTGAAGTTTTAACCTCTAAATGGCGATTTTTATCGATTTCTAATGCCAATTCGAATAATTGTGTCACATTTTTCCCTGTTTCTGCGCTGGTTAAAAGCACCGGCGCATAAGGCAAGAAGTTAAAGTCGAATTCCAGATCGTCTAGAATAGCTTCAAGATCTTTCGGCTGACGAGTTTCAAGCTCAATTTTTCGCCCATCTTCGGTCAATTCTTTATCTCGCGCCACTTTTTTATTTTCGAATTCTTCGAGTTGCGCCTGAACCAAGTCGGTTTTCGTAACAACGACTACGATCCCTTTCCCCGCCTCAATGATTTGTCCAGCGAGAGCTTGGTCGAGTTTGGCGTGTGGCTCTGTACCGTCGACAAGTAAAGCACAAATATCAGCCTCTTCAATCGCTGCTAAAGTTCGAATCGCACTAAACTTTTCAATTCCCACTTCGCGTTTTCCCGGTCGACGTAAACCCGCCGTATCCAGAATTTCCAGTTCTCGACCCTTAAATTTCACATTAACGCGATTGATATCGCGAGTTGTTCCTTGGCGGCTCGAAACGATGGCTTGTTGTTTCTTGCCAAGGGCATTGAATAGGCTCGATTTTCCTACGTTCGGTCGTCCGATCAAAGCGATCTTGAGCGGCGGCTGAGAAGACGTTTTTCGAGGGAGTTCGGAGGCTGCTGTCGAGGAATAAGGGGTCCGAGCCCCGTGAAGACGGGCGCGAGGAACACCGACCCGAGAAAAACTGTCTTCCAATTGCTTTTTAAAAGCGCTTATTCCCTGCCCCGTTGTCGCTGAAACGTAAAAAGTCCGTTCTGGCGCAATTCCGAGTGCTCGAAAATTTTCAATCGGTAAAGATTCGCCGAGATCGCATTTGTTTAAAACTAGATAAACTGGTTTTCCCGATCGGAGCGCACTTTTTGCAATTTTTGCATCGCGATGATCGAAATATTTCGCCGAATCGAGGGTTACTAAAATCACATCCGCGCTTTCAATCGCATCTAAAATTTGGTCCTGAATCGAAGCTTCGAAATCATCCGAGGGGTCTTTTAATCCCGCTGTGTCGACTAAAATAAATCGATCATCAATTTTCGCGACCACATTATCGCGCGTCGTCCCCTCTTCGCGAGCCACAATTGCAATATTTTTTCGTGCCAGCCGATTTAAAATGCTCGATTTTCCGGCATTTGTCTGACCAATTAACGCTACAATCGGTAATTTACCCATATCTAAATTATACTATAAAAAATGGTGATCTCGGCGGGATTCGAACCCGCGATTGCCTGGATGAGAACCAGGAGTCCTGGACCACTAGACGACGAGACCACATATCAACATAAAATTGTCTAAAGACCAAGTGTGGACCCAAGGGGGGTTAGGTCCACATCTCTATTGTAGCACAGCGGATTCTAAAAGTCAACACTTCCGTAATTTGGGACTGCCGTGACGAAGGTTTGTCCCGGAGCGAGCTTAATTTCGTCCCCATTTTCATCGGTGAATTTAATTTGCTCACCTTTTGAAGATTTTTTCCAAGTCCCTTCTGTAACAGAGCCATTTTGGAAAATATAAACATCGCCCGAGCCGATCGTCGTAATATCTTCGTGATAATTATCGGAGGCTTTTGACTCTTGAACTACCATTGCTACCACTACCGAAGGCGCAATCTGAGTTAAGCTACAAACATCTTCTGGATTCTTCTCGCCGAGATCGCTGGCTGGACAATTATAAACTTCATGCGCAGAACCATTTTCATAACTACGCAAATAAGTATTGTTTTCGACGTTATATTTATAAATTACATTAAAATTCTCCCAACCGCCCAGTCTTAAAGCGATCGATCCAACCGGCACACTAACTTCGGAAGTGTCTTCATTGGATGGTTCGGTAATCACTAATTTTTTTATCACCGACTTATCTACTCGTTCTTTTTCCGATTCTTCTGGTGTTAGCCGCGCAAAGCCCTTAATGTTCGAACTGCTGTTACTATGGTCGGTACTGTATTGTTTTAGATAACTTGATGTGGTGAAAAGATTATTCCACGACCTTGAACCATAGGTCCCGCGGTACATATATTGATAGTCTTCAGACAAATCTTCATAGCCATTCGCTACCGCCGCCAGCGCATCGCTCGAGCCACCAGCGTGAACGATCGTGCAGTCAAACGGCGTATCCCATTCGAGATAATAAGTTCTCAGTGATCGAATCGGGCCAATGATTGCTGAAGACGGATCTTGATAGATCGCCGCAAAACGGGTAATTCCCGCCTCTGCAATCGCTTCGAACACTACTCCGGCTTCATTCAATCCCGCTTGCGGACGTGCGCCGTCCGTGCCGTTCGGAATCTGGACACAATAGGTCGGTGCATCTTTAGCTTTCCCGTCGGCTAACGGCTCGCCAGTTAGCGTGCTGTATTTTGTCGTCTCGCTATTTTTCGACGGGATAGTTGGGAATTTTAAGGAATCACGATTACCCCCGAAGGCCAAAAACGCGGTCAAAAGGCAACCGGCTCCTACGATTAAACTCATTCCGCCGACGATCCTTAAAATTCGGTCTCGTTTTTCATCTTTGGTACTACTATGTGATACGCTTCGCTCTCGTTCTCTTTCCGTCGATCTTCCGACAAAAGCTGCCCGTAAATCCGCATCGGTGATTTTTGATTTATTTTCTTTTGCCATATATTATGCTCCACTTTTAAGCAATAACTACTATATATTATAATCTAAACCATAACTTTTTTCTACAGTTTTTCACAAATTCATATTTTTTAAACTTTGGGGTTTACATTGCTTTATTCTTATGCTATTATCTAGATATAAAAGGTCAACACACAAAAATGAAAAAAATTTTTCACACAAAAAAATTCTACATGAAACCAATGCGTATATGCTGTAATAAACGCATATTTAAGGCGAGAACAAAGATTGCCGTAGGCATTATTGGTATTCTGTCGGTTATGTCGGGCATCTGCGCTAGTAATATCGTCGCGAGCCAAGTATCCGCTGATGCGAACACGATCTTTAAAGTCAATATCGCCGAAACTCTCTCGGTCGCAGTCACCATACCAAAAAGTGGCGCCAGCGGCAGTGCCGGCACTTTTCTACGTAATGCTGTGAACCTGAATGTTTCATCGACCAATGTTAATGGATTTACCGCCACGATGTATACGAGCAACAATACAACTAACTTGATTAATACGCGCGATAGTTCGAAAACTATTCAGACTCTATCTGGCACTTCTACGCGTTCGAATTTTCCGTCTAATCGTTGGGGGTATTCACTGGATGACACTACGACTGGTAGCGAGAGTAGCAATTATAGTCCACTAGTAAGCACAAGTGCCTCCCCAATTGAGGTTCTAAAAAGCGATACAGACGCCAATAATGTTTCAAAGGATATTTATTTTGGCACAAAAGCGGATCTTTCTCAGGCTTCGGGGACTTATTCCGGGACAGTCGTAATTAGTGTTGTCTCAGATGTAATCGACGAGGATAACCCAGTTACTCCGACCGATCCGGTCACACCAAGCGATAATGATTCTACAAACCCAAGCTATTCTGGCGCTGGAACGACTAAGGGGCATGGCACCAACGGCACAACTTCATATACTACAAGTACTAATAACGATGACGATACTACGACAACAACTACCGAAGTCAGCGACGGTAATACGGTTGACGCCTACGCCGATCCAGCTGGTGTGACTGAGCGCACTACTGCGAACATTAATGGCGGAACCCCGCTCGCTATCGGTCTCGCCGTCTCCGCCGCTGTCGCTGCCACTTCTGGAATGTTCTTCTTCATCCTAGCGAAACGCCGTAAAGATGATGATGACGAAGAGGAAGAAGAACTCTAAGCTCAGATATCCTTAAAAATATGATATAATAACTTTATGAAAGTTGTTACAAGATTTGCGCCGAGCCCGACTGGCTACATCCACATCGGCAACGTCCGCTCCGCGATTTACCCTTATTTGTTGGCTCACGGAGCGGAAGATGGTAAAATGATTCTGCGCATCGAAGATACCGACCGAGCTCGCTATGTCGAGGGTGCGACAGAATTGATCGAAGAGACTCTACAATGGCTAGGATTGAATTGGGACGAAGGTCCAATCGTCGGCGGTGATCATGGTCCATATTTCCAGAGCGAACGACGCGAAGTTTATATTGAGTATGCGCGAAAATTGATTGCGATGGGTCGAGCTTATGCTGATCCGACCTCGTCCGAAAAAATTGATGAGTATCGTAAAAAATGCAATGCTGAAAAAATCCCATTCCTGTATCGTCATTTTCGTCCGGAAAATCCGCCAACATGGGAGCCAGGCATTCCATTGCGGTTCAAAGCCGAACCGAAGGATTATAGTTGGCACGATGAAGTGATGGGCGATCTTAGCGCCGGTCCCGAAACTCAAGATGATATTATTTTGATTAAAAAAGATGGTTTACCGACTTATAATTTCGCGCATATCGTCGATGATGCAGAAATGGGCGTGACGCACGTGATGCGGGGCGTTGAGTATCTTTCGAGCACGCCGAATTATTTAGCGCTCTATGAGGCATTAGGGTTGGAGCGTCCGAAGTTTGTTTCCCTTCCACATATTTTAGCTCCGGGCGGAAAAAAGAAACTTGGCAAGCGCGACGGTGCGAAGTCGGTGACCGAATATCGTGATGATGGTATTCTAGCCGAAACGATGCTGAATTATTTGGCTTGTCTGGGCTGGAATGATGGTTCTGAACAGGAGATTTACACTAAAGATGAACTGATTGCGAAATTTTCGCTCGACCGGATTCAAAATTCTGGTGCGCAATACGACGAAACGAAATTATTATGGCTCAACGGACAATGGCTTAGACGAATTTTCGATGAGCAAGGTGCTGAGGCTCTTTATGCGCGCACGGAAGGCTTCTGGCCGGAATCAGCGGCAAGTTTTGATGACGAATATAAATTAAAGGTGCTTTCGATCATCTACGACCGATTGAAAACTTTATCTGATTTAAGAACGATGACTGATTATTTCTTTAGAGATCCCGAAATCGATATTGACTTATTAGTAAATAATAAATTTCTTAAAAAAATGTCGCTATCGTCTCTGGAAGACCTCTTGAAGCAGTCCATCGTAAAGTTAACAAATCTTAAAAATTGGTCAGCCGACGATTTACAAAATACTTTGAATGAACTGCTTAAAGAGACTGAAAAAAAGCCTGCGGAATTGTTCAGCCTGATTCGAATCGCATTGAGTTTTGCTCCCTTCTCTCCAGCGCTCAACCTCACAATGTCGGTATTAGGCCGCGAAGTTACGCTCGCACGTTTAAATGCAGTTGCGCGAGCGCTTTAGACTCTATAATGATGTTGCAATTGCACGAATTTGTTTATTCGTCAGTACGCCATTATCGGCATTAATTTTGTAAGCCATACCGCCATTTACCCAAGCCGCATTGCTTCCGCTAATATAAATCGTTAGCCCCTGCTCGCGCACAACTGTGTAGTTTTCCCCGTAAGTTGATTTTACATAGTTAGATTCTAACGCATTCGTATCCCAAGAAGATTTTTCCTCAACCAGTTGAAAGTCAGTATTCGTGTTACTGTTAGTGAATTCTATCATGATCTCGCTTTCTTCAGAGGTAATACTCGAAACACTGAAATCTCGCGGTACATAATTCGGGTAAGTCGGATCCATGCCGGTCTGCATCGCTGCGACCCGTAATGAGATGTCGGGCATATTTAAATTCACAAAATAGACAATCGCAAAAACTGCCGCCGCTGCACAAGATAAAGCTAAAACTATGCGTCCCATACCAAAATGAATATGTTCTTTAGTTTTCTTCTTTTTTGATGGTCTTGCTTCGGAAACTAGAGTCGAATTTTCGACTGGCTTCATACTTGAAGCTGAAGCCAAGGCCTTTTTAATCGCCTGTTCTTTTAGCTCTTGCGCAGAAATTCGCGAAACCATTGAATTCGTCTGTATTGAAGTTGTCTGAGACTGCGCTGTGCGTTCCTGCATTTTTTTATTTACAGAATTTTGTATCGGATGCATCACTGCCGGCTGAATCGTATCCATTGGAGTAGAGACTTGTCGTCCTGTTTTTTGTTGCTTCGGAGCAACTTCGACCATAGGTGCGTTAAAATGCTTTATGACTTTTGGATTTCTGCGCACTGGTACGACAATGTCGCTCTTCTTCATCGGGCGTTTAGTATATTTCCGATTAAGAGTAGTCGAAGCTTGTACTTTGCGACGATTCACAGTAGCCGCCTGTTGATGATTCTCGGATTTTTGCATTAATTACCTCACTTTTCCTTATTCTAATCATACACGTTTTTAATTTAAAACGCAAGAGCTAAAATTTTAATATATTATATGGTATAATAAGAGTATAAAATATGGATGCTGAGAAGTTTAAAAAACGCCAGAGTTTAAAAGTAATTATCTCCGAAGCGATTATGGTTTTAGCTGTAATCGGCATGGTGGTTGTTCTGGCATTAGTGGTTTCGGGTTATTGGCTAAATTCGGACCTTAAAGTTGAACGACAGGGTATGGTACAGGTTTCTTCTATTCCGACTGGTGCCGATCTTGATATCGACGGCTCGTCTTCTTGGCTACAACGCACAAACACTTCGAAAGTACTTTCTAGCGGCGAGCATACTGTCACGGTCTCAAAAGACGGCTACGATTCTTGGTCGAAGACAATTAATATTTCCGAAGGTTACCTTTATCGGTTGCATTATCCGCGACTTTTTCTCCAAGATCGTGAAATTGAAAAAGTACTCGATACCACCGGTTCAATGTTCGCTTCGATCTCCCCCGATTACGACAAACTCTTGCTCGCCGACGATACTACCGAATGGCAGATTATTGACTTGAACGCCGACATTCTGGAACCGAAAAAACTTAATCTTTCGGATTTTCTTTCTGGCGCTAGTCTAGCCGAAGATGCCTCGGTCGGGTTGTTTACGGGCGAAATTTTGTCTGCAGATTGGGACCGTAGTGGCGACCATGTTCTTTTTAAACTTAAAATTGGCGATAAGGTCGAATGGGTATTAGTTGACGTCAATAATGCAAAAAATAGCATTAACTTGACTAAAGAATTTGGCACCGATTTTGATAAAATCGAGATTCTTGATAATTCATCAAGCAACTTATTAGTGGTTCAGGACGGCAATTTACGCAAAATCGATGTTTCTGGAAAGGCAATTTCGGCAGTTTTGGCTAGCAGTGTTTATGATTTTGACCATTATGAGAACGAGATCGTCTTTTCAGCAGTAAACGAGCAAGGAAAATATACAGTCGGTTGGTTTAAAATTGGTAGTAATGAGATTAAGGAATTCGAAACCGTCGATCAGCCGATTCGAGTTTTGATTTCGAAGTTTTATGACGAGATGTATATCACTACGCTTCAAGACAAGTACATCGCGGTTTATAAAAAAGTTGACTTCGAGCCAGTCTCGAACTATGATCTAACTTTCGTGCCAGCCACGATAGAAATTGGTCATGATGGTGAATTTGTGACGATGAATGACGGGACCAAGATTGCTACGCTCGATATGGAAGCGAGAGCCGTGCGAGAATGGTCGGTTGAGGGCAATAATTTCGATTGGATCGACAACGATATGATTTACACGGTAGCGAACGGCGAATTGATTGTTTATGATTTCGATGGTTATAATCGTCGGTCTATCGCAAAAAACGTCTCGAATCATTTCCCCGTCGCGATTACCGATAACAAATGGTTGTATTATTTTAGTGATGGCGAACTCACTCGCGAAAAGTTAACGAGATAGTAGCTGAAACGGTAGATTAATTTCCGGTTAAGAAGTTCCAGATTCCTTCAAAGAATGACGGTTCGTTTGATGGTAGGGCGCTATCGTCATTTTGTTCCGTGGATGATGAATCTATGCTTGTGTTTATACCGGCAGAATTTTCCGCTCCGTCCCAGCTCGGGGAAACTTGTTCCGCCGTAACGAGCAGGCGATAACGCGAAGTTCCGAGCGGCGTACAAGTGACCAGCGTCAAAATCGGTTTTTCAGTTTGCACAACTAACGCCGCAACATTGGTCGGCTCGACAACTTCTTTTTTCGTCACTTGATAAGTATAACGGACGGAATTATAATTTATGTAAATTAAATCCCCGTCTTCGAGCCGTTCCAGACCCGAAAAAATGTATTTATACTGGTTCGAGCTATACACATCACCTGCCGAATGTCCGGTAATCACCGTGTTGCCAACTTCTCCCGGATAAGCGTTCGCGCCAGCAATGCGATAATGCGCCACCCCACTGTTCATCGCTGACATCACTTCTGAGAGCTGGATCCCGAAATGTATCGGCACGTCAATATTTAATTTCGGAATAATCAAGCGCGGGTCCGCTGAAATGGTTTGTGAAACTGTCGGGTCGACCGCATCAATCTCTGTCGCTGGCGCATTCCCTGGCGAAACATATGCCATGATTGGCGCGAAGATCAATCGGTTGTATTGCAAAAACAAAATCAGTAAAACTACCGCAAGTCCCGCTAAAATCGGTGCGAGATGGCGTTTACGACGGGATTTTTTTGCATTATCAGTCGCCTTTGTCCGAATTTTTCGGCGCAGATTTTCGCGAAGATCGTTCGCGCCCTCGGGATTTTCGGACGCGCTTGCTTGTGTATTCTTCCCTGCCCCGAGCGACATCGCAGATTTTTGGCCGAGCTTCGCACTGTTCTTAGTTAAGGATCTTAATAGATCCTCTTCTTCGGCTTCTGCACGAGCACGCTTTAGCTTTTCTTTCTCGATATAAGTGCGCGCCGCTTTGGAATAGTATTCGCTATAATATTTTTGGTAATAATTCTGCCACGCCGAATGATATTTTTTCCAAGATTCAGAATTGATTTTGGGTGCGATAGGCTCATTTTTGAGGTGCGCGTCATTATCAGAAACTTCTTTCGCGGATTTTTGCACATTCTCAGCATAGGCCGCTAAGACTTTTTTCCTAGCGATTGCGGCCGCGGCTTGCCTCTGTAAGTCGCTAGCAGACTGCCCACCGTTTTTTGAATCCATAGCTAAATTATAGCATAAATCTTTGAGATATGATATAATAAGACTAATCGGCAGTGTTTATTGCCGACCAAAGCGGGCGAGTGGCGGAACTGGTAGACGCGCTAGACTCAAAATCTTGTGATTTTCGGATCGTGAGGGTTCAAGTCCCTCCTCGCCCACCAAACCAGATTTAGTTCTAGCCCCTCTTTGGATTCACGGGGGCTATTTGTTTTTAAAAAAGCCTTACATTAAAGTCATACATATGATAAAATAACATTAAGCATAATGCCTATGCAGAATATTTAATAAAAGGAGGTAAACACTCAATGGAACATAAAAAAATAAACGCTTCGTCATTGGCGATTCTATTTCTATCGATCGCGTTTGTCGTGATGTCAGTCGGTTTCGCTGCTTATGCGCAGACTCTGAACATTAACGGTAATGCAACATTTAAGAAGGCACTTTGGCAGGTCCAATTTCAGAATGATTCCTATACCGAGACTACAGGGAGCGTAAAGGCGACATCTAAAACACTAAACGCGACGACATTTACTTATGCCGTCACTTTGAAACCGGGTGAATTTTATGAATCTACGGTTGATGTTGAAAACGCAGGGACTTTTGATGCGGTCTTAAACAGTATTACTATGTCGCCGACCTTGACGGAAGCGCAGAAAAAGTATATTAAGTATACCGTGACTTACGATTCAACAGAGTATGCTGCCAGCACGAGCGACTTAAACAACGAATTGCTTGCGTCGACATCAGATACGCCAAACGAGAAGAAATGTAAAGTCCGTGTCGAGTATGTTCTTCCAGAAAACGCCGCTGATCTTCCGACTGAAGAAGATGTAACTCTAAACTTGACCGCAGCCTTAAATTACGCCCAAAAAACTAATTAGCCAGAACATTTTAAGGGGTACATTTAAAAAGGATTGATGTGAAAAAAAGCAAAAAGATTTATATCTATGGGTTTTCGATATTTTTCTATTTGTTAATCAGCCACCTTTTTATCATTGTACCCCTTAGGGGCTCAACTTATCTCAGTTTCGCTGAAATGGGGATCTGGCTCGTTTTAGCTATAGCAGTTCTTATTATCGGCGGTTTCCCAAAAGATAATAATTATTTTAAAAAAATCGGCATCAAGTACGCTATAATTTATTGCCTGCTATACATCATGATCATGTATCTGCTTGGCATTTTTACCGGTTTTTCTTATAGCGTTTACGCACATAGTTTTAAAGGGCTCTTTTACAATATTTTCCCCGTTCTTGTCATGGTTATAAGCCGAGAAATTGTACGCTACGTCGCTTGTCGTAAGACTGATGGTGGCTTCAAGCAACTTGCAGGTCTGACGTCAATTTTTATTTTGTACGATTTAGCCTTATCTGCTTATTATTATGATTTTAATAGTCCGGAGCAATTCTTCCTTTTCTTCTGTCTCGAATTGTGTAGTATTGTCGCACAAAACGCTCTTTTTACTTTTATTACGTATAAAGTGAGCTTAGTCCCGACATTGATCCTAACCTTAACGTTAGAAACATTCTGGTTCATCGTTCCTATCATTCCAAACCTCGGAGATTATATCACATCCGTTTTCGGGATATTGATGCCTTATTATCTATATCTAAGATTCAATAAGACCTTGAAGTATCACGACAAAAAACAGATTGAGAAACGGCGCAATTGGATTTTTGTTCCTCCGGCAATTATTGCGATTATGATTATTTTCGCGTTGGTTGCCGGAATCGGAAATTATCATATGATTGCGGTCGCTTCAAATTCTATGGATCCAGTTTATAATCGAGGAGATGCCGTTGTTTATGCAAAAAAGAACGCGGACGAAATCAACAAGGGCGATGTTTTAGTATTTAATTCGAACGGTAGAATTATTACTCATCGAGTAGTCGAGATTGTAAAATCTGGCGACAAATATCGTTTTAAAACCAAAGGTGATGCAAACGAAAAAGCAGATTCGGAATTGGTCGACGCCGAAGATGTTTATGGAAAAGTGAAATACATAATAAAATATATTGGCTACCCGACAGTGGAGCTACAGGAATTATTCAAAAAATGAGAAAGGACAAAAAAGCAGAAAAAAACAGAAAAGCAATTGTGATTGTGCTTTTTGTTTTCGTGTTTGTTTTTGGTGCTTTAGGTTTTGGATTATTAAAATATAGCCACAATGTCGATCAGGAAATTTCGGTCGCCTATAACGAGAAAAAAGATATCGATTACAAGATTTATTTGAAAGAAAATAACTTTTTCGAGACACCATACCTTGAGAAAAATCATACCTACATTGCGAGTCTGATTGATTACGTCTTAATCGATTATAATTACAATTTTAGCATTGACACGAAAGTCAGCGGAAGTTATTCATATTATATCAAGGGGACAATTTCAGCAAATAAAGATGATACTGAAGAAGCTTATTGGTCAAAGGACTACATACTGTCCGAAAAGGTTACCAAAAAATACGACAATACGGATAAAATTAATATTGAGTCCGAAATAAAAGTGGACTATCAACAATATAATAGCTTACTTAACGACTTCAAGAGTAAATATGGCGTCTCGATGGATGGACAACTCACTATTTCCCTAGTGGTCGAAAACGATATGGAGAATGAATTATTCGGGCGAACGATCGAGAAACAGAGCAATGTCGATTTAAGAATCCCGTTGACTAGTGCTACAATCGAAATCCCAGTTTCAACCAATGAAGCGGATGGCAATGGCTCACTGTTTAGTGATACAATACAAGAAAATGTTTTATTCTTTACTATCGTGAAATATGTCGGGTATACTTGTTTTGTTGTTGCGGCTATCACTCTGATTTTCGCCATTCGTGCAACGATTACTATGATTAAAAGTGAAAATAAATATAATAAGACTTTGCGCAAAATCTTAAAGACTTACGACAATATTATTGTCAATACGGATGCGGTTCCGGACTTAAAGCATATTAATGTCATAGAAGTGACGTCTTTTAACGAATTGATTGATGCGCATGGCGAGGTGAGAAAGCCGATAAATTATACATCGACTAAAGTTGGCGCTTCATTTATTCTCATCGGTGGCGATATTGCTTGGCGTTTTGACCTGAAAAAAGAAGTTCCCCGTAAAGGAAAAGCTAAAAAATGACATTTAAACTGTCAAAATACAACATTCTTGGGCTTATTGTTTTTATAATCGTGGCATCCATGAGTGTTGGTTTTGCATTATATAAACAAGATTTGGGATTAAATGGTGATATTACCTTAAAAAAACAAGGGAAACTTGAAATCGTTAGTGCGACAATCGTCGAAAGCGAAAGTTCGAATCTAAGGGATTATTCCAACCCTACCATCGATGGTTTAAATATCGCTTTTAAAGTTCGTGGAACGAGTGAAACCTTTGTCGCGACATATTTAGTCGAAATTAATAACGGCTCGGCATACAATTATGCTTTTAACAACTTCCCTTTCTCGGCAAAACTCGATACCTCTGGCCACGTTTCAGTTGAAACCGTAATCACAAATAGTGCAACTGGAGAAATTTTAGACCCAGGAGAAGTCATCCCTGCCGAAGAAAGTCGGACGTATAAACTTCAATTTACGATTACAACCGACGACATCGACGCGGAGGTAACGATCGACGGCGATGCAACCTACACGACGGATAATACTGGTAATATTATTGCTAGTATCACTCCCACCACCGGTAATTTACAAGGCGGTGCGATTGCCTGTTTTACAGTTTCAGTTGCGAATACATATAAATATGATCGGAATTTCATTTTAGATTCGAGCAATGATAATATTGCCTTAGTGAATAACGCTGGGACAGCGCTAGGTACTTTTTCAATCGGCGCAAATACCACCGAGAATTATGAGGTTTGCGCTAAGACTGCTGAAGGAGGTTCATTCTTGGCCGACGAAACTACAACAATTATTACTTTGAACAGTACCGGGGTTAATACCGTGAATGTCGGCGAACTGACGCTTGCGGTTGATAATTCTGAAGTTGTTGATACTGAAGCCCCAAAAGTCGGAAATATTAGCATCGCTATTCCTGAAGAGAATACAGTAATTGGCGAAGCATTAGTCTCTTGGGATCGAATCGACACCGGTGGCTCATCGGTCACTAATTATTATATCGTTCTTTATAATACCGACACGGGGACGACCTCAACTTATGAAACCGGCTCTGCTCTGACGAGCTACACTCTGACAAATCTAGAAGAAGGTAATTACTATGTCAAAGTTTACGGTGAAGACGAGGCCGGAAATATCGGCGAAAGCTTCTGTGGCTCTGCTACGACCGAAAGCGGATATTGTAGTTTATCGAACACAACGAGCCTAAAATGGCAATTTTCGGTTACTTATAGACTTTCGAAACTAAGTCATGACGGGTCTTCTTCTACTTCGGATACGGCAATGATTTATTCAAGTTATTCTACCACTCTTGCAGTCAATTCTTCATCGAGCCTTGACATGTTGCCTTCTTCTGTCACGATTACCATGGGCGGAACAACTTTGACCAGTGGGACGGATTATACGTATGATTCTTCGAGTGGCGCAATCACAATTAACAAGGTGACCGGCGATATCACAATCACTGCGAGTGCGACGGGTTTTTGCCTAGTCAAAGGAACTTTAGTTACTCTCGCCGATGGCAGTACGAAAAAAATTGAGGATATTACTTATAATGATTTACTCTTGGTTTGGAATTATGAAACTGGAACTTACACTTACGAATATCCGATTTGGATCGAACAAGGTAAAACCACTAATCATTATCAGAAAACCACTTTTTCGGACGGAACAGTACTTAAGACCGTCGGTCAGCACGGAGTTTTCAGTAAAGACTTAAATCAATTCGTCTCCGTTCATGATAGCGAGAACTTTAAAGTCGGTACCGAGATTGCGAAATTGAATGCTAATAACGAGATAGAGTATGTAAAAGTTGTTAGTATTGAGACTATCGACGAACCGGTTGAATATTATCACGTCGTTTCTACGCGTTATTATGACATTATCGCAAATAACGTCATAACAACCGACGGAACCGTTATCCTTTCGAACCTGTATGACTTTGGCAAAAATATTACTTGGGAAAATCGCGATTATGATGAGCTCGAACTTTATGATTATTCCCTATTCAGTGATGTGATGCCGTATTATATGTTTAAAGGGCTTCGCGTCGAGGAAGGAAAAGTCCTGTCTGCCTATCTTGATTTTGAGACTTTTAAAAATTATCTACTCCACAATCAGTTAAATGACGAGATGCTCTTAAAGCCAGAAGAAGACGGCGAAGGAAATCGTTTATGGAAGGTTACGACGAGTGATGATTTGATGTTTGGGATGAGTGACGCGACCAATTTCGTGTTCAAGGAAGGCAATTTCTATTTGTTGAAAGAGCCTCTAAACAAGATTGGTTTTAGAGGCTGGTATAACACCGCAGACGGCGAGCTCTATCAACCCGGCGATATGGTTCGGGTGGATTACGGAATGCATTTCGTGGCGAAATATTAGTAGAATTTATTTTTAAATCATCTCGCATCATAATTAGTTTTTATTTATGTGATAGTGAAATAGTAGATATAGGTTGGGACGTTATATTTTTATTATATAGACTATTTCCCCGAGGGAAAATATGCCATTATTGAACTTACATCAGAAGGATCATATTTAGAAGAGTATTTTTATTACAATAATACATATATTAAAAATATAAATACTCATGGAGGTTTGGACTCTATAACACATTATAAAAAATAAACTTCGAAACTCGCGGGGATTTTTTATTCGAATAAGATTATTTATCCCACCCAAACCCCTCGCCGTAATGGCCATAGCGGGCGGTTTGTTCGTAAATCGGGCGTTTTAGGTCCAAAAATTCAATAATTCCGTTCGGTGTTAAATCGTAGCCTTCGATTTCTTCCGGCTGACCATCAATGATCACAGTTTTTTCTAATGGCTCGGCGTATCCGATTGCATAAGCCAGTCGCACCAACACTTCATGCGCCCCGCGCTCTCTCAAATAATCCACTGCCACTTTTCGTGCCATATACGCCGCCGAGCGATCGACTTTCGACGGGTCCTTGCCTGAATAACAACCTCCGCCAATCGCCACTCGCGGGCCGTAATTGTCCACGATCAACTTTCGCCCGGTCAGCCCCGTATCGGCGTCAAAACCGCCTTGATTCCAGTCTCCGGCTGGATTTATATGCAGTTCCAACTTGCCGGACAAGTTATTTTCCGCAATAAATCCCTGCACTAATTCCGTAAGCTCGTCTTTCGGCGCATTTTGAAAACTCGCCACAATCGAATCAATCGAACCGTCCGGTGCAATCGTTACCTGTGTTTTACCGTCAAACGGGAACTTTTCGTAAATATATTGATTTAGCCGACGAGACAACACGACTTCGCGTGGCAAAAGTTCCGGAGTTTCATCGCACGCAAACCCAATCATGATTCCCTGATCGCCCGCGCCCCCGGTATCGACGCCCTGCGCAATTTCGGGAGATTGTTCCACGATTTTCGTATGTACTTCAACTTCCCCCGCAATTCGTCTCACGATTGCCGGGATATCAATATCCGTCGCTGTCGATGTGATTTCGCCGGTCACAAACACTACTCCGTGCCCACCGCAAGCTTCCGCCGCGACTCGTGCGTTCGGGTCTTCTTTTAAATACGCATCCAAAATCGCATCGCTGATTTGGTCGCAAAGTTTATCTGGGTGTTTCGGAGAAACGCTCTCCGCGGTTCGATAGAACATATCTTTCCTTTCTGGTCGGATTTACCACCTTGGCATCGCTAGGTTGGCAGGAAGTCGTTGGGCCGATCCCTCGTTCCTTCTTGATATTATTTTTCTATTATACTATTTTTTCTTGTTTTTGCTAGGCTTTTTTCCGGATTTTTTACGCGCTTCACTGCGTGCAATTTTGTCTTCGATGTTTTGTGAACGATTATGCACACCATAAATCAAACTCGTTGCTCCGACGATTATCATATATGTCCCGAAGAAACGCACGAAAGTCATAATTTCAAATCCACCAGAGTTCAAAATCGCTAAGCCAATCACACAGCCACAAACGCCCGCTAGCACGCGGATGAAACGATCGGTCGGGTCAACAGTCGATAAGAAACCGTGAAAAATGTCAATTATTCCAGAAATAATCGTATAAACTGAGATGATGATCACGCTCGAAGTCAGACTTTCCTTTGCGAAAAACAATAATATTACCGCAGCAACCACGTCAATTAATGCATCGATAACCGAATTTATCCAGCCGTGTTTTTTCGTTGAGCTATACAATGCACCAGTCGCATCGATAATCCCCATAAATAACAGCATCACACCTAAAATCGCGATCGTATTACTGACATTTTCGGCACCATTAAAAAGCATTAAACAACCAAATACCGCCGCTAATGTCCCCCGTAAAACAAACATCAACCAATGTTTATCAATATATCTTCGATTTATTTTCGCCATAAGAATTCCTTAAATTACTTATGTCTATTATATCATACATGACGCACTTTTTTGCGTATGTTCTCGACGATTTTCGTAATCTGATATTTCACTGGGTTTAAAATTAAATCATGCGCCGGTGTGTATTTTAATTCCTCGCACCCGAACGAACGTTTAAACTCGCTCACCCCATAAAAACGGTGCGATTTTTCGTCTAAACCGACGATTCCCCAGAGATTGTAGCGGATGCAGCCGCGTTTTCGTGCCTCTTCCATCGCGGCTAGATGTAAAAGTGGCGCCGCCGAGTATTTCGTCCCGAGTGCCGAAGATACGCCGTAATGATAACTCGCCTCCGGGCCGTAAAAAATCATAAAGTTCTGCGCCAGAGTTTCCCCATCTTTTTTTGCGGTATAAATCACTACTTCTCCGTTTTTCCGGAACGCTTCGAACTGTTTTTTTAAAAAATCGCTCGAAAATGCTACATATTTTTGCCGCTCGGCGTGTAGTTTTTCGAGCCGACAGAACTCCTCGATCGCTTTATCATCGGTCTCGGCAGTAATTTCGACCTCGTTTTTCTTGGCTTTTCGCAGTTTCCGCCGAAATCCTTGCGATGCTTTCGTGAGAATTTCCTCCTCGGATTTATGTAAATCTAAAATCCCCGCATATTCCACCGATAGATACATCGGCGCCGGCTTTAGTCCTTGTTTTGACAAAAGTTTCAAAATATTTTGCGACATTGGCTCTTGTGGCCGCACCCTGATAAACACGCAGTTATGAGCCTTGCCTTGCTCGCGGATATCAGAAAACACGTTAGAGACGATTTTTTCGTCAGAAAAGTCCATCAACGGCCCGCCGGCGATTGCAAGATAAGTTCCTCGTTTTGCCGTCTCTACTACTCCGGCATAAGCTGCCACGATTTTCCCCTGTTTATTCGTCGAAATTCTCCGCACTACTTCTTTTCCGCGAGCGCGGTGAAACTCATAAAAGTCCCATGACTGCAAGAAATTCGCCTCCGGACGATTTTTAACAAAATCATCCCAAATTTTACGATTAGTGGCGTCTTTCATAAATGCCTCCGTTTCTTGCGAGCTTTCTCGACAATTAAATCCTTCAGATAGCCAAATCTCGAAATCACCAGATCGTGCGCAGCGACATACTCAATCATCTCTCCGCCAAACCCGGTTTTAAAGGTTGTCACCCCTGCGTACCGGTGATTTGGCTGATTTTTTGGCGCAATCCCCCAGAGGTTAAAGCGTTCCACGCTGTCTTTTTTCAAATCTCGCATCGCCTGCCACAAGAGCGCATATGCTCCCGGTAATTTTCGGTTTAAATCCGTCGAAGCTGCCTCATAATAATCCCCCTCGCGGCCATTTTTGATAATCAAACCATACGCCACCGGTTCTCCTTCCGCTGTTTTAGCCACATAAATCCAAATATTTTCGCCAAAGGCCTCGCGTTCAGCTAGTAAAACTTCAAGCGATGGCGGAACGAACCCCTGTCTTTTCGCAGTTTCGGCCTGCACTTGGTGAAATTCGCGGAAAATCGCCTCCGAATTGTCGCGCGAAACCGTAATCCCGAGTTTTTTCGCTCGTCGAACTTCGTAGCGAGTCTGTCGGCGCATATTTGCGAGCAGCTTTTCCTCTGTCGGCGTCAGATCAATAATCACCGTGTGTTCCGCTGCTAGGTGCATCGGAGCTTTTCTTAGCCCCAAATCCGTCAAAATTCGGGTATTTTTCTCAGTAGCGATCAGTTGTGGCCGAATCCGCACGAACACACATTTTTCCGCTCGTGCTGTTTCGTGAATTTTTCGCATCACCTCTGTTCGTACTTTCGCATCTTCCCAATTAATCAACGGTCCGCACGGGATTTCGAGATACCGTCCACGCTTCGCATCTCGCACAATCATCAGAGCGTGTCCGAAACCGCCGTTTTTCCCCTGAAGATCTGCCGTAATCACTTTTTCGCCCAGCATTTCGTTCATCCGTCCGTATTCTGGCGACTGCAAGAAATTTGCTTCGGGAAAATTTTTGACGATTTTTTGCCAATTTTTTGCTACATTTTTATCCGTAGCGGCCTCACTGCACGCATTTATTTCATTTATTTTGGCTTCTGTATTTTTCACTTTTGTATGCACCTACCTTTCTCCCCCTTGTACCAAATGTTGTTCCACGATTTTTCGCGCCCCTTCCAACTCTTTTTTCGTATAATACCTCGGAAAATTCACGATATGCTGGGATATAAATACCGCTTCGGGACATTTTTCCTCTGGAAAATGGACTTTTTTGTAATAGCGCTCCGGCGATACCGGTTTTTCGTACCAAAAACCGTCAAAATAATAGCCGGCCCTCCTAAGCTCCCGCAAGACCTTGTCGCGGTCATCTACCAGATAAAACTCCCGAATCGGCGCTCGCCCAGAGAGCGTTTTTAACTGTTTTAATGCCAATTTTGCCTCGAATTTGCTAATTTTTCGTTCCAGATCCAGCCGATTATCCGCCGATTTCTCCACCCAATGGATTTTAACTAACCCTCGCATTAAAGCTCCCCCGAGATGGACTCTCGTCAGTCCCCGACAAACCGCTCCCAGTAGCGGATAAAATCGTGCCCGTAAGTGGTCGGATAATTTCGGGAATTTCGTCGGCGCTTTGATTGCGTGTTTACAGGGGTCACGTAAAATCACTGCTCCGCCTGAAACCGTATCAATTGCCTTATCTTTACCGAATGACAATGCTGTTGCCGCTCCGACCGTCCCCATTTCGCGTCCGTCTCTGTATTTTCGCCCTGCCGAATGTGCCAAATCTTCGATTAAAATCAAATTATGTTTTTGTGCGAACTTTTCAATCGCAAAAATATCTACCGGATTTCCCAGTGAATTTTGAATGATGAGTCCTCGCGCCCCGTTCGCAACTTTCTCCAGCGTCTCGACATTAAAATTCAAATCTTTGCGCGAAATATCGGCGAAAACAGGAATTAGCCCCGCTTTTTTGATCGCTTCAACTACCGCATAACAAGTGAAACCGTTGACGATAATTTTATCACCGCGATTAAAATAGGCCTTGAGCGCCAAACATAACGCCGAGCGTCCGTTTTTGCATAATATCGCCCGTGGATCCATATTCCTTGCTTGTTCCGAAATGACAGTTTTGGGATTTTTGCCAGTCTCTGCCGTTTTCTCCTCATTCTCCACTCCGATGCTTAACCCATATTTTTTCTCTAAAAACTCTGCCAATTCTCTCCGGTCTTTTTCCCACCCGATGCAAAAAGTATGTTCCAGTCTAGCTTTTTTCGAAAATCCCGCCGCCATTCCCAAAAAATATTGTTTTTTGAAGCCGAAACTCACTTTTTCATTCTCTCCACCAGCGTCGCCAGCGCCCGCGCTAACTCCTCTGGGCTTGAAATATACGGCGCATGCGTCCAATTCGCATAGAATTTCAATTCCGCATTCGGCAATTTTTCATACATCAAAGTCGCCTGTCGCGGCGGTGTAGTTGTATCCTTCTTGCCCCAGAGAATAAAAGTCTTCGTTTCGACCTTTGAAAAATCCAGATTTCTATCCGATTCGATCATATTCGCCAACGTTTTTTTCATATTTTCCGGCGCACGCGAATAATCTGTCGAGCCGGTCACGCGATGAAAAGCTTTGTCGATAACCTTCACCTTTTTGAATGGTTTGCCGAGCTTGGCGACCTTTTCGACCACCTTTTTCTTGAGCGTCGGCTCGTAAATCCCCGCCGCATCTAGCAGAATCAGATTTCTCAATTTATCTGGTTTCATGGCACAGAGATTTAGTAAAATCCGCCCCCCGTTCGAATGCCCTAGCGCCACTGCTCCGTCCGGAATTTCCTGATCCGCCCACTTGACGTAATCTTCAATCGTAAATTCCTTCTTCGATTCTTCGGTCAGCCCCGGCACATGGAGCATTTTTACGCTAATTCCCCGCCCTCTGAGCAATTCGATTGTCTTTTTCCATGGCTCTACCGTATAGGTCCAACCATGAACAATATAAAGATCTGCCATTATTTTACTCCTTTCACGAGTCTAGCCCCCAACTTTTACGCCTTGCTACCGCCGCTTTTTCGCGCCGACAGAGTTTTTTCGCATCTGTCGGGTCGACTAATAGCTTCTCAATCACCCATTCTAAATACTGGCTCCCCTTGAAAATCAAGGTCTCGTCGCCATTGACATTTTTTTGAATATATTCTAAAGCTTTACGGGGGTCCAACGTTGCTACCGTCGAAACTCCCAGTTTTTTTAACTCTGGCGCGGTGTATTTTTTCGTCCGTCGTCCGACTAAGACCACTTTTTTTGGTTCCACTGCGGCGATTAACTTCGCTAATGCTCGGTGCTCTTCTTCCGCCAGCGACCCCTGATCGACGATATCGCCAATCACCAACCATTTCTCTTCCGCATGCATCCGTTTCGCCATATCGAGCATTGAAGCCATACTAATCATATGTGCATTGTAACTGCTATCTACGATATCAATTCCCTTATATCCAACAAAATGCGAACTCCGCCCCGGCGCCGCTTTCATCCCTGTAAAATCAGGATTAAACTTTAACTTTAAATATTTCATCAAATCTTGTAATACGAATAAATTAAAGGTAATATCCTTCGGTTCCGGTCGGTCAAAGTGAAAAGTCGTGTCACCGAAAGTGAAATCGGTCGAATCAGGAAAAACGACGTATTTTTTCATCTCAGTTTTCTTTATCGGAACGACTTTCGCCGAGATGTCCTTCGTCGCTGAAGTCATCAATTTTGAGTCAGCGTCGATGTAGACTCGTTTTGAGGTATTTTTTGGTAAATTCGCAAATTCCGCTGTAATCGCCTCGGATAAATCTCTAAACTTTCCTTCAGCTACTACTTTTTCAAACTGCACCGCGTGCGATAGTCCGATCGAAACCCAGATTGTGACCTCTGGCTTCAACCATTCCGCCAAGAATTCCGCCTCGTGCGGGCGTTCCCCGTCGATTTCTACTACATAAAATTCCTGTTCGTAACATTGAAAAAGTGCTTTAAAGGGGGCTGCGAAAAAAAGGTGAATCCAGCGCCATTTCGACCCATTCACGCCTCTAAGCCCTAATAAATCGAACGAAACGCCGAAAGCAGAATTTGCATCGTGCGAATAATGTGCTTTGTCGCCCATTTCAAATTCGACCATGTTTAGCATCGTTGTTTTCCCAGCTGAACCGGTAATTGCAATAATTCGTGGCTTCCATTTCCGTAAAACCCGATTCGCAAAAAATTGAAAATATTTCGCGACTACGAAATAAAACCGCTTTTTAAAATTAGCTACACTCATACTCTTCTATTATATCATTTTATCAGTAAAAAATTGAAACGAGATTATCTCTCGTTTCAATTCAGACTCTTATCAGGCTACATTTTGATTTCGGCATCTACGCCAGCTGGAAGTGACAAGTTCTGTAGGCTTTCAATTGTTTTTGGCGTCGCGTTCGAGATATCGATCAACCGCTTATGCACTTTCATTTCGAAAGCTTCCCCGCCAGTTTTGTAGACGTGCGGCGATTTCACTACGGTGAAAGTTGAACGCCTAGTCGGCAAAGGAATCGGTCCCGAGACCGCAGCTCCAGTACGGATCGCCGTATCAACGATCTGTCGTGCGCTTTGATCGATTACGCGATGATCATAAGCCTTCAAGCGAATGCGAATTTTTAGCCCGCTATCTTTTTTATTTTCTGCCATGATGTCGTCCTTTCTTCTCTATAATCTTAGACTCGCCCCTAGACAGGCCGTCAGTAAGTTTTTAGAGATGGATAATTAATTTACTATAACACCATTATATCACGGATTATTTCAAAAGTCAATTTTTAGGGGTAGAAAAATAGCTCTCTTTCGAGAGCTACTCTTCTTAGTTTGAGAAAGTTATTTAATAACTTTGGTGATTACGCCAGAACCGACAGTCTTACCACCTTCGCGAATAGCGAAACGATCCTGATCATTCATCGCCACTGGTGCGAGCAACTTCACCTTGAAGGTGACCTGATCGCCAGGCATGACGATTTCTTTGTCTGCCGGAAGTTCAACTTCACCAGTTACATCCGTAGTGCGGAAGTAGAATTGCGGTTTGTAACCCTTGGAGAACGGAGTATGGCGTCCACCTTCCTCTTTCTTCAAGATATAAACCTCAGCTTCAAATTCGGTGTGCGGAGTGATCGAGCCCGGTTTTGCAATAACCTGACCGCGTTCGATTTGATCACGCTCGATACCACGGAGCAAAAGCCCTGCGTTATCACCGGCTTGACCCTGATCGAGAGTTTTATGGAAAGCCTCAATACCAGTCACAACCGATTTTTGCGTATCCTTCAAACCGACAATTTCAACTTCGTCATTTAACTTCACGATGCCCTGTTCGATACGGCCAGTAGCTACAGTTCCACGACCTTTGATCGAAAAGACATCTTCAACTGGCATCAAGAACGGTTTGTCGAGATCGTGCTCTGGGATGTCAAAGTATTCATCCATCGCTGCGATTAATTCCATCACCGCATCTTCGTTTTCTTTATCACCTTCAAGGGCTTTCGTCGCCGAGCCTTTGATGATCGGCGCGTTATCACCATCGAAACCGTATTTATTCAAAAGATCACGCACATCCATCTCAACGAGCTCAACGAGTTCAGGATCCGCAAGGTCCATTTTGTTGAGGAACACGATGATTTTCGGCACGTTCACCTGGTGCGCGAGCAATACGTGTTCACGAGTCTGTGGCAAAGGTCCATCGTTGGCCGCCACGACGAGGATCGCCCCGTCAACCTGTGCTGCACCGGTAATCATGTTCTTAATGTAATCTGCGTGCCCAGGCATATCAACGTGTGCATAATGACGCTTCTCGGATTCGTACTCCTGATGCGAGGTCGCAATTGTGATACCACGAGCTTTTTCTTCTGGTGCATTATCGATTTGATCGTAAGCAACCGACTTGTTTACATCCGACGGAAGGCGCTTTGCTAATACACTAGTAATCGCCGCCGTTAGGGTCGTTTTACCATGGTCGACGTGACCCATGGTGCCCACATTAATATGTGGTTTGGAACGGTCAAAATTTGCCATTCAATCTCCTTTTTATTAATTATGTTTGGAGCGCTAATAAAAACCAGCTCCAAAACTCTACATTATTATTTTAGACCATTTCCCCCCAAATGTAAAGAGGGGATTTCGATCTTTATTTTGAATTTCGCGCGTCAATCACTTCTTTTGCCACATTCGGTGGAACTTCCTCGTAAGAAAAGAGTTCCATCGAAGAAGCTGCGCGTCCTTGCGTCATACCACGAAGATCGCCAGTATAGCCGAATAAGTTTGCTAACGGACAGAAAGCCTTAATCAGCTTTGCGCCGCCAACTAAATCTTCCATTTCATCGACTCGGCCACGACGCGAGTTTACGTCACCAATTACATCACCCATGTATTCTTCTGGCGTGGTGATTTCAAGTTTCATCACCGGCTCGAGCAGAACTGGGTTTGCTTTCTTAATTCCCTCGCGAGTCGCTAGTACACCGGCGAGTGTAAAGGCGAGTTCCGAAGAGTCAACATCGTGATATGAACCGTCGTAAAGCGTCGCCTTAACATCGACTACTGGGTAACCAGCGATGACGCCACCTGCCAAAGTATCCTCGACGCCTTTTTGGACCGGCTTGCGGTATTCTTGTGGAACCACACCGCCTTTAATTTGGTCAATAAACTCGAAGCCCTTCCCCGGTTCATTCGGCTCAAACTTAATCCAAACGTCACCATATTGACCACGACCACCAGACTGTTTGACGTGTTTCCCTTGTGCTTCAGCAGTTCCGCGAATCGTTTCGCGATAAGCCACTTGCGGTGCACCGGTGTTCGCTTCAACATTATGTTCACGCTTCAAGCGATCGATAATAATTTCGAGGTGTAATTCGCCCATCCCCGAAATAATCGTTTGACCAGTTTCTTCGTCGGTATGAACTCGGAAAGTTGGGTCTTCTTCGGCCATTTTCGAAAGTCCAAGCGCCATTTTTTCTTGGTCGGCCTTAGTTTTTGGTTCGACCGCGATCGATACTGGCGGGTCTGGGAATTCAATTGACTCAAGTAGAATCGGCGAAGCTGGTGCACAGATAGTTGTCCCAGTCGTACAATTTTTTAACCCAACTACCGCAGCGATATCGCCCGCACCGATTTCGCTAATTTCTTTTCGGTCATTTGCATGCATTCGCACTAGACGTCCGATACGCTCTTTGTCGCCAGTCGAAGCATTCAGAACTGTATCGCCAGATTTAAGTTTACCAGCATAGACGCGAATGAAAATTAATTTTCCAACAAACGGATCAGTTGCAATCTTGAATGCTAGTGCTGTCAAAGGTTCCGAAGCGTCGGCCTTACGTATGACCTTGTCACCGGTCTTCGGGTCGGTTCCAACTGTTTGTCCCTGATCACGATCAAGCGGGCTCGGCAAGTAATCGGTCATTAAATCTAGCACTTTTTCAACAATCACCCCACGACCATCACCACCGGTCACTAGGAAGAAATCGCCGTCAAGCACACGTTTGCGCAGCGCGGCTTTCAGTTCCGCCTCTGTAATTGCCTCTTCGCCTTCATTGAAATACTTATCCATCAACGCTTCGTCAGCCTGCACTGCTTCCTCGATCAGCATCGAACGTGCATTTTTCGCTTTTTCCTTCATGTCTTCCGGAATTTCGCCAACCGTCAGCTCGTGATCTGCGTAATCTTTGTAAGTGTAAGCTTTCATGTCGATCAAATCAACCACACCACAAATATCTTTTTCAAAACCAATCGGCAAATGAATCGCCACCGCGTTTTTCGAAAGACGCTTGTGAATCGAATCTAGCGACTTGTAAAAATCACCACCGATTTGGTTAATTTTGTTCACGAAGCAGATGCGCGGCACGCCGTATTTAGTCGCTTGGCGCCACACGGTCTCAGATTGTGCCTCAACACCCATCTTGCCATCAAACACCACCACTGCACCGTCTAGTACACGTAGCGAACGTTCTACTTCTGCGGTAAAGTCGATATGCCCCGGAGTATCGATGATGTTAATCTGGTGATTTTTCCAATACACCGTCACCGCCGCCGAAGTAATCGTAATTCCGCGTTCCTTTTCTTGTTCCATCCAGTCGGTGTCTGCACCGCCGGTTCCGCCCTTCACCAGGTCGATTTTATGTTTCAACCCCGTCCGATACAAAATCGCTTCCGAGGTTGTCGTCTTACCCGCGTCGATATGGGCGATAATCCCAATATTACGCAGCTTATTTAGATCCTTTATATCAGCCATATGCTCCTTTATTTTATTATTGGTTCTTTTTATAGCTCCACGCTCAAAAAAGACATATTTCTGACCTCATTTTACCACATATATCAAGAAAAATAAACCCTAAAATTAGAGCGATATCTTCTAATTATAGCATACTTGCGTCAAAAAGTCAAGTTGAGCACCTTTGTCTATCGAAATTATGATAATTTTTTGCGCAGAATTTCTTGCACGCTGGACGGGTTAGCCTTGCCTTTCGACTCCTTCATCACTTGCCCAACCAAGAACCCAAGCACTTTTTCCGACCCGGCCCGAAAATCATCTTGCGCCTGCTTTGTCTCTGGTTTTGCTAGCACCGCATCCACAATTTTTTCGAGCGCCCCAAGGTCATTTTCCTGAATCAACCCCAGCTCTTTCGCAATTTGCTCCACGCCTCGCGTTTTCATCTGCGGATCAAATAAGCGCAAAAACACTTCTTTTGTCGCCGTTGAACTAAGTTCTTTCTTCGCATTCATCTCTGCCAAGGTATTCAGGGCATCCGCACTCGGCAGATCGTTCAGAAACTCCGCCGACTTTTCCTCCGCCAGTAAAACAGAGGTGAACAAGTTAGCAATCAGAAGCAAGTGCTTTCGGGGGCTTCCGGAGGTTACGACCGAGGATGAGGGCGCTTCACCCGTGACGACGGGCTGAAGCGACCCGTCCCCCGAAGGCACTTGCTCTGATTGCGAGCACTCGCGGCCTTGAGCGTGTCCGAGATGGAGTGCGTCAGCCACTTCCGCTAACTTTTCCATCAACTCTGGATAATCCAGCAAAATCTCCAAAATATCACCAGCAATCACGTCCTTAAACTCCCGTCGATAATCCGCCGGCATTAGCGGAAAATCAGCGAGTTGTTCGTCGATAAATTCACGAGACAAATTCAGCGGTGGCAAATCCGGCTCCGGCATATAGCGATAATCTTTCGCTTCCTCTTTCGAACGCTGTCCTGTAGTTTTACCAGCAGCATCACTCCAACCACGAGTTTCTTGAATCACTTTTTCGCCTGACTCTAAGATTTTTGTTTGGCGCTTAATTTCATATTCTACTGCCCGCTCCACCGACCTAAAAGAATTCAAATTTTTCACTTCCGCTCGTGTGCCGAGCTCGCTCGATCCTTCCGGCGCTAGCGACACGTTAACATCAAACCGCATGTTTCCGTTATACAAATCCCCATAAGTCACCTTAGCATACCGCATCAGCCGCCACAATTCCTTACAATAATCGTGCGCATCTTTCGCGGAATGGATGTCCGGCATCGAGACAATTTCAATCAATGGCGTATCTACGCGATTTAAATCTACCAAAGAATAAGTGTCGAAATGGGTCAATTTCCCTGCGTCGCCCTCGAGGTGCGCATGTTCGATTCGGATTTTTGTCCCTGATGGCAGCTCCACAAATCCCGCCCCAATAATCGGGTGGTAAAATTGTGTAATCTGATAGCCTTTGGGCGAATCCGGATAAAAATAATGTTTACGGTCAAACCGCGACTCGGCGTTAATCTCGCAGTTCATCGCCCGCCCCGCTCGCACCGCGAATTTTATCGCCTCACCATTTAGCCGCGGCAACATCCCCGGCAATGCATAATCCACCGGCGATACGCATGAGTTCGGCTCCTTCCCTCGCGCGTCGTTGTCGACCTCCGAAAATAATTTAGTTTTAGTTGATAACTGAACATGGCATTCGATGCCGATAGTCGGTAAATATTTCATTAAATTGCTCCTAAATCTTTTAACGCTTGTTTGTAAACCGTTAAGGCATTAAACGCTTGTCGATAACTCACTTCGTAACCCGATTCGTGCGCAATCGCATTACGCATTTTATGCACGCGCCAAACTGAATTCAGATTCGAAAACTTATCGCCGGATTTTTTCAAACGATCCCCCATTGTTTTTCCCGGCACACCCATCTCAATCAGCGCCTTATCAAGCAACTTATCTGCTTCAATAATTGTGGTCATAAAAGTCGCGGGATTATTTTCCTTCAATTTATTTTCAATCGCCAAAAATCGCGACTGGTAAACTTCGCGATTAAAAGTATAACCGCGTTTTCCGGTCAAAAGAATTGCCAAAAAAACGAACACTGCTACAATTAAAATCGCCAGAATAAAAGTAATAACACCCCCGTCCATTATTCAAGCTCCCCTGCGAACATAATTAAACTTTTATCACTTCGGCGCGGACCGATTAATTGTAAACCGATCGGCAATCCAGCTTTTGTTTTTCCTGCCGGTACGGTAAGTCCCGGCACTCCCGCGAGATTAAGCGGCACGCTCATTGCATCTTCGAGATACATTGCAACCGGATCATTCACTTTTTCACCGAGTTTAAATGCTGGATTTGGCGCTACTGGTGTTAAGATAAAATCGCATTTTTCAAAAGCTTTATTATACTCTTCAATGATTAAGGTTCGCGCTTTCGCCGCCTTCAAAAAATACGCATCATAAAATCCGCTCGACAACACAAAGTTCCCGATCATAATTCGGCGCTTGTTTTCCGGCATAAAGCCTTCCGAGCGCGTCTCGGAATACAACTTTTCCAAATCTTCCGACTTTTTCGACCGAAAACCATATCTTACGCCGTCGTGTCGCGATAAATTCGACGCCACTTCCGCCGGCACAATAATATAATACGCCGCCAACGCATATTTCAAAGCCGGCATCGACAACTCCACAATCTCATGTCCCTTCGATTCCAACAACTCACACTTCCGTTTCAGCGCCTCCCGAATCTCCACATCAACTGAATCATTATCAAAATCTTTGATAATGCCGATACATTTCTTCCCGACAGGTCCTGCCGCCACTTTTCCCCCATTCTCATCAAGCTCGATGGGGGACCCCCAAGTGGCATCACCCGTCGGGCAGTGAGATGTTTTTTTATCAGAATTTGAAAGCACCTTGTCGAGGACCATAGGCTTGGCCGAGCGGCCTTGAGCGTGTCCGAGACAAGATGCTTCAAATTCACCATTGTAATAATTATCCAAAGTCGTCATATCTTTCGGGTCTTTACCACTCGAAATCGACATCAAAAGATCCATATCTTCCAGCGTTTTAGTAAAGAAGCCAACACAGTCCGTCGATGATGCCATCGCCACGACTCCATATCGCGAATTACACCCATACGTCGGTTTTAGCCCATAGACACCATTAAACGAAGCCGGCTGTCGAATCGAACCACCCGTGTCCGTTCCAGTCGCAAATTCCACAATGTCGAGCGCCACCACCACTGCCGATCCGCCAGACGACCCGCCCGCTACACGTTCGCGATCGTGAGCATTCAAAGTCGGTCCAAAATACGAACTTTCAGTCGACGACCCGTGTGCAAACGCATCCATATTCGTCCGTCCAATCATAATCGCACCCTCTGCTTCGAGTCGCTCCACCGTCGTCGCCGTAATCGGCGAAGTAAAACCTTCTAAAATATGTGCCGAAGCGGTTGTCTCGCCCTCGGGTGAGAGAAAATTATCTTTTAAGGCATACGGCACGCCCGCGAGCCGACCTACTTCTTCCCCATTTTTAATTCGCTGGTCGATTTCGTGCGCCTTTTCTAAGGCCTTCTCCTCGTTCAAAAATGTAAAAATATGATAATCTTCAAACTTTTTCGCCTTTTCTAGCGCATCTTTTACTAAACTTACCGCCGAAACTTTTTGATTTGCAATTTTCATTATAATACCTTCGGGACTTTAATTTGATGATCTTTTTCTGCAACTGTCAATGCGAGTAATTCTTCTCGCGTCGCGTCCTGCTCCAAAACCTCGTCCGGTCGCCACACATTTTCCATCTCAAAAACTTGATAGGTCGGCTCCACATTCTCCGTTTCTAATTCATCAAGTTGAGAAATGTATTTAATAATATCACTTAAATCGCGCTCCAAACTTTCTGCCTCTGCGTCCGAAACCGAAAAATTCGACAACTTCGCCAAATGTAAAATATCCTCGCGTTTTATCTCCATGGATTAATTATAACACTATTTTGCGTTTCTAAAGAGAATTTTCTTAATGTATTCAAAGATTGGTTTAGTCTCTTTCAAATCTAATAAATAACTCGCTATTAAGTATGCACCAAAAGAGACCACGGAAATTAGCAAGAACTTCGGAACGGTAATTACGAGCGATGAATCCGTCGCCATCAGCGGTATGAATTTTGTCATCGAAAATGCTACGCAGCCAGCAATTACGCTAGCGAAAATCATTCGCACTAGTGCTCGCCAAAAATCTTTATTCAAAAGAACCCTTTCCGACCGATGTTGTAAAATTGACAATAATATTATTATCTCGACAATTGCACCGATGGATTGTGCTAAACCTAACCCATCAACACCTAATCCGATCATAAAGAACCAAATCGAAAGTACAATTGTCAGTCCAATTGCTAGAATCGAAACGTAAAACGGTGTTTTAGTATCTTGAAAGGCATAAAACCCGCGCGAAGCGATATGAAAAATACTGCGCGCAAAAATTGCGATACAAAGCATGCCGAGCACTGATGCAATAGTCCCGTTACTATCGTTATTACCGATATTAGAAATAAAACTTGTCACGTAACCTCGCGTGAAGAAAGCAACAATCGCCACCGGCAGCGAGATCCAAATAATCATTCTTAACGCCTGTCGAAAGGTATGATAAAATTCTTTTTTATCGCCTGCGCCGAGCTCTTCAGTCAATTTCGGAAAAAATGCAGTCGAAATCGCCACACCGATTAAATTCACCGGCATCTGATGTAGGCTCGAAGCCTGATTAAACGAACGTACTGCTCCTGCGCCCATACGCGAAGATAAATTCGTGTTCACGATCCCATTGACATAGTCAATTCCCTGATCGAGCGAACGCGCCGGCAAAAGTTTCAGAATCGATCGGAAGCCTTGATTACGCCACTTAATTTTGAAATCGTAATCCATGCCAAGCCCGAATAAACCAATTAGTGAAACAATTAATTGCATTATAGCGCCAAGGACAACTCCGATTGCGACCCCCATAATCCCGCCTTCGAAAAGTTGTACGCCGAATAGATTAATTCCATTAGTAAAACAAGTAATCCCAATAATAATTCCGATATTATAAATTACCGGCGCGAGCGAATAAAAGATAAACCGTCCAACGGCCTGTTGAATCGAAGTCAGAACTGTTGCGATCGAAAACAAAAATGGATTAATTGCGATTACGCGCGTCATATTAATTGCTAAAATCATGCCCGACTCATCGAGCCCTGGTGAAACCACGTAACGGATCAACGGATCAGTAAAAATCATAATTAAAATTGATGCAACTAAAGTCAAAATCGCCAACAAATTCAAAAGTGATGACGAAAGTTCCCACGCTGATTTTTTATTGCCGGTCGCAAGACGTTGATTAAAAACCGGAATAAATGAAACTGACAAAGCTCCAGAAGTTAAAATGAAAAACATAAAATCTGGCACAGTGAACGCTGCCGTATAAGCATCGATTCCTGTCGGATAAGTTCCGAGATAATAAGAATTTAAAAGTCGATCGCGGAACAACCCCAGCAGCGCCGATGCCAAAGTTGATGACGCCAAAACAATTGCCGCCGTTTTTACCGACAATTTCATATTTGCCAATGCCACAACTGACCGAAACTTGAACTTTCGCATATTAATATAATAACACATAAAAAACTTTAGGACTTTTATTTAGTTTGATGTATAATATATGTATGGCTAAAAAGAAATCAGAGGTGATTTTGCCATTTAAATCGAATAGAGCAAAAAATTCGAAGAAAAGCAAGAAAACCTCCTCTAAAACTGCGAAAAAAAACATGAATTTATATTCTAGTTTGGCATACAATTATCATGCCAAACGAGAAGCCGACTCGCGTCGTCGAGCGGAGGATCTAGCTAAATTACCAAAAGAACCAGTAAAACGGTTTTTTGCACGGCTTCATCCGAAACGGGTGTTTAAATGGTGGTTTTCATGGCCGGGACAGAAACAAATTTTGAAGTTTCTTGCGGCCTGCGCTTTGATTTTTATTATTTTCCTTGGTGGGTTGTTTCTATATTACAAAAAAGATTTGGACGAGATTCGGCTTGATGAGATGTCGATTTCTGAAACCGTCAATACTTATCTCGACCGCAACGGTGAGGTGCTTTGGCAAGATACCGGCAGCGAAGACTATCGTTTGGTGGTCGATGCTGAAGATATTTCGGAATACATGTATAAGGCGACCGTCGCGATCGAAGATAAAAATTTCTATAATCATGCCGGCGTTGATTTTGGAGCTTTGATGCGTGCTTCGATCGCAACTTTGAGCGGGCAAGGCGTTCAGGGTGGTTCGACTTTAACTCAGCAATTAATTAAACAAGTCTATTTCTCCGACGAAGCTGCGAGCGAAAACCGTGGCGGTTTAACCCGAAAAATTAAAGAGTTAATTCTCGCGGTTGAGTTGGAAAAAATGTATTCAAAAGATCAGATTCTAACCATGTATTTAAACCAGTCTCCCTATGGTGGTCGACGAAATGGGGTCGAATCAGCGGCTCAAACTTATTTCGGTAAAAGTGCGAAAGATTTGACTTTAGCAGAATCGGCATTGCTTGCGGCGATTCCGAATAATCCGGCGGTTTTGAATCCGTATAATGAATATGGCAACGATATGTTAATCGAACGTCAACATAAAGTCTTGAACGACATGGTCTCGATGGGGTATATTTCCGAACAAGAAGCTAGTGATGCGAAAGAGGTTGCGATTCTTGATACGATTAAACCGGAATCGAGTCAATACGCTAATATGCAAGCACCACATTTCGTGTTGGAAGTCAAACAGCAACTCGAAGATAAATACGGTATTCAGACTATGCGTTCGGGCGGATGGACGATTAAAACTACTGTTGATTTGCGCGCGCAAAAAATTGCCGAAGATGCGATTGCTGCTGGTGCGAAACACACGTATAAAAATAATAGTGATGATCTCGCGCTAGTTTCTGTCGATGTCGAAACTTCGCAAGTTATTGCTATGGTCGGCTCGATTGATTTTAATAACCCGACTTACGGTGAAATGAACGCAACCACGGATTCTTCGATTGAGCCGGGTTCGACGATTAAGCCGATTCTTGATTATGCACCATTATTTATGCAACGCGAAGGCACGAATTATGGTCCTGGTAGTATTTTGAAAGATGAAAATATCGATAGTACTTATTGTAAAGGCTATACTAGCGGCAAGTGTTCGCTTACGAATGCGACGGGGACTTTCTATGGCAACGTGACGATTCGTTTCTCTCTCGGGCATTCTCTAAATATTGCCGCAGTTAAAGCGCTTTATATTAACGGCATCGACGAGTCTCTTGAGGTTGCACGGAAACTTGGCGATACTTCTTACTGTGCTAATAATGATGGCTATGGGCTTTCGATTGCGATCGGTTCGGGTTGTGGCGTAAAAATGGTTGAACACGCTAATGCTTATGCTTCCTTAGCGCGTGGTGGTTCTTATCGTGATCTTTCCTATGTTCTCGAAATGAAGAACTCTTCTGGCGAAGTTATTGAATCTTGGAATGATTCAGAGGCTACGGAAGTTGTTGACCCGCAAGTGGCCTATATGTTGTCGAATATCTTAAGCGACGGTAGCGCCCGATTCAGTATCTATGCCGCTGGCGGTTCGCAAAGTGCGGGTTATGTTATTCCTGGTGTCTGGACTGCAACTAAGACCGGAACTACGACTACTACAAACTCGGCCGAGACAAAAGATTCTTTGATGGAGAGTTATTCGACCGCAGTTTCGACTCTGGTTTGGAATGGTAATCACGACGGCTCGGGGCTAACTTCTAATACTCATGATCCAGCGCGCTATACTGTGGCGGAGTATATGGAGCGTATTCATAAAGAAGTTTATGCGGCTGATGGACGTTGGAAGTCTGGTGACGAACCGACAAAACCGGAAGGTATTCAGACTTTGACCGTTAATGGTAAGACGGACATTTGGCCAAGCTGGTATAATGGCGCAAAAAATTCGGGAGTCTCGAAAGAAACTTTGACTTTCAATCGTTATAATCACTTACTGGCTGCGGCTTGTACGCCGGAAGAATACAAGATTCAAGTTGAAGTCACTAAAACTATTGATCCGATGACCGGCAATACTGTTTACAATGTCCCGTCACCGTATGACCGTGATAAAAATGATACTTGTGATTATGAACCACCACGAGTTTCGCTCTCGACTTCGGGCTGTAAACTTTATGCGAACATCGCTCAGGGGGCCTATGACTTATCCAGTGCGACGCTTTATATCAATGGCGTTGAAAAAGGTGGGGTATCTCTCTCGGGTGGAGCAATATATAATCTTACTGGCTCCGAAACTTCCGCTCGCATCATCGTATCTGATTCTGCTGGCTATTCGGCCTCTGGAGAAATGAATATTTCAAGTATCAGCTCCTGTAAAAAAGACACTAAAGAAGCCGACGAATAATAATTCCGGCAAGGCATACTCGTTTTACCTTCTGCATTTGGGGTGCCCCTCGCGCAGAAGGTGAGACTATTCTAATATTCTAAATTATTTCTGGCGCTTCGCAATCTTAGCGAAAATAATCCGCCCTGACGAAGTTTCATGAAAACGCTCAAATTCGATATTTATGGTTTGTCCGATTTTATTGGCCGCACGATCAACCACAACCATCGCGCCATTAGCAAGATGTCCCACGCCCTGCCCCCTATTGGAGCCTTTTTCGGTGATTTTGATTTCCATTTTCTCACCCGGTAAAAATTCCGTTCGCACCGCGAGTGCTAAGTCATTGATATTTAGAGTCTCAATTTTTTCCGCTTCGGCAACTTTGATTAAATTATAGTCAACCGTCAAAATTGCTCCGCGGTTTTCCTTGGCAAACTTTAAAAGTTCTTCATCGACTTTTTTACGTCCTTCCCCGTCGTCAAAAATTTCAGTGTTCACATTGATTACGCGTTCGAGTTCCGAAACTGCTTCGATCCCCGCCCGTGCTTTTAGGCGCTTTTCCGAATCTTTGCCATCTGCAAGCAATTGTAGCTCTCGGAGAACACTTTTTAAAACAACAATATCACCATCTAGGAATCCCGATCGTGCGACGTTTAAAATTCGTCTGTCAATTAGCGCCGAAGTGTCGATATAGATTTTACGCTTGCCGGTCCGTAGTGGTTTTAGTTTTTTTATAGTCAAGAAACTAGTTTCCGCCAAAATCAATAATACGGCAATTAAAATAAATAATTCCATAATATGCTATTCTAACATAAACGTGCTATTTTATCAAGTCTTCGCCATGTTCGACTGCGTACGTGTGTTTTTGCGCCGAAATTGCGCGGTATTTATCGACTAAATCTTCGCGTCCAATCACTTTTGCGATGTCGAATGCAAGATCATAACGCGAAGCGGCATTGCGGCGTAGCATTTCGAACGGAGTAGTGGTCGAACCTTCTTCGTTGAACCCATGCACCCGCAGTCGTCGTCTTTCTGTGTAATTTTCCAAAATATTTTCTAAAGTTTCAGGATAGCCATGAAAATTGGCCAAAATCGGTTTGTTAGCGGTAAATAATTCCACGAATTTTTCCCGGGTTAATTTATTCTCGGTTGTTCCGATCGCGCGGTAAGACAGTGCATTGATTCCGACAAAGCGTAATTTCAGTTCCGGCAAATCTTGCTTCAAGAGTTTAATTGCTTCTAAGGCCTCTTGCGTAACGATATCGCCAGCGGCGGTCAGCACAAAATCAGGGTCTGGATCGGAAGCGAACTCGTAAATTGAAGCCCCGCCGTTATCGAATTGGAATTTGGCGTGATGCGAGTCGATATAACGCGGCTCTTCATTTTTGTTAAATGTTGTCAAATTTACAACATTTCGGGAATCTAGCATAAAACGAAAAGCCTCCTCGGCTGCCACGTCATCGACCGGAAAAATACAGTTGGCGAGGTCAGACGGCACTGATAATAATGTTGAGATTAACGCAGGCGATTGATGCGTAAAGCCGTTATGATCTTGTCGCCAACAAGTCGAAGTCGACAACAAATTCACCGCCGGCAAAGGCTTGCGCCACTTAACCGTCTTGGATTGTTTGATGAATTTCATTTGTTGCAAAAGTTGCGCCGTAATAATCGGGAAAAAGGCTTCGTAACTCCCCATCATCGCCTGTTCCCCGTTCGCGAGATGTCCAGTCATTGTCGAAAACAGCACATTTTCTGATAACATTTCGATAATGCGCCCGCTTGAAGATTCCGGCAAATCCCAATTTTCGCGTTTTAAATCGCTCCACGCCCGCTTTTCAACCGTAAAAATCTCGTCAAACCGGTTTGAGGTGGTTTCGTCCGGCGAAAAAAAGTAAAAATGCGGGTCTTTTTTGAATTGTTCGGTCAAAAGTTCACCAATTTTTTTAGCTGGCGAAAATTTTTCCGCTCCAGGATTTTCTACGCGCTCAATCATGTCAAAACTCCCCTTTCTTGGTTATCTCCGTGTCTTATCATATTAAAATCCCCTTTTCCCGATTAAATAATTCTTCAATATGATACGATTTTAGCCATTTTTCGAGCTCTTTTAGTTCTTTTTCGTCAGTTTTTGGGTTTTTAAGCGGGATTTGATGTGCTTCGTGATGACGATTCGGCCCGCCGTTTCCTTTTTCGGTTTTCAAAATATAGAATGGCGCATCCAGTCCTTCGTTTAGGAAATTTTGGAACTTTTCGGTTTTTTCACCGTCGACCGTCAAAGGCGTAAAACCAAACCCGCGAATTAATTCGTTTAGTTCTCGTTCCGATTTGCGCGCATAAATTGACGGCGCCGAAATTTTATAACCGTTAAGATGCAAAATCGGCAAAACCGTGCCATTATTCGAGCTACTTAGCAAATCACGCAAATTCAAAGACGCCAGAGCCGTCGCCGTTTCGAACTCACCATCGCCGATCAATATCGCGATGGTTTTATCCGGATGTCCAAGCGCCATACCATAAGCATTCGCTAGTGCATACCCTAGTTCCCCGCCCTCGGTAATCACACTAGGCGTTAGCGGGCTAGCATGGCTCGGAAAACCGTCCGGCCAAGAAAACTGTCGGCAAAGATATTCGAGACCCTTCGCGTCTCGGCTAGCCTGCGCGTCAATTCTTTCGAGTTCTCCGTCCAACCACAAATTCGCCTGCAGCGCCGGAAATCCATGCCCCGGCCCGAGAATAAAAGCAAAGTTTTCATCTCCCGCAAAATGATTTTTTAAATTCGCATAAGCGACATTAATTCCGTGACAAGTCCCCCAATGCCCCAAAAGCCGCGGCTTGATATCCTCAAAATTCAAATCCCGCTCAAGCAAAAAGTTATCCTGCAAAAACAACTGCGCCACACATAAATAATCGCACAGTCGCACTCGTTTCCGAATTTTCTCCACAGACTGAAAATCAACTTGCCCACTCATCCTACCCCCATTATACCATAAACTTTTTGTTTCGTGGCGGCGAAATCACCATCTTTCGATTGAGGAAGCCCTACTTCCCCGCTACAAACTCCTTAATTTTCTCAATCTCATCCCGCAGTAAAGCAGCTTTTTCGAACTCTAAGTTCGCGGCGGCGAGTTGCATCTCCGAAGACAGAGATTTAATCAGCGTCGGCAATTCATCTTTCGGCACGCGCCGAATATCGAGTTTATTTTCTTTTTGTTTTTCCGGGATGATCGCGCGCAGACCCGCCGAAATTTCCTTTTTCACTGAATGAGGCGTAATATGATGCTCAAAATTATATTGTTTTTGAATTTCGCGCCGCCGATTGGTCTCCGAAATCGCCTTTTCCATACTTTCGGTGATATAATTCGCATACATAATCACTTTCCCCTCCTCATGCCGAGCCGCGCGTCCAATCGTTTGCACGAGCGCCGACTCGCTCCTTAAAAACCCTTCCTTGTCCGCGTCCAAAATCGCAACTAGCGACACTTCCGGCAAATCCAACCCCTCGCGCAGCAGATTAATCCCGACCAACACATCATAAACTCCGGCGCGCAAATCTCTCAAAATATCACCCCGCTCCAAAGTGTCAATATCCGAATGAATATACGCCGTTTTCACGCCCCGCTCTTTCAAATGGTCGGTTAAATCTTCTGCCATCCGTTTAGTCAAAGTCGTGATCAAAGTTCGTTGCCCCTTCGTAATATGCCGGTCAATTTCTTCCATCAAATCATCAATCTGTCCCTCGGAACTGCGCACCTCGATTTCCGGATCCAAAAGTCCGGTCGGACGAATGATTTGCTCCGCCGGTTTCGGCGAATGCTCAAGTTCATAACTCCCTGGCGTCGCCGAAACATAAATCGCTTGATTAATTTTCCCCTGAAACTCGCCATAAGTGAGCGGCCGGTTATCTAGCGCCGACGGCAACCGAAACCCAAAATCCACCAACGTCGTTTTGCGAGCATGGTCGCCATTATACATCCCCCGCACCTGAGGCAAAGTCATATGCGACTCATCGACAATCAGAAGCCAATCTTTTGGGAAAAAGTCAAGCAAAGTCGCTGGTGGCTCGCCGGTTCTACGACCGTCGAGATGTCTAGAATAATTTTCGATCCCCTTCACAAATCCAGTCTCTTTCAGCATTTCGAGATCATATTTTGTGCGCTGGCTGAGCCTTTGTGCCTCTAAATATTTTTGATGTTTTTCAAAATATTTCAATCGCTCCTCGAATTCTGCCCGAATCGCCACCAATGCTTTTTCGAGCTGACTTTTTGGCGTGGCATAATGCGTATTTGGGAAAATGTGTAAGTTTTTTGGCTTTTCGCGCACCTCAAAAGTCAGCGGGTCGACAATCTTTAACCCTTCCAAAGTATCAAACCCGAATTCAAACCGATAAGCATACTCCCCGTTCGCCGGATATAAATCGACCGTGTCACCCATCACCCGAAAATTTCCCCGCTCGAACGCCAGGTCGTTGCGGTGGTACTGCATTGAAACTAAGTGCCGAATAAAATCAAGTTGCGACATTTCGTCGCCGAGTTTAATTTCGAGCGACATCGCAAGATAGTTCGCTGGCGAACCAATCCCATAAATACACGACACCGACGACACCACAATCACGTCATTTCGCGTGAGCAGAGCCTCAGTCGCGCCGTGCCTCAGTCGGTCGATCTCGTCATTTATCGCCGAGTCCTTTTCAATATAAGTATCCGTCGAAGCGATATAAGCCTCCGGCTGATAATAATCAAAATATGACACAAAATAATGCACCTCATTTTCCGGGAAAAACTCCCGAAATTCAGAATAAAGTTGCGCCGCGAGAGTTTTATTATGTGCTAAAATTAAAGTCGGTCGCTGCACATTTTGAATAATGTTCGCCATGGTGAAAGTTTTTCCCGACCCCGTCACCCCGAGTAAAGTCTGTTCTTTTCGCCCCGCCAAAATCCCGTCCGTGAGCGACCTAATCGCTGCCGGCTGGTCGCCCATCGGTTGAAATTTCGAAACTAACTTAAACTTATTCACTTATTTATTATATCACGCTATAATAAAATGTATGAAATATCAAGTGGTGGTTAAACCCGGCAGTTCACAAGAGAAAATCGTCGCGACCGGCGAGCAAGAGTTAACGGTCTATTTACGCGCCAAGCCGCATGATGGCGAAGCGAACTCGGCGTTAATAAAAATTCTTGCAAAATACTTAAATATTCCGAAAACCAGCATCAAAATCACCCGCGGCCAAAAGTCCCGCCACAAAGAAATCGAATTTTAATCCAACGACTTCATCGTCGGGAACGGCACTGCTTCCCTGCCTGGCACACCTTCGAGCAGCCAAAAGTTTCGTTCTGAATTGCCCCAACCACAAGCCGGCGGCATACCATATTCGAGCATCTCGACAAAATCACGGTCGAGCATTTGCGCTTCATCATCGCCCGCATCACGCGCAGCTTGTTGCTCCTCGAACCGTTCGAGCTGATCGAGTGGGTCGTTGAGCTCTGAAAAACCATTCCCCATTTCCGTCCCCGCGATAATCGGGTGAAATCGTTCCGTCACCAATGGATTTTTCGCAGATTTCTTCGCGAGTGGCGACAAAGCAAGTGGTTCTTCAACCAACCAATACGGCCCCGCCGAAGTTTTGCGAATCAATTTCCAGACGTGGTCAATCAACCTCGCTTCCGACACGTCAAAATTCGTTTCTACGCCATTTTCTTTCAAAATCCGCACGAGTTGTGCCTTATCCGGATTAAACACGTCAATATCGAACTTCTCTTTGAGCAAATCGGCATATTTCACGCGTGGCCACTCGCAGTCCAAATCAATTTCAAACCCGCCAACATTAAACTTCAGTGTTCCCCACGTTTCCATCGCCACGTATTTTATCATTTCTTCATAAAACTTCATGCCGTCTTCGTAATTTTCATACGCCGCATAAGCTTCGAACGCGATATGTTCCGGCAAATGTTCGTCATCCACGCCCTCATTACGAAAACGCGGCCCAATATCATATACTTTTTCAAATCCGCCACCGAGCAACCGTTTCAGAGGTAGTTCGTGCGAAATCCGCAGATAAAAATCCTCATCCAGCGCATTCATATGTGTTACAAATGGCGTCGCATCCGCCCCGCCCGTCGTATGTTCTAGTACCGGAATATTCACCTCGATATATCCGTGCTTATTCATAAAATCGCGCGTCGCCTGCCAGAATTTCGACCGACGCACCAGCCTTTCGCGCACTTCCGGATTAACATTCATATCAACATAACGTCGCCGATACCGTTCTTCTTTATTCGTGAATTTTTCCGGCAACGGCCGAAGTGTTTTTGTTAAAAGTCGCACTGAATCTGCAAACACCGAAATCTCGCCGGTCTGTGACTTATCAACCACACCTCGCGCCTCGATAAAATCACCCACGTCAAGCAATTTAATCTCCTTCACACCAAATTCACCAGCAGTCACTTCGCCAGCTTTCATAAAAATCTGCACTTCGCCAAAATAATCCCGCACCTTGACAAATGCCAGCTTTCCAAATGACCGAATCGCTACGATTCGCCCCGCAATCACCACTTCCTGCCCCTGTTTCTCGTCGAAATGGTCGATTATTTCCGAAATTTTAGTGTTGCGAAAACTTTTCGCCGGATACGGATCGATGTCCTTCGCCCGTATTTCCGCTAATTTTCGCAGTCTTTCGTTTCTGTAGTCATCTAAAATCATGTTATTATTATAACATAAAAATCAGAAATTTCTTGAACTTAAGAATCGGAAGGCTTTTAAAAAATTTATTACATCCAGACCGAAAGACTTTAAAAAATTTGCTATATCCAGGCTGAAAACTTATTTAATTTCTAAAACTTTAACTTTCTTCCCGTTAAACTCAAACTCTGCTCCAGCATTTTTCCCCATCAAAGCCTTCCCGATTGGTGATTCGTTAGAGATTTTGCCTTCCAGCGGGTTCGCCTCGGTCGGCCCGACTAATGTATATTCCATTTTCTTACCGCCAAAGTCCAGTGCTACAGTCGCTCCGAGCGCCACCTTATCTTTCTTGCCGCCCCGAATTACTTTTGCATTCTTCAGAATCTCTTGAATTTCCAGAATTCGGCTCTCCGCCATTTTCTGCTCATTTCGCGCCGAAGAATATTCTTCATTCTCCGACAAATCACCAAACGCCCGCGCTGTCGCAATTTTCTCCGCAATTTCCGGACGTCCCGCAATCAATTCTTCTAATTCTTTTTCAAGGGCCTTTTTCCCCTCGGCCGTTAGGTCAATATTTTTCTTTATCATAATAACTCCACTTGTTGATATATTGAGTTTAGTCGAAAATCGCTTTTCCGTCAACCCCCATTTTTACCATTTTTGTTTTGCCGGTTGTTCGCTCAGTAACTTCGGCCTCACCTTTAGCTAAAGTTTTTTCAGAAATCACGATTCGATAAGGAATGCCAATTAATTCACTATCAGCAAATTTTTCGCCCGGCCTTAGATCTCGATCATCAAATAGAATTTCACTTTCATGCCCCTGATAGATTTTTTCCGCTTCCGCAAGTCCCTTTTCGCCAATTCCGACCAAATAATATTTAAATGGTGCCACCGTCTCTGGCCAAACAAGTCCTTTCTCGTCGGCGAATTTTTCTGCGATTACGCCCATTAGTCGTGATACGCCAATCCCATAGCACCCCATATAGACTACTTGTTGCTCATTGTTTTTGTCTGCAAATTTCAACTCTAACGGTTCGGTATATTTAAACTTCAATTTGAAAATATTCCCCACTTCCGCGGCCGTAGTTTCGCTAAAGTCACCCGCTTCTTTATCGAATTCGCTCAAAACCTCCGGCGTAAATACCTCCTTATTTAATACCAGTGATTTATCTGCATTGTAATAAACCGTATCTTCACCCACTGGCAAAAAAGTCTGATATTCGTGCGAAAACTTGGCGAAAATTCCCCCACTGGCAAAAGTCTTATAAGTGCAATTTCCTAGCCCCACTCGTTCAAAAATCCGCGCGTAAGCTCCTTCCACCTGTTCATAAAAACGGTCCAAATCTTCTTCGGAAGTATGAAAACTATACAAATCTTTCATCAAAAACTCGCGTCCGCGTAAAATTCCTGACTTCGCCCGTAGTTCGTTTCTGAACTTATTTTGGAACTGATACGTCGCGAACGGTAAATCTTTATAACTCGTCACGTATTTTTGCACTAAATTCACCATCGGCTCTTCGTGTGTCGGGGCAAGACCGAGTAGCCCGCCGCCCGTCAGCTCGGTTTTAAACCAAATATCTACTTCCGCATCTGAAAAACGCCCGGTTTTTTCCCAAAGTTCCGGATTTTGCAATGCCGACATCGACAATTCTTCGCAACCCAGCTTATTCAACTCTTCGCGGATAATCCCCTTCAGATTCTCAATCACGCGTAGCCCTAGCGGCAAATAATCATACACCCCAGCCATTTCTTTGTGGATGTAGCCCGCCCGAGTAAGCAGGGCGCCATTTTTCGCCGTTTCATCTTTCGGCGCCTCCCTCAAAGTCTTTACAAAAGTTTTCGATAGTCTCATAACACCCCTATTATATCACATCCCTACAACATATAACAGATAAAAAGCAATTCCATTTTTTAACATATGGACTAGAATTCCAGAATAAATTGTGCCGGTAACCTCGCGAAACCCACACATAACCATCGACATTGCAAAAGTAGTTAGCCCGACGTTCCATTGCCCATGACAAAATCCGAACAAAAACGAAACCAAAAGCGACGACAAAACGATCGAGGCGGCTTTCGGCAATTCCTTTTTAGTGCGCCCGCGCATTTTTGCATACAACCAGCCACGAAAAATCGTTTCTTCGGCAAACGGAGCGATTACAACTAGCGCGATAAAGGCTACAACGCGATCTAAATCCGAACCGAGATAAGTGTAACCCACATCTTGCGCCTGCTCAACATCGAACCACGGGAAAAGACTGAAAATCGCATTTAGCACCGCAGCCAGCATGAGGGTCGCGATCAATCCTGCCACCGCTAATCCGATGTCCGTCCAAGTCGGCAAACCTTTTAGTCCAAGTTCTTCGCGACTAAGTACTTTTGCCGGCTCAATTCCCTTTTTACCCGCTTTAATTTTTCTCTTCGCTCCGCTAAGCCAGTTATACAGATGTGGCGATAAGAAAATTACCACTAGTAACGCCAAAGAGAAGGACACGGCTGTATAAACCGTGGTCCAAACTGGTTCGCTAAACATTTCTATGGCGGCGTCTCGACTGCCAGTCACTGCCACCATGATCCAGATCATCGCATAACCAACAGCTAGTTGCAACCCCATTACCATCGCAAAAACCCAAACTATCAACAATAGTAGATAAAAAGTCGTTTTCCACCTCTGTTTTGCGGGGACTTTTTGTCGTTTTTTCGGAGTTTTTGTCTGCGTTTCTTTTGCGGTTTTTTTCGAAGAATGACCTTTTTTGCTAGCCATCTAGCCATTTCCTCCCGCAATTCGCACAATATCTAAAATCGTCACGATGAAAATTAATGCCAATAATGCTATCATCGCTCGCGAAACAATTTTTTCTTCGGTCTCTTTTGTCAATTTTTTCTTGCGTAATTTATAAATCGCGATTAATAGCCATCGCCCGCCGTCGAGTGCTGGAATCGGGATTACATTCATGCAGGCGAGCGAAACACTAATTAGTGCCGCGAGAAAAGCCAAATTCGTCGGCCCCGCCGCCGTGAAGGCTGGGAATAATTCACCGACAATTCCGACCGGCCCTGTAACTGAATCACCAACGGCAGAAATCGCCTCCTGTCCACTTTCGCGAACGCTAGAATCGAAACTAAATTGCCCCGCGACTCCCGAAACTAGGTTCCAAAGTAGAATCCCGACGCCCTTAAAAGTCTCGCCTGTGAGCTGTGCCGTTAATCCGACGCCAACAATCGGCGCCGACCAAGTCGAATAAGACAAGGATTGTGTTGTTGCCATTGTCACTCCGAGCAAATATTCGGAATCACTCGAATTTAATTTTACTTCGACATCACGATTCTCAAGCGTGTAGGTTACTTCTTCCCCGGCGTGGGCATTATTATAATCAGTAATGTCGCTAGCGTGTAGAAATTCATTGCCGTCGATTGCGATGATTTTGTCGCCCGCCGAGATACCAGCCGTTGCAGCCGGCGAGCCTTCCATCACCGAAGTTACTTCAACTGGCGCCGATACTGTGCGAGTATCTTCTGCTACGGTAAATTGCCCCTGCAAGAATTCCGGCATTCCCGTCCAAGCCAAAACCGTAAAAATCACAATCGCTACCAGCCAGTTCATCATCACGCCCGCGAACAGGATCTTCGTTTTTGACCAAAAACTCGCCGCCCCAAAAGTGCCCTTCCTCTTGTCGGCGTCCGATTCCCCATCCATCTGACAAAAACCACCAATCGGTAACCAATTTAGGCTAAAAATCAGCCCATCTTGCGGTTTTTTCCAATCTTTTTTCGGCAACCTTTTCCATTTTTTAGTTTTCGGGTCTTTCACCCATGCGATCGCACGCGGCGGAAAGCAGATTCCAAACTCTAGAACTTTCACTCCGTTTCGGCGTGCTGCCATAAAATGCCCAAATTCATGTAAGGTCACAAGCGCCATCAGCACCAAAAGTCCTACAACCACACCTATAAATATATCCATAACCTATATTATATCATTATTTTCCAAACCTGCGGTTCCTTTTTTCGTATTCTGCGATAATTTTATTGACATCCTCTGCCTCCATCTCTGGAAAATATTTCTCGATAAACATTAGCTCTGCATAAGCTGCTCGCCAAAGCATGAAACCCGAAATCCGCTCTTCTCCCGAAGTTCTCACCACCATATCCACCGCTGGAATTTCTGGATGATAAAGATGCTTGCGAATTGTTTCAGGCGTAATTTCGTCCTCGACTTCGCTCGCAATCGTCGCCGCGTCGGCAATTTCTTGTTCTCCACCGTAGTTAAAACAAAATCCAACCGTAATTCCGTCGCATTCCGCGGTCATTTTTTCGGCTTTCTCAATCGTGCTCGCGAGTTTTACTGGCACTCGCTCGTCTTTTGCGCCAAGCACTAATAGCCGCCCATTTTTGGCTACCATTTTTTTGGCTAGGCGCATAATATGCTTATCTGCCAGCTTCATCAAATACGACACTTCCGTTTCGCTTCGCCCCCAGTTTTCCGTAGAAAACACGAAAAAACTCACATAAGGAATTTTTTGTTCCATTGCTGCTTCAATCAGTTCCTCGATCACTTCTAACCCCCGTTGATGCCCTTCTAGCGTCGACAGCCCTCGCTCCTTTGCCCATCGGCGATTTCCATCCGCAATAATCCCTAAATGCCGTAGTTTTTTCTCTGTATCCATTGACTTTTTCTCCAAAGTATGATATAATAAAATTATATCTTCATGATTTCGTCGGATTTGTTCTTAAATTCAGTGTCAATCTTATTGCTAAATTCTTTGGTCAGTTCGTCGATTTCTTTCTCGGCGCGTTTTTTGATATCCTCGCTCATCTCGTCGGCAATTTTAATCGCCTTACGTGCATCTTCTCGGACATTGCGCAAAGCCACCTTAGCATCTTCAACCTTCCCTGCCGCATTTTTCACAATTTCTTTACGTCGTTCCTCAGTTAAAGCCGGAATCGGCACCCGAATCACTCGCCCGTCATCCGCAGGATTCAATCCTAAAGCTTGGTCGGCTCGCACCGCGTTAGAAATTGCCGCAATATTCGACGGGTCAAACGGAGTGATTATTAGCATAGTCGCATCTGCAGCTGTAATATTCGCCACTTGGTTTAAAGGCGTAAATTGTCCATAGATCTCAACCTTAATTCCTGAGAGCATATCTGGATGCGCCCGACCCGTGCGTACTTTTTTCATCTCGTTTTGAAATCGCTCAATTACCGCTTCCATTTTTTTACACTCTTCTTTTGTGTCAAACATAAAAAACTCCTTATTTATACATTTATTATAACATAAAAAATCGACCAAACATCCGGTCGATTTTTAATTTCGCAACTATTTCTCAATTTTCGCGTTTTCTTTGGCGACTTTTTTCTCGATTTCTTTCGCTGCCTTTTTGGCCTTATTCTCAAGCGCCTCTTTCATCTTCTTTGCCTTTTCAGCTCGCGCCTTAAAGCGATCGACCCGACCTTCGGTATCGATAATCTTCTCTTCACCAGTGAAGAACGGATGCGACGCTGAAGAAATTTGAACCTTAATTAGTGGGTATTCCTCGCCGTCTTCCCATTTAATAGTTTCGGTGCTAGTCGCCGTAGACTTAGTCAAAAACGCAAAACCCGCAGACTCGTCCGAGAACACGACGTAGCGATAATCTTTAGGATGTAACTCTTTTTTACTCATAATTCCCTTTATTATATCAAATTTTTCTAAAAAGTAAACCCTAAATGTTTATGAGCTCTTGTCTTTTCTAATAATCTGTGATATTATGAAAATATAATATTATTTAATGAGACAGCTTCTGGGAGGTTTCCTGACCGCGCGAGGTCGAATTTCGAATCGTGAGGCGCTAGTTCCTAGAGGCAAAGAGAAAGGAAAACCATGGCTGTGAAAGTCGATATTAAGGCCCTGCTCGAGAATGGTGCTCATTTTGGTCACAAAACGAGTCGCTGGCATCCGAAAATGGCGCCTTACATCCACTCTAAGCGTCAAGAGGCGCATATTATTAACCTTGAAAAAACCGTTGAGGCACTTGAAGAGGCTTTGCCTAAGCTGACCGAGATTGCGAAAAGTGGCAAAAAGGTGCTTTTCGTCGGTACAAAAAAGCAGATGAAAGATGCCGTAAAAGAAGCTGCTGAAGCGGTCGAGATGCCATATGTGACGGCACGTTGGGTTGGTGGTGCTTTGACTAATGTCAACACCGTGAATCGTCAGATCAAAAAACTAAAGGATTTAGAGCGCAAAATGGCTTCGGGTGAGCTCGAAAATCGCTATTCGAAACTCGAAGTTCAACGTTTTCGGGAAGAAATCGACGTACTGAATGAACGCTACGGCGGAATTAAAGATATGGCCGAACAACCAGCAGCGATCTTCGTCGTGGATGCGAACGAAGAGAAGAATGCGATTAAGGAAGCAAATATTTTGAATATTCCGGTATTCGCATTAGTTGACACGAACGTTGACCCAACTCCGATCGATTATGTTATCCCGTCGAATGATGATTCCATCAAAGCAACAAAATTAATTCTCGGCTATGTCACCGAGGCAATTAAAGAAGGTAAAAAATAGGAGGCAGAATGGCAGAAATTAAAGTTGAAATCTCAATTGATTTGATCAAAAAACTCAAAGAGCTTTCGGGTGCGGGTTTGACTGATGCAAAAAAAGCTTTGGTCGAAGCCAAAGGCGATTTCGATAAAGCTCTCGCAGCAATGCGTAAAAAAGGCTTGACTAAAGCCGAAAAACGTGGTGACCGTGAAACACGCGAAGGTTTGATCGATGCTTATATTCACGACGGCCGGTTAGGCGCGATCGTGGAAGTGAACTGCGAAACTTCGTTCGTTGCGAAAACCGACGAATTTAAAACCCTCGTCCATCAGATCGCGATGCAGGTCGCTTCGATGAATCCACTTTATGTTTCCGAAAATGATATTCCAGAAGCTGACCGCGAGGCGAAAATGAAGGAACTCGAAAGCAATTTTAAAGGTCCGGAAAAAATGAAGGACCAAATCCTCGAAGGTCAAATGAAAAAGGCCTTCGCAGACAAAGTTTTGATGAATCAGCCTTATATTCTTGACGATTCAAAGACCGTTGAACAATTCATCAAAGAAGCGATTGCTAAAACTGGTGAAAATATCACCATTCGCCAATTCAAACGCATCGAACTTGGCGTTACCGAATAATCGCGAACAGAAATAAATAAAATTGAGCGCCCTCGCAGTTAGAAGCGCTCAATTTTTTTGTAAGGTATGATGCTTAGTATTTTATATTCTATTCAATTTGGATGCAATCCGGCCCTAGTCCACCTTATCCCATTTTTACTATACTGGCTCGTTAGTTAGTTTTTCTTACGATCGCGTTGGAGTATGAATAATGCTCCTGTCATTGCAACTAATCCGAAAATTACCAGTCCAGTCACGAGGCAATCTGTCTTTGAAATATTTGTGCCCTGGAATAACCCACCAGTATCTGGCGTTTCTATTCTGTTGGTCGATTTATAAGTTACTGTGAAAATATACGGTGCGCCGAGTTGTTTATCCTCCTTATCAAAAGCCGTAACCTTGACCGTATAGGTACCGTCCGATAAACCGTATTTATCAAGCGGCAGCTCAATCTCCGTTGTCGGCGGCATTACCGTAATCGGTGAAAACGGAACCTCATTGCCATCTTTATCATAGATTCGTACTTCAATTCTTGAAATTTCATCGGTCTTCCCTGGATTATTTTCGTCCCCGTAATAAATGTCGATATATTGTTTTTTGTCTTTTTCCGTCCCCTCTGCATAAACGGCATAATAAGTATATTCAATCGCATCGCTATCCCACGTTCCTTCGTAACCTTCGCCACGCACGGTTACTTGATAAGTCCCGTAGCCATAGTTCGGAATCGCATAAGTTGCCTCGCCTTCCTCATAATTTTTCGCGAACTCATCCAGCGTATAAGTCGTTTTTTGTCCGTCTATATTCGTATAATTCAATGCGACCGTGATCTTGATTGCGTCGCGATATTGAACGGTGATCTTTTGCCCCGGCGCCGTTACTCTTTTACCATTTTCAATACCACTCAGTGCTACTTCTGGCGCCGAATTAATCACCTTTACGGTGATCGTATCGGTCATCGAAGAAGTCGCCTGAGTTGCCGGAGTTGGCATAAAAACTGCAACTGCCGTAATCACAACGACTACCGCTAACCCGAAAAACCCGAGTATTTTTTTATGTATTTTTTTCATACTCTACACTTACCTTTTTTATTTTTTTGATGTTTGTTTCGGTTTTTGTAAAGATTTTCGCCTATACCGCAAGACGGGAACGGCGTTCTTTACGCTTCCGTACCCCTATTATAATTGATATAATTAAAACTGTCAATATGATTATAGTGATAATTATGGCCGCTGGCGGAATCAAGAAGAAAATTTGCTCTTTAACCTCGCTTTTATCTCCAGCCGAAACAGTCCACGTAACTTTATAAATTCCGAAATCTGGCGTCTCGGTCCATTCATCCGCTATCACGCGCTCTGATTCTGGGACTACTGAAAGCGAAGCCTCGCTGGCGGTAGTTTCATAAGAGCCAAAGCCAATAATCGGTTCAACTTTTAGTTTTCCCTTAGCAAAAAAGTCTACATTTCCATCATTTTTGATTTTTGAAGAACCGTAAAAATTGTGATTATTAGATTGCTCATCAACGCCTTGTTGGAGCTTAGTGTCCAAAATTTCAGAAGAAACTATCGTCTCGCCTTCTGAAGAACGTGCATAAAGGACCATCCCGGTACTAACTTCAGTTTGAATTCCACTGGCGTTCGGATTACTTCCAATAGTTTGCGCAAAAATCACCGCATATTGCCCACCGGCAGGAATGCTACTTGGTGTATTGACACGATATTTGATCTCTAAAGTTTCGTCAGCCGCAACCTCGAACACCGGCGCAGTGGTATAGTTGCCGTCTTTATCCGAGATCGTGACCCAACGCGAAATTTGTGTAAAATTTGTTTCGTTATTATAATTTAATTCGTAGGTGTCTTCGTTTCCGGAGCGAACATAAGAATAAGGCGAAGCATAAACCTTGATCTTTATAGTTTCACTACTATCATTCCGAACTGTAAAAGTTCCGTCATAGGCGGAGTTCGAAGAGATTTGGATAGTTTTACTTAACGGTTCCAGAGTTAGGCCGGTTCTCATTTCCGCATTTGCTCCCCCTGAATTTTCTTCAGCATAAGTGTTCGGATTAGCCACCAAAGCGCCAAGCCCCAGAGCTGTCATTGCCCCCACCAATAGCATCGCAATAATATTCCGTTTCATTCACCTCCTTTATTCCCTTTATTATAACACACTTGTGCTAGTTTCGGCTAAAAATATTTCACAAAAATTCCCCGCGATTATGCGGGGGCAGATTCAATTCTGGTGCACCTGACTAGACTCGAACTAGCACAGCCTAAAGCGGCCACTACCACCTCAAGGTAGCGTGTCTACCAATTCCACCACAGGTGCATAATATAATTATAACATAAAAACCGAATTTAGGGGGCTTAAATTTATGGTGTTTTATTTTTGGTTGTTTTATTTACTGCCCAGTTCGTAATATCGCTAAAACGGTCGATCGCCGTCACTAAGCGAACATCATTTCCGAAGCAACGCACATTTTTATTGTAAAAATATGTTAAATTTGACTGGTAAAGCCCAATCGTCGGCACATCATTTGCCCAATATTTCAAAAATGTTTCATATTTTTTTGCCCGCAGATTCGTATCCAAAGTTCCGCGCGCCCCGAGTAATAAATCATCAACTAAGACATTCCGGTAATTCGATAAATTCAGTCCCGCACTCGAAGCTTGCGAAGAATGGTAATATGGCAAAAGATCTAGATCTGCCCCCAGCTCGACTTCGTAAATTAAAATATCGTAACTTCGTTTCGAAATGACATTGTTGATAAATTCTTGATTTTCATCATAAGCTGTGACATTAGTTTCGAATCCGAGCGCCTTCAAATCTTCCGAAATCGCGTTTGCCACCTCTGGTAAATAGCCAGAATTCACAGTAGCGATATCAAGCTGTGTGGTTTCTCCACCGAGTAATTCTGTGATCTTGTTCTTCGCATACTGGAAATCATAAGATACTAGCTCTGGTCGGTCATTAACTGAAAGCTGTGAATCGAGCATCGGGTAATCTAGTGGCGTTACCCCAGGGACTAAGCCGCGAACTTTTTCAAGATTGATCCCCTGCCGAATCGCAGTTCGCATCTCGGAACTACTAACTGCTTTATGCATAGTGTTGAAAAAGATGAATGCCCCCGAATTCAAGCTCGAACTTTTCTTGTTAAACTGGCCAGCAGTAATTTTCTCGGCATCTTTCTCGGAAAGTTCTGCCGTTGCCGTCACCGCCCCCGAATTCATAGCGTTAATTAAATTGTTACTATCGCTATAAGCATGAATCGCAAAACTATCAATCAACGGCCGCCCTTGATAGTAATTTTTATTTGCTGATAGATAGACAATTTTCTCATCTTCGCCATTCACCGACTGCGTTGCATTAAACGCGAATGCACCTGAAGTTACCGGTGTGTTCGAGAAATTATTTTCCAGTAATTTTTGTGGATCAGTTTCGCCGAGAATATGCTTCGGTACGATCGGGATATTCAGCGCCGAAACAAAGTCTGCATAAACTGATGGCAGTTCAAACACAATTTCATTATTTTCATTAATCGAGATTTTAACATTCGCAAGATTCGAGCTATAACTAGTGTTTACATTCGGATTTTTAATCAGCTCTGTGGTAAAAACTACATCTTCATTTGTCAACGGCTCGCCGTCAGACCATTTCAGGCCCTCCCGAAGTTTTACAATCCAAGTTTGTCCGTCTTCAGTACGGATCGATTCTGCGAGCTGGTTCCCAGGATGCCCAGAATAATCCACCGTAGAGAGCGTCGCAAACATTAGTTTACTCAAAGTTTTTTCGCTGCTCGTCGTCGCAAATAACGGATTCATCGAATTTATCTCCCCAATTGTTGCCTCAGTATAAGTTCCGCCCTCAATATAAACATCTTCAGCGTAAGAATCGCCAAACCAAAAAGCTTGCGTTAGTGCCAGCAAAATTAACGCTCCGACCAGCAAGCTCCATTCAAAAATCAGCAGCCGCACGCCACGAATATGTGAAAAACGATCGATTAGATTCCTGTGAATTCGTTCATTGCTTTTTGCGCTCGCCTTCGTTGTCGCCCGCGAAAAATTTCGTATTAACTTTTGCCCACGCTTTTTTAGAGGATTCGCCATATTATGATGGAATGATTAATAATCCTAAGATCGACACCGTGAAGATCACCGCCATGACGATCGTCGTGATAAATAATGATTTTTCTAGTCCTCGGCGAGTGGTGTATAACTCGCTCGAGTTTCCGGATCCAGCGCCAAGCGAAGCTCCGCGTTGTTGTAACAAAATTAAAACTATTGTCAGAATCGCCGTAATAAATACTACAACTTCTAGAAAACTTCCTACATTCATAAATAAAAATAACTCCTGAACCTATTTTAGCATGTTTTTTCGTTGGAGTAAAGAATGATAAGTAATCGCAAAGCGGTGAGCCTCTTCGTCAACGCGAGCAATCAAACGATCGATATGAGAACCGGGAACCAACCCCATAGTATATGAGTCCTTCGTCCCGTTATCAAATCTCTGGACCGTCTCGTTCGTCCCCAAAACGGCGGGCTTTTTCGGTAGCACTAGTCTCGTCTTGGCATTCCGGCTATGGTTCCCAGACTTATCACGCCCAATTACTGGAATATTGAACGGTTGGAGCAATGGCGAAAGTGTCTGCACCTGCCCTTCCCCACCATCCACAATCACTAAATCCGGCAAGTCCCATTCTTGATGTTTTAGCCGCCGCGAAATCACTTCTTGTAAGCTTTTCAAATCATCATTTTTAGAACTTCTTATTTTAAACTTCCGATATTCACTCCGCGCCGCCGTGCCATTAATAAACACTACCATACTTCCAACCGCATTTTCGCCAGATTGGTGCGAAATGTCGTAGCCTTCAATCCGCCGCGGCGGTTTTTCGAGTCCGAGTAAATCCTGCAGTTGTTTCAAGGCCTGATCTGATGAAATATCCAAAAACTCTTTATCTGAAAACACGATTTTTTTCTGCAGTTCTTTAAGCCCTCGAATTTGGTCGCGCGCCTCTGCTGCTAACTCGTAATTTCCCGCCTCTGCCTGTTCGGCCATAGTTTTTTCAAGCTCGCGAATTAGGCTCTCACGCCCACCCTCAAGGCAACATATTAATTTTCTTAAATTTCGTTTATAATCCTTCGGTGTGGTTTTTTCAATTTCAATCCCCGGCGTCAGTCCAAGGTCTGTGTCGAGCGTTTTTTTGCCGGTATAAGGTTTTATATAATACGGAAAAATCCGCCGGAGCGCTCGCACTGCCTTCTCGACCGCCGCCTTACCGTAAAATGGCCCGATATAAGTCGCCCCATCATCCATAGGGTTACGTGTAAATGAGACATATGGTACTTCCGACTTCATGTCGATTCGTACATACGACACAGTTTTGTCGTCGCGCAGCAGAATATTCCATTTCGGCATGTAGCGCTTAATCATTTCGGATTCGAGAAACAGCGCGTCCATTTCAGTCTCGACCGTAATCCAATCCGTATCCGCAATCTCCCGCACCAGCGCCTGAGTCTTCACATCCTTAACCGATTTTTGAAAATATTGGCGCACCCGATTTTTTAGCACCGCCGCTTTTCCAACATAGATAATTTCCCCCGCGGCATTTTTATGAAAATAAACTCCCGGGCTTATCGGGAGCTTATTTAGTTTTTGTTTAAGAACTGCGTTCATCTTTCTATTATATCACACTTATGCCCAAAAGTCAACTCCCCCCTTGATCTTTAGGCAACAGAAGTGTCCTCTATAGAGTATAATCCACATCTGTTGAGCTATCATATGTCGTGTAATAAGGATCGAGAAGCCTTTGTAGAACCTCTTGTAAATCTATATGCTCAGTCGGTTCTGAAATGTTGACGTTTGTCGGATAAGAAAAGGTCAAATCCGTCGTTATGGTCGCATTTTTTTCACTAATGTCGGTTACAAAATAGAGTCGAGTGAAGTTGTCATTATTATCAATTTCGACATAAAGTTCCGGTATCTCCGCTAGAGCTTGGTTCACTGAATCTATGCTCGAAGTTCCGATCGTTTCGCCAGTACAGCTTTGATACTCTTTCAATATTGATGAGGCAGCTAGCTCATTATTGAAATTAGCGAAGTTCTCGCCTTTGAACACTACCTTATAGATCGGATTCTTCACGCTCGTCACAGCCAAATCTTTGGTTGTTGAACTGATGAAGGAGTTTCGTTGATACATTTCCATAATACTATTGCGATTATTATTCATAGCCGTAAGCAGTTTTACCGAACAAGAAGTTTCCGAATCTGTGATTGGTGCGAGTTCCGAGTAATTTGTTCCTAATTCGTCGAGCGGAATACGAATCCATTCTCCGTCAATCACGTCGAACAAACTAGACGTCTCGTCAGTGACTATCGATGTTGAATATTCCCCCTCATCTAACATCATTTCCTCATCAATCGGAACTTCACTATCAGTCTGGCTCTCGACAGTAGTCGGACTCTCGTTAATTATTGAGTCTTCGCCAGTCGTTTCAGTGCTGTTTGAAAACTGATAAAGGTCACGTACTATTTCTGAAATTCCGTCAATCCTCAGGAACAGGTCGTTATTTGTTGCATAAATCTCGCTCAAACCAAGTGAAAAATCTTTACCGCTACTAAAAGTTCCGCTTAAGGTCGCCGTCGAAGAATTAATCAGCGAATCGGTCACCATGTCAGAATTAATTGAAATTTTCAGATCAGATACAGATGAATAGGGGTCGTCGATTTTAACGTCAATCGCGCCCTGAACCGTTACGATTGCTGGCGCCTCTGCGGACATTAGTTTTCCTATCGCGCGCTCAACCGGATCGCTATGGTTCATGAATAGCAAAACCGCTGCCACTCCGCAACCAATTGCGAGAAACAAACAAGCTAGCCCGCCGATGATGAGACCGGTTTTCTTCTTGTTCTTTTTCGGTTGTGGTGCTTCTGGCATTGGTGCATGTTCCATCGGACGATTAGTCGGGTCAAGACTTTCAACCACGCCCATCGGTATGGTGGAATTACCCGGCGAAGTTGTATTGAACTGATTTGCACTAGATTGCATCGTTCCGGGCTGGTTTATTGTCGAAGTCGTCGGAGCCGCTGAGGCTATTGGAGCTGTCGAAGTTGTCGAGGCTGTTGAAGCCGTCGAGGTCATTGGGATTGTCGAAAATGTCGGAGCCGCCGAGGTCATTGGAGTTGCCGAAAAAGTCGGAGCCGCCGAAGTTGTAGGCTCGGCTATATTAATTGGTTGGCTCGGCTCGGATGGATTGGCATCCAACGGCGTTACGCCAGAGCTTGGGTTCAAGGGGTTTGGCGTCCCTTTGAGCTCATCATTCATAAAATCTCCTTATTTAGCTAATAATACTTATGCTTATTTTATCACAACCAACATTTTTTTGCTATAATAAACATATGGATAATTCAATAATTTCGCAAATCAAAGCAAGACAAGTTTTAGACTCCAGAGGCAACCCGACCGTTGAAGCCGAAGTTTGGCTCGAAAATGGCGGTTTTGGACGGGCGATTGTGCCTTCTGGGGCGTCTACAGGCGCTGGAGAAGCCTTAGAGCTTCGAGACGGCGATAAGAGCCGTTTTAATGGAAAAGGCGTTACAAAGGCTGTTTGGAACGTTAATTCTTCAATTTCTGACGTTTTAGTGGGTAATACTTCTGACCCAAAAACTGTCGATCAGATGATGTTGGACCTTGACGGTACCAAAAATAAATCCAATCTCGGGGCTAATGCGATTTTAGCGGTTTCACTCGCAAATGCGAAAGCAAACGCGAAGGCTAACCGTATGCCGTTTTATCAATACGTTGCCGAACTAGCCGGCACAACCAAAGAGATGTCGCTACCAATGCCGATGATGAATGTGATGAATGGCGGCGCGCATGCTTCCTGGGCAACTGATTTTCAAGAATATATGATTATTCCACGTTCGGCGGAAAATATCGCCGAAGCGGTACGTATGGGTGCGGAAGTTTTCCATACTTTGAAAAAAGTTTTATCCGAACGCGATTATCCGACCACCGTTGGCGATGAAGGTGGCTATGCACCGAAAGTTCGCGACGGGAATAACGAGCCTCTGGATTGTGTTAAGGAAGCGATTGAGCGGGCTGGTTATAAGCTCGGCGTCGATTTTGCGATCGCGATGGATATTGCGGCCAGCGAATTTTACGATCAAGATCATTATGTTTTGAAAACTAATGGCGATTGGAAGTCGGCGGAAGATATGATGAACTGGTACGACTGGATTATTAATAATTATCCGGTGATTTCGATCGAAGACGGCCTCGCGGAAAATGATTGGGAAAATTGGCATAAGATGACCGAGCGATTCGGGTCCAAAATTCAACTGGTAGGCGACGATTTGTTTGTTACTAATGCCGAACTGCTGAAAAAAGGCATCGAAATGGGCGCCGCCAACGCGATTTTGATTAAGCCGAACCAAATCGGTACCCTGTCCGAAACTATTAACGCCGTATTAACAGCTAAACAGGCGGGTTACAGGACAGTCATGTCGCATCGCTCAGGCGAAACCGAAGACGTCTCCATCGCGCACCTCGCCGTCGGGCTCGGCACCGGCCAAATCAAAACCGGTTCCCTTTCCCGCTCCGAACGCATCGCAAAATATAACGAACTCATCCGTATTGCCGAGACCAATCCGAGGTTAGGGCTGCAACGCTAAAAAAT
>CAVDXX010000001.1:93078-116243 GCA_963613175.1 bacterium | reverse complement strand
CAGGCATCTCTTTCGGCGACGGAGTCAATAAAGAATCTTCCACGATCCAAAGTTGCAAATTTGTTAGCTCTGCAGGCTGTAATGCACCTAATCCATCCGGTTTCGATGTTCTTCAACGCGTTATTGACGCCGGGGAATTAAAACCTTATCTCGTTTTTGCCTTGGGAACTAATGGTGGTTGGAGCGATAGTGACGTGGATAGATTCCAAGATATGCTTAAGGATGAGGATGTCGAAGTTGTCGTAGTTACTTCTAAAACCCCAACCAACGATTTCGCCGATAGTAATAATCGTCTAAAGGCTATGGTTGATGCTAACGACAATTTTCATCTCGCCGATTGGGTATCGGTTTATAACGAAAGTTACTTTTCTGGCGATTCGGAAAGAATTCATCCAGTCAGCAATGATGGTTATGGCAAATGGGTCGGAGCCATTGCCGATGCCTTGAACAACATCAATAACTGCACTTCTTTTAAAGGTGATTATCCGCAATATTATCAAAGTAAATATGAAGATAGTGACCATGAAAACAGTGACCAGGATTGGACGAAAATACCCTATGGTAGCGGCACGGTTGCCTCTTCTGGGTGTGGAGCGGTCTCTATGGCTATGCTCGCCACTGTAGCCACCGGCGAGGACATCTACCCACAAGATATTATTGAAATCACTAAATCTGTCGGCCAATACCCCAGTCTACCTGGTGCCGCCCACATTCTAGACGAAATCGTAGGCAAAAAATATGGTTTCGAAGTCATTAACGAGACCTACTCATCCAAAACTGACGCCTATGATAAAATCAAAAAATACCTAGAGGACGGCTACATGATTCACCTCTCCGGCGAGGGCTGTCATGATGGCTTCGCGAACCCTAGAACGAATGGCGGTTGTACAGCGGGGCATTTTGTAGGCATTTTTAGTATCGGCTCAGGCGACAAAGTCCAAGTCGCTAATTCGGCATTCATGGGCAACAGTGAAGTCGACCTACAGAGTATCATCGACTCCATTCACAATGGCATCTTTACGGCGATAAAAGGTAAAGCAAATAATGGCTCATCTTGCGAAGATAACACTTGCTCCGCAAACGAAGGTCCCGTTGACAGCGGTCTTACAGAAGAACAAGCTCAAAAGGTCGCTCACTATTACAATACTGAACACACGCCAAGAGGATGTTGTGGGCTTAAAAACTGTGTCGAGTTCTCCAATTTCTTTGTTTCTGAGTTGACCACAAAAGGCATTCCTGGAGGGTATTCTGTCAGGGGTCGTGGTGATTTTGTGGTAGGAAATCTGATTTCAGATGGGCGAGCTACTGGTGGTGATGAGCCTGAAGTTTGGGCGGTATTCTCGAAAACTAGCGGAAAACACACCGGTGTAGTTGTGGGTGCGAACAGCGACGGAACTTATATCACGATTGAAGCGGCCTACCCAAGATGGCGTGACGGCTATGCGGAAGGCAACGGTAATGGTAGGGTTTATACCAACAAAACCTTTACCGACGGCACCTATAAGTTCGCCTATTTCTCAGACGCTTTAAATAGCACTAAAATAAATGAAATTTTAAATAATTAGGAGGAATATGGAAAATTATGACCAAGAACAATCGCGGCCTCGTGTCAAATTATCTACAATCATCTTTTTGGGTATCCATGTAGTATTGATTATCTTAATAGTTTTGTCCGTTTCTAGGTTCTCTCAGGATGATGAAGTCGAAAATGCTCCTGGTCAAGATTTATCCGCAAAAATTATTAATGCTACCGACGCTATACCAGCAGATTATTCGGGTTGGACCGAAACAATCGAATGGGAGCTTCTAAATACTATTCTTAGAAATGTAGACGATAACGCCCTTGATAAAAACAAGGCTTCCGCCCATCTTCGCGATGGCTCTATCAAAACCCAGCGTTTCGAAGATTACGGAGTCAATTATGTCAGAGCAATCGTCGACATCCCAGACATCAAGCAATCCTACGAAATCTTTCTAGAGTATCCGGACAACAAAGACGCTATTAGCGCCGTCGAGTATGGCGAATCCGAGGTCGCCAAACCCTACTCTATCCTTTGTCTCGACGACAATTCCGAAAAAATCTACCCCAACTTTGAATGCCATGAGTCTTCTGACTATTACACGAGGCAAGAAATAGTTGCTAACACTTTAGGTTACTTCTATTTTGATTATTTCTCTGCCTATCTAGACCCCAATAAGCAGGATACCATTATCATTTCACCCTCAGTTACCTACGATAACGACGACGCCACCAAAGCCAAGTATATAGAAGAGGTTAGAACCGCTGTCGAAACTTTGGGTATTTCGCCTGACTCATTCATCTATTACGTTCGCACTGCCGCCGACGTTAATTACAATAATTGATCTCATTAGGCTGTAGTTGCTTCTATCGTCGCTTGACTTTCCGCCCCCTCCGTGCTACAATAACCCTAATATTAACTCAGCAACTGCGTCAACCCGTTTTCGTGGCAAACTGCGAATTGAAACGAGAGAACGGCGGTTGCTATAACCAAAGGAGTTCTATGAAAAACTACGAATTCACAGTCTTGTTTCATCCCGATTTGGAGATGAACCTTGACCCCGCTCTCGATAAAGTCAAAAAACTTATCGAAACCAACGGCGGAAAAATTATCAAAGAAGAGAACGATGGGAAAAAGCGTATCGCTTATCCAATTCGGAAGCAAGAATTTGCGATCTATTATTATTTTGATCTCGAACTTCCGGCCGAAGCACCAGCGAAAATTTCGTCCACCCTCAACATTTCCGATGAAGTTATGCGTTATCTTCTCGTCCGGGTTGACGAACGTAAAGCAAAATTTGCAGCTCTGAAAAATTCTCAAACCAAGAAAAAGGAAAACGCTAACGAAACTAAGGAGGACTAAAAATGCGCGGATTTTCTAAAGCTATTATCACCGGAAATTTAACTCGCGATCCCGAGCTTCGTACTACGCCGAACGGCGCTAGCGTTTGTAGCTTTTCCGTCGCCGTAAATCGAGTTTACAAAGACGCTAACGGCGAACAACGCGAAGATGTTTCCTTCATCGATTGTTCCGCTTGGGGAAAGCTCGGCGAAATGATTAATCAATACGCTAAAAAAGGCTCCGGCGTGCTCGTCTCCGGACGTCTTGATCAACGTAGCTGGGAAGACAAAACTACCGGACAAAAACGCTCGCGCGTTGAAATCGTCGTCGAAGATTTCAACTTTGCTGGCGCTGCCCCTAGTGGCAATTCAAACACTAATAATTTTGGCGCATCTAATGCCGCTGACAGCATGCCCGCTTCCGTTGGCGCCTCGGCAGAATCCGATGAAGGCCAAATCGACCTGAGCGAAATACCGTTCTAAAATTGATTACAACGAAGGAGAATATATGAAAAAAATTAAAAGTGATCCGAATCTTTATTTCGATTATCGTGATGCAAAAACTTTGCAACGCTATGTTGATGTTTACGGTCGGATTGAACCGATCTCTAAAACTGGTTTATCTGCGAAGCAACAACGCCAACTCGCTGTCGCGATTAAGCGTGCGCGCCATCTAGCACTTTTGCCTTTTGTATCTAAATAATTGAAGGGAGATTATATGTACGGACCAACCGATTTGAAAAAAAACACTTTGGTTACCTTAGATGGACAACCATATAAAGTGGTAGAATATTCGCAAAAAGTTATGGGTCGTGGCGGTTCGATCGTCAACGTGAAAGTGAAAAACCTTATCACCGGCGCTCTACTCCCCAAAACTTTCAAGGGGCAAGAAAAAATCGAACCTGCCGAAGTCACGAACCGTAAAGTCCAATATCTTTATAAAGACGACGAAAAGTTCTACTTTATGGATCCGGAAAGTTTCGAGCAATACGAACTCGGCACCGACCTTGTTGGCGATTCTAAGGACTTCATGAAGGACGGTGACGAAATGGAGATTCAATTCTATAACGGCACTCCGATTAATCTTCAATTGCCGAAAAACCTCTGGCTCGCCGTCACCTACACCGAGAGTGTAGTTAAAGGCGATACTACGAGCTCCGTCATGAAAGATGCCACTCTCGAAACTGGCGTTGTAGTCAAAGTTCCAGCTTTCATCAAGGAAGGTGATATTGTGTCTATCGACACAGAAACTGGCGCATATCGTGAACGAAAAAAGTAGAGGCTACTATAAAATTAAAGGCGCGGCAAGTGCCTTTAATTTTGATTTTCGGGATAAAACTGTTCTCGACATCGGATCTTCCACCGGCGGTTTCACCGAATATGCCTTGGAGCGCGGCGCAAAAAAAGTCATCGCCGTCGAAAAGGGAACCAACCAAATGAAACGCCCTCTCCGCTCCGACCCTCGCATCGAACTTCACGAGAAAACTGACATTTTTGATTTCCGATTGGGCGAAGCATTTGACAATGTCTCTTTCAAGGACAGTTTTGATTCTTGTCCAAGTGAGAACTTAGAGTCTCGAGGAACATTTGCGACAACGGGAGCAATCTTCGAAGCGAGCCCCGTGACGACGGGCGCGAGCGAGAAGGTGGCGAGAGACTCTAAGCTCTCACAATGTTCAAGCGTGGATGTCATCATGGCAGACATTTCCTTCCTCAGCTTGACAAAAATCCTAAAATATGCTAAAATAAACTTAGCACGTAGCAATACGGACTTCTTAGTGATGTTAAAGCCCCAATTCGAAGCCAGCCCCGAACAATTAAACAGAGGTGTTGTTAAAAACGAAAAACTTCGTCGTGAAATCATCAAAAACTTCGAACTTTGGTTAAAAGACAACGGTTTCGTGATTATAAATAAACGCGACAACGATTTAAAGGGTAAAACCGGAAATCGCGAAAGATTTTATCATTTAACTCTTGAAAAATAAATCACAACCATTTATAATAAAAAGCATGAACTTATTGCATGGTGTGGGCGACTTCTTCTCCCTAGACATAGGGACGAACTCGATGCGAATCGTACAGTTATCTGGCGATAGTCAGCATGGCTGGACTCTTCAACGGTTTGCTTATGTACCCATAGATCAAAAACTGACGATGGATTTCTCTGACCTCGGCAAAAAACGTTTTGGCGAGGCGATTATGGGTGCCGTGGAACAAGCCGGCATCAAAACGAAGAACGTCGCGCTAGGGCTCCCTGCGAATAAGACTTTTACTAGTATTGTTGAAACTGAGACCTTACCCGAAAAAGAACTTCAAAAAGCTTTTAAATACGAAATCGACAAATATGTCCCAATGTCGCTTAATGATGCCAAGGCAGATTATATCGTTCTTGGACCCTCTCCGAATGATCCGGCAAAAACCGAAGTCTTGGTTAGTTCAGTCTCGAAAGAATATGCCGAATCAACCATGGAGACAATCGAAAAAACCGGTTTGAATATTGTTGCGATGGAGCCAGAACCGCTTGCTATGGCTCGCGCTTTAAATATACAGGGCTCGATTGATGCTTGTCTGTTGGTCGATTTCGGTGAAAAAAATACCGATCTCGTGATTGAATACAAAGATCAACCACGTCTCGTTCGTTCGATTCCTGGTGGTATCGGCACACTCATTCAAGCTGTCGCCACCAGCCTCAATGTACGCGAGGATCAAGCTCGTCAATTTATTTTTAAATTCGGGCTCGACGAAAGTCAAGTCAAAGGTCAAGTTTTCAAGATTCTCAGCACTCATCTCGACAGTTTCGCGACCGAACTTGCTAAATCTGTCCGTTTTTTCCAGACAAAGTATATCAATGGTAAAGTCGGCGGTATTGTTTTTACTGGTTTTTCCAGCATGATTCCACTATTTGCTGAATTTATGGAAACAAAGACTAATGTTCCAGCAATGAAGGGAAACCCATGGCAGTTCGTTCGCACGACCCCGGAGCAACAACGCGCACTCATGAATGTTGCCAGCGAGTTTGCGGTTGCAATCGGTTTATCGGAAAGGAGTAACGACTAATGGCACGTGAGATTAACCTCGTCCCTGATATTAAAGGGGAAATGATCAAAACTCTTAAACTCCGTAACTTAATTTTCTTTCTCTGTATCATAGTTGCGCTCGCCAGTGTTGGTGTGGTCTTGACTACTGGCTTAATTATGGGTGGCCAACAACTTGCACTAGACAGTAAAAAGAAAACCATCGACAGCCTTTCCGAAAAACTTAATAGCTACAGCGACTTGAACGATTTTTTAACTATCAAGGATCAAGTCGGCAGTATTACTACTCTAACTGAAAATAAACAGGTTTTTTCGCGCACTTTTAATATTCTTTCTGCCATGCTTCCGACTGGCGCTGACACGATTATAATTTCAGAACTTAATGTCGATCTTTCTGAAGAACAACCAACGCTCGCTTTCGACGCCCAGGCTGATGCTGGAACCGAACCATATTATGATTATCGCGTTCTCGACGCCTTCAAGAAAAGCATGCAATACATGCGTTATGATTACGGTAGCTATGTTGATAAAGAGGGCAACGAGATCCCGGCTTATTGTATGATTGAAACTGGCGATGACGGCGCCATGTTTAATGATGCCGACAAAGGAATTTATGCATATTGGAACATTAACGGTGAAGGTTGTAACCCATCTTCGACCTTAAAGGATAGCGATTATGCCACCGAAAATTATAATGGCGAAACCATGGTGCGAATTTGGCGCACACCACAATTTGCCGATTGGTATAAAGAAAAAGAAGTCTCCGGACAGCCTTATATGAGCCTAGATGGAACTATTTCTAACGTTGAACATTTTGACAGCGCTTGTATTACTTATACCGGCGATGATAGCCAAAACAGCGCCAGCCCGAAATGGACTACCGCTAACGAAACTTGTAAGTTGGTTCCTGATGAAGATGGTATTACTACGACTGGCTCTTCGAATGGTCGTGACTCGAACGAAAAACTGGTCTTACGCTTTTCCGCCACCATTAAAATCGCGCCAGAAGCTTATAAATTTTCGAATAATCATATGATGGCTCTCGCTCCGTCTGGTCGACACAACGTTACTGATTCTTACCTCCAAGTTCAAGCCATGTTTGGCGAGCGTGCTGCCGACTGTGACGCTAACGATTCGGATTGTCAAACTGCACCATCGTCTGACACCGAAGCCAATTCCGACTCAAAAAACAACCAAAACACGAACGGAGGGAATTAATATGGCTAAAGAAGTAGCAATCAGCAAACGCTTGAAAATTTCCGAAGCACAACAATATATGTTGCTTGCAGTCTTAGGTGCCTCGATTTTTCTCGGCGCATCAATTTCACTAGTTTCGCATTTTGTCCAACAAATTTCCTTCAATGCCAAAGTTATTATGGCTGATGACCAATCAATCATCGCTTATTCCGACGTCATCAAGTCAACTGGCGTTTGTCGAAGTCCGGAAGGCGACGTCTATTCCGACGATGAGCTATCAAAATGCGATCCAAATGGTATCGAAGTCTCGCAAATCCCCGGCACTCTGCGCGCTGATGTTCTCGAAAATCTCGCAGCGAACGAAGCTTTGAATTCTGTGCAAAAAGAAGATGATTCGAGTTGTCTAAATCAATCAACTGGTAAAGGTTACACTTATAAAGAACTCGATAAATTATACTCCGATGCTCGTGGCGCTTCCGAGCTTCAAGCCGCTGCCGGACTGATTAAAAGCTGTTCTGCGCTTCGGATTATTCCTGACGCCCTACCATCTTTCGGTAACGAAGAAGCATTGCTCACGAGTCTGAATAAAATCTTTGCTTTGTCTGGCTGGGAACCCGATTCGCTTAGCTCGAGCGAAGAAATAGCAGCTTCTGATTTGGCCGAAAACTTAAATAAGATTTCAGTAAATCTTTCGATCGAATCTGATTTTGGCACGACATTAAAAGTTTTGAATAATATCGAACGTTCAATTCGCGAATTCGATATTGAACGCGCTACTATTGAATGGCAAGAAGGTAATACCCTTAGCCTTCAGGCTCAAGCCGCAGCTTATTATATGACGGAGTCTTCAATTACCGAATCGACACAAACTATAAAACCGGAGAACAAATAATATGAAAAATGAACTTGCCGCTACTATCGGTACCGCTATTATAGGTGCGTTAATCGCTTTCTTTGTCACCAACATCTTTATAGGCGATATTGAGCCGGTCGATGTTAAAACCATTGACTCTAATATTAGCACTGGACTTTCTGAACCAGACGCTGAAGTCTTCAATTACAAAGCTATCAACCCGACCGTTGAAGTTTATGTAGGCAATGATAGTGAGCAGGGGGATTCTTAAATGGCTCTTCTCACCCAAGAGGCTGAGCAGAGAATTATAGAGCTACTTTTAAACGAGGGGCTTGCTGATCGCAATCTCATCAATTCCATTCATCAACAAATTGGAGCAGAGAATAAGTCTTTACTTTCGGAACTAATTAATCGAAAGATCATTAATGAAAGCATGGTTGCACGAGCGACTGCGGCGATTCTTGGTGTACCTTATGTTGAATTGAAGAATATTACTATCGATCAGGAAATCCTTTCTAAAATTCCGGGAGATGCCTCTTCGCGCGTTTTAGCTGTGGCACTTGGCGAAAAAGATGGGATGTTGAATGTTGCGATGGTCGATGTTACCAATGTTCAGGCTACCGACTATCTTTCCAGTTTGGTTAATCGTCCGTTACGGATTTGGATGTCTTCGGAACGAGGCGTGCGTGAAGTTCTCGATCAATACCACGGTGATTTCTCTAGCGTTAAAGATGCTGTTCGCGCGACCGATGAAAGTGATGTCGAAGTTAATCCAGACTCGGACGCAAAGACCATCGTTGAAGACTCGCCAATTTCAAAAGCACTTAATACAATTTTAAGCTATGCCGCCAAGACCAAAGCTTCCGACGTTCATATCGAACCGCTCGAAAAATCACTAATCATTCGTTATCGCATTGACGGCGTGTTGCGTAAGCTTATGGAATTGCCTAAAACCGTTGCTCCGGCTCTTGTTTCACGAGTCAAGATTTTGTCTAACTTGAAAATCGACGAGCATCGTATTCCGCAAGACGGTCAGTTTACGGTACTTGTCGATGGGAAGGAAATTGATTTACGTATCGCAATTTCGCCAGTAACCTGGGGTGAACAAGTCGTGATCCGTCTTCTCGATAAGAAGAGCGTCTCAATGGAAATTGAGAAAATGGGAATGTCAGGACGAGCATTGCGCTCGGTTTTGGCGGGAATTAAAAAACCGAACGGCATGATTTTAACATCTGGTCCAACCGGCTCTGGGAAATCAACGACTCTCTATGCGCTTATTCAACAAATCAAATCCGAACAAATCAACATCGTTACCCTCGAAGATCCGGTCGAATATAAAATGGACGGAATTAATCAGATTCAGGTGAATGTTGACGCTGGTCTTACTTTTGCTAGCGGCTTGCGCTCAATTTTACGTCAGGACCCCGATGTCGTAATGGTTGGGGAAATTCGTGATTCCGAAACTGCAAATCTCGCGGTTCAGGCTGCACTTACCGGTCATCTCGTTTTCAGCACCCTCCACACGAACTCCGCTGCCGGGATTCTTCCGCGTCTGTTGGATATGGGCATCGAGCCGTTCCTTCTCGCCTCGACTCTAAATGTGGTGATCGGTCAGCGTCTCGTCCGCCGCGTTACTGAGAAAAGGAAAATATACAAATCTTCCGACATCGAAACTAAGAGTATTAACGCAATCGTTGGAGATCTATTGCCGAATAATAAGGAACAAATCGCCAGTGTCAGTGAAGATCTCGGTTACCCCGGTCTTCCACTTAAAAATGAACAATCTTATGTCCTTGCTAAAGGTATAGATTCAAAAGAAACTCCCGGTGGTTATTCCGGCCGGTCTGGTCTTTATGAAACTATCGATGTCGATGAAGACATTCAGAAAATGATTATTTCTCATGCGACTGCCAACGAAATCATGCGCCTAGCCAAATCTAAAGGCACCGTCACTATGCGCCAAGACGGTATCCTAAAGGTTTTGTCGGGTATAACAACTTTAGAGGAGGTAAACCGAGTAGCTAGCGACTTATCGTAAAGCTTGTGGTATAATAATATTATGCAAAATAGTGGGCAAACAACAAATACACCAACAACCAGTATTCCAAAAATCGAGACTCTGCTCGAAGAGTGTGTACGCCGTAATGCTTCGGATTTACACATCCAATACGGTCTGCCGCCGATTTTAAGAGTCGATGGCATTTTGACGCCTATTGCCGGAATTAATTCTCTCAATGAAGACATGATCCGTAACTTGATTTTCGCTACCCTCGATGAAGAACAGCAAAAGATTCTATTGAAGGACAAAGAGTTTGACTATTCTTTTACTTTTGGCGATGTTGCTCGTTTCCGCGTTAATGCTTTTCATGAACGAGGGAAGTTAGCTGCTGCTTTTCGTTTGATCCCGAACCAAATTAAAAATATTAATGAGCTCGGTATGCCAGCGATCGTTGAAACATTCGCGGAATTTCCACGTGGCTTAGTTCTTGTTACCGGTCCGACTGGCTCTGGGAAATCAACTACCCTTGCGGCATTAGTGAATAAAATCAACCAAGAAAAGTCTACACACATTATCACAATCGAAGACCCAATCGAATTTACGCACAAGTCGCAACGTTCCGTCATCGTTCAGCGTGAAGTTCATTATGATACTTTTAGTTTTGCTGCGGCGCTCCGCTCAGTTTTGCGTGAAGATCCGGACGTAGTGTTGATCGGCGAGATGCGCGATCTCGAAACTATTCAAGCCGCGATTACGATCGCTGAAACGGGCCACTTAGTTTTTGCTACCCTACATACAAACTCCGCTGCGCAATCGATCGACCGTATGATTGACGTTTTCCCGGCACACCAACAGCCACAAGTTCGTTCTCAGCTCTCGAACATGTTAATGGCGGTTTGCGCGCAACGTTTAGTGCCAGCGCTTGGTGGCGGACGAGTTGTTGCTGCGGAAATTATGGTTGCGAACCCCGCCATCCGTTCACTCATTCGCGACGGAAAAACTCATCAAATTGATACCGCCATTCAAACCGGCGCCGATCAAGGCATGCAGACGATGGACCGTACATTGGCAAAACTAGTCCAAACTGGTGTGATCTCTTACGATTCAGCGCGTGAATACGCTGTCGATATTAACGAATTAGATCGGTTAGTAAAGGGTTAAAATGCGACGTTTTAATTATAAAGCAAAAGAGAAGGAAACTGGCAAAATCGTTAAAGGCAACATTCAGGCCGAAAACGAACAAACTGCCGGACGACTTCTAGTCCAGCAAGGCTACATCCCGCAGACTGTCACCGAAGAAGGTGGTGGATTTCTAGGCTTTAATAATAGGGTTACCAGCAAAGATCGCATTGTGTTCACGCGTCAGCTCGCGACTCTAATTGGTGCCGGATTGCCACTTGCGACCAGCCTTCGCACCGTCGTCGAACAGACTCAAGCTAAAGCTATGCATGCCGTTGCCGAAGAAATTCTTGCTAATGTTGAGGCTGGTAAAACCCTTCACGATTCTTTTGCTCAATATCCTGACATTTTTAACGGCGTTTATCTTGCTTTGATTAAAGCTGGTGAAACTTCGGGGACTTTGGATCTTGCCCTGAAGCGTCTTGCTGATCAAGAGGAGAAAAATGCCGCCATGCTCTCGAGGATTCGTGGTGCACTAGTTTATCCAGCAATCATTTTGGTCGTGATTATCGCTGTGCTTGCTTTCATGATGATCATGGTCGTGCCACAGGTCAAAGATCTATATGAAGACATGGGTGAGACTTTGCCAATGCTAACTCAATTTCTTGTCGGTCTCACCGATTTCTTTGGTCAATTTTGGTGGTTGGTGGCGTTAATTATCGCAGGCATCGGCATCGGGTGTTGGTTTTGGGTCAAACGTACACGCACCGGTCGTAAAATTGCTGATACTATTAAGATCGATATGCCTATTTTTGGCGGGCTTTTCCGTAAACTCTACGTCTCGCGTTTTGCGCGTACTTCCGAGATGTTGCTCGCCACCGGCGTGCCAATGCTTGATTCGGTTAAAATCGCCATCGACGCTGTTTCGAACACTGTCGTCGAAGAAGAATATTCTAAAGCCATCGAGGTTATTAAAGGTGGTAAATCTCTTTCCGAAGGTCTCAAAGACCGCGAATATATGCTCCCGCTTGTTCCGCAAATGGCTTCTATCGGTGAAGAAGCTGGTAAAATCGACGAAATGCTCGGCAAAGCTGCTCAAGTCTACGAAAACGAACTCGACGAGCAAATCAACAACATCTCGACCATGATCGAGCCGATTCTCATGGTGATTATGGCTGCGCTGATTGGTGTTGTTATCGGCGGTACTCTGCTCCCAATTTACTCACTAGTCAATTCGATCTCAGTTTAATTTCTTTGGCTTTACAAAGTGTGGGGAAACGGCCTTGAAAAACTCTACAAAGTGTGATTTTGCTAGGGTTAGCGATGAGCATTTATCTTCCGCTTTATATGACGGGTCTACTCTAAAAAACCATACAAAACCAAATACTCCCCGAAGGGAGTATTTTTGATCGCTCGAGAAGTGGTTTTTGTTTTAGTTATGTCCGCAGTAAATACCACCGCCTTCAAGTTTCAAAGTAAAGGCAATTTTGCGATCACCTTGAACATATTTCGGTCTTTCACCTTCGCAGGTTGCATTATAATAGACGTAAATATGACCAAGCGTTGTATCAGTGTTGCTATCCCTGTTAGGGTTACATTGAGGCTGCGATTTATAAGTGTTACAATTAACAACTTTCGGGATTTCGTATGTATTGCCAGTTGATGGGTCAGCAAAGCTATCCGTGCCATTAACTGTCAAATAATTTTTGATAAAATCCGTGTATCCGCTTGTCGATGCAGTTGGTACCTTTCCATTATTATTCGCCTGATACTGTGACAACTGCGACGAAAATCTCGCCATATCATCTCGCCGTTGCGTATCGCGTTGCGACCGTTGTAAAGCCGGCAAAGCAACAAAGACCATCAGGAAAATCAAACCCGCAATCGCCAGCACCAGCACTACTTCGATAATGGTGAAACCTTTTTTAGAATTAATATTTCGCTTTGTCATAAATAAATCCTTTCTAGATTTTAATTTATCCCACAAGAGACATTGTGCGATTATTCTTTATTTTATGATACTGTAAAAAGTGAAAAAAAGCAAGAGCTTTTTCCGTTATGTATTCGAGCAATAAACCCCTCCTCCCTCGAGTTTATAGACAACTGCCAGTTTCCGTGGGTTGCCAACCTTTACTGTTGTCTCGCCCTGGCATTCTGCTTCGAGCACTACCAACATCTTATAGTCGTTTGGAAAACTTGTCGTACTTGAGATTTGACCATTCTCACACGATTTACCTTCTTCACCTTTACAATTCACAATACTCAATTTATATCCAGTCCCATCCGGATCGATAAAATTATCCCCTAAATAGTCGTGATAAAGCCCTGCCCAAGTCGTTCCACTCGCTTTCGCGCTATAACTTATTGTCCCCGTTCCAGACGGCAACGCCCCTCGGTTATTCGACTGGTAATCTTTCACTGCACTAACTAATTTCATGACATCTTCTCGCCGTTGCGTGTCGCGCTGCGATCGCTGCAAAGTCGGTAAAGCAATAAAAACCATCAGAAAAATTAGACCAGCAATTCCCAGCACCAATACCACCTCAATAATTGTAAAACCGCGTCTTGCCTTGCGCTTTTGTTCCGTCTCTTGAACCTCACCCTTTTTCATAACCTTATTATAGATTATTTATGCTAAAATAACAATATGGAAGTTTTGTTTCTAATTTTATTATTTATTCTCGGCGCCTGTTTTGGCTCATTTTTATGCTGTCAAGTTCGTCGCCTTCACCATGACACGAAAAAGGGAAGCAAATCACTCGGTTCGCGCTCAGTCTGCCTTCACTGCCATTATCAATTAAAATGGTACGACAACATCCCGCTATTTTCGTGGCTATTTTTGCGCGGAAAATGCCGAAAATGTCATACTAAAATCGGCAACGCTGAGATTCTTTCTGAACTCTTGCTTGCACTCTCTTGGCTCGCACTCGGAACGACATTAAACCCGCTTTCTTCCGATCCTCTCGCCTGGGCGACTTTTCTCACTACGCTCGTGTTTTCACTCCCTCTAGCTTTTCTTGCAATTTATGACGGCCTTTATGGCGAGCTCCCGGTTAGATACTTGACAATTTCGGTTCTCTGTGCTATAATTATATTAGCTCTGAAAGAATGGGCATTATTTGCCAGTTCTGCTTTTTCGCCAGAATTAATCTGGAAACCGCTTCTCTCTGTCCTCATCCTCGGCGGTCTTTATCTCTTATTATACGGCCTTAGCCACGGCAAATGGGTCGGCGATGGTGATTGGTTGCTCGGGCTCGCTCTTGGTCTTGCGCTTTACGACCCTTGGCTCGCTCTAATTACTTTATTCGTCACAAATTTCCTTGCCTGCCTTGTCGCTCTCCCGCGTCTCAAAAAGACCCAAAAAATCTATCTTGGACCTTTTATGGTGCTGGCTTTTATTGTCGTCACCACTTTCGCTAATTTTCTTACGAATCTAATCTAAAATTTTCAAATTCTAGTCGCTTGTCAGCGCGCTTTATGAATTCGCGCAATAAGTTCCCCCACCTTCGAGCTTATACAGAACCGCCACCTTTCGCGGGTTCGACGTCCCGACTGCAGTATCTCCATTACACGTCGCTCCGATCAAAATCGTCATCATATACGCGTTCGGGAAGGTCACATCAGGATCATTAGGCAATCTGGCTGTGCCGATGAATTCATTCGTCAGCATACCTGGTATAGAACAATTTTTGTCCGGCACTGCTGAACCGTTTTCTTGGCAATAGCCGACCAGCAATCGGTAACCATCCCCATCCGGGTCAGCGAACTCTTCTCCGAGGTATTTACAATATAGCGTGTCCCAATCGTCATTATTCTCATCATCACCACAGCGGATCGATTCATATGTATTTGAACCATCTTCTGTAGGTTCATCTATTATATTACTCTCCGGCAACGCCCCCCGATGATTTGCCTGATAATCCGTAATTAATTTCACGACTTTCGTCACGTCCTCACGTCGTTGAGTATCGCGTTGTTGAGTTTGTAAGCTCGGCACCGCAATAAATACCATTAAGAATATCAATCCCGCAATCGCCAGCACAAGCGACACTTCGACAATCGTAAAACCTTTTTTGTTTCGCATATGCTTTTATTATAAATTAATTTCATTAAAACCACAACCTATGCTATAATAAACTTATGTTTAGTCACGTGGGTAAAAGAGGTGACACTTTAATTGAAGTAGTTATTGCGGTGGGAATTTTTTCGATGATCGCGATTGGCATTGCTGCGGTTATGAGCAGCAGTACTTCGGGCGCGCAGACTGCGCTGGAAACTACATTAGCACGCGAAGAAATTGACGTTCAAGCTGAAGCTCTGCGTTTTATTCAAACTTCTTATGCAGCCGACAAACACGCCGCCGATAAACGCTATTCTACGCTTTGGGATAAAATCACTGAAAAAGCAATCGATATCAGTCGAATCACAAGCGAAGGCCAAAAAAATCAAATCCTCGAATATGCACCGACTTCTTGCGACGACAACACGATTTATGGAAACGCCCAAATCGCAAATGCCGCCTTCATCATTAATCCGCGCACACTCAATTCTTTTTCCGCCAACAATGTTAACACGGTCTATCTCGGTTACTCGAATAATCATGGCACTAACGGTGTTTTCAATAAAGCTTCAACCTATCCTCGACTTATTTATGGTAATAACACTAAAACAGATGAAAACATAAACCTTGATAGTACCAGCACCGACACCAATCTTTATCGCGCCGAAGGGATTTATGTCATTGCTGTGAAAGATGCTAACAGCTCGTTGATAGTTGGCGAAGATTTTAAAGGTCAAACCGCCCAAGCTTCCGCCTATTACGATTTTTATATTCGTACTTGTTGGTACGGCTCCGATGCCTCTGTTCCTTCGACTATCTCGACCATCATTCGTCTTTATAATCCCGATGCGTTAGATACTAACGGTATTTAAATCATCAATTTGTTTCAGAATGAAACTTATCATGAATTTCTTTGAGATGTTTGTCGGTTACGTGGGTATAGACTTGAGTGGTCGAAATATCCGCATGTCCGAGCATCGACTGCACCGACCGAAGGTCGGCGCCATTCATTAAAAGATCTGTCGCAAAAGAATGACGCAGAGTATGCGGCGTCACTTTTTTTGTAATTCCCGCCAGTCGCGCATATTTCTCGACAATTCGTTCCACCGATCGCGCCGTGATTCGCCGATAATTTCCACTCGTATCCACCGCTTGCAGATTTCGCGAATTATTCAAAAACAGCGCTGGCAGGGAATCAGTCCTCGCGTCTAGATAATCTCGCACTCGGTCGGCACAAGCCTCGGAAATAAAAATCGGCCGGTCTTTTGAACCTTTTCCACGCACCATAAACTCTCGTCGTTCGAGATTGATCGAGTCCCGATTCAGCCCCACTAGTTCCGAGACTCGCAATCCCCCCGAATACAGAAGTTCGATAATCGCCCGATCGCGCAACCCCGATTCGGTCGAGGTATCGATCTGATTCAGCATGTCTTCAACTTCGTCATAATGCAAAAACGTCACTTGTTTCCGAATTACATGCGGCAGATCCACTAGCGACGGGTCGAGCGACTTAATTTCGCGCCGCGCCAGATATTTCAAAAATCCCCGCAAAGCGATCAGGTGATATGCCTGCGTAATTGTTTTTAAATCATCACTACCATTTTCTGTCCCGTACCGATTCAATTTTAATCGATATTTTCGCAACAGCTCGCGCGTAATTTCGCTCGGCTTCACTGTTTCTTTATTCAAAATTTCTTGCGCAATCTCATAAAACCGTTCAAGATACAGCCGATAATTTTCAGTTGTTTTCTTACTTCGTCCGCCCTCGACTTCGAGGTGCTCCAAAAAATCATTAATTAAGTCGTTGACTTCCATAATTATATTATAGCACGAGGCTAAAAGCTATTTGCAGAGCTTATACGCGTCGCGAATAATCATCACTTCTTCGTTGGTCGGCTCGACATACACCGGAATCGTTGAATCCTCGGTCGTGATAATTCCGCTCGTGATTTCTTTGAAGCTCGCAATCGCATTATTCACCTCGGTATTGAGTTTCACCCCAAGCGGCGCCAGCCCCTCAATAATCGATTCCCGAGTCTCCGCCCCATTTTCTAGTACTCCGGCCGTGAACACAATCGCATCCACTTCGCCACTCAGCTCCAAATAATACTCCGCAATGTAGCGCACAATTCGATCGACATACATATCAAGTGCCAGTCGCGCATTTTCGTCACCCTCAGCAATTGCATTCTCTACGTCGCGGTTATCATTAAACCCACACACCCCAAGCAGCCCCGACTTTTTATTCAGTGCCTCGTCGATTTTGTTATAGGTCATTCCGGCTTCATCAATCATATATTTAATAATCGACGGATCGATCGAACCAGATCGCGTCCCCATCATCAGCCCGTCTAGCGGCGTCAGCCCCATGGTTGTATCATAACTTTTACTGTCTTTCACCGCCGTAATCGATGCCCCCGACCCAACATGACACACAATCAAATTTACATCTTCTTTGCCGAGTTTTTTCTGCATCACCTCGGTGATATACTTATGGCTCGTTCCATGAAAACCGTATTTTCGCACCCCGTATTTCTCGTACCATTCCATCGGCACCGGATACATATATTGCACCTTCGGAATCGTTTGATGAAATGCCGTGTCGAACACCGCCACCTGCGTCGCTTCCGGCAAAGCCTTCTGCATTGCGTGAATTCCTGCGAGATTTCCAGGATGATGCAGCGGCGCAAACTTCGTAAACTCCTCAATATCTTTGATTACTTCGTCAGTGATCACTACCGATTTCGCATATTTTTCACCCCCATGCACCACGCGGTGTCCCACGCTTCGAATTTCGCTTAAATCTTTTACAACTCCATAATTCACTAATTCTTCAAGCATAATCTTAACGGCTTCGGTATGGTCTTTAATCTCTTTTTTGACCTCATTTTTCTTACCCTCATGCTTGATAGTATAAAAACTGTCTTTCGCCCCAATCTTCTCCACATAACCGCTAATAATTGAAATTTCCGCCGGCATATCATAAAGTTGAAACTTTAACGACGACGACCCCGCATTGACACACAATACTTTCATTTTTTCTCCTTGTTTACTTACATTATACCATACAATCCCCAATAAAACTTCTTTTTAATCCCTTAAATCCCAGCAGCCGTATAAGGTTCACCACTAAAGCGGAAATATAATAGAATTGTTCAAAACTTTTTAAACATTTCGCGAAACAGGGTTCCTTTAAATTATTTTTTAGGATATTTCGACTTTTTAAATGTGCGGTTGTCTGCATTAGCATATCTAGGAGTCGAAGCCCTGGATTGTGTGAAAAGTTTTGAACGGCAGCGTGTATGACAGCCGCACATTTTTGTGTCTAGGCCAAGAAGCGCTGTTGTTCAATACAAAATTAAACAGGGCTTCGACACCATGGGAAAATCGCTAGACGAGTGTTCTCGCGAGGAATTGATCGAAATCATCAATTCTTTGAAAAGACAGAAAAAATTCGGATTGGTTTGGGAGGACAAGCCAGAAAAGGTCGCTGAAGATTGTAAGAAAAAACTCCCAGTCCTAGAAGAAGTCAAAGCAAAAAATATCTCGCTCGACCAAAACGGCCCGACAAATCTACTGATCGAGGGCGACAATTACCACGCGCTATCGGTCTTGAATTATACGCACGCCGGGAAAATCGACGTCATCTATATCGACCCGCCGTACAATACTGGCAACAAAGATTTTGTTTACAACGACAGATTCATAGACAAAGAAGATTCCTTTCGCCATTCCAAATGGTTATCATTCATGGAGAAAAGGCTGAAGCTGACAAAAAATCTTTTGTCAATAATATTGTCTGGTACTATAAAAATTCTACAATGAAAGCTCCAACAGGAAAGCTAGCAAAAACGTATGAATACATCATTTGCTATCGAAAAACTGAAAAATTTAGCCCCTTTCCACTAAGAGACGGAGAAGTTTCAAAAGATTTAATCGGGAGATTCGGAAAATATGCAGACAAAGATTTAAATATTATTTACAAAAATGTAAAAACTGAAGAAAGTTATCTTTCCAGAGTTATACCGAAATTCAAGAAAAAAATACGGACGAGAGCCCGAAGATGATGATATTTTGTAAAAACTTGAACCTAATTTTGTAAGAGACGTAATTGAAGATAGTAAATACAAATCTGGCGGTCGTATCGAAGACATTACCGATTCCATGGGTAGAAAAAAGTATTATTCTGGTCCTGGAAAATAAAGCCTTTCGCACTCGGGTCATCCTAGCGGATGGCCCTTTTTATGCTATAATTAAACTTAATGACTATGAACAATGCGGAAATTATTTCGGAGATTAAAAATATATACAGAAAATACGTTTTAAAAGACGCAAAAACTTTTTGTGTTTATGATTATAATGAATTCGAAACGGAAATTTGGGTTCTAAAAGAAAAATATAATTTAAAAGATAGCCCATTTCTTTTATTACCAAATCCCGCGGAAGAGGCTGACCGTGAAATGATGAACGCATCGAACGATGGCCTTACAGAGCCAGATGAAAATGCCAAAAAAAGTTATTTAGAAAAAATGAAAATCTCTTACGAAAAGCTCTAAAATTATAACGAAGTATAATCTAACCACAACCACCAACCCAAAATCCCCATCGGTCAAAACGCTCAAGCTCGAAAAAATCGCATCTAGTGGTTGATTTTTTATGCGCTCTGTGCATAAATAGCCCCAAATCTTAAAGGAGTTATTTATGGCAAAAAAATGCTGGCAAAGAATTAAGCTAAAATATAAAGCGCGTGCGCATAAAATCAAAATCCGCTACCTATTTTTTGCGCTCGCGATTATTTCCGGCGGCATCCTCATCGCGAACTCGTCCCCGACCGAGCTCGCTCACGCCGAAGGTTGCTCCGACGTCAAAATCATTTTTGTGCGTGGCTCCGGCGGGGAACGATACAATACCGATCATTACCTCGCTTTCAAATCTGCCATGGAATCCAAACTAAATACAAGTTCCTTAAAATACGAAATTGACGACCTCGATTATCCCGCCATCGGTGTCGGCGTGGATAATTTCGACGTCACTCTCGGCGCATATATTGGCCGCGGCGATGCCTATGCTTTTGGTGACAGCATTAAAACCGGCGTCAAAAATCTCGTCAGCACCGTCAAAACCGATACCTGTAAAAATACCAAATACATTTTCGCCGGCTATTCTCAAGGTGCCTTAGTTATTCCCATGGCCTTATCTAAAATCGATTCCGATAAAGTCATCTACTCCGCGCTTTTTGGCGACCCGAAAATTTACCTGCCCGAAGGCGCCGGCTTATTCCCAGACGCCTGTAAAGGCAAGAATCTCTCCGAATATCGTGCTTATGTTCCTAACTGCCGAGCCTATGCCGGATTGCTCGGCGCCCGCAAACCCTACGTTTCGGATGGCTACACCGGCAAAGTCGGCACTTGGTGTAACAGATACGATGTTTTTTGCAGTTCGTATTTAAGCATTAAGGATCATCTTGCTTATGCTACGGACGGCGCTTACGAGGACGCCTCAAAACTCATTTTTAGCAAAATCGCCAAGGCATTTAACTTCAAAAACGAATACACTTCACCTCATGACACCGCAATTTTAATCGATTCCACTGGCTCAATGTCCTCGTTATTCTCGAATTATCGCAACGAAGCTTTGCGCCTCGCTGAAAAAACTTTGAATGCTGGCGGACGCGTTGCGCTTTATGATTATCGCGATCTTATCGAAGGATATACGCCGGTCGAGAGATGTAATTTCGAGACTTGCACCCTCGAAACTTTTACTGCTGGACTCGACATGATTGAGATTGACGGCGGTGATGACGATCCAGAATCTCTGCTCTCAGCTTCGTTCCAGGTGATGAAAAAGTTAAACTGGCGTTTTGGCGCGACTAAATCGCTCGTCATTTTGACCGACGCCGGTTATCATTCTCCCGATCGCGACGGCACGACTTTTTATGACGTTAAAAAACTCAGCCAACAAATCGATCCGGTCAACTTTTACATCCTCACGCCCGAAGACAATTTTGAAACTTATCGCTCACTTGCCGAAGCCACTGACGGGGCGGTGATTTCTGCCACCGACGAAATTGAACTCCAGGCTTCGACCGACACCATTCTCGAACGTTTCGATAGTCTTCCTCGAGTTGAAGAAGAAGCTGAAGGCGAGACTTCCGTCGCTCTGCCGAGTTTAAGCATCACTAACACCGAAACCGTCTCAAACACCGCTTCGAAAGTCAGTTTCGAAACCAACGGCATCAAAACCATGGTAATTTTGAATGATGCCATTCTCGGCATCACCGCCGATACCGAAATCACTCTCACCGACCTTGATCGTTCTGTCGCAAACACTCTCACTCTCGTTCCGCTTTCCGACTCTCGTCGCGGCGAAGCAGTCTCAGTCAATCTTAACGACGGAACTACAAACGCAGAAAATTCAGATGGCCAAATCTTAGACAGCCAAGAATCAAGCGGATACGGGCGAATCACGAATCTATCTTCTGCTGTCATTATACCTCGCGCCCCCAACACCGGCCAGAGATAATAAACAATAAAAAAATGGTGACCCGGGTGCGAGTCGCACCGAAGGTCCGACTCCCAACTAAAAAACGCCCCCTGGAGGCGAGGAGTGTATTGGTGACCCGGGTGCGAGTCGCACCGAAGGTCCGACTCCCAACTAAAAAACGCCCCCTGGAGGCGAGGAGTGTATTGGTGACCCGGGTGCGAGTCGCACCGAAGGTCCGACTCCCAACTAAAAAACGCCCCCTGGAGGCGAGGAGTGTATTGGTGACCCGGGTGCGAGTCGCACCGAAGGTCCGACTCCCAACTAAAAAACGCCCCCTGGAGGCGAGGAGTGTATTGGTGACCCGGGTGCGAGTCGATTCGAAGAACGACTCGCATTGATGATGTATCTGAAACCGTGGTGACCCGGGTGCGAGTCGAACGCACAACCACTTCCTTAGGACGGAATTGCTCTATCCATTGAGCTACCGGGCCAAATTTGATATAATAATTATAACATGGGTGCGTTTAAGAAGAAAGATGTCAAGAAAACCGAAAGGGAAAAGGTCGATGAGCGACGTGAAGAAGTTCTGAGTCGTGGCCGAAAATTTAAATACCCCTTGCAATGGACGCGTCATCGAATTATTATCAACACCATCCTCATCACCGTTGTGATTCTCGCGATGGTGATCGTTAGCGGCTGGCTTGCACTTTATCGGTTCAATATGACCGACGATTTGCTTTTTCGCGTCACTAAAATTTTCCCAGTTTCTGTCGCCACTGTCGACTCGAAAGATGTCCGTTTTTCCGATTATTTGATGCTCTATCGTAGTAGTATAACCTCGATTGAACGTCAATCTGGTAGTCAATTCGACGCCGAATCTCTCGAACGTCTTCGTTCCGAGTATAAACGCTCTGCGCTCTCCGAAGCCGAAAAATACACTTTCGCCTTGAAGCTTGCGGAAGAACTTAATCTTTCCGTTTCTAGCGAAGAAATAAATACCGAATTCGGTCGCCATCTTAATCTCGGTGGCATTGAACGCAGTGAAGAAAGTTTCACTAAAATCATCAATGATAATTTCGGTTTGAGTAAAAGCGAATACGAGCGTATGCTTTATCTCTCATTAATGGAATCTAAAGTCGAGATCGCGATCGATAGCGAAGCCAACAAAACCGCTGACAAAGTCGAAAAACTTCTTGCCGAAAACGGGAATGATTATCAAGCCGTCGCCGAAGAACTCGGTGAACAGATTATTTATCAGGAAACCGGCGGGCTGGTTGATAGTAAAAACATCGACGGCGGTCGCGCTTCCGAAGCCGCAAAGCTCGAACCGGGTGAAAGCAGTGGAAAATTCGCCTCCATGAGCGGCGACGGTTATTATTTCGTTAAACTCGTTAGCAAAAATGACACGCAAGTCAATTTCGTTTCCATCCGCATTCCATTTTCTGAATTTTCGAAACGTTTCGATAAACTTTCTACCGAAAACAAAATCTCCGAATACATTACTCTAGATGTCACGAACGAGAACGAAACCACCGAATAATTTCCTTAACGCAAAATCT
>CAVDXX010000001.1:5714-93040 GCA_963613175.1 bacterium | reverse complement strand
AAAACAAAAAACAAGGGTCAAAACCCTCATTTTGGTGCGGGTATGGAGAGTCGGACTCCAATCTCATCCTTGGGAAGGATACATAATAGCCGTTATACGATACCCGCGACTATTTCCATTATGCCACAAACGCCTCTGATTTTCAAGCCAGAAATTCTAGATTTTTCATTTTCGCCCCTGTATGGTATAATTGTTCCATGGAAGAATTCAGAGATTCTTTAAAAACTGTGCTTAAAGATCGCTTCGGTCTTGATTTTGAACCGGAAATTACACCTGCGCCTGAAAATGTCGACGCCGATTATTCCACGAACGCACCCCTAAAACTCGCCAAAGAGCTTCATCAAAGTCCGATGCAAATTGCCGAAGAGCTAAAAACCGCGCTCGAAACTGACAAAAATCTCACCTCCGAAATTAAAATTACTGCACCCGGATTTCTGAATTTTAATTTGCCAAATGAATATTTTTCTGCAAAAATCGCTGATTTTGCCGAAAACTTCGATAAAAATATATCATGGAACGAATATCAAAACAAAACCATTATCTGCGAATTCTCCGACCCGAACCCCTTCAAAGTCCTCCACGTCGGCCATTTATACACTTCTATCGTTGGCGACGCAATCAGCCGACTCTTCGAATATGCCGGCGCCAAGGTCGTCCGCGCCAATTTCGGCGGCGACGTTGGTCTTCACGTTGCAAAAACCATGTACGCGCTTTTGCAAAAATCTGCCGAGAATGATCTAGACAGTTTAACTATCGAAGACATCGCTAAATGTTATATTGAAGGCACTGCCGCCTACGAAGACAACCCCGCCGCCAAAGCCGAAATCACTAAGTTGAACAAAAAAATTTACCAAATCAACGCAAACGACGAGCACAATACTCCCCTCGCCGACCTCTATTGGCACGGCCGCGAACTTTCGTATGCATATTTTAACGACTTCTACGCTAGCATCGGTCTCAAGTTTGATAAATACTACCCCGAATCCACAGTCGCAGCACTAGGGCTAAAAACCGTCAAAGAACAATTAAAAGCCGGAGTTTACGAAGAATCCAACGGGGCCGTCGTTTTCAACGGCGAAAAATACGGTCTCCACACTCGCGTTTTCATTAACAACGAAGGCGTCCCGACCTACGAAGCCAAAGATGTCGGTCTAATTTTCACCAAATGGCAAGATTATCATTTCGACAAATCCGTCATCATCACAGGGAATGAACAACTCGAATACATGAAAGTCGTCCTAAAATCCATCGAACAATATGCGCCCGACCTTGTCGAAAAAACCTCACACTTAACTCACGGCCTAGTTAAACTCCCCGGCAACGTCAAAATGTCTTCGAGAAAAGGCAATTTCTTAAAAGCCGTCGACGTACTGGACCTCGTCCGCAATGAGTTAAAAACCGCCTACGATTCTACCGACGAAAAAGTTTCTCTCGCCGCGACGAAATATGCATTTTTGAAATACAAAATGGGCGGCAACATTATTTTCGACCCTAAAGAATCCGTCAAAATGACCGGCAATTCCGGTCCGTATCTATTATATTCCGCAGTTCGCGCCAAAAAAATTCTCGAAAAGTCTCAAAATCCGCAGCCAATTAAAGATTACATTTATAATCAACCCGAAAAAAATCTTGCCAAAAAACTGCTCGCGTATAAAGCAATTCTAAAAGAAGCAGTCCATGAAATGGCGCCACACAAACTCGCGAATTTCTTGTTCGAGCTCGCGCAAGAGTTTTCCCGTTTTTACGAAAACTGCCCCGTCGCCGGCTCTGAGCAAGAATCCGAACGCAAAAAACTCGTTCAAGTCTATCTCGCCGTCATGACTCACGGTTTAAACCTACTGGGCATTAAAATTCCGGAGGAAATGTAATGAAAAAAGCAAAATTACTTTGGATCGATTTAGAAATGACCGGGCTCGACCCCGAGAAGGACAAAATTCTTGAAATCGCCGCCATCGCGACCGATATGAATTTAAACCAAATCGCGACTTACGAGGCCGTGGTTAAAGTCGATGATGAACTTATCAAGACCCGCATGGTCGGCAAATTTTGGGAAAAAAATGCCAAAAGTCGCGACGCACTCATCGCTCAGAATGCTACCGGAAAATCTGTCGCCGAGGTCGAAAGGGAATTACTCGAATTCATCGAGATGAATTTCAGTAAAACTATCTATCTTGCCGGCAACTCCATTCATCAGGACCGCAAATTCATCGAACGCGAAATGCCCGCATTAAATCAAAAACTTCACTATCGTATGCTCGATGTTTCAGCTTGGAAGATTTATTTCGAAAACGCTTTGAATAAAAAATTTACCAAGCCCGAAAATCATCGCGCACTGGACGATATTAACGGCTCAATTGAGGAATTAAAATGGTATTTGACCTTTCTGAAATAAATTTGGACGGCACATATGAAACCATTGCCGAAAAAGATAAAGACGGCAAGCCCCGCACTCGTTGCTTAAAAAACGGCAACACTTTTCTTGTCATTAATCCCAGCACCATCGAAGTCCGTTGCGACCAAAAACTCGCAAAATTGCTCAAAGAAAAATACGAATCTGTTATGCAGTCGCGCTATTTCGGCCATGGGGGTATCGAAATCGTGCCAGCCGGGCAACTCACTCAAGCCGAACTCATCGATCTCGTTAGATTAAGCTACGACCTCACCGCTTAATTTTACTGCGCAGTAGATTGTGTGCCGAGCGAATTATCAGTTTCCGAAAAATTATTAAACTTGTCGTATAAATTCGTCAAACTTTCGTGCGAAGTATTAATTGCATTTATCAAATTTTCATTGCTAGTATTTTCAAGGATTTGCTCTTCTTCCGCTAAAAATAATGAAATCTCATAAGCCATTTTATGCGCATAAACTCTGTCCAAAATTCCATTAATTTTCGCCTCAAACAACTCATTTTTCAATTCTTCACCAACCGCTATCGCTTCTTCTTCGGCTGTATCGCTCGCGTCTTTCTTTTTATTGAAACCCAACTCATCCATTAAAACGGTGTTGACCTGACTTTTCGTGTTCGACAGCACCCCGTCCAGCGACGCACTATTCGCTCTCAGTCTCGAAGATTTTACATTTGGCTGATATTCTTTTATCACTGCTACGGTATTATCTAGATGCAGAGTCAGCTCATAACCCAATTCCTTCACACTTTTTTTGCCACCCCCAATTACCGCTCCAAGAATCATAATCAGAATCAACAGCACCAACCCAATCGCCACAACAATAAAGATTTTCGAAGTTAAAATTTTATTCAACCCACCACCAGATTGCTTCACCGGTCGGTTTGTTTGCGAAATCTGGTTCAGATACTGTTGCCCGTCCATATGCTATAATTATATCATATGCAAGACGCAAAAGAGGAAATAAAGTCCCGACTTGCGGTGGAGGATGTCGTCGGGCAATATGTGGAGTTGAAGCGCGCCGGCCGTAATTTAAAGGGGCGCTCGCCTTGGGGCGTCGATAAAACTCCGAGTTTTATGGTTTCTCCCGAGAAGGGAATTTGGCACGATTTTTCCGCCAACAAAGGCGGCGACATTTTCACTTTTATCATGGAAGTCGAAGGTGTCGATTTCAAAACAGCGTTGGAAAAACTTGCCGCGCAAGCTGGTGTCGAACTCACTAAATATCGCGGTGGCGATCGAAAAGTTGCCGAAAAGAAAGTGCGTGCTCGCGAAGCGTTGGCGTTGGCAACGCGCTATTATCAAGCCTGTCTTTCACACAGCAAAAAAGTCTGCGAATATGTTTTTTATAATCGCAATTTAAATCGTAAAACCGTCGAAGAATTCAAAATCGGTTTCGCTCCTCCGAACGGAAAAGATATGATTACAGCCCTCAAAAAACGCGGTTTCTCAGAAGCGGAACTCGATACCGCTGGTCTTTTAAATCGTTTCAAAGGCGATCTTTTTCGTAATCGTATGACCGTTCCATTTATCGATACTACTGGCAACGTCATCGGTTTTACTGCTCGCGTGCTCGATAAATCAGAACCGAAATATCTTAATACTCCCGAAACTCTACTTTTCAATAAATCAAAATTCATTTTCGGACTTTTTCAGGCCAAAGAATCCATTCGCCACAGTGGCTATGTTGTCATCGTCGAAGGCAATATGGATGTAATTTCATCTCATCAAGCCGGCGTTAAAGAAGCTGTTGCGACTAGTGGCACCGCTATGACCGAGCACCATCTAAAAGCCCTGAGCCGACTGACTTCCGACATCCGTCTCGCCTACGACGGCGATGCGGCTGGCGTTAAAGCCACCGAGCGGGCGATTATGATGGCTGGTGATCTCGGCATCGATCTTTCAGTAATTTCCGATTATCACGGCGCCAAAGACCCCGACGAACTTATTCAAAAAGACCCCGAACTCTGGCAACAAGCCGTCGAGCATAAAATCCCAGCCGTTGATTGGTTGCTTAAAAAATACGAAGAAAACTTAAACTTAAATTCCGCCCCCGATAAACGTAAATATTCCGATATCGCTCTCAAGTTATTAAGTTATATTAAAGATGAAGTCGAACGCGCCGCCTATGAAGAAAAAATCGCCAAAAAGTTAGAAGTTGAAACAAAAGTTTTGCGCGAAAAGGGCGAACGGCTAAATCGTAAATTGGCCGAAAAACCGAAGCGTTTCTTGAAAAAGCCAAAAACCGAAATTCCAAAAAACGATAAATTAGTTGCGCTTGAAAATAGTCTGCTTGCATTAAAAATTTTTGGCGGAATTACGGATATTAAAATTCCACTCGCTGTCCCAGAAGACGAAACGCGTTTGGCGGAACTCGAATTGATTTTTAATCGCGAACACGAAATTTCCGACACCGATCTTGAACAAGAGGCTAAAGAACTGCTCGCTCGCCATAATAAGACTTTAAAGCAACATCAAATTCGCACTCTTTCCGCTAGACTCGCCGAATTGGACGAAGACGACGAAAACTACGACGTTTTACTTCGTGAAATCCAAACTCTCCAAACTGACTAATCTATGTTATAATAAAGTTTCAAGGAGATCTTATTATGACAACTATCAAAAAAGCTATCATCACCGACGCTGGTTTCGCTAGCCGATACCTACCAATTACAAAAACCATTCCGAAAGCCATGATTCCGATTGGCGCGAAACCTGTCATGCAATTTTGTGTCGAAGAATGCGCCGCGGCCGGCATCGAAGAAATTATTATCGTTGCCACTCCAAACACTAAATCGAAAGAAATTTACGAAGATTATTTCCACAACCCAGCGACCAATGTTAAAGAATTATTGGACAAGCAGGGAAAGTCTAAACGTTTCGAACCAGTCGAGGAGGTTTTGAATTTTCCAAAAATCACCGTTATTGAGCAAGATCCGAATTTGCCTTATGGAAATGGTTCGCCGATTGTTTCTGCTAAAGAATTTGTTAAGGACGAAGAAGCTTTCGCAGTCCTCTATAGTGACGATCTAATTCTCGGGCCGAGCGACGTCAAGACCCTAATCGACGAATACGAAAAAAATCCTGGCGTGAAAGCAGTTATCACTGCGCAAGAAATGCCAGAAAAAGTTTGGAATAAATACGGCATGATTGCTCTGAAAGATAACGGCACTTTGAGTCATATTGTTGAAAAACCGAAAACTCCAGATCTCTCGCCAAGTAATTTAACCAGTTACGGCCGTTATTTGCTTACACCGGAAGTTTTTGATTATCTTGTTCCGTCGAACACCGGTCTTGACGGCGAATTATGGACCGTGGATGCGATTACTAAACTTGCCGAAAATGGCGATGTCGTGGTCGCGAAAAGTCAGGGTAAATGGATCACTACTGGCGACCCAAAAAACTACTTCATGGCACATCTCGAATATGTGCTTTCCGAAACTGACTATGGTGATGATATTCGAAAAATGATACAATGAAATAAAGGAGGTTAAAATGAATGTAGCAGAATGGATCATCGTAGCAATTTTAAGCATTACCTTACTAGTGTTCTTAATTTTAGGAATTGTTTTAATCGTTAAGTTAATCAATCTTACTAAAGAAGCTCGCGAAGTTGTGATCGAGAGTCAAGATATTGCTAAGAATACAAATGGTATTGTCACGAACCTTAAAGGCATGACTTCGATCGGTGGCACTGTCGAGATGTTTGTTGATAAATACATTAATCCTAAGTTGAAAGGCAAACTTAAAGAAACCAAGGAAGGGAAAGTCGATGACGGAAAAAAATGAAAAAAAATCGCAGAACAAACACGGAGCTGGAAAGTTCTTTCTTGGCGCAGCTTTAGGCGCGGCCGCGGGCGCGCTTGCTAGTAAATTCATCAAAATTGATTTCACTAGCGACGACGAAACAGCGGAAAAATCTAAAACCAAAAGTTGTGAATGCGGTGACGATTGTAAATGCGACAAAGACACAAAATGCGATTGCGACAAGAAAAAAGTTACTGAAAAGAAACCGACCAGCGAGAAGAAATGAAATTAAAACCCAGTGATTTTGTTCATCTACATAATCACACACACTACTCGCTTCTTGACGGCTTGACGAAAATTCCCGAATTGGTGGAATTTGTCAAAAATGACGGCATGGAAGCCGTGGCGGTGACCGACCACGGCACCATGTCGGGCTTGGTTGAGCTCTATAAAGAGTGTAATTCCGCGGGAATTAAACCTTTGCTCGGTCTCGAATCCTACGTCGCCGCGCGCAAAATGACCGATAAAGATCCCGCGCACGACAAACGGCGTTTTCATATTACCCTCATCGCCATGAATAACAAAGGTTTTGAAAACCTTTGCCGGATCATGAGCAACGCCGAGGAACACGGCAAATATTACAAACCTCGTACCGATCACGATGAACTCGAAAAATACAACGAAGGCATCATCTGCCTTTCTGGCTGTATGGGTTCCGAAATTTCCGAAGCCATCCGCGCAGGCGATGATGCGCGCGCGTTCGAGCTTATCGACTGGTACCGCAACGTATTCAAAGATCGTTTCTATCTCGAGATGCAGGACCACGGTCACCCCGAGTCCTCAACTCATTCCGCTGAACAGAAAAAGGTTAACGATTGGCACATGGCGCACGCCAAAGAACTCGGACTACCTCTGGTCGTCACATGTGACGCCCACTATCTCAACAAAGCCGACCAAGACGCTCATGAAGTTCTGCTTTGCATCGGCACCGCTTCGAATCTTTCCGACCCGAAACGTATGACTCTGAAAGATTACGATTTACATGTCATTCCCGCGCAGGAAATTATCGACCATTGGCAAGACACTTGTCCTGAAGCAGTTTTAAATACTAAAAAAATCGCCGATCGTTGTGATGTCGATCTCCAACTCGGTCGAATTTTGATTCCAAAATTTCCCGTACCTGACGGCGAAGACGAAAAAACTTATCTCGATAAGCTAGTTTTTCAAGGCTTAGTTCATCGCTACGTAGGAAAAACTCTTGAAGAGGTCGAAAAGTTAGAAGTCGCGGAATGCCGCGAACTTCTCGCCGAAGTCGATAAATCTCGCGACGATACCCACAAAGTCCTTCCTCGCATTGATTATGAGCTATCAGTAGTCGATAAAATGGGCTACAACGGCTACTTTTTAATCGTGCAGGATTTCATTAACTGGGGCAAGTCTCAGCGCATCGTCTATGGTCCAGGTCGTGGCTCAGCCGCTGGCTCGATTCTTGCTTACGCACTCCGTATTACCGAACTCGACCCCTTAAAATACGACCTTCTGTTCGAGCGTTTCTTGAATCCCGACCGTATCTCGATGCCAGATATCGATACCGACATCCAGGACACGCGTCGTGATGAGGTGATTGAGTATTGTACTAAAAAATACGGCGACCAGCGAGTCTCAAATATCGCTACTTTCGGCAAAATGATGGCAAAAAACGCCGTGCGCGATGTCGCCCGTGTACTGGAAGTCCCTTACGCCGAAGCCGACCGGCTCGCCAAAATGGTCCCCGATCCCGTTATGGGTCACCATGTTCACTTAAAAGACGCAATCAAGGAAGTTCCGGACCTAAAACAAGAATACGAAACCAATCCGACCTCGAAAGAAGTCATCGATTTTGCTTCACGTCTCGAAGGCACGATTAGGAATCACGGCGTTCACGCTTGTGGTGTTATTATCGCCCCTGACGATTTAGTAAAATTCCTCCCGCTCGAAGTTTCCGCCAAAGGTCCCATCGCTGCCCAATTCCCGATGGGTCAGGTCGAAGAACTCGGACTGCTCAAAATGGACTTTCTCGGCCTTTCAAACTTGTCGGTAATTAATAACGCGCTTCGTATGATTCGTAAAGTTTATAAAAACGATATCGATTTAACCAATCTTCCGCTCGATGACAAAGAAACTTATGAGCTTTTACAGCGTGCCGAAACTACTGGCGTCTTTCAGCTGGAATCTGCCGGCATGAAACGCTACCTTCGCGACCTAAAAGCCTCGACTTTCGAAGATATCATCGCTATGGTCGCGCTTTACCGTCCAGGCCCGATGCAATTTATCGACTCTTTTATTCGTCGTAAACACGGCCAAGAAGAAATTACTTATTTACATCCAGGTCTCGAACCAGCGCTAAAAAACACTTACGGCATTTTAATCTATCAGGAACAATTCATGCAGATTTCGCGTTCTTGGTGTGGTTTTACCGGCGGTCAGGCAGACACCTTGCGTAAGGCAGTGGGGAAGAAAAAGATCGAGTTGATGAAGAAAGTCAAACCCGAATTTATCGAAGGCGCGGTTAAAGTTGGTGGTGCAACCGAAGAAATCGCCGAAAAATTTTGGAGCCAATTGCTCGACTTCGCAAACTACTGTTTCAACAAGTCTCATGCCGCGTGTTATGCTCTCATCGCCTACTGGACAGCATATTTAAAAGCCCACTACCCCGACGCTTTCATGGCGGCACTAATGACCGCCGATATGCGCTGGACCGATCGGCTCGCCATCGAAATCGCTGAATGTAAAAAAATGGGTCTCAAAGTTCTCGGTCCCGACATTAACGAATCCTACGGCGACTTCGGCATCGTCGGCGGCGAAAAAACCATTCGTTTCGGACTTTCTGGTATTAAAAATATGGGCAAATCACTCGTCGAAGAAATCGTCATTCCTGAACGTGATAAAAATGGCCCTTTTAAATCCATCTGCGATTTCGCCAAACGTGTCGACAGTACGAAATTTAACAAAAAATCTTGGGAAGCCGCGATTAAAACCGGCGCCTTTGATCGTTTCGGCTTTTCGCGCTCAGATTTACTTTATAACCTTGAAGCGATTCAGGCTTATGGCGCCAAAGTCCAAAAAGACGTCGGTTCCGGTCAGACCGATTTATTCGGCATGATGGGCGAAGCTGGGATGGTCCCAGAAGTTGAAATCAAACCCGCCCCGACGCAATATCCCGAAAAAGAACAATTATTGTGGGAACGCGATTTGATGGGGCTCTATCTTTCGGCACACCCGCTCGATAAATACGACACTTATTTCGAAGAACAAACTCACCCGATGTCGTATATCAGCGCTGATTATAACAACAAACTTGTCACAATTGGCGGAATTATCACTTCAATTCGCACTATTCTCACTAAAAAAGGCGACAAAATGGCCTTCGTCAAACTCGAAAACAAATCCGACGAAATCGAATTCATTGTCTTTCCGAGTGTTTTCGCCGAATGTGGCGCCAGACTTGTTGCCGACAATGTTGTTCGCGTCAAAGGAAAAGTCAATGCCACCGATCGCGATGGCCGAATTACGACCGACGTGAAATTATTGGCTGAAACTGTGGAATTAATTTCCGATGTGGTGCTTGAGAATTATCAATCAACCAACACTCGTCTTGCCGCTCCAGTCGTTGCTCCGCAGTCCAATCGTCGCGGGCGCGCACGTGCTGCCGACCGGCCTTATTCGAATACCTCATCTGACGCACCCGTTAGTGAAAGACGAATTATCAAAGAACCGCCGAAGGATCATCGCAAAGAGCGTCTTTATATTCTCATCGAAGACCTCGAAGATAGGGAAGCTTTGTCCGATATTCGTCGTCTCGCTGATATTTATCGTGGTTTTCAAGACGTTGTTTTAGTCTTAAAAGAAGGCGACAAGAAACGCCCGCTAAAAATGCCTTTTCACGTCGAAGCAAATCACGAATTAATCGCTAAATTAAAAGCCGTCGTCGGCACTGACAACGTAAAGATAAAATAGTGATATAATAATAGATATGAAAAAGAAAAAAACTCCGGCTACAGTTACGGTTAATCGTCGCGCGCGTTATGATTATACGCTCGGCGATGAACTTGTGGTGGGTTTAAATTTAAAAGGCGATGAGGTTCGTTCAATTCGTGATCATCACGTCCAACTCAAAGGCGCTTTTGTCACCATTCGCGGCGGCGAACTTTGGCTCAATAACTTAACTCTCGGCGCTGAAACTGCAAGAACCTTAAAATTATTGGCGACCAAAAAACAAATTGCCAGCCTCGAGCGCGAAAAAGTTGCAGGCTCGACCATTGTCCCAGTAAAAATCCTCGCCGGCGGACGCTACATTAAACTCGTCATAGCCGTCGGGAAAGGGAAAAAGAAATACGATAAGCGCGAAACCATTAAAAAACGTGATATCGAACGGGGTCGGTTCTGATGAAAATTTATTCTTGGAACGTAAATGGTCTGCGCGCAGTTTTGCGAAAAAATGCTTTACAAGATTTTTTGGCTACTGAAAAACCCGACATTCTTTGCCTTCAAGAAATTAAAGCTAAGCCCGCGCAGGTCGGCTACGATTTCCCGGGTTATAAAATTGTCTGGAATCCTGCCGAAAGGCCAGGCTATTCCGGCACCGCGACTTTATTCTCCGAATCATCCATGGATCTAGCCAAAGAAAAAATAAACCTCTCCGACGTCTGTCAGAGCGCCACTTTTTCAATTGGTGAAGTCAGTCCCGAAAATAACATTGCTGTTTTCGAAGGTAGAATTTTAATTACGGATTGTGAGAAATTTTATTTGGTCAACGTTTACGTTCCGAATTCAAAACCGGATTTATCGCGACTGCGTTTTCGTGAAGAAAATTGGGATCCAGACTTTTTAAAATCGCTCAAAGAACTCGAAAAAACAAAACCGGTGGTGGTTTGTGGTGATTTTAATGCTGCGCATCAAGAAATCGATCTTGCCCGTCCGAAAGCCAATCATCTTCACGCCGGTTTCACCGATCAAGAACGACAGGGAATAACTAACTTACTTCACGCCGGCTTTATCGATACTTTTCGTGCGGAACATCCCGACGTCGAACGTTATACTTGGTGGAGTCATTGGGGCAAAGCCCGCGAGAATAATGTCGGCTGGCGGATTGACTACTTTTTCATTTCCGAAAGTCTCAAACAAAATCTTAAATCCGCCGAAATCTATGAACATTATTTCGGGTCCGATCATTGCCCGATCGGTATCGAGCTGGAGTTTTAGTATGGATTTTTTCTCTAAAATCGAAACAAAGCCCGATCCGGATTTGACTTGGAACATTCCCGAACAAAAACAGGGCCGTTTGAACATTATCGGCGGCAATGCGCAAAGTTTTCGCACCGAAATCAAAATTGCCGAATTCGCGACTAAGAAATATCCGCTAGAAAATGTAAACATCGTGCTTCCTGATGTATTAAAAACGAAACTCCCTGACTTACCGAATTTTATTTTTCTCTCCTCGACCGATTCGGGCTCTTTCGCCGACAAAAAAGAACTTGAAGATTCTCTAAATACCGCCGATTTCAATCTTTTTCTCGGCGATTTTTCGAAAAATTCAATCACTGAAAAGGTCATTGCTGGTGCATGCGAAAATTCCGAAAAATCTCTGTTAATCACGCGTGATACGGTTGATTTGATCGCTAATCAAAACCCTGAAAAATTACTTCAAAACGAAAATCTGATTTTTTTTGCATCGCTCCCTCAACTGCAAAAACTTTTTCGCGCAGTCTACTATCCAAAAATGTTATTGCTCAGTCAATCTCTCGTTCAAGTTGCCGATGCGCTTCATAAATTCACTTTAAGTTATCCTACTAAAATCATCACTCTTCATAACGAACAAATTCTGATCGCTGAAAATGGAACCGTTAAAGCCGTTCCTCTCATGAAAACCGGTTTCCATCCTATCACTTTTTGGCAAGGCGAACTCGCCATTAAGATTTCCGCATTAAACCTCTATAATCCGAACAATTTTCAAAATGCCACTATTTCTGCGCTTTTTTAGCTTTTTTCGAACTTGTGGATTTTTTCACAACAGGCTTTTTGGATTTCTTGTTCGCTTTTTCTGACAATTCTTTCTCAATTTCTGTCGCATCACGCGAAACATTCTCGCGACGTTGCCGCAAGAAGAACCAAATAAATACAAAAATCGCACAGCCAAAGATAAACAGCAGATATTTCACCGGCTCCGGCCAATCAGTTGCGAATAAAATAAACGCATTCGTGATTCCGAGACAAATCGTATACATATAACGCCGAGCAATGATAATATCTTTCGCCAACGGAAAATTCCGTTTTACTAGCGAGTTAGACGTACAATTATCGGGATGTCCAAAAAACTTACCGTAAAGCATCAATTCCGCCAAAGCGCAAAGCGCATAAAAACCTACCACTGCCATTCCAATCACCACATCGACCCGAAACAGCAAATACAGCGTCTGTGCGCCGGCCAACAACACGTCTGCAATCATATCATATCGCGCTGCATATTTTCGGTACCAAGGCTCTTTGCCCTTAGGGAAAGGCCATTTTCGCGCACAAGTCCCGTCAAAAGTATCGGTCAATTCCGCCGCTAAAAAAACGACAAAGGCGCTACTTGCCGGCCCACCAGAAAATGCCAGTCCGAAAAGAACCAGTCCTAAAACAAAACGCGAAAATGTCAACAAATCTGCCAAATATTTCATTTCTTTATCATACCACTAAATACCTTTATTAGCAAATCTATCCTATTTGAAATCAAAACTTCCTCGCGGTGGCGAATCATCACCTCTGACATTTTTCGAATTTTTTCTGGATGTGCGATTAAATCCAATAGCGCCGCCGCCATTTTCTCAACTTCCGGGCTTTCCGACATCACGTAACTTCCCGTCGGCACCACTTCGCGCATATCCGGATCGCAGAAAAATACCCCTACTCCTGCCGCTTCCGCTTCAATCAACGTCATTCCAAAAGTATCAAAATTATACGAAACTAAAACATCGAGATGTGCCTTATTAATCTCTTTTTGGATTTCAGCAAACTTCACCGTGCCATAAAATCGAACATTCAATTTATGTCTTCGCACAAAACGTTTTGCTCGAAAATAATCTCCACCACCCCCGTAAATATCAACTAAAATCCGCGCCCCACTTTTTTCTTCCACAATTTTCAACGCTTCCAGAAACGGCATCATCCGTTTTTCCGCCGACACCCTTGAATGCCAAATAATTCTTAACGGCTGACCCTTTTTCAACTCTCGCACCGCCACTTTCGGCAAAAACTTTTCGTCCGCATAGCCATTTGCTACGACCTTAATCGGCTTTTTCACCCCATAAGTTTTCAACTTTTTCCGAAAATGTTCCGACGGCGACAAAACTAAATCTGCCGCATTCGCATGATTGACCATCAACTCCCACATTTTTGCTTTCGCCAGCGTATCCGCTAAATATTCATCGCGCGAAATTTTCAGCGGGTGGGGAAGATACCACGAATGGATCCAATTCAACAAATATGCCATCATCGTCCGAAAACCATACGGAATTAAATTTCCTTCACCCATATCTTCGCGCCCATGCATCATTTGTGCTGCTGGAATACCGAGTTTTTTCGCCAGACGCAACCCCGCAATCGAACAACCCGCTTCATAATGAATATAAAAAATGTCGAAATCGGCTAGCTCCGGAAATTTTTTCAGCAACCACTTTTCAATCACCTTCGGTCTGCGCGAAACTGGCGTTAACCCACGAAACCACAGCCAACAACTTGGCACCATAAAAATCTTTTTGCGCGCTAAACTTGCCCGCTCTCTTTTTGAACGCGGAAATCCAGAACTAAAAATATAAACTTCGTGTCCCTTCGCTTCCAGTGCCGCTTTTTGCGCATTCATCGATGATACAATCCCGCCTGTCAAATCCAGATAACAGTCCGAAAACATCGCGATATTCATACCCCTATTATACCACTGTGGTATAATAATTATATGGCAATTGAGAGGTTAGTGGAGCCGACCGCGGCTGAAAATGATCAGGAAGAGGCGAAAATCGAGATTTCGCTTCGTCCGACGACTTTTAAAGAATACATCGGCCAGCAACATCTCAAGAACAACTTAAAACTCGCCATCGACGCTGTTAAAAAACGCAATGACGGCAGCACTCTCGACCACGTTTTATTATATGGTCCGCCGGGACTCGGTAAAACTACTATGGCTGGCGTTATCGCCCATGAACTCGGCACGAGTCTTCGCGTTACTTCTGGTCCTGCGATCGAACGTGCCGGCGATCTTGCGAGTATTTTAACGAATCTAAAAAATGGTGACGTATTGTTTATTGATGAGATTCATCGCTTGCGCCGCGCAGTTGAAGAAGTTTTATATTCCGCCATGGAAGATTATAAACTCGACATCGTCATCGGCAAAGGTCCAGCCGCCCGTTCGGTTCGGCTCGATCTTCCGCATTTCACAGTCATCGGCGCCACTACTCGCACCGGTTCACTCGCTGGTCCTCTACGTGACCGTTTCGGTATTATTCATCGGCTTGAATATTACAAAGAACCTGAAATTGAGCAAATTATCAATCGTACTGCGAAGATTCTTAACACAAGAATCGACCCATCCGCGACCGAAATTCTCGCTACGCGTTCGCGTCTTACTCCGCGTATCGCGAACCGTCTTTTTAAGCGTGTTCGTGATTATGCCGACGTCAATGGCGATGGTATCATCGATCGAAAAATCGCTGAAAGTTCACTGAATTTAATGGAAATCGACCATCTCGGTCTCGATCCCGCCGATCGCAACATGCTAAAACTTATGTACGACAACTACGGTGACCGCCCAGTCGGACTAACCACCATCGCCGCTCTAACGGGTGACGAAACGACGACGATCGAAGATTTTTATGAGCCTTATCTTTTGCAACTCGGCCTGCTCGCTCGTACTCCGAAGGGGCGCATCATCACCGAAAAAGGGAAGGATCATTTACAAAATTCCAAAAATAAGGTATAATTCAAAAAAGGAGTTTTCATGGATAAATCTTTAACCAAAATCCGTCACGAGCGCAGCAAAAAAGATTTTCCTTTTCTTAATCTCGAGGAAGATGAATATGTTGAGGTCGCCTTTAAGCGCGCTCGGGTTTGTCTTTTCCTAATCCTCGGCGGCACCGGTCTCGCGACGATTATTCTCCTTCTTGCTCTCTTGTTAACTCTTCTCGGACAATCAATGCTCGACGATATGGGCAAGAATTTCATTTTTATTATTCTTTTCTCACTGCTCGCCGCGACTTTTGTTATCGCCATTTTTGCCTCGATAGTTTATCGCGGAAATAAACTTTTCGTCACCAATCGCCGTGCTATCCAAATGGTTATGGATTCTCCCGTTTCGAGCTCTGTTAATATCATTGATCTCCACTCGATCGAGGATGCCAGTTTTCATAAAAAGGGTCTGCTTCAGACGATGTTGAATTACGGCACTCTTCGTCTTGCTACCGTTGGCGACGAAACGACTTATACTTTTAAATATTCCGACGCTTCTCCCGAAGAAATTAAAATTATTACAAAACTCATTACTAATGCGAAGAAAACCCCAGAAAAGAAGCCATGTAAACACGAAACCAATAAAACATCTGACGGCACGACAGACGAAGTGATAGAAGAATCTGAAAAACAGAATAATTAATTTCGATTATATTTCATGTAGGCATCCTCTTTTTCAAGTGTCGCCTTTAAGATATATTCTTTACATTTTCCGTCTTGGCAATTCGCTGGCTCATATGAGTATGACCCGCTGGCATCTCCCAGATTATATCCCAACGGATCCGTCCACAGCGCCGGATCAATCACCTTAATATTCTCTTCCGAGATCGTCTCTGGATAATAGCCGTTCTCCTTATAAAAACTCTCCTCTAATGCATAATACATTGCGTTGATCGCAATTTTTCGGTCTTCATCTCGCTCCATCGCATCGATATTACTTTTCTGGACGAAAAATAACACTAAAAGTAGCGTCGCAAACACTGCTACAATGATAATTTCTAAAACCGTAAACCCATTTTTCGTTTTCATGCTTTTATTATAACACAGAATATGCTATAATAGAACAAATGGTACTGTAGCTCAGCCGGTTAGAGCGTGGGACTCATAAGCCCGAGGTCGGTGGTTCGATCCCACCCAGTACCACCATTTTTTTATGCGCAAAAGTACCTAAGGGGACTATGTCGCTTAATCGTTTTAACCCTTTAATGGGGTCAATCTCGCCACCGATTATTTATTTCTTAGCTTTGCTTATGGTACAATTAAATAGTCTACACATTACGAACAAATTGGTAAATCTGTTTTTTTTGACAGACCTATCAAGATTTAGAAACGGCAACTGTCCGAAAAACAATCTTGATACGATTTGTTCGGTGTAGACAACCTAGGACGGTTATCGTTTTTGGCTAGCGGCAACTTTCGATAAACGTAATCGGAGGAACAATAATGCCAAAAATTCTTAAAATAGAAGAGTCGAAAATCGTTGTCAAAAATGGCGTAGAGATGCAGCGTGTGATTTTTTCCGATGATAAGATTGCATACGTCTGCACTGATAACGGAGAAATATATCCGACAAATATTCCGAATAGATATATTGATTTAATAAACATCTATAATGCTTCGCATGATGAAGTTGATTCGACTAAACCGAAAGCTAACCCAAGTGATTTTTGGAATAATAATCAGAATGGAGAATATGACACTCAAATCGCGGTTAATCGTATTAGAAAATTTGGTATCACACTAAGAGTGTGCGGAGTTATACGGGCAGCACTAATGATTGCCTATCTGGTCATATTTATTATACTAAGCGGGAGTATAGACGACCCAATTTCTGCACTAAGCGGCATAGAAGCCGTATTGGGTGTTGTTTGTGGTATGCTGGGGATGAAGATTTCTCAGTTGAAATTCAAGCCATCCACCATTATCAATTAAAGTGAATGACTCTAGTGGAATTTCTTCAAAATATTAAGGGCTATGAAAATGCCGAGCCGGACTTTAACATGATACAATATAGTTAGCTTGAATGTCTAATTTGTTTGGGAGGTAGACCTTTACGCTCCAAAGTTTTTTCGTGGAAGATATTGTAGCATAGAAAATAGTACATCGAATAGAATTCGCACCGAAGGTCCGAATCGCCAACTCAAGTTGTTCATAATGGAGCAACGAAAATAAGTGGTACACCCGGCACGATTCGAACGTGTGACCTTCAGTTCCGGAAACTGACGCTCTATCCAGCTGAGCTACGGGTGCGAGGAGAAAAACCTCTAAAATACTTACATTCCATATCCGCATTTGGAGATTTTTCAATAGCTACACCCACAGAGAACATAGCAAAGCTATTGGGACGACTCCATAGATGCACGGTTTAATTATATCACAAAAGTACTGTTTTTTATAGGGTTAGGGTACGACAAAACGACTAGGTAATCAAAAAACAAAACGAAGCTTGCGTTTCAATTGTAGTTGCAAAACGGTGTTACAATAATCCTAAATTCTCGCATCGCTTTTCACCCCCCTTCATATGTTTGGCAAACGCCTTAACAGAATCAAATGTCCCGCATTCCAAAACTTCGTCCCACGTCATCCATTTCGCTTCATTGACTTCAGTCTCTCGCTTAGTCGGCAGTTTTTCTTCGGCAATACATAAATAAATGACATCCATATGAATATGCGCCGGTTTATCACCTTTAGCGGGGATGAATTCGTTCAGCATAGCAAAAGGCGTGGGCAGCGGAGATTCTTTTTCGTTTCCCGAGAAATCTAACTTTTTACAACTCGCTATCATCGCTTGAATCCCAGTTTCTTCCTCAATTTCCCTAAGAGCACCTTCATGGGGAAATTCATTTGGTTCCAGATGTCCGCCAGGAATCGTCCAGATATTCAGCTTTTTATGAAAAACCATGAGTAGCTTAGTTTTCTCAGAATTCAATACAAATCCGCTAGCCGTGAAGTGTTTTTCCATTTCAATCCCTCCTTTTTGGGGACCGAACTGGGTTATTGGTTTTCTTCACATATTTAAAGTATTCATAACTATTATTCTTACTCATCTCGCACATGCTCCGATAAGCTTTCTTAGCCAACATCGCCTGATTTTCTTTCTCGGTTTTCTCCGGGTCGGGGAAGAATGGCCCGTCAAGATATACTTCCATTCTCGGCAAATCGCCATGTTTCTTGTTTTTTCGCCGGTGATAAGTTGTCGTCATCGTAAAAATCGGCAAATTATTACGCGCCGCATACTTAAACGACCGGTCGCCAGCCGGAAATTTCCGTACTTTGGTCGTGTATGGCCAAACATGCGCCTCTGGATAGACCACCAAACAATTTTTCTGCGCCAATCGCTTGTCCACCGCATCATTAAACGCGGCCTTTTCTTCCTTGGTTTTACCCAGTGGCAATCCGCCAATCAGAGGCAAAAACTTCCCAATTCCCGGGACCAACAGATTAACTGGGCTAATAATCGTAAAAATCCGTCTGTCCGCCATCACTGCCGGCCCAAATACATCATGAAACGGGTTAGTATGATTTGCATAAATTACATATCCCTTGTCTCGTGCCTCTTTTAGCTTCTCTCGCCCATAAAACTTTGCCTGCCAATACCCCCGTTCATAATATTGCCCAAACAACTTAAATAGATGAAAAAGCAGGGAACTATAAGCCCTCTTCAGCGGATTTTTGGGAATAAACTGATAATTTTTTGGCAATCCCACCTCAATTTTCGCCTCCTGTTCCTTGGTCTCAATCGGGTCATCTTCTTCATTCGTATAATAGAACACCCGCTCCTCTTCCGGAATATCTTTCTGGAACAACTCTGCCTTCGCCATACCTAGATTATACCATATAATTTTCGCAGAAAAAATGGTACACCGGATAGGATTCGCATTGAGCTTTAGCGAAATCCGATATCCTGCTTTTTGAGATTTTTGTGAAACAAAAATGGTACACCGGATAGGATTCGCATTGAGCTTTAGCGAAATCCGATATCCTGCTTTTTGAGATTTTTGTGAAACAAAAATGGTACACCGGATAGGATTCGCATTGAGCTTTAGCGAAATCCGATATCCTGCTTTTTGAGATTTTTGTGAAACAAAAATGGTACACCGGATAGGATTCGCATTGAGCTTTAGCGAAATCCGATATCCTGCTTTTTGAGATTTTTGTGAAACAAAAATGGTACACCGGATAGGATTCGAACCTACGACCCTCTGTTCCGAAGACAGATGCTCTAATCCACTGAGCTACCGGTGCACGTAATCTAAGGTACTGGTTTTATTATATCATAAAACGTGTTATAATGCACCCCTATGAATCCAGAATTGCTAAAAAATCTCGAGAAACTTTACGAAAATCGTTTTGTGGCTTTTTCTGAATTGGCAGATTTTAAGCAAAAAAATGCCGAGAATCTCCCCGATCTGAAAACTCTTAAACATCAAAAATCTCGCGCTTTTTTCAGCCTTAATCGTAAAGCCTATCAAAACACGAAAAAACTTTATGATTTTCTTGAAAATCGTGAAAAACTCAACCATGATTTCATCAAAAGGGAACAACAAAAAGTTTATGAAATTGAAGGGAATAAACTCGATCCTGACCAAATCGCCGCTGTGGTTGCCTGTGAAGATGCGGCACTTTTTCTTGCTCCGGCCGGCTCTGGCAAATCCGCCAGTCTACTCGCGAAAGTCAATTATCTTGTTGACGAGCTCGACATTCCGCCCGAAGACGTGCTCGTTATTGCCTTCACTAACAAAGTCGTCGCCGAATTAAAAGATCGCGTCAAAGATCAAAAAGTCGAAATCCGCACTTTTCATTCTCTCGGCAACAAACTGCTCAAGCTTGAAACCAAAACTAAAAGTAAAGTCAAAACAAAGGCACAATCCAATCCCCAACCCCGCTCACTCATTTCCGAAACCGACACCGTTAAATTTTTCCATCGGACCATCGCTGCTCTAAAAGCCAAAAACAAAACCTATCAAGAAAATTTCCAAAAATATCTCGAAACTACTAATCCAGAAACAGTTTTCGCCCTTTCTAGCGAAAAAACCGAAGACCCTACCATCGCGTTGGAACAACTTTTTATTTCTGTTCTCGGACTACAAAAAAGCGAGCATGCCGATCTCGTCGAATTTAAACGACGTCTCGAGCAGCTCAAAAATCCCGTCAGGCGCGAAAAAGCGTTAGCGTTTTACGAAATCTACGCTCCGGTCGCCGAGGCCTATCAAAAACATCTTCAGACCGCAAATCTTTATGATTTTGCCGACATGTTGAATCTCTCGACCGATTTTATCGAAACTTTGCCGAAAAATTCGTTTAACTATCAATACATTCTTGTTGACGAGGCTCAAGATCTCTCGACCAGCAAATATCGCCTCTTAAAAGCCCTGCTTAAAAAGTGTCAAAAAGTTAAACTTTTTGCTGTTGGCGATGATTGGCAGTCAATCTACCGTTTCGCTGGCAGTAATCTGAAAGTTTTGGATGATTTTGAACAAATTTTCGAACGCGAGACTTATCGCGGCCTGATCGAACTCACTTATCGTTTCGGCGAGCCCACTGCAAAAATTAGTAATAAATTTATTCAAAAAAATCCTTATCAATCTCGCAAAAAAGTTGTTTCGCGCGTGAATTATAAAACTCCGATTGAGATCAAACTGAATTTTGAAAAGCCTATGAAAAACATTCCGCCGGATTATTATAGTGTTGATCAAAAACTCACCGAATTATATCACGAATATGGCGAGGCGCTTTTCTCGAAAAAAGTTCAGATCATCTCGCGTTATAATCGCGATATCTTTCGGCTAGTGGATGAGACTGAACAAAATTTTAAACATGCTGAGCTTATTAATAATTCCGAATCCGCTATGGAATTGTCCTGGAAAATTCCCGTGGCGGGGAATAAGAAGTTGACGATTCCGTTTTGTAGCATGCATAAAGCAAAGGGTATCACACGCGACATTGTTCTAGTGATCAATGTTAATTCTGGTAATCACGGTATGCCCGCGACTCGTGGCGACGATCCGATTATGGCGACACTGTTGACTAAACTAGATGATTTTCCTTTCGCCGAGGAACGCCGACTCTTTTACGTGGCAATTACTCGCGCGAGGAATAAAACAATTCTTTTCGCCGACGCGCGTTCGATCTCTAAGTTTATTTTTGAGATTAATCCAAAACTCACAGGTACCGGCGCTAAAGTTTGCCCTAAATGCCACCGCGGTATTCTCTTAAAACGTCACCGTCGCGACGGAAAAGTCTATTATTCTTGCTCGAATTTCTCTGAGGGTTGCCACTATATTGAATAAAAAATTTGTTCAATTTTTACAGTAAAAATAAGATAGTACACCCGGCACGATTGCGCATGTGATCTTTGGTTCTGGAAACCGACAATCTACCTAGCTGGACCACGGGCGCTTATTCTATGCCATAAGGCCAAGGTAGGGGGTTGAAGAATTTTATAAAAAGTGTTAGCTTTGCCACATGCCTAATCTAGTAGCAAGACTCTCTGACCTATTCACTAAGACCATCCACCAATCCTATTTCGTCGTCGCTCTCGCGCTCGGCATCATCGCTGGCACCATTCTCGCTCTAGTTTTTCGCATCAATTTCTTCGCTTCACCTCTGTGGCTAGTTTTTGTTGGCGCACTTTTAATTCTCGTTTATCTTAAGCCAAAACTCACTTTCATCGCGCTTGCCTTGATCGCTGGCCTCATTCTTGCCTTTTTTCGTGCCACCGAAGAATTAAAAGGCGAAGATTACATTCAACAATTCTACGGCCAAACCATCACCATCACTGGCACTATCTCTGGCGATCCAAATTCCGATGAATCTGCCACTAAATTCAAACTTACAAATCTGAAATTCGGCGAAAATGCCGATCATCCCTCTGCAGGAAATCTTTATATTATGCTAAAACCAAATGAAGACCTGCGTCGCTCCGATGTCGTCACTTTGACAGGGAAGTTATCTAGCGGTTTTGGCACTTATGCTGGTTTTATGTATCATCCAACTGTTCAGAAACTCGCTCGCGCCGATCCCGCCGATCCGGTTCTCACCATTCGCAATTGGTTCTCAAGCAGAATCGCCAGCCAAATCCCCGAACCCGAAAACAGTCTCGGCCTTTCTTATCTTCTCGGTATGAAAACTGGCCTCCCCGACGACCTAAACGAAAATCTCCGTGTTGTCGGGCTGGTTCATATCGTCGTCGCCTCTGGTGCGCATCTTTCGATTCTTGTTGGTATCGCTCGCAAAATTTTCGGCAAACTCTCACGTTTTTCTGGCTTACTTTTTTCAATTCTTTTCATCATCTTTTTCATGTCTATGGTCGGGTTCACCCCTTCGATTATGCGCGCCGGGCTGATGTCTATTCTCTCTCTTGCCGCCTGGTATGTTGGGCGTAAATTTGCCCCTTGGCGTATTATTCTTATCGTCGCCGCCGTCACTCTTGTCATCAATCCAATGTTTATCATCGATCTCGGTTGGCTTCTCTCTTTCGCTAGTTTCGCCGGCATTATGATTCTCGGTCCCAAATTTGCCACTTTTTTCTACGGCGAAGAACGTCCGAAATTCATTGCTTCTTCTGTTCTGTCGACTATCACCGCCACATTAATGACTTTTCCGATTACCCTCTATTATTTCGGCACTCTCTCGCTCATCTCTGTTATCGCCAATTTATTAATTCTGCCAACTCTCTCTTTTGCTATGGGCGCCACATTTCTAACAGGGGTCGTTGCTGACATCCCGTTTTTGAATTCCTTAGTCGGTTTTCTCACCACTAAAATTCTCGATTTTCATATTTTTGTAGTCGATCTTCTCGCTCTTCAAAAAAATTTTCTCATCGAAATCGACCCTTATCAGCCTTGGGTTTTTATCTTTTATATTCCAATTGCACTACTTTTATTTTACAGTTTCTTCAAAAATCGCAAAACCTCGACCACTCCTGTTATTTCGGAACTTTCGTACGCGCCTGAATCGCTGGACTTTTTCTCTAAAAAATGATAGAATAAAATCATGTCAGGACATTCAAAATGGGCTACAACAAAACGCCAAAAAGCCGTTGTCGACGCCAAGCGCGGCGCGCTTTTCACTAAAATTGGTAATCAAATCGCTATTGCGGCGCGTGCCGGCACAGATCCGGACATGAATCCGTCGCTCGCGATGGTTTTAGATAAGGCTCGTCACGCTAACATGCCGAAAGCGAATATCGAACGTGCGATTGCTCGCGCTGCCGATAAATCTGCGGCGACGCTTATCGAAGAAACTTACGAAGCTTACGGACCGGGCGGAGTTGGGATCGTAATCGAAGTCGCAACTGATAATAAAAACCGCACCATGCCAGAAGTTCGCCATACCCTCGATAAAAACGGCGGTCGCATGGCCGATCCGGGTTCAGTCATGTTTCAATTCGAACGTAAAGGCGTAATTGCCATCTCTGAAAAAGGCGAAGATGCCTTGATGTCGGCTCTCGAAGCTGGCGCCGAAGATGCTTCCGAAGAAGAAGATGGTATCGAAATTATTACGAATTCTTCTGATTTGATGAAAGTTCGTGATGAACTAAAAAAACAAAATTTAACCGTCACTTCTGCCGAACTTCAATATGTTCCGAACAATTACGTTCCAGTTGAAGGTGAAACCGCGGTGAAGTTGGAAAAATTGTTGTCTGCCATTGACGACCTCGACGACGTCACGAATGTCTATACTAATGCCGAATAAACAAGTCCCTTGATTTTAGAGAGAAAAAGGTATATACTAAATTTAAATACATTAAAAGCGAGGTAAAAATATGCCAGAGGTTAAACCGACAGAGGTGGAAAGTAAAGCAAGCATTAAAGTTGTAGGGGTAGGCGGTGCCGGTGGTTCCGCAGTTGAACGGATGAAAGAGGTGGGCCTTTCTGGTGTTGAATTTGTAGCGATTAACACCGACGCGCAGGCGCTCCATCATTCTCCTGCCGATACTAAAGTTCATATCGGTAAGGGGCTTGGTGCTGGCGGAGATCCCGAAAAAGGGCGCGAAGCCGCCGAAGAGGGTAGAGAAGCAATCAGCAAGGCGCTTGACGGTGCTGATATGATCTTTATTACGCTTGGCGCTGGGGGCGGTACTGGCTCTGGGGCCGGTCCGATTGTCGCTGAAGAAGCCCGCAATAAAGGCATCTTAACAGTTGGTGTTGCGACTAAGCCCTTCACTTTCGAAGGTGCTCGTCGACGCGCGAATGCTGATATCGCAATTGATAGACTCGCGCGACAAGTCGACGCTTTAATTACGATTCCGAATGACCGACTTTTACAAACTATCGACCCGCGCACTCCTCTACTCGAAACTTTTAAAATCGCAGACGACGTTTTACGCCAAGGTGTTCAGGGGATTTCCGAACTTATTACCGAGCACTCTCTGATTAACCTCGATTTCGCCGATGTTAAATCGATTATGAAAAATGCTGGCTCGGCATTGATGGGTATCGGTCGTGCTTCTGGCGAAAATCGCGCCGTAATTGCTGCGCAACAAGCCGTTGAATCGCCGCTAATCGAAGTCAAAATCGAAGGCGCGCGCGGTGTGCTATTTAGTGTTGCTGGCGGTTACGATATGTCGATGTCCGAAGTTCAAGAAGCTGCCGAGGTTATCACTGGTGCCGTTTCTCCAGATGCGAACATCATCTTCGGTGCCTCGATCCGCCCAGAACTCGAAGATGAAATTATTGTTACGGTTGTCGCTACTGGCTTTGATTCGGACTATTACGCTGAAAGCTATAACCATTCTGAGCCCGAACCGGCGACTCCGGAACCTTCCTTCGAAGAAGAGAGGCCCACTGCCGAACCGAAAGACTTTACTTCAGTCAATAAGTCGAATATGTGGGATTCGATCAAAAGCGAACCCGAACCAGAGCCGACCTCGAGTGAGGACGATGATATGGATATTCCGCCTTCTCTTCGTGAGCGCCTAAAAAAGAAGAAGAAATAATAGGAATCTGAATGGAACGGTCATTTCGGATCGGAGACAGCAAAGTTTTAGAAAGTCGTGAGACTATAGACGGCCATGCCATTCGTCGTCGTCGCGAATCGAACGACGGTCGGCGATTTACGACCTATGAACGCATCGAAATGCCTTCGCTAACTGTTCTAAAACGTAGCGGCAACAAAGAAATCTTCGATCGCGACAAACTTCTACTCGCTGTTCGTCGTAGTGTCGGCAAGTTCTTCAATTCCGAACTCGAAGTCGAAGAGGTCGTTAATAAAGTCACCGACATTCTTTACTCTCATGGCGTCGAGGAAATCACCTCGAAACAAATCGGCGAAGCTATTCTTGATGTTCTCGCCGAAGTTAATGAAGTCGCCTATGTCCGCTTCGCCTCTGTTTTTCGTGAATTTAAAACTCTCGAAGATTTCGAGAACATACTTAAAGAGCAAAAGAGGAAAAAATAATGCGTGTAATCTGTATTTTTCGCGACAATCAAGATTATTCTCGCGCCGTTACCGAATGGCTCGAAGATTTCCGTCGTCAAACCGGTCGTGAAATTGAAACTATGAATCCCGACGAGAATTCGAATTTTTGCGAAACTTATGACGTAGTTGAGTATCCGACTATTCTCGCTTTGGGCGAGAGTGGCGACGTTCGAGCCACATGGCGGGGAACAAGTCTCCCCTTAAAAGATGAAGTTTTATACTATATGATTTAAAGAGGAAAAAATGGATTTTGCACAAAACATAATTGAAAATATCTGGGCTCAAAGGTTCTTTTGGTCAGCGATTATAATCATCGTTAGTGTTATTTTTTACAAAATTGTTTCTGGCATTTTTGAACGCCGCGAAAAACGTAAATCAGCATTGCTGATTAATAAAAAAGGCCGCACTGTCGCCCGGATGTTAAAAAGCGTCATCAGCTATACTCTGATTATTCTTGATGGTCTGGTTATTCTACAAATTTTCGGTATCGATCTTTCTTCAATGTTGACCGTTACCGCTATCGCAAGCGTTATCGTCGCTTTTTCAATTCAGGACGCCTTGAAAGATATTATTCGCGGTCTCGACATTATCTCCGATAACTATTATAATGTCGGTGACGTAGTCAAAATTGGCAAAACTGAGGGCAAAGTTCTCGCTGTTGGCTTAAAAACCACTAAAATTCACGATACCTCCTCTGGCAATATGGTTTCGATTGCTAATCGCAACATCGTCGAGGCCGAAGTTGTGTCCGGCCTGATCAATATCGACGTCCCATTGTCGCCGAAAGTCAGTATTGCTCGCGCGGAAAAAGTTTTAATCGAAATATCTGAAAAATTGAAAGAAATCGAAGGCGTTTCTAGTGCTGAATATCGAAAAATCACCGATTTTTCCGACACTTCGATCGACTACCGTCTTCATATCGTTGGTTCGCCGGCACGACGTTTTCAAATTCGTCGCGATTGTCTTGACGTCATCACTCGCACTTTGATTTCGCATAAATTATATATCTCATCTTCCGAACTTGGCGCCGAGGCAAAATAAAATCCACCCCCGAACAACCGGTTTTTATGGTATAATATCTCTATGAAATATAGAGCGGGAGAACGACGCAAAGCTGTCGTGTATGAAAAAGCCATCTCTGAGTGGTGGAAAAAGCACAAAACTTTTGAGCAATCGGTTGAAAATCGTCCGGTTGATAAGTCATATGTTTTTTATGATGGACCGCCATTCTTGACTGGTCTCCCTCATCACGGCCATCTTCTCGGCTCGACCATTAAAGACGTCGTCGGACGTTATCAGACCATGAACGGTCGTCGTGTCGAACGCGTCTGGGGTTGGGACTGTCACGGTCTCCCCGCCGAAAACTATGTCGAAAAACAGCTCGGTATCACCGACCGCCGTGATATCGGCACTAAATGGTCTCTTGAAGAATATATCTTGACCGCTAAAAAATCTATGAAAGAAATCAGCGACGAATGGGAGTCCACCATTGATCGAATTGGTCGCTGGGTCGATTTTAAGGGGGCCTATCGCACCATGGACAAAGATTTCATGGAATCCGTCTGGTGGGCATTCAAGCAACTTTACGACGCTGGCAAAATCTACGAAGGCCGCAAAGTTTTGATGTATGACACGAAATTTGCCACCCCTGTTAGTAAGGCCGAAGTTACCATGGATAACGACGCTTATCAAACCGTCACCGACCCGAGTGTCTACGTGAAATTCAAATTAGTAAGTTCAAAAAATCATGACGGCGGGGACGATGAAACGTCTCAAGAAAACCCATGCTTTTTCCTAGCTTGGACCACCACCCCTTGGACCCTAATGGCGAACCGCATGCTCGCCGTCGGTGCTGACATTGATTATGCTGAAGTAAAAGTAGGGAACGAAACTTTTATACTCGCCGAATCGAAGGTTGAAAAAATCTTCGCAGACACATCCTACGAAGTTATCGAACACAAAATCTCTGGCCGGAATCTCGCCGGTCAACGCTATTCTAGCATAGACGGCACGATTTGTCAAGTTTTCACTGCTGATTTTGTCGGTGAAGACGAAGGTACTGGTATCGTCCATTGCGCCCCCGCTTATGGTGAAGATGACTACGCGCTCTATCTTAAACATCAAGACGAAATCGATTTTGTCGACACTTTGGACGAAAACGGTTATTACACCGAAGAATATGCCGACAAGCTTCACGCTCTCGGAGTTCGCGATACTGACAACGACGGCATCCAGGTCTGGGCGGCTAACAAAATTATCGCCAAATGTCTCGAAGACAAAGGCATTGTCTATAGAATCGAATATATCCAGCACGAATACCCTTTCAACCCGCGCAGTCACGAACGCATTATGTACCGTGCCTTTCCATCTTGGTTCTTCGACACCGAAGGCACGAAGCCTTTACTGCTCGAGCAAAACGAGAACATTAACTGGTTTCCAACCTACCTTAAACACGGTCGGTTCGCTAAAAACATCGAACAAGCCCCCGATTGGAACCTTTCACGCGATCGCTTCTGGGCGACCGCCATGCCTGTCTGGAAATCCGCCGAGGGCACGATTCTCGTCATCGGTTCCTACGCCGAGCTCGAAAAATACTCTGGCAAAACTCTCGACGATTACCATCGTCCTTGGGTTGACGAAATCGAATTCGATGCCTATGTCAAAAATGGACGAGTTCTGTCGCCAGAAGATACGAAAGCAATAAAATCTGCCCATACCGAACATTTCAAACGCATCGAAAAAGTTCTTGACTGTTGGTTCGAATCCGGCTCGATGCCCTTCGCCCAACTTCATTATCCATTCGAGAACCGCGAAAAGTTCGAACAAAACTACCCCGCCGATTTTATCGTCGAATATGTCGGTCAGGTCCGCGCGTGGTTCTATTATGTTCATACCGTGAACACAGTTCTTGCCGACATCGGCGCTTTCGGTAAAAAGGCTAAGCATGGCGCTAAAAATGCTTACAAAAACGTGATTTCGACCGGCACTATCGCTGGAAACGATGGTCGAAAAATGTCGAAATCAATCGGTAATTTCACCAACCCGAACGAATTAATGGACGAATATTCCGCCGACGCTTTGCGTCTCCTGCTTCTCTCGAGCCCAGTCTGTTCAGGCGAAGATTTTGCTCTCCTTGATAAAGACGTTTCCGACATCAACCGCAAACTCGCCATGATCTGGAATGTTTACGACTTCTTCACCACCTACGCCGAGGTTGAGGGTTTGGGTAGCGCGGATTTTTCAGAAAATGTTCTTTCGAGGAGCATATTTGGCGACGAAGAGATTGCGAAAGCAAACGGTGGAGGATTTGAGAATATTTGTTTCGAGGAGCATATTCACCAACGGGGCGAATACGGAGCGACAGAGACCTGTGACGACAGGTTCGAGGGAGCGTTCCGAAAAACAAATATTTCAAATCCATTGGATGCTTGGATTATTTCTCGCCTCTACGAACTAAGGGACGAAATTACTGCCGGTATGGAAGAATACAACCTGCCAAAAGCCCTCCAAGGCGTTATTCCATTTATCGAAGATCTATCCAACTGGTTCGTCCGTCGCTCCCGCCGTCGTTTCGGCAACAAAAACCCCGATGAAAACGATAAAAAATCAGCTTTCACGACACTTTACTCTGTCCTCGTCTACCTTTCGAAACTTCTCGCGCCTTTCACGCCGTTCCTCGCTGAAGAGCTTTATCAAAAAATCACCGGCAAAGACGAATCTGTTCATCTCTTAGACTGGCCAGAAGCCGGCGAGCCCGACGCTGATGTGCTCGAGAAAATGTCTCGCACTCGCGCGATTATCACCGACGCCCTGGCTCTGCGTATGCAAAAGTCCGAGACCGAAAACCAGATTAAAATTCGCCAACCGCTCTCGAAACTCACTTACGACGGCGAAAAACTTCCTGACTTCTACGAACAAATCATCGCCGAAGAAGTTAACGTGAAAAAGATCGAAAATTCCGACAAGTTCACGCTAGATAAGACTTTGACCGAAGAACTAAAAAGGGAAGGTCAAGTTCGCGAGATCATCCGCGCAGTCCAGGCTGCCCGTAAGCACGCTGGTCTCAACCCTAGCGACGAAATTAAGCTTTCGCTTTCAATCATCCCGCCCGAAGGTTTTGCGGAACTCATTAAAACCGAAGTTCTTGCCTCCGAACTTGTCGAAAACGGCAACTTCGCCCACGACGAAATCGCCAAAATCGGCGGCGAAAATATCACAATCTCACTAGAAAAGGCACAATAAAACCTGCCCCTTTTGAGGCAATCCGGAGGCCGCTGCCGAGGAATGAGGGCGCGAGCCCCGTAAAGACGGGCGCGAGCGACCCGTCCTCAAAAGGGATAGATTTGGCTTTTATCTTGGCGGAATTTTATCGTCGAAGGATTACCAGTTTATTTTTTTTCTCAGTATATTTGACTTTTTTGCATTTTTTGGCATAAACATTATTGACAAAATCACTAATGTGTGCTACAATGGAAACAAGTTAGAAAATAAAACAAACATTCTAACAACTGGAGACGAAAAAACATAAAAATAAACAAGGAAAAAATACATGGCAGAAGCCCTGAAGATTCCTAATCAGGTAGTCGACGCAGATTGGCGAAATGATATCGGAGATTACGAAACTTACGGAACCGAAACCGAAGAAATGGAATACGTCTCCCCCGATGAAGTGAGCAAGGAAAGTATCGAAAAAATCAAAGCCCGAAACCTAAGTCGCGGTCAAACTATCCTCGGAATTTTCAACAAAAACCTCGTAGCCTAATCGCAGGCAAAACACATAAGTTCAGATTACAAAACCAAAACAAGAAAGGAAAAGACTATAAGATGAGTATATTAACGCCAACTTTAAACGAAAGGATTGCCAATGTAAAATACATCCACATCGTGAACTTTCAATTATTTTACGAACTAGCCATATTACTCTTCAACTTCGTATAATAGATAAAAATAACGATTTGGACCGAAAAAACCGAACAAACGTTCGGTTTTTTCTAGTACTAAAATTTTCTAAATACATTGACGAAGTTTTAAGGTTATGCTAAACTGAAAATCAGAAAGGTCATACATTAATAAATAAAAATTACCATGGATAATTATTTGACTGATCGAGAAACCTTGGGCCGGTTTGTCGACGAACTAATCAAAAAGAAAGTTAAATCGGGGGCTAATCCCGAAGAGCTGAATGCGAAGAGGGAAGAAACTATTAAGGCGCTTGATCAAAAAATCGGTCTAGCAGTCTTTAGTAAATTTACACCTGAACAAAACGCAGAATTTGACCAATTGCTCGATCGCGAAGACACGACCGAGGCCGCATTTGAGGCATTTTTTCAAAAAATCAATCTTGATTTTGAAAAAAGTACTACTGACGCCATGAGGCAATTCGCCCAAGAATTTTTAGGAGATCAAAATGTCTAATAACCCAAATCGGTTTTCAGATCCAGATCAAGCACAATATCAAGCTTGGCTCGAAAAACATGATGCCGAAAATCAGGCCAATCTCGAACGCACAGGTCGCGCCACATTCGAAGATCGTGGCCGAAAGACGATCGACGCCACGGAAAAAATTGGCGACATCGACCCAGACGAAATCTTCAACATGTCTGACGAAGAAATCATGAATCTAAATCTTAGCCCCGATCAACTTGAGGATGTTATTGGAGCACTTTCGGCAAATCTCCAGGCAGATATCGCCAAGCTCGAAAAGCCCAAAGCTGACCAGACAAATAATTCTGGAGAATCTAAAGAAGAGGAAACCGAAACCCCAGAGAATAATTCATCAGAAGAAGCCGCCAGGACTCTCGAAAGAGCTAAGCGTATTGAAAGAGCTAGGCGTAATTCTAAATTCCGTAGAGTATTTAAGAAGAAAATTTTACCGATAATCCTTGCCACTGCAATAAGCATTGCTGGTTTTGCTGGTTTTGCGGGCATTGCTAACCATTTCAACAACAATGATCAATCCAGGGACTCTGATCAATCCAAGATCTCAACCAAACAAGCCTCCAGTGCTGAAGAACTGACCGATGTGGACGACGGAGAACAACTCGGTATAAAAGATGGTTATAATGAAAAAGGAATGTATTGCTCTCAAAATAAAGCCGGAAAATATGATTTTGCTAATGCTACCGAGGTCGCATCGGTCTGTGACAATGATGAATGTGAAATGGTAAAATACGCTTCGCGCAATCAAGTTGAATGTATGGCTGACTACATGGCAAATCTTCCTCTCACGCTTCAACCTGAAGATTTTAAAGGTTTAAATATTCTTGAAACCGAGGAAAAATTACAAAGCTTAAGCGATGAGGAGTTTGAGGCGATTCAAACACAATTCGAACAAACTGTCGACGACGCCTTCACTCGGAGAATAACTGTAAATGGCGAGCAGCTAAATGCTTATATGCGCCTCATCGATCCGAGCAAGCCCGCCACCCATGATAATATGGAGCTAGTTGAATGTACGACTAACGAAAGCAATCTCGAAGTTACGGAGTTTTACTGGATCGATAGTGATGGTAACGAGATTGGATCCATGGATATGAAAATAATCCCAGTTCGTGACGAGAGCGGCCAGATTAATAACTTCAAAGGCTGTATGCAGGTTATTAATCCAGTCGGTTCAACGCATATTTATGCTGGGATGAAAACTGTTTCTGAAATTTCAACGGTTTCCGACACCATCGACTCTCCTGGCACGTCTAATATTGTCAATCGTAGCAAAGGTGAAAATACCCACGCCGGCGAAAATCAACAGATAATGGGCACAACTGAAAACACCAAAGGCGATACCGAGCGTGAAGCCACTGTGGATAATAGTGCTTCAAATTCCAATCCAGGCAGCGAGGTGAATGAAATCATTACGGACACTACGGAGACCAACGCTAATCATCCTAGCGCCACTAGAGCCGACAATGCTAATACAATTAAACGAGAAACGGTCGACACCAGTAATCAAAGAGGTGCCGGAGACAATGTGAATCGCACACAAGAAGATTTAGCAGATATAGTAAACGGTGGTGGGGTATAGAAAGGAGTAAAAATGAAGTTTACTAAAACTAAACTAATCGTTAGCGCCATTTTAGGCTTAGCAGGAGTATCAGCTTTTGCGACCCTTCCGACCGACGCGGCGGACAATACTTGGGGCCCAGAGCGCACCACATACACTTGGGAGAGTCCCGCTTACGAACCAACATTTAATTCCATCACTGATAACCCCACTATCGGCGACGAACGCAATTTCGTTCGCGTGCGTGAATATGGTACGAATGATACTTATTCCGATAATGTCGATATTGAGGTTGGTAAAACCTATGAAGTTTATGTTTATTATCATAACAATGCTGGCGCCGACACCAATGCCGACGGTTCGGGTGTGGCAAACAACGTACGTCTTCGTATGGAAACTCCAGAAGCTGTTAATGCGGGCGAAGCAGCCGTGGTTAAAGGAACTATTTCCGCAACTAACACTAACCCTTCTGAAGTATGGGATACTGCCTTTCTTCATGCTAATGAGAATGTTTATTTGCGTTATGTCGATGGTTCTGCTACCATTCATAACGGCGGTTCCAGTAACGGCAAAACTTTGAGCGATAGCGCGCTTTGGGACAATCAAGGAGTATTTCTCGCCTATTATGACAACTACTGGGGCGTAATTCCGGGGTGTAATGAATACGCTGGCTATGTTACTTTCCAAATCAAAGCCGACCAGCCTGGATTTAATATGGAGAAAACTGGTAAGGTTAACGGCAGTGATAATGATTACGCTCAATATGTGTCTGCTAAACCCGGCGACATTATAGATTTCAAAATTCACTATCAAAACACAGGTACCACTATTCAGGATAACGTCGTTCTATACGACCGGCTAGGTGATGGACTTTCTGCTATTTCAGGCACCACCAATCTTGCTACACCTACCTCCGAAGGGCCTGAAAGCTCCGAAGCTCTCTTTGGTGATGGTCTCAATATCGGCGATTATGCCGCCGGTCAGGAAGCTACTGCCACCTATCAAGTTAAGATAGAAGACGATATGGACAAATTCCCCTGCGGTGAGACTACGGTATATAACTTTGCTGGGGCTAGTACTGCCAACGGTACCATAAATGACAAAGTAGAGATAGTAGTTGCTCGTGATTGCGGCACAGACATTCCTAATGAACTTCCTAACACCGGTCCGCTCCAAATCGTGATGGCAATTCTAGTGATTGCAGGTATCAGCGGTGGCGGTTATTACCTTTATCGCACTCATAAAACTCTGAAAACTGTTGAAAACGGCGTTTCCGGCAAAAAAGCTCCGAAAATCGATGATTCCTCTTCCCAAAAACCCGATAATATGATAAAATAGTTCAAGTAATAAAGGAATTATATGAAAAAAGCAGTCATTCTCGTCGGAGGGAAACAATATCTCGTCGCCGAAAAAGAGACCCTACGGGTGGACCTCCTCCCGGAAGGCACCAAAGAGCTCGAAACTGACGCTTTACTCGTAATCGACGGCGACAACACAACTGTCGGTACTCCTACGGTAAAGGGCGTAAAAGTTTCAGCGAAAGTAATCACGCCCGAAGTTAAAGGCGACAAAATCCGCGTCATCCGCTACAAAGCGAAAAAGCGCGTCCACAAAGAAACTGGTCATCGCCAGAAATATTCCGAAATTGAAATCACCAAAATCGGATAAACTAACTAAAAATAAGCTCGTCAAAGAGCTTATTTTTATGGTATAATAGTTTCAATATGGCGCAGGTAATTTGCATAACGAACCAGAAGGGCGGTGTTGGTAAAACCACTACGGCGGTTAATTTGAGTTATTATCTCGCGAAAGATAAGTTTCGCGTTTTACTCATTGATTTTGACCCACAGGGAAATGCGACTTCTGGTCTTGGGGTTGAAAAAACCGATGCTAAAACACTCGGCGCGACTATGACCGAAGTTATTCTCGGGACCGTAAAACTCGAGCAAGCTATTCGTCCGACTAAATACAAAAATTTCAATCTTGCTCCGGCTACGCCAGAACTCGCGAATGCTGAAGTTGAAATGGCGAATATGCAACGGAAATTCGTGCGTCTGCGCGATGCGATTCATTCCGTCGCAGCGAATTACGATTATATCATTATCGATTCACCTCCATCGCTTAGTTTATTAACCGTGAATGGTATGATCGCTTCGAACTTTCTCTTACTTCCGGTTCAGACCGAATTTTACGCTCTCGAAGGTGTCGCGCAGCTTCTCGAAAGTATGAAACTAGTGATGAAGCAAGCTAATCCAAACTTAAGACTTCTCGGCGTGCTCGCGACCATGTATGATAAGCGTACCAGCCTTTCCGCCGGTGTCTTTGCCGAAATTAAAAAATATTTCAAACAACTTACTTTCGAAACTACCATTCCACGCAATGTTCGAGTCGCCGAAGCCCCTTCGCACGGTGTACCGGTTGGCGCTTACGATAAATTCAGCAAAGGCGCGAAGGCCTACAAAGAATTTGCTAAAGAAGTAGAAGAAAGGACTAAAAATGGCTAGAGGTTTAGGACGTGGTTTTGAAAGTTTGATTCCGACGGAATTATTCGATGACGAATTCGATCCGACGGCAGTCGAGGATAAAAAATCTAGCGAATTAAAGCAATTAAAACTTACCGATATTGTTCGTGACGAAGAACAACCACGTCATGAATTTGATCCAGAAGCTCTCGAAGCGCTTGCGGCTTCGATTAAAGAACACGGCGTACTTCAACCGATCGTAGTCACGAAAGAAGAAGGGAAGTATAAGATTGTTGCTGGCGAACGGCGTTGGCGCGCTGCGAAAATTGCTGGGCTCGAGAAAATTCCGGCGATCATCCGCACCCTCGACTCTCAAAATCGTCTTGAACTTTCCATTATCGAAAATGCCCAACGTGAAGATTTAAACGCAATTGAGCTCGCTACCGCTTATGCGAAACTTGCAACCCAATTCAATCTTTCCGCCGAAGACATCGCCGCGAAAGTCGGTAAATCCGAACAAACCATTCAAAACACTTTGCGTCTTTTGAACCTTCCGGACGAAGCGAAAAAGATTATGGTGAAAGAAAAGTTAACTGAAGGTGTGATGCGCCCATTGGTTTCTCGCGATGAAGCGACAATTAAAAAAGTTCTTCCGAAAATTGTTAAAGAAGGTTGGACTGCGCGCAAAGTCGAACGTTATTTTGCTGAAACTAAGAAAAAATCCAGCACTGCCGCGATTAAGCGCGGACAATACCTAAAAGACGAAAACGCACTTACCGCGAAATATAGCATTTCTGCGAAAATTACCGGTCGAAGTTTAACTTTTAAATGTCGTTCCGAAGCGGAATTGAAAGAATTAATCGAAAAATTAAAATAAAATTCTAAAACGTCCGGATTTTATCGAGCGGGAATAGTCGCATCACTACCGGCCCAATAATTCGGCAATACGGAATTGTCCCCAGTCCACTTCGCGAATCCCAAGAATTCGAGCCCTCGCGGTTGTCGCCCGAAACGAACAGCTCGCCCTCTGGCACGATCATATCGACCTCACCCGAAGTGTGTTCTTTCGGTCCATCCGTCTCAGAAACCCGCCACTCGGTATCATAAACAAATCCATCCGGATGTTCGTCATTATAAATCGTCATCACACCATCTTTTACTACTACGCGTTCGCCCGGAAATGCAATCACGCGTTTAATGATATACTGGTCATTTATATTCGACGGCACAGAGCAAGTTAGCGGATTTTTCACTCCCGCCGCTCGATATTCCGCCGCTTTTTCTTCGTCTTCATTCAGAAATACGATAATTTGTCCTCGCTCCGGCACGTATTCTTCACCGAGAAAATGCGACCACGAAACCGCTGCTCGATTTACCACCACTCGATCGTCGCCGTGTAAAGTATTTTCCATACTCCCCCCGACGACATTATACGACCGATAGATATAAGTATTCAAAAACACCGTTCCGAGCACAACTAATAAAATAAATAGCCCAAGACTGAGCAGATCTTTACATAGGGGGTGTTTCTGAAAAAAAGTCGGTTTTATACGCTCCATAAAATCCATTATATCAGAAAGTTTAAAGCTTTTTAAGTTTAATTTAATTTATCTGGTATAATATAAAGATATGGCAGATTACGTTTTAGCAAGAAAATCTCGTAACATCTTCAGCAATATGGTGCACGTTTTCTTGAATCTACTTCTCGGTGTTAGCTCAGTTCTGATTACTGTGCTTTCTGGTAGTCCGCTACTCGGTCTGATCTTGGTTTTAGCTTCAAAATGGCGAGTTTTCGCTGTTCGTTCGCGCTATCTTTGGTTGAATATTAAATCCAATCTTGTCGATATCATTGTCGGAGTCAGCGTAGTGCTTTTGACTTATTGTGCAGGTGCCGCCTTTTTGCCGGTCGACTTCGTGTTGATGGCGTTTTATTGCGTCTGGTTATTGTTCATCAAACCACTTTCTTCCGAAGCTGCGACTTTGGCGCAATCCCTCATCGCTGCTTTTCTCGGCATTTCAGCTGCGACGATTATGACTGCGAATCTCGACGCTATAGCGATCGTGCTGCTCTCGTTCCTGATCGGCTATGCTACCTCGAGACATATTTTAGCTCAAAGCAACGATAAAGATTTTACTCTAACAACTTTAGTTTGTGGTTTAGTTTTTGCCGAAGTAGCGTGGCTTTGTTATTCTTGGTCAATCATTTATACTTTCGGTAGCACCGGTATTCGCATTCCGCAGCTCGCGATCATTCTCACGATTTTTGCCTTCGTTTATAATTACACACGTCAAGCAATGATTAAATATCAAGACGATTTTCGTTTCAAGCACATTATCGACCCCGTCATTTTCGGCGTGGTGCTAGTCGCTATTATCACAATTTGGTTTAGTAACCCAATATTTAATATTTAAAGGAGTAATATGGAAAAAGAAAAGGGCAAAATTGTTGAAGTTGCGGAAGTCGAACCGACACCCGTTAAACCAGCTAATAAAAACACCATTGCGCTGGTGTTGTCGATTGTGGCCGTGGTACTCGGCGGTGGCGGCCTGGCGCTTGGTTGGCTCGGTTATCAACAATCCTCAACTCCGATTACTTATCTTGGCAATGGCACCGACGGCAATTCCGCGAACTTCGTCGAAGGCTCAATCGCCGACGTTGCCGACAAAGTTTCTAAAAGCGTAGTCTCGATCGTCACCTCGACAAAAACCACTAATTTCTTCGGCCAAAGCTCGAGCTCTTCCGCTGCTGGCACAGGCATCATCGTCACCGAAGACGGTTATATTCTCACCAACAAGCACGTTATCAGCGGCGCCTCAAAAGTCGCCGTAATCGCCGACGATGGTACAACTTATGAAGATGTCGAAGTTGTCGCAACTGACCCTCTGAACGACATTGCCTTTTTGAAAATTAAAGATGTTTCAGACCTTTCTGCCGCAACTCTCGGCAATTCTAAAACTATTTCCGTTGGTCAGCAAGTGATTGCTATCGGCAATGCTCTCGGCGAATACCAAAACACCGTCACTTCTGGCATTATTTCCGGCACTAACCGCTCAGTAACTGCAGCTTCGGATGAAAGTGGCTACGACACTGAAACTCTTTCCGACATGATTCAGACCGACGCGGCGATCAATTCCGGCAATTCCGGCGGCCCATTAGTCAACGCCGCTGGGGAAGTTATCGGTATCAACACCGCCACCTCGACTTCCGCCGAAAACATGGGTTTCGCAATTCCGATTTCAAGCGTTAAAGGCATGCTCGAACAACTCAAATCTACCGGCAAAGCCGAACGTACTTATCTTGGTGTTTACAACGTCGAGATTACCGCTGAAGTCGCCAAAGCCTATAATTTACCAGTTAGCGAAGGTGTTTACGTCTATAGTACGTCGAGCTATTCCGCAGTCGTCGCGGACAGTCCTGCAGCTAAGGCCGGCTTGAAAGATAAGGATATTATCACTAAAATTAACGACACTACGGTTGGTGTTTCTGGCTCGCTTGCGAATTTGATCGGCGAATATAAGCCGGGCGATACCGTTCAACTTACCGTCATCCGCGATGGTAAAGAAATCGCCGTCAATGTTACGCTCGAAGGTTATCCGGACTAAGCTCAAAAGTTAGTTCAAATCCGCGTATTTCAAGTAGGTTATAGTCTTTTTCGCCAGCATAAGCAATAACTTGTTTATGCTGGCAGGGGTCTGCCTCTAAGACTAAAAAGGGAACTTTTCGCTCTCTCGCTTGCTGAACTAATTTTTTGATCAGCTTAAGCCCCCCGTCTTTCGCATACAGTGCCAGTCTCGGCTCTTTGGATAACGCCTTTTTATCAACCCACTCCCAATTCTCATCCACATACGGCAAGTTTGCCACCACCACCTCAAATTCACCCTGCACTCCCGTCATCAGATTCGACTCTAAAAGCTCTACCTCCGCTCCGAACTTCGACGCATTTTTTCGCGCAACATCTAAAGCCTTATCCGAAATATCGCAAGCCGTGATTTTTGCCTCTGGTAGCTCTAACGCCAAAGAAATTGCAATGCATCCCGAACCCGTTCCCACCTCTAGAATTTGGCACTTTTTCGGTAATTTTGGACGCGCTGGAATGATGCCGGACAGATAAGCCTTTCCAGCCAAATTCAGCACTGCATCCACCAACATTTCCGTCTCTGGGCGGGGAATTAACACATCAGGCGTAATTAAAAACTCTCGTCCGTAAAAATTAACTGTATCAATCACCGCATTTTCCTTGAAGGGGCTAGGATTCGGGTGAGCGCCCCGGAGCGGCCCGAGGGAAAGATGCTCGGCCGGGCTAAGATTAGTTTTTGAGTTCTCGCTCATGCTTTTTCAGCTCTAGAATAATATCCTCGATATCGCCGTCCATCACCGCCGGAATATTCGATCGCGAATAATGAATTCTATGGTCCGTCACTCGGTCTTGCGGAAAATTATAAGTGCGAATTTTCTCACTCCGATCTCCAGTCCCGATCAGCGACTTTCTTGCCTCGCTTGCATTTTTAATCTCTTCTGCCTTTTTCTTTTCCAAAAGTCGCGCCCGCAAAACATTCATCGCCTTAATCCGGTTTTGTTGCTGCGAACGTTCATCCTGCATCGCAACTACGACTCCGGTCGGTAAATGCGTGATTCTCACCGCCGAGTCGGTTGTATTTACTCCCTGCCCCCCATGCCCGCCAGACCGATAAATATCAATCCGCAGATCCTCAGACTTTATCTCTAAATCTTCTTCCGAAGCCTCTGGCAACACCGCCACCGTCGCGGTCGAGGTATGAATTCGCCCCTGTGACTCGGTTACCGGCACGCGTTGCACACGATGTACCCCGCCCTCAAACTTCAACTGTCCGTAAGCGTCCTCCCCCGACACCTTGAAAATCACCTCTTTCATTCCACCTGCTTCGTTTTCGTTCTGCGACATCAACTCAACTTTTAGCCCATGCCCCTCGGCATATTTCGTATACATCCGATACAACTCGCCCGCGAACAGGGAAGCTTCATCGCCTCCCGCCCCCGCCCGAATCTCCATAATCGCCGGCTTATCATCTTCTGGGTCGCGCGGAATCAATAATTCCTCTAATTGCGCCTTAGCTTCGGCGATTTCGGTTTTTAATCTCGCCACGTCCTCGCGCGCCAGCTCCCCCAGCTCCGCATCATTCACTAAGATTTCTGCCTCTGTTAAATTCTCCGAAAATTGAACAATTTTTTTATTCAACTCCAGAATCTCTCTTAAAATTCCCGCCCGTTTCGACTTCGCCGCAAAATCCTTCGCCGCATACGCGTCCGGTTTTGCTAAAAATTTCTCAATCTCCTCGAGTTCTTCTTCAAATTTTTTCAAATCCATGCTATAATTATAACACACTTATGGGGATTTAGCTCAGCTGGCTAGAGCGTACGATTCACATTCGTAAGGTCACAGGTTCGAGCCCTGTAATCCCCACCATAAATCTAGCCCTAGCGGGTCTTTTTTCTACCTAAAAATTTTTTTGTCTGCCTCGACCCGTTTTAATTCCAATCGCTAAGCCTTCATCCAAAAATCGTCCAAAATCCCACCAAAAACCACTTGCTTTCCCATATTTAGTGTCGTATACTAGATACTAGACACTAAATATAGCGTTTGGTAGCTATGGCACCTACAAAACAATACAACAAGAAAACATTGAAGGAGGTATCAAATGTTTAAGCGTATCGTCAAACGCGACGGCAAAATCGTCAAATTCGACCCTGAAAAAATCACCGAAGCCATCACTAAAGCCGGTTTGGCGACCGAAGAATTCAAAGCCGACCGCGCCAAATCTCTGACCGAAAAGGTCCTAAAGCGCGCCGAAGAAAAAATCACTGCTCGTACCCCAAATGTCGAGCAAATCCAAGACATCGTCGAAGAAGTTTTAATGGAATCCAGTTTCAAAAAAACCGCGCGTTCCTACATTCGCTATCGTCAAGAACGTTCCCGTGTGCGCAATGCTAAATCCGATCTCATGATGGTCTATCGCACCATTTCTCATGCTGACGCCTCCGAAGATTCCGACGTTAAGCGCTCCAACGCCAACGTCGATGGAGATTCTGCAATGGGGAAGATGCTTCAGTTTGGTGCCGAAGGTTCCAAAGTTTTCGCAAAAACTTTGCTTTTGCGCCCTGATATCGCCGCCGCGCACGACAATGGCGACATCCACATCCATGATCTCGACTTTTACGCTACCGGCACCCTGACTTGTTGTCAGTCCGACCCCTTCATATTGTTTGAAAACGGCGGTTTTAACACCGGCCACGGGCATCTGCGCACCCCGAACTCCATCGGCTCTTACGCCGCTCTCGCTGCTATCCTTCTTCAAGCTAATCAAAACGAACAACATGGCGGTCAGTCTATTCCGAACTTCGACTACGCCATGGCGCCGGGTGTCAATAAATCCTTCCGTAAAGCTTTAAAACGCAATCTTGAAAAATACAACGAATTTGCCGACAAAAGTCTTAAACTAGAGGTTAAAGACACTTACGAATTCGGCGATGACAAAAAACTCGAAAAAGCTAAATGGCCGAAAAAAGTCATCGAAGTCTCGAATGCCGATGTTGAACGCGAAACTCTCCAAGCCTTGGAAGGTTTCATCCATAACTTAAACACCATGCACTCTCGTGCTGGCGCGCAAGTTCCGTTCACGAGCATTAACTTCGGTACCGACACCACTCCTGCCGGCCGGCTAGTCTCAAAATACTTGCTCCAAGCCACCGAAAACGGTCTCGGCAAAAGCGAAACGCCGATTTTTCCAATCAGTATTTTCAAAGTCAAATCTGGCGTTAACTACAACCCCGGCGATCCGAACTACGATCTCTTTCAAAAATCCATGGAGGTATCCGCCAAGCGCCTCTTCCCGAATTTTTGTTTCATCGACGCCCCCTACAACTTAAAATACTATAAGAAAGGCGACTATCGCACCGAAATCGCGACCATGGGCTGTCGCACTCGTGTTTTTGCTAGTATTTTTCCCGAATCCGACGGTATCGTCACTGGTCGCGGTAACTGTTCTTTCACCACTGTCAATCTTGTCCGTATCGGCATCAAACACGGCATTTGTGCCGGCGAGCGTAAAGAAGCCGATTGGAATGGTTTCTACAAAGAACTCGACGAAAAAATGGATCTCATCAAAGACGAGCTCTTGGAGCGTTTTGAATTCCAAGCCAACCAGCACGTCCGCAACTTCCCATTCCTCATGGGTCAGGGCAACTGGTTCGGTTCAGAAAAGCTGAATCCAAACGACACGTTAAGGGAAGTGATCAAGCACGGCACTCTAAGCATCGGCTTTATCGGCCTCGCCGAGACGCTCGTTGCCATGACCGGCAAACATCACGGCGAAGACGAAGACGCACGCGAACTCGGGCTCGATATCATCACCCACATGCGCGAAAAATGCGACAGTTATTCTAAAAAATATAAACTTAACTTCTCGCTCCTCGCCACTCCAGCCGAAGGAATTGCCGGTCGTTTTACTAAAATCGATCGCAAAGAATACGGCACAATTAAAGGTGTTACCGATCGCGATTTCTATACCAATTCCTTCCACGTACCGGTTTATTATCCAATTTCCGCCTTTGAAAAAATCGAAATTGAAGCCCCATATCACAACCTCTGTAACGCCGGCCATATCACCTACATCGAACTCGATGGCGACCCGTCGCAAAACCTCGTCGCTTTCGAATCTGTGATTCGTAAGATGCACGACGCTGGTATCGGCTATGGCTCAGTTAATCACCCTGTCGATCGCGACCCAGTTTGCGGGTTCTCCGGCGTAATTACTGGCGATCGTTGTCCGCATTGTGGTCGGCTCGAAGGTGGCTTGCCGTTCGAAAAAGTTAAACTTTGTGCCAAAGGGGAATAAATGTCCGCCAAGTTCGACCTAGACCAATACTTGCTCGATAATATTTCCAAACAACTCGAGGTCCCGGACGGCTATATTCGCCTGTCCGGTCCCCTCGAACACGATAATATTGTCAATGGTGACGGTCTTCGCGCGATTATCTGGACTCAAGGCTGCCCCAACCACTGTAAAGGTTGCCAAAATCCCGAAACTTGGGATTACGAAGCTGGATTTTTGATTAAAATCGACGAAATTAAACAACGTCTTGCCAAATTTAAAGGTCAAGATGGTCTCACTTTTTGTGGCGGCGAACCTTTCATTCAGGCCAAAGCGTGTAAAGAAATTGCCGACTGGGCACGTCAAGAACTCGGTTGGAATGTCTGGAGTTTTACCGGTTTTAGACACGAACTCATCCAAAAACACGGCGGCGCCCCTTGGGAATTTCTAAAATCACTTGACGCACTTATCGACGGACCATTCATTCTCGAACAACGCGACCTGTCTCTGCGTTTTCGCGGCTCAAAAAACCAACGTCTGCTTCATCTAGAATTCGGCACCGGCAAAATCCTCTCAAGCGAATGATGGAAATCGGTGTTATAATAAATATATGACCTCGAAAACTCAAAAAACGAAGGACTCTAAACGTATTCAGAGTGCGGTTGAAATCGCCACAAAAGCTCACGAAGGACAATTTCGTAAAACTGGCGAGCCATACATTATCCATCCGCTCGCAGTCAAAAAAATTCTCGAAGAGTGGGGCATGGATGAAGACACGATTATCGCCGGCGTGCTTCATGACGTAGTCGAAGATACCGACGTTACTCTCGACGATATTAAAAAAGAGTTCGGTGAGTCAGTCGCTTTTCTGGTTGACGGCGTGACTAAACTCAGCGTTGCTCGTAACGGCATGCGTGATATCGACACATATCTTCCTGAAACGAAAGATAATTTTCTGCGTCTAATGATTGCGCTCGGCGACGATATTCGCGTTTTGATTGTAAAACTCGCCGACCGACTTCATAATATTCGCACCCTGTCTGCTCTTCCGCCAGGGAAACAAAAGAAAATCGCAAAGGAAACTCTCGAGATTTTTGCGCCTCTCGCTGATCGTTTGAATATGGGGATCTTACGAGTTGAGCTGGCGGATTTGTCATTCAAATACGTTAATCCACGTCGTTTCGAAGAACTCGACGACCTGATTAAGAAATACAACAAATCCGCTGAAAAATCGCTAAAAAAAGTCGAACAAGAAATTTCCGAGGCGATGAATAAGGAAAAAATCCATTTTGAGCTCTCTGGTCGCGTGAAGTCAGTTTATTCACTTCACAAAAAACTCGCCAAACATCATCAAAACATTAACGAAATTTATGATCTCTCGGCTTTGAGGATTATTGTTGACGATGTAACGACTTGTTATCTTGTGCTTGGGATTATTCACTCGCTCTATACCCCAATGGCAGGACGAATTAAAGACTATATTGCGCAACCGAAGCAAAACGGCTATCAATCACTTCACACCACCGTCATCACGAAGGATAAACACATTTTTGAATTCCAGATTCGCACTAAAGAAATGCACGAATATGCTGAGCGCGGGTTGGCAGCGAGCTTTTACTATAATGAGCAAAAACTCACCGAAAATTACAAACAGGGAAAAATCGAACATCTCCCGACGAATCTGTTTTGGATTACTGAGCTTCAAATGACCGCCGCGAAACTGCGCGAAGGGAAGAAAGTCGACCTCAAAAAACTAAAATTAAATCTTTTCGCCGATAAAATTTTTGTCTACACCCCAAAAGGCGATATTATCGATCTGCCTTGTGGTGCGTTGCCGCTTGATTTTGCTTATCGACTCCATTCTGAAATCGGCGACCACGTAGTCGGTGTTAAAATCAACGGTAAGATGTCGAATCTGAATAAAAAATTAGAACACGGCGATGTGGTTGAGATTCTCACCTCTAAAAATCAAACTCCAAAACAATCTTGGTTCGATAAAATTATCACGCCCCACGCCCGCCAAAAACTCCGCCACCGCCTTAATACGCTCAATAAAACTTCCGCCGAATCCAACAAACGCAAGCAACCTCGTCCTCGTAAAAAGAAAAAATAAAAAATTTACTCAGCAAAACTGTGCCATATTTAAATTCAGTTCAAGCCCGCCCAAGGTGTATGAACCCAAACAAATCGTGGATACTCTGACCTTCGGCAAAATTATTTAGTGTATATCCATTGAGCTACCGGGCCAAATTTGATATAATAATTATATCATGGGTGTGCTCAAGAATAAAGACATCGGCGATTTTAAAGAGAGAACAAAATACGGCGATATAACTGATTTCTTTGCAAAAAATACACAGGATTTTTTATTAATCTATTCACCCACGTCACTTAGGAAAATAGAATTTACTGCGCAGACAGCAAAGAATAAAATCAGTACCAGAGAATTATCCAAGGATGTTAATACTCTTGATGGGGTAATTGCAAAAACTCCACCACACATTAACCAGATTGTTTCAGTTGGTGGCGGGACGGCAATCGATATCGGCAAATATATTGCTCATAAGACCCAAAAGAAAATGGTTGCCATACCATCTATGTTATCTACGAACGTATATGCGACAAATAAAGTCGCACTAATTTTAGATGGTCAAAAAACTACTTTGTCAGCCAAAATGCCAGACAAAATTTTGGTTGACGAAAAATTTATAAAAAAATCATCGAAATTTAATTTGTATGGCTTGGCAGATATATTTTCTATCTACACGGCTTTATGGGACTGGCAACTAGCCAGCGAAATCGGCGAAGAGAAAACAACAGGAAAATTTATGCAGAAGCGAAGAGCCTATTCGAGGAGGCGCTAAACTTTGTGTCAGAAAATGCGTTAGTTGAAATAGAAAATAATGTGAAGAAAATTTACGAAATCGTCGGTAAAGCGGGGCAGATTACGAACGAATATGGTACCGGGAGGCCAGAAAGTGGTTCTGAGCATATATTGGCTAAAGAAATAGAACATAATATTGATATATATCACGGAATATCGGTCTCGGTATCAGTCATTATTATGTCATTAATTCAGAATAGACCGCATAAAACACTTTATCGATGTCTATCCAAAATAGGCGTTTTAGACAATTTAGCGGAACGAGGGATAACTAGAGAAAACTTACTAAAAATTTTGAAAAATCTAAAAGCGCGTCCAGACAGGTATTCTATCGTGAATACCTATAGCCGAGATACGAATTTTCTTAGCGACATTTTAGATAAATACAAACATATTATTGACAAGGGCGGCTATGTTAATTATTAACGATTTCTTCAAAAGGGATAAAGAAGCCGTTTCTAATCAAATGGAATATTTATTAGAAGCAACGGGAGGTAAAATAGTCACGGCAACGCGTTTCATGAACCAAAAAGCTTTACGAAGGAAAGACAGAAAGGACGGGATTTTCGTGTATCCTCCAAGCATATATAGGATACTTTTACCATTTTACATCATATTTGGGAGAGGAAGTATTCATATTTTCGAAGAAGAGCCCTCTCTGTACAAACGGTTTTTATGTAATTTTTCAGGAAGACGACTTTATGTTTCAATGTATCGAGCCCCGTATAAAAAATATGCAGAACATTTGAAAAAATATAAATATTTATCAGGTATATTTGTTGAATCTGATAGTAATAGAAAAAAACTATTAGACTATGGTATAGACGAACGCTTGCTGCATGTATCGTATACTCCAGCCAAAATTCCCAGAAAAAAGAACCAGAAAAAAATCGATTTATCGCACGCAGATCTATTATTCGCAAGCTGGAACAATGCGGAAGGAAAACCATTGACCGAACGAGGTTTAATCTATTTATTGGATTTATTGACTATCAATAAAAATTTTTTCTTAACAGTATTGTTAAGAGATGAAAAAACAAAAGAATTCATCAAGGAAATAGAAAAACGACATTTAGAAAAAAGAGTAAAATTATTGAATATTGCAGAAAAAGATCTCGCCTCGGAATTTGACAAATGTGATTTTGTTGTCTATCCAATCCAGAAAAAATTAACCAAAGACACCCCAAATTCTCTAATCGATGGCATATCGAGAGGAAAACCGTTAATATTATCTTCGATATTTGGTTTTTCCGAGATTGTTCAAGCGGAAAAAATAGGCTATATTGTTGAGCCGTGCACGAAGCCGCAAAAGATAAACATACAAATAGATGAGTATTATAGGATGAGCGAGAAAGCTTTTGAAATTTCAAAAAGATATACGAAAGAACTATACGTAGGAGGCATTGTCAAAAAATACGTAGCGGAGAGGGAGAAATGAAAATAGCTATCGTGAGTCCATGGTTTATAGCCCCAGACGCAGTCGGAGGAACAGAGCGTTTCATTCAAGATTTGTCTTCAACCTTGTCAAAAATCGGGCACGAGGTGGACGTATATATGCTTTCTGGCAAAAGCTATCAAAATAATAATGTTCGTTATATTAGTTTTAACCTTTTTGGCGAAAACATTATTGCCGACGAATATATGTTAACTAAAAAATTTGGAGAGCTTGCCACTCCTGATGCTTTTCGAAGAATCGCCAATGAGCTGGAACAAAAAGCCAATTTTGAGGATTATGATTTTTTACAGATAAATTCGCATTTATTTCTAAAATGCTGGAGAGATAAGAAAAGAATTTTTACATTACACGCGAATCATGAAGAGTTTACTATTTTGAATGGAGAGCCTGAATATAATGTGATGGTTTCTACCATGAAAGAGGAGGCAAAAAATAGAAGTACGTATTTTGTTACTCCGTCTTTGTTCTACTATGATTATTGGCACGAGCTATTAGGTAACTGCGCATTTTATATTCCGCACGGTTTAAATACCGAGAGGCTTAAGTGTAATCGAGATAGGAGATCAGTAATGGAGCAATATGGGCTAGATCATGGATTAATAAATATACTTTTGCCTAGTCGTCTAGAGATGGTTCAAAAAAGACCAGGTTTGATTTTGGAAGCCTTGTCTAAAATAGATCCGAAAAAGAGGAGAACTTATCAAATTCTTTTTACTGGACTCGATGAACAATATCGAGAAAATCTAAACATTTTACAACGCATTGCAAATAAGAATGGGACCAATGCAAAGTTCATTCAATTCAATTCGATAAGCGAAGGATACAAGATTACTGATGCCGTTTTAATACCGAGCAAATCCGAAAGTTTTGGATACGCAGCCCTAGAATCTCTATTCTTAGGGATTCCTACTATTTTATCAGATATCCCGACCCTTCGCGAAATCTCATTAGGCGCGGAAAATGTCATCCTGCTAAGAAAAGGCTGCCTAGATTTAGCAAAGATATTGAATAGCGAGGTCATTGTCGCCAATAGACAAAGAAGGACGCCTCCTCAAGAATGGGCGCAAAAATATGATCTATCGTTATTTGTCGAAAGATATATCGATATTGTCCGTGACAAACTTAAGTCTTATAACAATCCCCATTCATCTATATTGTGGAGGTATAATCAATGAATATAATTTTTGATCTTGATGGCACATTGTTGGATTCATCAAACGCCATTTTGAGAGTCTGGAAAACTATTCTCATAGAAGAAAATATTCCAATTAATAAACGAGAGATAGAGCAACTGCTCGGACTTACAAACCAAGATATAATAGAGTGGTTTCATGCGAATAAGCAATTACCCGAAGATAAGGCTTTACGAATTTTGCAAAAATGTCAGCAAGAAGAAAATTGTTATTTGAAAAAAAATGGCGGCACCCTATTTCCGCAAGTTAAAGAGACTCTACACGAATTAGCACAAGTCCATGCTCTTTACATTGTGAGCAATTGCCAAAGTGGGTATATCGAAGCTTTTCTAACATTTTATGGAATTAGTAACTTATTCAAAGACTTTGAGTGTTCCGGCAATACTAAAAAAAATAAGGCACAAAATATCAAATTGATTTTGGAACGCAATAAAATTAGACATGCTGTGTATGTTGGGGATACGGCTAGTGATTATGACGCTGCGACAGCCAATCGTCTTCCGTTCGTTTTTGCAGGATATGGTTTTGGCGCTGTCGCGAATCCCGCTTATAGGATTGATTGTTTTGATGAGCTAATAGGATTGATCAATACTCTAGAAAAGAAAGGAGATGCATAGTGGAAAAACGAGATTTGTATGATGGTAATAGGCGAATGACCGGAGAACTTATAGAAAAAGGGCAAAAGGTGCCCAAAGGCAAATACTATATTACCGTTGTGGTATGGATACAAAATTCAAAAGGAGAATTTCTGATTCAAAAAACTGCTTCGAGTAAGTCTCACATGTGGGCGACGACTGGCGGCCACCCTAAGGCGGGAGAGAGTAGTTTAGATGGAATAATTACCGAAATACGCGAAGAGCTAGGACTAGAAGTGCCAAAAGATAAACTGCGATTATTTAAAACCATCAAAACAGATGATGATTTTGTTGATGTCTATTACTTGAATATGGACATTGATATAAGAGAAATTATTGTCCAAAAAGATGAAGTGGAAAAAGTAAAATGGGCTTCAGTTAAAAAAATAAAACGGCTTATTAAAATGGGACTGTTTTTGCCTTCACACATAGAGTTCTTCCAATGGTGTTTGGACTATTTGACCAACGAACAGGACGTAACCGAAAGGATTAAAAGATGAAAAATCCAAATAGTTTTATTGGAAAAATGAATGATGAGCACGAGGCATTTGTCGAAGATACACTGGGGTGGGATTTTCTTGCTCGCTCAAGAGAGAATGAGCTGTTTAGTGAAAAAGAGCTGCTAGAAGCAAATAAAAAGATAGCCGAGGAATTATACGGGAAAAATCTACAAAGCGCTTTATGGGATAATAATTTACCAGAGATAAAAAGAATTTATAATCAGAATGTTGTTAAGAATATATTAGAAAAAAAGACTATTCCGCAAGAACTAGACATGGAAAAATACGGAATCGTTGTCGTTAGACCAGAATTAATGGACGCATTGCCGCAGTGTAAGGAGTTTTTGGCTACGCATGGTTTAAAAACAATATTCGAAAAAGACGACACGATTTCTTTCGACCAATATTGGGGCATGTATAATATAGGTCTTAAGTTTGCCGACCCTAAAACGACACTAGATTTTCCCACTCGTACAGCCAACTATATTAATTTGCCATGTCATATGATTTTAGTAGGTGCAGACGAAAACTTAAATATCCCAACGAGCGATTTTTTGCAAACATTGAAAGGAAAAGCGGGACATTGTGACGAAACTACTTTACGTGGTTCATTAGCTACGGAGGAACTAAAAAAGTATGTTTCAGCAGACGGAAAGGACTTAGAACCTGATGCTAGAATCGCATTAGATCCAATAGGAATGTATCGCGGTCTGGTAGATGGTCGTATTGCATCTGATAACGCGCATGCCGATGCAGATATTCAAATAATGCACTATGTGGGGCAGGGCGTGCATATTCCTGACAATACGGAGCTCTCAAATGATTTAAAGATTCTTTTAACACAAGACGAGATCGACTCAATTCAGCCATGACGGCATAGAGATAGAGGTGCGGATAGTTTTAAATTCGGTCCTCTATTTTTTTACAATCAAGGCTTCCGGGATTTTATGATATAATCTTATCACAATATCGACTCGTTAAAATTGGTTATTGAGTCAATTCGGATTATAACTATATCACAAAAAGGAAAGTAATGATCAAAAGATACAACCAAAACGAAACCGAAGAATTAGTTAAAATCTTACAAGCGGACGGCGTCATTAGCGTCCCGACTGATACGGTTTTTGGCATCTGTGCCAGCATGAATTCCAAAGTCGCCCACGATAAGTTGATAGCGATAAAACATCGCCCAACAGATAAATCATTTCCCGTCATGTGCGCAAACGCAGAACAAATAAAAAGCATAGCCGTAGTTAATGACGCAGCGGAAAAATTAATCAAAACCTTCATGCCAGGGCCAATTACGCTGGTACTAAGAAGCGACGAGGCCTTGCCGGCATACATAACGCACGGTAAAAACACCATCGCCGTCAGGATGGCGACTTCGGAAACAATCAAAGAAATAATTACGAAATTAAATAGTCCAATTTTTATGACCAGCGCTAATCAGAGCAGGGAACCAACTTGTACGAGCCTGGACGAAATAGAAAAAAGTTGCTCCAACCTTGACGGTATGTTGGAGGGCAGCGTCGTATTCTCGAAAGCAAGTACAATCATAGACTGTAGTACCGACGAAGTCAAAATATTAAGAGAAGGTCCAATAACGCCAGCCCAAATCAATAAAATATTGTTGTAAAAAACAAAATCGATGATAATTATTCATCCAGCGAATCCGAAATCAAATAACTAAAATATTCAGTTTTGCCGGACAAAACATCATTATAAAAATTCTGTTTCCACTCAATAAAATCAATCGCCTCCTGTAGCTCCTGCTTTTTATTTTCAAGCTCCGTTAGTTTGACGCACAGAATATCTTGTCTTTTAGGTATAGATTTTTTACCCTGCAGACATAACTCTAAATACGTTTTCATTTCGGCAATGCTCATATCGCATTTTTTTAAGCACGACAGACTTTTGATCCAATTAATGTCATTATCATCAAAAATTCTATAATTATTCTCGTCTCGTTTCACATTCGGCACTAGCCCCTCATTGCAATAAAATTTCAAAGCGTCATACGTTAACCCCGTTTTTGCGCAGGTTTCTTTCATTGAATATAATTTCTTATTCATAAAATCATCCTTTCTTTAAAAAACTTTCAAAAAAGTCTTGACCGTGTGTTACACCCGACAGTTATAATTATATCGTAAACTAATTTATTTTACAATTCAGAAAGGAACAGCATGGAATATGTAAAACTCAGCAATGGTGTCAAAATGCCAATTTTAGGGTTTGGAGTGTACCAAATACCCAAAGAGGAAACCAAGCGGTGCGTTCTCGATGCTATCAAGGTCGGTTTTAGGAGCATCGACACAGCGCAAAGTTATTTTAACGAAAGTGAAGTCGGAGAAGCAATTTCTGAATGCGGTGTGCCGAGAGAGGAGCTATTTATCACGACGAAAGTCTGGATCGATAACTACGGTTATGAAAATTGTAAAAAATCAGTAGCAGAATCTTTGAAAAAATTAAAAACAGATTATATCGACTTAGTTCTTTTGCATCAGCCATTTGGCGATTACTACGGCGCATATAGGGCCCTAGAGGAATTGTACAAAGAAGGAAAAATCAGAGCCATCGGTGTATCAAATTTTTATCCGGACAGGCTGTCTGATATTTGCTTGTTTGAAAGAAATGTCATCCCCGCAGTAAATCAAGTTGAAACCAATCCCTTAAATGCCCAGTTCGAAGCTCAAGAAAACATGAAAAAATACGGCGTTCACATGGCGGCCTGGGCGCCATTTGGCGAGGGAAGAAATAATTTGTTCAATAATTCAGTATTGATCAATATTGGTAAAAAATACGGAAAGTCATCCGCGCAGGTTATTCTAAGATGGCTGGTTCAAAGAGGTGTTATTGTTGCCTGTAAATCTACCAATATCGAAAGAATGAAAGAAAATTTTGACGTGTTTGATTTTGAATTGACCGACGACGATATGAAAAACATCAATAATCTAGATACGGGCAAAAGTTTATTCTTTGACCACCGGGATCCAGAGATGGTTGAATGGTTCGATAGTACCGTAAAATCACGCAGAACGAACGAAGACTGTAGAAACGATAAAAAAAGTTGGTGATATCGATGGAAAAATTAAATAACAATAACAAAATTCTAGTAGTGTATTATTCTGCACAAAATCATACAAGGAATGTGGTAGAAAAAATAGCAAATAATTTAAATGCCGACATCTTTGAAATTATACTTGAAGATATTTATACCAGTTCGGATTTGGACTGGACAAATGAAAATTCAAGAGTAACCAAAGAACATAACGATGAGACGCTTAGAAACGTTAAATTAAAAAGTTCTCAAGTGGAAAATTGGGGAGATTATGACACGATTTTAATCGGTTATCCTATTTGGTGGGGCATCGCAGCGTGGCCGGTAAATACATTTGTCAAAGAAAATGATTTTAGCAGTAAAACGATAATCCCATTTTGTACATCGGCATCAAGTGGTCTGGGCGAAAGCGGTAAACTTCTTGCGGAGGAAGCTGGCACCGGGGATTGGTTAGACGGTTTTAGATTTTCTTCTAGCGCACCCGATAATGATATTAAAAATTGGACAGACACGCTTAAAAAATAAGCAACCTCCCTGTTCTATAGTTCTACGATTAAACAAAGAATAAGCACTTTGTCGCGATTTTGGCGCGATACTTGTCGTAATGTGGTATAATGTATGCATGAGTTATATTCCAAAATATACTATTAATGAAAAAGTACGTGGGCATATTCAAGAAATCGAGAAGTTAAAGAACAAAATCCGCGGAAGTCGCATTCTGCCGGAAGCTGAAGCATCAATTCGTCTTCGCGCAAGTGTGGAATCTATCCATAGTTCCACTTCTATCGAAGGTAATCCCCTAAACGCAAACGAGGTGCGCGCGATCATTGCTTCTGATAAAATCCTCACAAAAGAAGAATATGCCGAAATTGAAGTTCAAAACTATAAAAACGCTCTCGATTATATCGACGAGCGCCGTCATGGCAGTTCGGACATTACGCTGGAAGATATTTTGGAATTACACCGCATTATTACTGATAGACTACTTGACAAAACTCGCAACGGCAAAATCCGCAAGAATCCTGTCTATATCGAGAATCAAGACCACGAAGTGCTCTATACGGCTATTGATGCCGACAAAGTCAAAGAAGCTCTAGATGAGCTAGTTGAGTGGGTTAAAGACAGCCAGTTCTCCATCCATCCAGTCATCATTGCCGCAATTATTCATTTTCGCCTTGCCGCTATTCATCCATTCTCTGATGGAAATGGCCGCACCGCACGCGCTCTAACTTCGTTATTCTTGGCGCTCAATCAATATGACTGCAACGGCTCGCTCGTACTTGATTCATATTACGCATCAGACCGCCAAGCCTACTACGGGGTATTGCAACTCGTAAATGGTAAGGATTATGCTACTTCAGCCAAAGCCGACCTAACGCCTTGGCTCGAATACTTTACGGACGGTTTCCTAACCTCGCTCCACGTCCTTGACGCCGAAATCCGCATAATTAATCTCGTTATTCCAAACAGCAAAAACATGAGCGAGCTAGACCGCGAAGACCAAGATATCCTGAGTTATGTTTCTAAATTTGGTTCTATCAATATTTCCGAAGCCGAGAAATTTATGCCAAAAGTTAGCCGCCGAAGCGTCCAGAGAAAACTCAAGCAACTCGTCGACAACGGCTATCTAGCAATGACCGGCGAAGCGCGCGAAACAAAGTATGTTTTAAATAGCTAAGTATATTTTTGTGAAACAAAAATGGAGCTGTTTGCCCCTTGGGACGCTCCGGTCTCCATTTTTTGTCCCACAAAAAATTATTGGAGCCGTTTACGAAGTTCCGGTCTCCATTTTTTGTCCCACAAAAAATTATTGGAGCCGTTTACGAAGTTCCGGTCTCCATTTTTTGTCCCACAAAAAATGGAGCCGATGGCAGGGATCGAACCTGTGACCTGCTCGTTACGAATGAGCTGCTCTACCAACTGAGCTACATCGGCACCACCATAATTATACCATACTTTTCTTTATACAAATAAAAATGTGGTATAATTAATTGCAAGGAGATAAATTAATTATGACAAAAGCTTCTAAAGCTCAAATTATCAAGCAAGGAGTCGACGGAGTCAGTGGACTTCTCAAAAGGGAAGCCTGGAGCGCGATTATCGAATCGCTCGCGACAGTTATTCTCGGTATCCTGCTTATCATTTGGCAAGACGCAGTGATTCAAGCGCTCGGCTACGTTGCTGGCACAATTTTGGTTATCAAAGGCGCATACCAAATCATTAATTATTTTGTCGTCAAAGGTCAGAATAATATTTTCAATAATGATCTGCTCGGTGGAGTAATTTCGCTTCTTATCGGTGTCGCCTTTTTCTTTATCGGCGAGCAAATCCTTGACGTTTTCCGCATTATTATAGGTATCTGGATGATCTACGAAGCCCTCGTCCGTATGAACACTTCGATTAAACTCCACGCAGTTGGCATTAAGGCCTGGAGTTATGTCTTAATCCTTGCCCTAATGATGCTGGTTCTTGGTGTTTTTGCCACATTCTACCAAGGAGCAGTAGTCACTTTAATCGGTTGGATGATGATCTTGGCTGGTATCATCGGTATCGTTGGCGACACAATGTTTATCCAACACATTAATAAAGTTGCCGAATCGCTGACTGGGAAAACCGCCACTACAGCTGAAAAAACTAAAAAAGAGAAATAATGCAGAACATCAAAGAAGATTTTCTTAAAATCTATCATGCCGAGCGAGGCATTCTGACCGTCATGGTGTTGAATTTGTTCCTCTCGGTGGCTTTGGTTATTTTTGCCTGTGTTAATTTGAACCCGAATGCTGCAGTCGTGAAAGTTGGTTACGGGGATATCGGTGGCTATCGTGACGGAACTTGGGTTGATCTGCTAGCTTTTCCGCTTTTGGCTTTAATTTTCGGTGTGATGCATAGCTTCATCGCTCTCTGTATTTTTCATAAACGCGGGTCGGGAATGGCTAAATTTTTTTTAATTATCACTACGATTTTGATTTTCGGGTCTTTTCTCGTATTAATTCGTACTCTCGGAGAAGGCTAAATGTATAACGACGATCTTGAGATTCCGCAGGGGAAACGTAAACCTTTTTATCGTTTTCTCGAAATTATGCCAGGCGTAATTTCTTACAGTGCGATTATTTTGCTTTTTCTCTTATCTTGGATTGACCCGATTATCGGCTCGATTTATCTTTTCGCACTTATCGCAGCAACTTTGGTAAAAGCCATTGCGGTCGCTTATCGCACTATACAAGGTTATAATGTAATCAAGCGCGCCGAGCGAGTCGATTGGTCAAAACGTCTTCACGATCTTGAAACTCCGCACGAATCTTTCGAACGTCTTCACGGAGAAAACAATAATAGCTATCATTTTAGTCGACACATCGAAAACCTTAAAATGGCCGCTACGATGGAAAGTGAATATCCGAAACCGTCGAAAATCTATCATACCGTAATTATGACTGCATATAATGAGGGGATTGAGGTGCTCGACCCCTCGATCGAAGCGGTTAAAAACACTACTTTTCCGAATGAACGGATTATTTTTGCTTTAGCTTACGAGGAACGTGGTGGGGAAGCAATCGAAAAAACCGTAACAGAACTTAAAAAACGCTATCAGGGCATTTTTCGTGATTTTTTGTTAATAAAACACCCCGCTGATTTACCGGATGAAGTGATTGGCAAGGGGCCGAACTTAACTTATGCCGGTTATGCTGTCGCTAAGTATATTAAGGCCGAAAAACTGCCAATTGAGAACGTTATTGTCACTTCTCTCGATAGCGACAATCGCATGGCGCCAAAATATCTTGATTCGGTTGCTTATGAATTTATCGTTCACCCGAATCGTCAGCGTCTCAGTTATCAGCCAGTTGCTTTGTTTATGAATAACATTTGGGACGCGCCAGCGCCTTCGCGCGTGATCGCGACCTCGAACTCGTTCTTTAACGTGATTTCAACTATGCGCCCGCATGCTTTGCGCAATTTTGCCTCGCACTCACAACCGCTTCAAGCGCTTGAAGCGATGAATTTTTGGAGTAAACGTACTATTGTTGAGGACGGTCATCAATATTGGCGCAGTCTGTTCTTTTTCCATGGTGATTATACGGTTTTGCCGATTCGGATTCCGATTTACCAAGATGCTGTAGTTGACGAAACCTTTTGGAAAACGATTAAGGCTCAGTTTGTTCAAGTCCGACGCTGGTATTATGGCGCTAGCGATATCGCCTATGTCGGCGCTCGGCTTTTCACCTCGAAAGAAAAACGTATTATGTCTTTTTGGCAACTTTTTCCGAGGTTTTGGCGTCTGCTTGATGGGCATATTACTCTCGCTATTTTGGCGCCGATCGTTGCTTTTGGCGGTTGGGTGCCGATGATCATGAATTTATCATCGCATGAAATGGTCACCTACAATATTCCGAGCATCGTCGGCGTGGTTGAAACTTTTGCTTCGATCGGTTTGATTGTTTCGGTGCTGATTTCTTTTAAGATTCTACCCAAGCGTCCCGCGAAATATAAAAAAGGTAAAAATTTCTTAATGGTCATTCAATGGATTTTAATGCCGATTACCTCGATTCTATATCAGTCAATCGCCGCCTTTTATTCTCAGACTCGCTTGATGCTCGGAAAATATATGGAGAAATTCGACGTCACTAAAAAAGTGGTCAAGAAATAACCAATTAAGGCGATTTTTATGTTATAATTAAAAAGAGGGTGATTAGCTCAGTTGGCTAGAGCGTCTCGTTTACACCGAGAAGGTCGGGGGTTCGAGCCCCTCATCACCCACCATTTTCTCATTGTTTATTTTCTGGCCCTACGGGGCCACTTTATTTCAGAAAACACTAATGAGACAAAAGTCTCTTTTTTGTTCTATTTCTCACCCCTGTTATTTTGTGCGAAATTTTCATTAATGGGACGATCGTCCCATTTTTAAAAATCCTATAAAATTTTTACTCAAAATCCATGATAAAATTTGTTCAAGCGGAGGAGAAAGGATTTTTTATTATGCTTAAAGTTGTGGTTTTCGATGGTGGTTATGGTGGCGAGTTTTTCGCCGATCAATTAGAAGAAACTTTACCGGTCTTGGATGTTGTCCGAGTGATCGATTGGCGCAATGCCGATAAGCTCCTGGCTGGATCGAGAAGCGCCCGCAAAGTCGCAAAAAACGCGCTTAAACCTTATATCGGGAAAGTCGATTTGATTATTTTCGCGAATCACTTGCTTGCAGCCACTAGCCTACGGCATTTTAGACGAAAATACAAAAATCAGAAATTTATCGGGCTCGGGCTTAAGCGACCAGACACTTTTGTCAAACGTGACGTCTTGATTTTAACTACTAAGGCCGTTGCACATTCATTCAACTATCAGAATTTTCTTCTCCGGATTAAACGCAAATCGAAAACCTTAATTTTAGATCATTGGCCACAAGAAATCGATGACGGTAATTTGACCGAAGATAAGATTCGGGTCACGCTCGGGAAGTTATTAGCACGAAAAAAGTTCAAGCCACAAGAAGTTATTCTCGCCTGTTCACAATTTAACGATATTAAAACTGAGCTAAGAAATATCTTCGGCCACAATCTAAAAATTCACGACAGTTTCGACGATACGGTTCGTAATGTTTGTAAAGTTTTGCATATTCGTGGCGGCGTAGGGAAGAAGTCTTAAAATCACACTTTTCCTTGACTTTCAACCCCCCACCCATGTTAAAATAAACATATGCAGGTTGAGCTAGCCCAATTTTACGAGCGTCTCGGTGCCATTGCTTTGATTTTAATTCTAGGTTTTTGCCTGGGAAAGTTTAAACTAATCAGCAAGAAAACTAATACCGAGCTCACCAATCTCTTACTGGTGGTTTTTATGCCAGCAGCCCTTTTCACTGCCTTTCCTGCTACTTATGACGAATCTTCTGCTAGCCTATTTTTCTCTGGTCTTGCCGCCGGTTTTCTGGTCATGTTGATTTTAATTATCGTCGCCAAAATAATCTATCATCCGAAACTTTTCAAAGGCGACTTATCTTACGAAGCGCAGTTCGCTTTGATTTTTAATAACGCCACTTTTCTCGGTTATCCGATCGTTTCCAGTACTTTTGGTGCTAACGGTGTTCTTGCCTATTGTGGCTTTATTGTCGCCTTTAACGTCGCACTTTTTTCTTATGGTATTTGGCTGTTTGAACGTAAAATCACTTGGAAATTAGTTCGAAACGTAATTCTTAACCCTAACATCATCACCGTCGTCCTCGGTATGGTTTTGTTTTTGCTTAATTTTCATCTGCCAAATTTCATCAACGACTCGATTGGTTATGTCGGCGCCGCGACTACGCCACTTTCGTTGGTCTGTATTGGTTTCATGCTTTCACAGGCCAAACTCCTTCAAGTTCTGAAAAAGTGGCAACTGATTTTCGCCGCCACTATTCAACTTGTTCTAGGACCCCTAATTGCTTGGGGTGTACTTTCATTACTGAACTTCGAATCAGACGTAATCCAAGTCTGTACCCTAATTCAGGCGCTTCCTACTGCGACTTCGCTTGGGCTCTTTGCTATTAAATACGACGGCAACCCCACTGAAGCCTCCGAGTTTGTCACCGTTTCAACTATACTTTCGATCGTTACAATGCCCCTAATGATTCTACTATTACTGGGCTAATATGATATAATGAATTATAGAAAAGGGAAATAAAATGAACGATTTAGAAAAAATGCGGCATACTTTAAGCCACGTCCTCGCCGCGGCCGTGCAAGAATTATATCCGAAGGCTGAATTTGGTATCGGCCCAGCTGTCGATAACGGTTTTTATTATGATATCGATTTTGGCGATGCTAAAATTTCCGATGCCGATTTGGTTAAAATTGAGAAAAAAATGCGTGGAATTGTTGCGCGTAAGTTAAAAATGACTAAACGTGTAGTTAAAAAATCTGAAGCCCTAGATTGGGCGCGCGAACACGATCAAAAATACAAAATAGAATTGATCGAAGAGTTGCCAGAAGATGACGAGATTTCATTTTATGATCTAGGCGATCTGTTTTCGGATCTCTGCAAGGGGCCGCACGTCGATGATTTGTCGAAAATCGGCGCTTTTAAGTTAATTCGTATTGCCGGCGCTTATTGGCGAGGTGATGAAAAACGCAAAATGTTGACTCGAATTTATGGTGTAGCCTTTGCGACCGAAGAGGAACTCGCAGCGTATCTTGAACGCCAAGCCGAAGCCAAAGCTCGCGATCACCGCAAACTCGGCAAAGAACTCGATCTATTCTGCTTTTCAGATTTGGTCGGTGCTGGTTTGCCCCTGTTCACCCCGCGCGGGACTGAACTGCGCGAATTAATGGCGAATTATTCACTTTCTCTCCGAGGTCGCGAAGGCTTCAAAAAAGTCTGGACTCCTCATATCACCAAAACTGACCTTTATAAAACTTCTGGGCATTATGCGAAATTTGGCGACGAATTATTTATGGTTCATTCTCAAGTCAACGGGGAAGAATTTGCCATGAAACCGATGAACTGCCCGCATCACGCCCAAATTTTCGCTTCACGTCCGCGCACTTATCGTGAAATGCCAGTGCGCTATATGGAAGCGACGACCGATTATCGTGATGAAAAAACCGGCGAGCTTGGTGGACTTTCTCGTGTGCGTTCCCTGACTCAGGATGATTCGCATGTTTTCTGTATGAACGGTCAGATTAAAGACGAGGTTAAGCGTCTAGTCAGCATCGTCAAAGAACTTTATACCACTGTCGGCATGCAAAAACTGCGCGCTCGGCTTTCTTATCGCTCGGACGAAGATAAATACCTTGGCGACAAGAAGTTATGGGCTATGGCACAGGAGCAAATTAAACAAGCTGCGATCGATAACGGACTTGAATATTTTGAAGCCGAAGGCGAAGCGGCATTTTATGGTCCAAAAATCGATTTCATGGCGGAAGATGCTCTCGGTCGCGAGCACCAACTCGCTACTGTCCAGCTCGATTTTGTTCAACCTGAACGTTTTGGTCTCGAATTCACGAACTCCAAAGGCGAAAAAGAACGTCCAGTGATGATTCATCACGCTACTTTAGGCTCGATCGAGCGATTCTTATCAGTCTTCATCGAACACACTGGCGGTTGGTTCCCATTTTGGTGTGCGCCGGAACAAGTCCGCATCGCGACCGTGAATGATACCGTTTCTGATTATGTCGCGAAAATCACCGAGATTTTAGATCAAGTAATTCTCGAGAGACCGCTGAAACACAATGAATTAAGGTTTACGATTGACGATTCTGCTGATTCCTTAGGGAAGAAAATTAAACGTGCTACTTCGATGAAAATCCCGGCCCTTTTGATTGTTGGTCCGAAAGATGCTGAAGAGGGGATCGTTTCGGTGCGCTTGAAAGATAATGAAGAAAAAGTTAAACTTTCCGATCTCGCTGACTTTTTGCGGGGATTAAAATGAACCCAGCCCTAGTGGGGGCAGGCAAAACCAACCAAAATCAATCAAACCATCGTGGTATTACAGTGGTGATTTTGGGTCCAACCGGTTCGGGTAAAACTGGCGTAGCGATCGAAATCGCAAAAACACTCGGTGGGGAAATTATCTCCGCCGATTCGCGCGCTATTTTCAAGGGTATGGACATCGGCACAGCCAAGCCTACTAAGAATGAAATGCAAGGCATCCCTCACTTTGGGCTAGATTTAGTCAATCCTGGCGAAAGATTCACTGTAGCGGACTGGAAAACCTATGCCGAGATTAAAATTGCCGAAATCAAAGCGCGTTCGAAACTCCCGATCGTTGTCGGCGGGACCGGTCTTTATATTGATGCATTAATTTATGATTATCATTTCAAAGGTCCGACTGGTCATAAAATCGGTGACATTGAACAAAAAAGTTGTTCAGACAGAACAGGGGTAAAAGGCGATTTTTTGCTGGTTGGCGTAAAAACCGAAACAGAGGTGCTACGTGCTCGTTTGAAGTCACGTATCGACCAAATGTTCACCGACGCACTTTTTGATGAGACCAAAGCTTTAACAAAACAATATAATTGGCAAACCCAGGCCATGAAAAGCAATATTTATATATATGCGTATAAATATTTAATTGGCGAGTTGACTTTAGATGAAGCAAAAGAACAATGTTTTTATGAAGATTGGCACCTAGCAAAGCGACAAATAACTTGGTTTAAACGCACCCCAGAAATTAAGTGGCTCGAACTTGAAAAAATTTATTCTTTTGTGGTAAAATATATACAGAATGAGTAAAGCCGATAGTACGCCAACTGAAAAATTATTCGGTTCTAAGACCCGAGCTAAACTCTTATGCTTATTTTTCGAAAATCCTGAAAAATCTTATTACGTTCGCGAAATGACACGTGTGATCGACGAACAAATTAATTCCGTTCGTCGCGAACTCTTGAACCTTGAGAGTATCGGCATTATTAGAAATGAAACTTTCGATAATAAAGTTTACTATTCAGCAAACATTAAACACCCTTTCGCTCGTCCGCTCGCAGAAATTTTTTCGAAAAAGAATAATCCAAGTCGAAGTAAAGACATTAAGGTCTCGACATGGGAAGAGAATATTCGCCCGGTTAAAAAATATCTGAAGGGACTTGTTGTTACGAACCGACTTCCGGGACAAGAAGGCGTCGACCTATTAATTATCGGTAATGACAAAACGAAAAAACTTACTCGCTGGGCGGAAGTTGTTGAGAAAAAACTCGGAAAACCAATAAATTACGTAATTATGTCTGTCGATGATTTCAACTATCGCAAAAGAGTTCGAGATCGTTTTACGATGGAAATTCTTGAAATGGAAATCACCGAAATTATCGACCCAGAAAATTTAATAAAACAGTAGGAGGAATATGTTCGAAATTGAAAGCAAAAATCAAGACGAAATCATTATCAGCACGAAAAAAACCACCATAAAATTCAATATCGCCGATGCCACTATCGACGCTGGTCTCACTGTCGGTAAAATTGTTGGCCCCGGCGAATTCGAAATCGGCGACATTAGCGTTCGAGGTATCGCCACTAAAAGTAACAAAACTATTTACGATGTTGAAATCGGCGGAGTTCATGTCGGTATTCTCGGTGACATCGAAGAAAATCTTGATGACATCGTTGCTGACATTCTCTGCACTTCCTCTATCCGTGCCATTCGCGAAATCGAGCCGAAACTTATCGTTGCGATGGGGAATGTTGATGGTATGGTTGCCGATTTGAAGTTGACCGCTCGAACTGAAAAGAAACTAAAAGTTAAAAATCTCGACAGCCTTCCGACGACTAAAGAAGTGGTGGTCCTGAATTAATGAGACTAAGTTTAATCAGCATCGTTATCGTCTTAGTCATTATCATCGGCTCGGTCATTTTGCACGAACTAGCACATGGCGCAGCCGCCTATCTTCTCGGTGACCGCACCGCAAAAGACGCTGGTCGATTAACGCTGAATCCGATTAAGCACATCGACCCTTATATGTCGATTCTCGTCCCGGTAATTCTTTATCTTTTGAACGCACCAGTTTTTGGCGGAGCGAAACCCGTTCCCGTGAACTTCCGAAATCTGAAATGGCATGAATGGGGTATGGCGCTAGTTTCACTAGCCGGTCCAATGACAAATTTTTTGATCGCTTTTTTGGCTTTTGTTATCGGGCACGCTGTCGGTCTAATCGGTTTCGAACCCAGTAATGGGCTTTTTTACGCCGCAAATTCTACAGTGGCCTTTATTCTCGCTGAAATTGTGATGATCAATCTTGGCTTTATGATTTTTAATTTAATCCCGATACCGCCGCTAGACGGTTCGAGAGTACTCTATGCAATCTCGCCTGATTTTGTTCGTAATATTCTCGATACACTCGAACGCTACGGCATTTTCATAGTTTACATCTTGATCTTTTTCTTTGGGCAGCTCTTTACCAGCTTAATGACCAATGGCGTCGAAGGGATTTTAAACTTCTTCAACATGATTGCCGGCTAGGCTCTCTTTACAAAATGATGTTTGCTAGGTATAATTAAAATAGCCCTATCGGCAACATGATTTTCCTGAATAATCATGTTATAGGGATTTCGTGGCTTACGACCGTGGTCGTATCGCATAAGATTTTACCCACCTTGTATGTATTACGGGGAAAACAGGTCGACAGGGCTTTTATAAAGAAGGTGGGCATGAAACAAAGAATTCGCGTAGTTGGTTTAATTAAAAACGATGAGGGGGTTTTGGTTTTTAAGCGTAGCCGTGGCCGATCAGAAGGTCCGGTTTTTTGGGAACTTCCAACCGGCAAGATTAAATTTGGTGAACAACCCGAAGAAGCCATGGCTCGTTCACTGACCGAGTTCACTGGCCTAGTCGCAAGCACAGTCAAGTTAAAAGATGTTGTTACTTTTCTCGCTCCTGAAGGTTCGAGTAGACTAAGTAATCTCTATATCGTTTACGAACTTACTATCGATGGGGAAATAAAGCCGACTCCGCGTAGTCATTACACGGCTTATAAATTCATTAAAAACTTTGAATCCGCGAATTTGTGCCTGACCGAAACTAGCGTCTCGGTTCTTGAGATCGAAGTCGGCAAAACTGCTTCCGAACGCATTTCAGCCCGCTCCGCCGCGAATGGTGTCATTATTAATGTTGATGGCGCTTCTCGTGGTAATCCGGGCCCGTCTGGTATCGGTTTCTGTATTTTCGACAACGATAATCTTGTCGAGCGCGGTGGAGAGTTTATCGGCTTCGCGACTTCACGTTCTGCTGAATATTATGCCATGCGCAAAGGAGTTGAACGCGCGATTGAATTGGGCTACAAAACCGTGCGCTTTTTCTCGGATAGTTTAATGGTCATCAACCAACTCAATGGTATATTTTCCATTAAAAACCAAGATATTATTCCAATCTATAACGATATTCAAACCAAACTTAGTCAGTTCGATGCAGTTTCATTCACCCACGTTCCGCGTTCCGAAAACGTGATTGCTGACTCCGAGGCTAATGCTGCTATCGACAGAATCCTCAAGAAGTGATATAATTGTTTTGAGCCTAAAAGACGATCGCTTTAGATAAGAGGAAAGTCCGGGCAACACAGAGCAGGGTAGTCGCTAACAGCGACCGTCCGTAAGGATAGGGAAAGTACCACAGAAACAATACCGCCGGCTTGTCCGGTAAGGGTGAAAAGAGTGGGGTAAGAGCCCACAGCGCGCGGTAGCGATACAGTGCGGAGGCAAACCCTACCTGTTGCAAGGAGTGCTAGACAGCCTGGCTCGGGCATGCACGTTTACCGCTAGAGCGTTATAGCAATGTAGCGCCAAGATAGATGATCGTCATTTCGTATTTTAATACGAAATACAGAACCCGGCTTATCGACGGCTCTCAAAAAACCGACTTTTAGTCGGTTTTTTGAAGGGAAGCTATCTTATTTTTTGGTAGCTCTTGCCTTTGGGCTTTCGACCAATCCTTTTTTCTTCAAAGTTCTCAATGCTGAAGTCGAAATATTCATTTTTACTTTTTTACCGTTAATGATTAATGTCCGTTTCGACACATTTGGTTTGAAGACTTTTCGTGTATGGCGTTGCGAGAACGAAACATTATGACCATACATCTTGCCTTTTCCGGTAATTTCACAGATCGCCATCTTATTTCTCCTTTACCGTGTTAACGATTTTTTTGAACGCTTCTGGATTGTTTACCGCAAGATCCGCTAAAATCTTTCGATCAAGCGTGACACCCTGTTTCTTCAGCCCTGCGATTAGCTGGGAATAAGAAACTCCTAATTCTCTCGAAGCGTTGTTAATTCTTGTAATCCAGAGCGCTCTTAAATCGCGTTTGCGATTTCGGCGGTCGCGATAACTATACGATAACGCCTTGATGACACCCTGTTTTCCTAAGCGATAACTTCGGGTGCGAAAATGTTGCATCCCCTTAGTTTTCTTTAATAATTTCTTATGTTTCGCGTGCGCCGCGACACCTCGTTTTACTCTCATTTTAAACTCCTAACGCCCGCTTAATATTTTTCTTAATTTTTCCGTTCACCCCCGCTGAAGTCTTAATGTTGCGTTTTCGCGCTTTCGACTTTTTTGCGAGAATATGATTTCCGAAGGCACGTTCTCGGACAATTTTTCCCGAGCCGGTGACTTTCACACGCTTCGCTGTGCCTTTATGCGTTTTCATTTTTGGCATAGGTTTTCCTTTAGTTTAATTAATATGTTTCTAGGCAAATCGACTAAAATGCCTATTTTCCGGGCATATGCCCAATTTTTATACCGTTTTTCAATCTGTTTTTGACAAATTTACAACGGTGTTCAAAGGTACTACCGAATAGCCTAGAAAGTAGGAAATTGCTTTTTTCGTGCTCTAATCGGTCACAAAATCGGTTATTTTTTTCGAACCTGAACCGATAGGTTCCGCCCGCTCATTTGGGGTTTTCCTTCGACGATCGCATCATCTCCGAGCAGTTCGATCACTTTGTTTAGAAGCTCCGAACCAATCTCTTTGTGCGCCATTTCACGGCCTCGGAAAATAATCATAATCTTCACTCGGTCGCCGTCATCAAGAAAACCTCGCATTTTTCGGACTTTAATGTTAAGATCGTTATCGGAGATTTTTAGACCAATTTTCATCTGTTTCAGCTCGGATTGTTTTTCTCGAGCCTTCTTCCGATTTTTAGCCTCCTCCTTCATCTTTTGGTATTGATATTTGCCCCAATCGATGATTTTCACGACCGGCGGATTAGCATTAGCGGCAATTTCCACTAAGTCCACTCCCTGTTCCTTCGCGAGAAGTTGCGCTTCACGGCTCGACATAATGCCAAGTTGCTCACCGCTTGAACCAATTACTCGGACTTCTGGGTAACGAATTTCTTCATTTAATCTAGTCCGTGATTGTTTTTTGATAGTAGTCCTTTCTTCTCTTGAATTAACCTGTTATTCATTATACCAAATACCAGGGAAAAAAGCAAGAGTTTTTGGAGCGTATTTTCAAGAGATTTATCGTCGTCGGTAGCTTAACGCTTCGGCGAGGTGTGTCGGCGAAATCATTTCTGCCCCCTCAAGATCGGCAATCGTCTGCGCGACTTTTATTGTCTTAAAATACGATCGTGCCGAGAGATTGAGCTTTTCTGACGCGTTGGAAAGCAGATTTTCGACCTCTGTAGAAAGTTTGATTTTTTGCGAAACCTCGAAGCTCGATAGGGAACTATTAAAGACTCCATCGCGTCCATAGCGAACCTTTTGACGCGAAATCGCCTCTGTTATAGTTTTTTTCACAACATTATGTTCGTGCTCTCCGGCCGGCATTTCTTTTAACAAATCCGCATTCTCAACTTTTTCAACTACCACATTCATATCAATCCGATCGAACAGAGGTCCAGATAATTTTTTCCGGTAATTTTGAATCTGAGTTTCGGTACACTTACATTCATGTGTCGGGTCGCCAAGATAGCCACAGGGGCAAGGATTCATCGTTGCAACAAGCATAAAATCCGCTGGATAAACAGTTTTTCGGTTTGCTCTCGAGATCGCAATATCTTTATCTTCGAGTGGTTGCCGCAGTGCCTCTAACACTGAGCGCGGAAATTCCGGGATTTCGTCCAGAAAAAGGATTCCCTTATGCGCTAGAGAAATTTCCCCAGGGCCACTAACGCCGCCGATTATTGAAGTCGCGCTTGCCGTGTGATGTGGGCCTCGGAATGGGCGTTCCGCCATAGTTTTTTCTGTCAGCAAGCCCGCGATCGAGTATAATTTGGTTATCTCAATTTTTTCTTCAGGGGTGAGTTCCGGCAAGAGATTCGCTGCGGCTTTAGCTAGCAAAGTTTTTCCTGCCCCTGGCGGCCCAGAGATTAAGATATTGTGATGTCCCGCAATCGCGATTTCCATCGCTCTCTTTGCTAGTTTTTGGCCTCGAACATGGTCTAAGAACGGCCCAGAAACGCATTTCTTGGCCATTTTCGGCGCCGAATCGTACATATCTGCCTCTTTCAGCATCATTTGATTTTTTAGCGCCAAAAACAGCTCCTGTAGGGTCATTACACCATAAATTGTTATACCTGAGACTAACGATGCTTGTGGTAAATTCGCAACCGGCACATAAACTTCTTGTATTCCGGATTTACGGGCTATTTCTACGATGTTAATGATTCCTCGGACCGGCTTTACCTCGCCATTCAAAGATAACTCCCCGACGAATAACTTTCCCTGCACGTCATTCTTCAATAGTTGTCCCGATAAAACCAGTACCGAAAGTGCGATCGCGAGGTCGAGGTACGCTCCATCTTTTGTTAGATCCGCTGGCGCAAGGTTTATTGTCACTTTCCGATCAGGGAACGAAAAATCAGAGTTTACGATCGCACTCCGTACTCGTTCTTTCGCTTCGTTTACGGTTTTATTCGCCATGCCCACAATATTGAAAGCTGGAAGCCCCCGATTCATATCGCCCTCGACTTCGACCAGCTTTCCGTCGAAACCATAGGGTATTGCTGAATGTATTTTACTAATCATGCCCCTTGTCTATCACGCCCTAAAAAATAATTCAACCCCCCACTTAAAAACCTGTGGAAAACTCGTCGAAAATTATACAAAAATTGTTCAAAAAAGTACGAAAAATCTATTGACATTAGCATTTTGTGGCGTTATAATAGAGGTAGCTTTTGAATAAAAAAATTATTCAAAAGGTAAAAATAAAAATTTAGCCAAAATAACTCCACACTCTACACATAAGGCCGGTTTTCCTCGCAGTTACCGGCCTTATTCTATTGTCAAAAAAATCTTTTTATGGTAAAATAAAGGCAGTTGGGGCTGACAAAGCTTAGACGGGACGTTAACAGCTGACGATGCGTGTCGATTAAATACCGTAAGTATTGAATAAGTGCTAAAAACACGAAAACTGCGCATGTTGCTTACATGCCGGCTTATGCCTAATATAATTTAGGCTGGTTCGCGTTTGAGGTTTCGTAGAACGTGAATTATCATAACTCGAAACTAAGATCGTTCAAGTGGCAAAAGAATGATCCGAAAACTCAGCCTGCACGTTTGCTAGTTTCGTTTTCTGCCGCTAGCAAAGTTCGTAAAGACGAAACAGAAAACTACGCACGTAGAATCGCAGCCCGGTGATGTTTCGGACCCGGAGGCAGTATCCGGCAGCTCCACCAAAATTATAGATTTTGCCCGTTTGCGGGCATTTTTTCTTTGTCTAAAACGTCGAAAAAGTTGCAAATGTTGTAAAAAATACAACAAAATGAATAAAAAATTAGAACAGGGAAGAAATAGGGCTTATGTTGTAAAAAATACCTCAAAAAGTTTGAATAAATCTATTGATTTTTTCAAGAAAGTATGCTAGACTAAAAGTAGTCGTGAGACTGAAACAAACACTAAAAATATATAAAAAGGAGCCAAATGGCAAGGAATCGACCAAAAGCTAGAAATAAACCGTAAGCTTTAGCAGGCGAAAAGGTAATTTCTAGCCATAAATTACACCCTAGGAATTACCTAGAGCTCCGCTAAAGCCATCGTCTCCGGGGCGAAAGCGTAGAGCGCATTAGTAAATCTTTCATTAGCATCTTAGAAAACCATAAACCAGAATGAAAGAAAAAGACTAATCGGGACAATGCTTCACCTAGTAGTGAAGCGGTCAAACAGAGAAGGGCGGATCAAGGCTCTGGTCAATAGTTAAGATTTTAGTGCCGGATAGCCGACCGCCTCTTCTCCCAGAAAAGCTAGGAGACCGGATCTTGTGGGGTAAACTAAAATAAAAGTATGGTATAATCAAGACATGAAACATAAACGTGTTGCTTGTATCGCTAGCATTGTAGGACTCGCAGCCTTAACCTTGATGCTTTGTTTTACTTCTCCGACGGAAATTGGTCCGCTCGGAGTTTTGTTATTTTTTACAACATTATATTTAGTCTTTTTCGGCCTTTCGACTCTTTTTCTTCAGTCCTTCAAACGAATCGCTTTCAAAAAAGAAAGCCTCAAAAACAAGGATTATCTCTATTCCGCAGTTCTGGCTTTCGGCCCAATTATGCTAATGATGGCACGCTCATTCGGCGCTATTAACCTCTGGACGATTAGCCTAATTTTAATTTTTCTCGCACTAACGGAATTTTTAATTTACAAAAGAATTTAAAAATATGCTAAAATAAACATATGGATTATGGGCATACGCAGAATCACAAGGAATTTGAGCTCGATCAGCTCAACCTTGATTCTAATGAAATGTTTTGGGAGCATGGTGTAGCTCCGGCTCGCGATTCGCGTGCACTCGGCAATAAAGTTATCTCTACTCCTGGGAAAAGTCCCGAAACTACCAATATCTCCGAAGCTAACAATTTTCCCGACCTCAACAGTTTTCCTAAGACCGCCGACACTCCTGAAGCTCTTTCTCCCGCCTCTGAAAGCCATGGTCAACTAGGACAAATCGTCAATCTCGAAATGCCTCCGGCAACGCACGAGAACTTCATTGAACCAGAACAATCATCGAAAAAATTCGGCAAGAAAGCCTCTTCCGATGTCGAGATCCTCTCACAGGCACTCTCTTTCAGTATTAAAGATATTAAAACCGAAGATAAGCTCGATCCTAGAGCTGTCAAAGTTGTTGATGATGCTATTCATAAGCTCGGCCAGGATGGAAACATCGCTGATTTTTACGATGCCGCACGCGGGATGATGGAAACTAATCTCGAAAATTCTTATAATCGAAAGCTGGCAGCATAATGGAACCAAGGGTGGCAATTCTTATTGCTGTCTTCGCTATAATTTTGATCTCGGCAATCATTTTTGGTGCTCGCATCTCTAAGCTTCGTAAAGCAAAAAAATACGAACGGGGCTTAAAAATGGTCCCGCTATTAATCCATCTTCCACCTTCCACTGATGACATCGAAGCTGGTGGTCGAGATAAACGTGATATCGCCAGTGAAGCAATTTCAAAAGCCCAAGTCCTCTATTCAATTCTCTCTTCGACTATCACTAAAGGCTTCAAGACTAAAATTTATGGACAACGTCATTTCTCACTGGAGATCATCGCTAAAAACGGTTTTATTCGCTATTATGCCATCGTCCCAGCAGTTTTAACCGAAACTGTGAAACAGGCGATTCAGTCCGCCTACTCGACCGCTCGTCTCGAGGAAAAGCGTGAAGAGAATATCTTTGAAGGCGGCGGTGGAATTAATGCCGTTGCCGGGGCAGAACTTTCGTTTAATAAAGAATCTTATCTCCCGATCGCTACTTATGAAGACACTAAACGCGATGCTCAAATGGCGATTTTAAATGCTTTATCAAGTGTGAGTAACGGAGAGGGTGCGGCTGTACAAATTTTGTTCCGCCCTGCACACAAAAATTGGTCAAAGAAAGCTAAAGAATATATCGAAAATATTCAAAAAGGTAAAAAGCAGAAAACTTTCGGTTCTGGGTTAGGAGATTTAGCAATTGATTTGATTCGCGCCCCTTGGGAAGTCCCAGAGGCTCATGAGCGCGAAGATCGCGATACTGTCACTAACTTAAAACAAGACGAAATCACTGCTATCACTAATAAAATACGTTTTCCAGCCTTCGAGACCTTGATTAGGGTGATAGCCAGCTCTGCCAGCCAAGCCCGCTCAGAGGCAATTATGGGTGGAATTGTTAGTAGTTTCTCTCAGTTCAACTCGCCTGAGTTAAATGGTTTCAAGGTGAATACGATGAAGGACCAGAAAAAGCTAGCAGTTGATTATACTTTTCGATTTTTCCCCTTGAGAAAACGTTCAACTATCCTCAATAGCGTCGAACTTGCCTCAATTTTTCATCTTCCAGAACAGAATGCAATTCCGAACTCGAGCGTCGAACGCCAACTCACTAAACAAGTTGATGGTCCTGCCCGCCTTGCCACCGAAGGAGTATTCCTCGGAACAAACGAATTTCGTGGTACGAAAAAATCGATTTATCTCGATGACAAAAACCGTCGTCGCCATATGTATGTTATCGGGCAAACCGGTATGGGTAAATCCGTCTTTCTCGAAAATATTGCCTTCCAAGATATGTGTGATGGCCGTGGATTTGCTTTTATTGATCCCCACGGCGACGCAGTCGAAGCGCTCTTGAAACGGGTCCCTGAGGAACGCATCGACGATGTCATCTATTTTGACCCTTCGGATATCGAACACCCAATCGGTATGAATATGTTCGAATATACTACTGATGACCAGAAAGATTTCATCGTTCAAGAGGGAATTAGTATGCTCCAGTCCCTGTTTGATCCTAATAACCAGGGCTTTTTCGGTCCTCGCGGACAACACATGTTCCGAAATGCTGCCTTGCTCCTGATGTCTGACCCTGCCGGCGCCACTTTTATCGACATTCCCCAATGTTTTACTGACCCTGAGTTCGTTAAATCGAAATTGAAATACGTTACCGATAAAGCAGTTTATGATTATTGGACCAAAGAATTTCCCGCATCGCAAAAATCTAGCGATTCCGGGGAAGTCACTACCTGGTTTGCCAGTAAATGGGGTCCGTTTCTCGCCAATACCATTATGCGAAATACCCTCGGTCAGGTCAAATCTGGCTTCAATATTCGTGAAATCATGGACCAGAAGAAGATTTTCCTCGTCAATCTCTCTAAGGGGAAGCTCGGCGATATTAACTCTAACCTACTTGGTATGATTTTTGTGATGAAGTTTCAGCAAGCCGCCATGTCGCGTCAAGATATCCCTGAAGATGAGCGTAAAGATTTTTGTCTTTACGTAGACGAGTTCCAGAACTTCGCTACCGATAGTTTCGAATCCATTCTCTCTGAAGCTCGTAAATATCGCTTAAATCTTATTGTCGCTAACCAGTTTATGACCCAGCTCACCGATAAAATTCGGGAAGCTTTGCTCGGTAACGTCGGTACCATCGTTTGCGGGCGAGTCGGTGTTACTGATGCCGATCTGATGGTCAAGGCCTTCTCTCCGACTTTTACCGCTGAAGACCTGACTAAAACTCCAAATTTCGCCGCTGTCGCTAAGGTAATGATGTTTGACATGCCTTCAGCGCCATTTACGATTTCTCTGCCACCTCCGATGGGCGAGCCGAATGATGGGCTGATGGAAACGCTAAAAAATTATTCGGCTACGAAATTTGCCAAGACTCGGGCTGAAGTCGAAAAAGAGATCAATGATCGTTGGTCGGCTGCTGAAAAAGCTAAAACTCTCGCAGAGCCTCATAAAGGCTCCGTAGCGCCGTCTTCCGACAAAAACGCTTATGTTGACGACTCTGGCTCTAAAACTGCCCCTAAAGCCTCTCAGGCACCTAAAAAAGGCTTTTTAGACGATTGGATGTCGAAAAAGCTCGAGTCGGCTTCGAAACTTCCGACTCCGCCTGAAAAAACGGCCCTAGCGCCAACTCCTACTCCTGAACCGGTCCCGACCCCTAAGCCAGCCGCGCCTACTCCCGAGTTAGCCCCAACCCCTAAGCCAGCCGCGCCTACTCCCGAGTTAGCCCCAACCCCTAAGCCAGCTTCGCCGACCCCTGAACCAGCCCCTAAACCAAAATCTACTCAAGAAGCCGTTTTTCGCGTCCGATAATTTTCGATCGCGTTTTTCAGCGCATCATGACCTAGAATCGAACAATGAAACTTATGTTTTGGCAGATTACCAAGATAATCATCAATATCTTTCGCCGAGATTTTTAGCGCTGCATCTAGGGTTTTCCCCTTAGCAAGCTCCGATAGCGCCGAAGTTGAAGCAATTGCCGAAGCACAACCATAAGTTTTCCAACGAATATCTTCAATGCGGTCATTTTTTACCCTGATGTACATTTTCATCTGGTCCCCACAAATCGGATTTCCGACCAGCCCCACCGCATCGTATTCAAATTTCGATTCATCCCCCATCAAGAAATTTCGCGGATTCAAAAAATGGTCTTTCACCGTATCCGAATAAATCCAATCCTGACCCTCGTTCATGATTCTATTGTACTAATTTTTTGCAATCGGTCAACAATTCCCGGTAGCACTTCCATCACACGCATCACGTCATCAGGGGCGCTTTCAAGACCGAATGAGAATCGAATCGAAGAATGCGCCACTTCCGCATCCCCAGTTTTTGCCATTAAGACGTGCGATGGCTTCGTGTCCCCAGCAGCACAAGCCGACCCCGTCGACACCACAATCCCTTCGGCATCGAGATAAAGTTGGATCGACTCGCCCTCAGCAGCCCGAAATGAAACATTTAAAATATTCGGCAGGGAAGCACCCGGTTTCAGATCGGTATTCAGGCTACTTTCCGGAATTTCCGCCAAAATTCGCCGTGCCAACTCATCGCGCAACGCTCTCACCTCTGTGTCGTATTTTTCCCAAGTCCGTCTCTGTAAAACTTGTTTTAACGCCGCTCCGAAACCAACAATCCCTATCGTATTATAAGTTCCACCGCGCCGTTTTTGTTCTTGGTTCCCGCCGATAATCAGAGGTCGAAATGGCACGCCTTTGCGCACAAACAGCGCCCCGACCCCTATTGGGCCGCCGATTTTATGTGCCGAAAAAGTCGCATAATCTAGGCCTAATTCGTGAACATTCAGAGGAATTTTCCCGAGCGCTTGAGTTAAGTCAGAATGAAAATAGGCATCTCGGCGCTCTGTTACTAACGGCTTTCCCCAATCTGTTTTCTCTTCAAACAACTCCGAATCTGCCAGTTCTCGAGCTTTAATATCTGGAAGCTCCAAAATCTCTCCAATTTCGTTATTTACCAACATATAAGAATATAATTTCGGTAATTTCGACCCCTGATATTTTTTCACAGTTTCGATAATCGAATGGTGTTCGAGTGGAGAAGTTTCGATTTTGCAGCCCTCAAAAGTCCGAATTACGGTGTTATTACTCTCTGACGCACCAGAGGTAAAAATAATTTCCTCCGGCGAAGCACCAATTAATTTCGCCAATAATTCGCGCGTCCCCTCGATCTGATTCATTGCCAGATGCCCAGGGGTGTGTAACGCTGACGCATTCGCAAAAAAATTTTTTTCCGCCTTATGCATCGCCTCTATCACCTCTGGCAACAATGGCACCGTCGCTGCGTAATCTAGATAGGTCATATCTCCATTATATCACCTCTTGAAATTTTCATTAATAGGGAGTATAATAAGAGAAGAAGAACAACAATTAAGAAGAGGTAATAAATGGCCGACAAAGCTAATGAATATGATGCATCTGAGATTCGCGTACTAGAGGGGCTAGAAGCTGTTCGGATTCGCCCAGGAATGTATATTGGGTCGACCGGATACGACGGGCTTCATCATCTGATTAAAGAAATCGCTGATAACTCGATCGACGAAGCGATTGCCGGGTTCTGTACTCAGATCGACATCACCGTGCTTGCTGACGGTGGCGTACGGGTTGACGATAATGGGCGTGGTATTCCTGTTGATATCCACCCAAAAACTAAAAAATCAACTCTTGAAACGGTTTTGACTGTCCTGCACGCTGGTGGTAAATTCGGTGACGGGGGTTATAAAACCGCCTCTGGGCTTCACGGGGTCGGATCTTCGGTCGTGAATGCACTTTCGACTCATATGATTGCCGAAGTTTACCGAGATGGAAAAATCCATCACATCGAATTTGACACCGGTAAACCGACTTCTGACCTACAGATTACTGGAAAAACCACCAAACGCGGCACTTCGATCACTTTTTACCCTGATATTAAAATTTTCAAAAACGGCGTCGATATTGATTATAATTGGGTTTTGAATTACGCGCGTCACCAAGCTTATCTCAACAAGGGACTTTTGATCACGACTTTGGATGAGCGAACAGGAAAACGTGAAACTTTCTACTTCGAAGGCGGGATTAAAAGTTATGTCAAGCGTCTGAATAATGGTAAAGAAGTACTCTCTGATGATATTTTCTATGTCGACAAGACCGTTGGCGATAACGGCGTTGAAATCGCAGTTCAATATAATGATAGCTTTGCAGAGACTCTGAAACCTTTCGCAAACAACGTCCTTACCCCTGATGGTGGGACACATGTGATCGGTTTTCGTACAGCCTTGAATCGTACGATCAATGATTACGCTAGAAAAAATAACCTCTTGAAAGAAAAAGATGATAATTTAACTGGCGATGACATTAAAGAAGGTCTTACCGCAGTAATTTTAGTTAAACTACCGAACCCTGAATTTGAAGGGCAGACTAAGAACAAACTCGGCAATCCCGAAGCACGTGGTCTAGTCGATAAGGTGATGAATGAATATTTCGCCTATTATCTCGAAGAAAATCCGGCTGTAGCAAAGAAAATCATCAATAAAGCAACCGTTGCAGCGCGCGCGCGAAAAGCCGCCCGAGCCGCCCGTGATAATGTTATTCGTAAAGGGGCTTTTGAGGGGCTAAATCTCCCCTCGAAACTTGCCGATTGTTCTTCTCGCGATCGTTCAGAATGTGAACTTTTCATCGTCGAGGGTAATTCGGCGGCCGGTTCCGCCAAAGAGGGGCGCAATCCACAAATCCAAGCTATCCTACCTCTAAGAGGTAAAGTTTTAAATACCGAACGTGCTCGTCTCGACAAAATGCTCGCAAATCAAGAGCTAGTTTCTCTGATTAAGGGGCTTGGTGTCGGTATCGGCGATCAATTCAATATCGAAGGCTTAAGATACGACAAAATCATCTTTATGACTGACGCTGACGTCGACGGTCTTCATATCGCGACTCTGTTGATGACTTTCTTTTTCCGTTATATGCCACAGGTAATCGAAGAAGGGCACGTTTATCTTGCTAAACCGCCTCTGTTTGGGCTAATAAAGGGGACTGGTAATGCTCGTAAAATCGACTATCTTTATGATGAAGTTGCTCTCGAAAATAAATTGACTGAAAAAATTGCCGAAAAACGTCAAAACGGCAACAAAATCGACGAAAATCAGGAACGTTTCAAGCAGGCTGGCTATACTGCGCAGCAACGCTTTAAGGGGTTGGGCGAGATGGATGCGAAACAACTCTGGGAAACTACTATGGACCCAGAGAATCGAATTTTGGTTCAAGTCCATGTTGACGATGCTGAAAAAGCCGATGCGGTATTCACGAAGTTAATGGGAGACCAAGTCGACCTCCGTAAAAACTTCATTCAGGCCGGCGCCGCAAGTGTTAACTTAGACGATCTAGATTTTTAAGGAGAAATTATGGCGAATAGTAAAGACGAAAAACCGAAACAAGATACAAATCCTGAAGAGCAAAAACTCGATCAGGTGCCTTCTAACACCCCTGAAAAAGTTACGCTTGAAGATTCTGTTGTAGACGGTATTGAAAAACGCGATGTTGAAAATACCATGGAGGAATATTTTCTTAAATATTCAATGTCGGTAATTATTGACCGTGCGCTCCCTGATGTGCGTGATGGTTTGAAGCCGGTCAACCGCCGTATATTATATACAATGAATAAGAACGGCTGGAAGGCTCCGCACGCGACTGTGAAATCTGCGCGTATTGTTGGTGACGTTATGGGTAAATATCACCCGCATGGCGATTCTTCAATCTACATGGCGATGGTGAATCTCGCTCAACCTTGGAAGATGCGTTATACTCTAATTGAGGGGCAAGGTAACTTCGGTTCGATGGATGGTGACGAGCCGGCAGCTTATCGTTATACTGAAGCCCGGATGGACAAGGTCGGTGCTGAACTTTTGACCGATATTGAAAAAGATACCGTTGATTTTCGTGATAACTTCGATGGTACGGAACAAGAGCCAGTAGTTTTGCCGGCTGCCTTGCCGAATATTCTCTTAAACGGTCAAATGGGTATCGCTGTCGGTATGGCGACTAATATTCCGCCGCATAATCTCGGTGAACTAGTTGATGCAACCGTCGCACAGATTGACGATCCTGAAATTACGCTGGATGGCTTGATGAAGCATGTTAAAGGTCCTGATTTCCCAACCGGCGCTGAAGTCTACGGTGGCGCACCGATGAAACAAGCTTACGCCACCGGAAAAGGTTCGGTTGCTATTCGTGCTGTTGCTGAAATCGAAGAACGCACAAAAGGACGTTACAACATTGTTATCACCGAAGTTCCTTATGGTATGAGTAAGGAAGGATTTATCCAGAAGGTGCGTGATCTCGTTCTTGCGAAGAAGTTAGATCATATAGCCGACGCTCGCGACGAATCGGCACGAGGCAAAATTCGGATTGTGGTTGAATTGAAAAAAGACGCCTTCCCGAAGAAGATTTTGAATCAACTTTACAAAATGACCGCACTTCAGACTTCATTCCATTATAATATGTTAGCCCTAATCGACGGCGTTCAGCCGCGGATTCTTGGCTTGAAAGAAATTTTAGCAGAATTTATTAAGCATCGTCAAAAAGTTGTTCGTCGTCGCACAGAATATGATCTAAGAAAGGCTAAGGAACGCGCCCATATCCTCGAAGGATTAAAAATTGCTCTCGATAATATTGATGAGGTGATTAAAGTAATTCGTGCTTCTTATGATGATGCCGATAAACAGCTGATGCAACGTTTCGGACTTTCTGAGATTCAGGCAAACGCTATCCTTCAGATGCAACTTCGTCGTCTGCAAGGGCTGGAACGCGATAAAATTGAAGATGAATTAAAGCAACTTCACGAATTAATCAAGAAACTTGAAGCGATTCTTGCCGATGAAAATGAAATCTTGCGCGTGATTAAGGAAGAATTACTTGCTTTGAAAGCAAAATATGCCGACGAGCGTCGCTCGAAAATTATTAACCATGAGGTCGATAAGTTCTCTGAAGAGGAACTAATCCCCGAAGAAGAGAGCGTAATTTTGCTAACCTCCGAAAATTATATGAAACGCGTTCCGCAAAATGATTTCCATAAACAAAATCGTGGCGGTAAAGGTAAACGGGGTATGACTACGAAAGAGGAAGATGTAATCGCACAGATTTTGACCGCAAATTCACACGATTTCTTACTATTCTTTACGAATCAAGGACGTTTATTCCGTCTGAAAGCTTATGAAGTTCCGCAAGCTTCGCTCACGGCGAAGGGAACTGCCGCAGTGAATCTCTTAAATATGCATCCCGAAGAAAAAATTACCGCGATCATCAAACAGGGTGATATTGGTGCAGACGGATATCTCTTTATGGCAACCAAGAAGGGAACGATTAAAAAAACCGCCACTAAAGACTTCTTCAATGTGCGAAGTAATGGCTTGATCGCAATAAAACTTTCCGAAGGCGATGAATTAAGGTGGGTGAGTGAGACTACCGGAGAGAATGACATCGTCATCAGCACTTCTGCTGGCCAAGCCACACGTTTCAATGAAAAAGAAGTTCGTGTCATGGGGCGTTCGGCCATGGGTGTTCGCGGTATGCGTCTCCGCCCGAAAGACGAAATCGTCGGCATGGATGTGATCACTGATTCGAAACAGAAGCTGATTGTAATCTCTGCCAATGGTTATGGCAAAGCCACATTAGTTTCGAACTTTCCGCCACATCGACGTGGTGGCGTCGGTATTAAAGTTGCAGCTGTAACTGAAAAGACTGGCCCGATCGTCGCCGTACATACTCTCGATCCACTTGCAAAAGAAATTATTATGATGTCGACTAAAGGGCAGGCCATTCGTGTTGCAACTAAAGAAATTCCGACTTTAGGGCGCGCGACGCAAGGCGTTCGAATTATGAAGATGGGTACTGGCGATACAGTTGCATCACTCGGTATCGTTCTTCCAGAAGAGCCCGAAGACGAGAAAAAAGCTTAAAACGCTAAAAATTCCGCTAAGATTAACAGAGGTCAAAACACTTATGTAACATTTTTAGCGAATTTAGGGTTGCAAAAATATTGACTTTGTGTATATACTCCTGAAAACTAATTAAAGGAGTTGTATGAAAAAATCTCTAATTTTCTCATTTTTGGCCGTAGCGGCGATTTTAGCTGGAGCCGGTCTCAATTTTCACCCAGTTTCGGCTAAGACCGTAACCGAAAAATGGGGCAACGCTTACACTCTCGAGGAAGTGAAAGCGATGCACCAAGAATACAAAACAAAAATGACTGAAACTTGTAGCGAAGACGATTGGACTTGCTTGCGGACTTTTTTCGATACCATGAAAGCTGAAGATCCGAAATACGGTGCCTTGAACACTTATATGAATATCCCGTTTTATATCACGAAGATTGACCCTGAAACTGGCAATTTGCACCTCTATTATCGCGACTATAGTTTGAATCGTCATATGATAGGCAGGATGAGGGAAGAGGAGCATTACGCATTGACTGAAATGTATATCGGTTGGTTGGATCCAGGCGCTAGTATTTCTGAATTTCCGAGGTTAATTACTAAAGACGTGACCAATAAAAAACTTCACGTCATCGTTCGTGCCGAAGCCGAAGCAAATGGTGGTTTTTGGTTTCCTAGCGAAAAAGAGGTGATGATATCTGCGCCAGGTGCCGATTTGTCGAATAATGAAACTCGTAGAATCATTTTTTGGCTACATATGGGCAGTTCGTCATTTTTCAATAATAGCGATTATTCCACTTGCTATGAAGCAGGTTATCAATCCGGTATGGAATGCCGTATGTTATTCACTGAAGATGGCGAGTATATTTACCTACCCTATTCTACAGAGGAAATCTCTGATTCTGGCATAAAGCCCGATGACCAAACCGAGGACCAAACTGATAATCAGATTGACGATCAAGCTGACGTCAAAACTGAGGATATTGAAACAACCGGCCAACAAATTGTTGAAAATAATATTACAAATGTAACGGTAACACCGTCTGCAATTCGAGAAACTGTCTTTCGGGATCATTACATTACTGTTTTTAAAACCGTCGAGGAACAAGGGAATAAACAAGAAGAAGACTCTTCCCAAAAACCCGATCAGACCATCCAGCCCAAATCAAGCAAAACCCAAGATCCTCTGAGCTCCTCGACTTCGGTAGACTTACCAGAATCTGGTAAGTACGAGAAAGAAACGATTTTTCCATGGTGGTTTATCATCGTGCTTGCCGTTGTTGATGCGTTAATTATGTGGTTTTTCTGGCCAAAACACAAGAAAACTCAAAAATCTTCGGAAAAATCTTAAAAAGTTGTTGACAATTCTCGCAGCCTTTGATAAAATAAAGACAGTCTGAAGCTGCGAGATATATTTTAGTAGTTTTAGAAATAGTTTAACAATTTAGTTGTGCAATTAATCATCGTCAGTTTTACTTTATGAGTTTGAACAAACTTATACTTTAATGGAGAGTTTGATCCTGGCTCAGGATGAATGCTGGCGGCGTGCCTAATACATGCAAGTCGAGCGGTAACAGAGGATTCCACCGTTTCCTTGACACACCTAGCGCATAATTCGTAGGTTGTTGACTTCGAGGGAACAGTGGAATTCTGCTGACGAGCGGCGGACGGCTGAGTAACGCGTGGGAACGGACCCCAAACTGAGGGATAACGCACCGAAAGGTGTGCTAATACCGCATGTGATCTTCGGATTAAAGTCTTCGGACGGTTTGGGACTGGCCTGCGTACGATTAGATAGTTGGCGGGGTAAGAGCCCACCAAGTCGACGATCGTTAGATGGTTTGAGAAGATGATCATCCAGACTGGGACTGAGACACGGCCCAGACTCCTACGGGAGGCAGCAGTAGGGAATCTTTCGCAATGGGCGCAAGCCTGACGGAGCAACGCCGCGTGCAGGATGACGGCCTTCGGGTTGTAAACTGCTTTTATAAGCGAGAAATATGATGGTAACTTATGAATAAGGACCGGCTAACTACGTGCCAGCAGCCGCGGTCATACGTAGGGTCCAAGCATTATCCGGATTGACTGGGTGTAAAGAGTTGCGTAGGTGGTTTATTAAGTAGGTAGTGAAATCTGGTGGCTCAACCATTCAGACTATTACCTAAACTGATAGACTCGAGAATGTTAGGGGTAGCTGGAATTTCTAGTGTAGGAGTGAAATCCGTAGATATTAGAAAGAACACCGATAGCGTAGGCAGGCTACTGGGACATTTCTGACACTAAGGCACGAAAGCGTGGGGAGCAAACGGGATTAGATACCCCGGTAGTCCACGCCGTAAACGATGGATACTAGCAGTTTCGGGTATCGACCCCTGGAGTTGCGAAGCTAACGCGTTAAGTATCCCACCTGTGTAGTACGATCGCAAGATTAAAACATAAAGGAATTGACGGGGACCCGCACAAGCGGTGGAGCGTGATCTTTAATTCGATGGTAAACGATAAACCTTACCAAGGCTTGACATCTCGAGAAGGCTTCCGAAAGGAAACTGTGCCCTTGGGAACTCGAAGACAGGTGATGCATGGCCGTCGTCAGCTCGTGTCGTGAGATGTTTGGTTAAGTCCATCAACGAGCGCAACCCTTGCAACCAGTTGTATTTTTCTGGTAGGACTGCCCCGGTAACGGGGAGGAAGGAGGGGATGATGTCAGGTCAGTATTTCCCTTACGCCTTGGGCTAGAATCGCGCTACAATGGCCGGTACAATGCGAAGCGAAGCAGCGATGTGAAGCAAATCGCACCAAAGCCGGTCCCAGTTCGGATAAGAGGCTGAAACTCGCCTCTTTGAAGTCGGAATCGCTAGTAATCGCAGATCAGCATGTTGCGGTGAATACGTTCCCGGGTCTTGTACACACCGCCCGTCAAACCATGAGAGTCGTGAGCACCCGAAGTCCGCTTCGGCGGCCTAAGGTGAGCAAGATGATTGGGGTTAAGTCGTAACAAGGCATCCGTACGAGAACGTGTGGATGGATTACCTCCTTTCTTGAGAAGGAATTGATGCGCTTGTCTCCCGCAAGGGAACAAGTAGCTAGGTCGGTTACGGTTGTATTAAGAAGCTTATAATACAACATTTCTGTTTTTCAGACGTAACAATAAGCTAAAAACGACTGTCGATGAATTGCACAACTAAGTTGTTAAACCAAAACCGCCTTTTAAAGGCGGTTTTTTGGTTATAAATATTTCCTGAAATGTTTTTAGCGTTCGTCGCCCGCTCCGTGAATCGTTCCGCGCTTTGAGCGTCCTTCGAGCTTTTCGATATTCATTTTCGCCACCTCTGATAGCGGAATCTCAAGATAGCGCGCAATCGTTGCAAGATACCACAACGTATCGCCAAGCTCTTTCGCTACGCCTTTTTTATCTTCTTCGGTCATTTCACCATCTTTGTCGCGTAAAACCTTTTTGATTTTATCTGCCACTTCACCAGCCTCGCCCGTTAATCCCAAAACCTTTTCGATAAACCCCACTGCTTTTAAATCTTCCGGCTCAAAAAGATCGAATTTTCTGACTGTTTGCTGATATTCATCAAATTCCATGGTAACTCCTATCTGTTTTTCTTATTATATCATGATATAATACAGGTATGGAAGATTCACGAAATTTGATTGATGAGTATAAAGGAATGACGAATGAACAAGTTTTTGACGCACTGAATAAAACTCGCACACCGTTAGAGATCGCAATCGAAAATCTTGAACATGATTTTAATATTGGCTCGATCGTTCGCACTGCGAATTCTTTTAATGTTGAAAAAGTTCATATCATCGGAAAGAAAAAATATAATCGGCGCGGTGCGATGTGTACGGACAAATATCTTGAAATTGTTCATCATCCGACTCTCGACGATTTTTTCAAAAATCAACAGGGGCGAGAGTTGGTCGCAATTGAAAACAATGTCGAACGCACTAAACCTCTGCACGATAAAAAATTCTCGCCGAATACTACTTTAATTTTTGGTTCGGAAGGGAATGGACTTTCAAAAGAACTTCTGGAGAACGTTCACGACTGCCGATACATCGAAAGTTTTGGCTCAACTCGCTCCGTTAATGTAGGAGTCGCTGCCGGTATTGCAATGTATGAATTTATGCGACAAGTCATATTTTAGAAGCGACCGAATCAAGAATTCGATTCCTAAAAAGCCTCTAGTTCCCAAATATCAAATTTACCAACAACCCGAGCAGGAAAGTGTGTAAATTCGCCGTACAGAGCAGACCCACAATTATCGTGATTATCCCAACTAACTTTACTTTATCGTAAGACGAAACGCCATTCACTAAATTATCCGCAATCTGCTTATAAAAAATAACAATCAGACCCCCGATAATTGCAATTGCAATACCTCCGAATAGCCACCCAAGACTAAATTCATAATTCATATTTTCAATTATAGCACAAATCCCTTTGACTTTTTACAAATTCTTTGGTAAAATAACATAAATAGGGGGCAATAGCTCAGTTGATTAGAGCGCTGCCTTTGCAAGGCAGAGGTCCTGGGTTTGAATCCCAGTTGCTCCACCATAAACATTCCGCACAAGGCCTAAATCTAGTAAGCCTTACGTCGTTCCTTGTAACCTTGGGGATATAGCTCAGCTGGTTAGAGCGCGTCACTGATAATGACGAGGTCTGTGGTTCAAGTCCACATATCCCCACCACCTGAATAGTTATCTCGGTTTCCGAGATATTTTTTATGCCGCAAAAAAAGAAATCCGCCTATTTCTAAGCGGATTTCTTCAGGTCATACATAGATTTAAGTAGCCTCGCAGTTTAATCTACTTAAAACTATCTCTATTTTATCTCACCGCATGCATAATGTCAACACCCTTTTTCCACAATCTGTGCAAAACTTTTGCAAAAAGTGTTCGGGAATAATAAAAATATTAAAACACATTTTTTAGAATTAGCATATTGACAAAACGAAAGCAGTATGCTATAATGGAAGTATATTAAGTATTTCGGTGGGCAGAATAGGAGTTACAGAATGGCTGGAACTAAAGCTGGTGGCATGAAAGCTGCAGCGACTAACAAAGCAAAATACGGTAAAGAGTTTTATGCTCAAATCGGTAGGAAAGGTGGTCAAAACGGCCATACTGGTGGTTTCGCCGCGAATCCAGAGTTGGCTCGCATCGCTGGCGCGAAAGGTGGACGCATTTCTCGTCGTGGCCCGGCAAAAAAAGCTTAATCTACATCCGAAACAGAATTAAATAGAATTCGTTTCAAAAAAGCACGCTGTAGAAAAGGCGTGTTTTTTTGGATAAGAAGATTTATTTGGTAGGGCAAAACACAGACTAGATATTTTCGCATCGCGGACAATGATAACTTCCGTCCGGCGTTTGATAGCGCGTCAACCCGCATTTCGGACAACACGATTTTCGATGCAGCCAATCCCGATAGCTATCTAGCTCCGCCTCCATCAGTCCATCATCGAAATCTAGCCCATAATGCGTAGCCAGTTCACGCGCTTTCTCCCAAGCTGCTAATTCCATTCTTAATCGCTCCACATCCGTTCGAAAATTCCGATGTCCCAGCGCCGCGTGCCCAACTTCGTGTAGCAACAAAAGTTTAGCTGCTTCCGTATTCACCTCATCTTCCGTCCCAGCTTTCTTGATCGATGTCTCTTTCGACTCAATCACAATCGTGCGTGGCGGCCGAAAAGCAAATTTTCGTCCCTCGACAAACTTAAACTCTGAGAAATCGATCTTTAATTTTTCAAGCAACACTTCCATACGACAGGGAATTACTCCTGTTCTTCAAGTTGTTCGGACCTGTGATCACTTAATTTCTGTCGCGCTAAAATATAACAACCATAAATCACCGACTCGTTTGGGCGTTTCGGCCGTCGGTAGCGAACACCTTCGATTTTCGGTAAATAATTCGCATACAATTTAAAAAGTTTGCCCATCGGTCCACCAAGCACAATCGTATCGGGATGATAATCTTTCGCGATATCTGGCAGCCCAAGATAAATTCGTCTTGCGATTTCCTCCATCGCTTCTTTTCCTCTGAGGTCGGTTGCGTGATCTACGTGATAGAAATTGCCGATCGTGCTCGCCGCGGCAATATCTTCCCACTCTTTAATCGACCCATTATACCAGTATTTTTTATGCCCCGGTTCAAAATTTTTCGACTCTGGCAAGATCCGATTTCGTTCAACCACCCCACCGCCAATTCCAGTCGAAAAAGTCAAAAAAACCGTTCGCCCCGGTAGTCGAAAAGACTCATATAAAGCTCCAAGACTTGCGTCATTTTCGAAATAAATCGGGCAACTGAACAAATTTTTTATAGGGGTTAGAATATCAATTTCGTCCCAATTTCGGTTTCCGAATTTAACTGTATAATTTTTTTGTACAAGCCCCGGAATCGCCACTATAATCGCCCTAATCTCACGCCTTTTAAAATCATCCAAATTGTTTTCCAGGTCACGAATGAACATTTTATAACCTTGTGCAGTTTTGAATTTTCGCCGCCGAATTACGCGCCCTCGTTTCGAAAATAGCGCAATCAAAGTTTTAGTCCCGCCAATGTCCACACATAAATACATATCTTGATTATATCATATTTTTTTGCTATAATATAGAGAATCTCAGATCCATTCAATAAATTTCTGACAGGGAAGAAACTTGTTGGAAGTTATTGAATGGATCTGAAGGAAGGAAAAAATTAATCATGGCAACAGCCAAAAAATATACTATGGACGAGCTTCTCGCCGAGAGCGAGCTCGCGCCTAAAAAAGCAATCACGGGCGATACTGTCACAGGGACAGTCTTGTCTATCAAAAAACACGAGATTCTGATTGATCTCGGACCTCAAGGGGTCGGATTGGTCCCGCGTCGGGAAGTTTCCTTTGCGCGCAATCTCCACGAAGGTGACGAGACTACCGCTTCAGTTATCGATTCAGAAATGAAAGACGGTTTCGTTTTGCTTTCACTACGTAAAGCCGTTAAGGACAAAGGTTGGGATGAGATTCAGGCGAAACTTGACACTAGCGAAATCGTCGAAGTTATCCCGTCCGACGCGAACAGGGGTGGTCTGCTCGTCGAATACGAAGGCATTCGCGGGTTTATGCCAGTTTCCCAACTTTCTGCTGAGCATTATCCACGAGTTGGTAGCGCTGATAAAGACGAGATTTTACAACGTCTGAATTCGCTTGTTGGCAAACCAATTCGAGTACGTATTCTCGATGCAAACAAGAAAGAGAACAAACTAATTTTCTCTGAGAAAGAGGCAATCAAAGACGGTCTAGCGGAACGTTTTGCTAAACTTAACGTTGGCGATACGGTCAAAGGTGTCGTCACCGGTGTAGTTGATTTTGGAGTTTTCGTTAACGTTGATGGTATCGAGGGTTTAATTCATATTTCAGAAATTTCTTGGGAGCGTGTCAATAACCCGTCTGACTATGTTAAGGTCGGCGACAATATCGAAGCGAAAATTATCGCGATCGATAAAGAGCGTCTCTCGCTTTCGATGAAGCAACTAGTCGAAGATCCTTGGATTTCCGAAGTCGAAGGTTTGAAAAAGGGTTCGAAAGTCGAAGGTTCGATTACTCGTATCACGCCGTTCGGTGCTTTCGTCCAGATTTCGCCAGCGGTTGAAGCCTTGGTCCATGTTTCCGAACTTGGCGAAGGTTCCGATGTCGACCCGGAGAAGATTTTCACTCTTAACGAGCGCAAAAACTTCAAGGTTCTCGATATCGACCGAGAAGGCCGAAAGATTTCTCTCTCGATCATAAAATAAACACAAAATTACGCTTACCCACTAAAAAACCCGGTTTACGGGTTTTTTAGTGGGTGTACAAAATTAAAAATAAGCGTTATAATATAATCATTATGGTTAGTGAAAGATTCCCAAACTCTCAAAATAATAACTCTAACACTAGTGGTGGTGCGTGGGATAATATGGACTCGGCTCGCAATCAGCAAGGCGCTGGCGCCGAATCAGAAAAAGAAAATCGAGAACTACTTGAAGAAAAAATAGCAAGGCGAAAACGCATACTTCAATTGCTTGAGGAAAAGTTAAACGAACGAAACAAAGCAGATGAAGCAGATGAAACGGATGAAACAGATGAAAATCTAGAGACTGAAGATACCGAT
>CAVDXX010000001.1:0-5693 GCA_963613175.1 bacterium | reverse complement strand
GAAACGGATGAAACGGATGAAACAGATGAAAACCTAGAGACTGAAGATACCGATACGGACATTCCATATAAAAAATTTGAATATGATATTAGCGAAGATAAAATCAACCGCGTCAATGATTTGACAAAGCAATTAGAGGCGAAAAAAACGGAATTAGCAGAACTTTACGCACGGAACCGTCGAATTATAATCGGTCCTAAAAATCGTGCCGAGTTTACCAAAGCTAAAGCTCAGTATAGCGAATTATTAACAGAACTCGAGAAAACAAAAGCTGAAAATAGTTATGAACTTGGGAAGCTTCAAGCTAATAAGGATTTGCAGACAAAATGTGACGAACTTGTCGCCGAAATTAATGCTAAGATGCAAGAATTCATAGGGGATGACCAGAATGAAGAAGACGGTGATGATGATTCAGAAAATATTCCGAAGACTCCAGAGGAAATCGCCGCTGAAAAGAAACGTTTAGTCGAAGAAGCTGCTAAACAGCTTAAAGCCGAGTATGAACGTATGAATGGCGAGTTAAAAACAAAAATTAACTCTGAAGTTATCGAAGATTTTCTCGAACAACAAAGCGAACTCGAAGATAAGACTATCGATCGTCTTGACAATGGTACATTTTGTCGAAAATTTGTTAACAAAGTCATTAATAATAAGGTACTAAAAGGCGTCTTGGTCGCTGGGGCAATCGCCGGCGCTGCGGTTACGGGAGTAGGCCTAGTCGCTGGTCTCGCTGCGGGAACCGCAACAATCGGTCTTACGGGTTTTACTGCCGCTGGTATTGCTGCCGGTGCAGCCAGAGGTGGACTCTCGGGCGCAATTATGTCGCGTCAAAACTCGAAAAATAGTGCCGTGCGTGGTTTTGCCAATGAAACCGGAATAAGACAACAAGTTGAAGGTCTAGATTTTACTAACCTAGACCCTGATGCTAATAATGTTGCGGATTGGCTTCTTGACCAATATGAATCCGCTAAAGACGCCGATCTCAAAAGTAACCGCAAACGCACTGCAATCGCCAGTGGGCTCGGAGCAGTGATGGGTGCGCTCATGAGTGGGGTTGAGGTCAAAGACGCTGTTATTTCAAGTACGGAGCAAGTTGGCGAAACTCCGATCGAGTACCATGCTGCTAACCTTGATAATGTCGATATCCCCAAGGGATGCGGCGCCCAGGAAACCTTTACTCAACTTGGCGGCGATGTAGCAGATATTGACAAATTTACAGATATTATGTGGGAAATCGACGCTAAATATGGTCTAGTGCCTGGGAGCAATGGTGAAGTTGCTGGATTTAATGGACTAGTCGGGCAATTTGCGCATACTTATCCTGGCACAATCGATACTTGGCCTGATGTTGCACAGGCTTATATTACCGAAGTAGCTAACGAAGCCGCTCGTCAAGGTCTAATCCCTAGCTACACCACTGGAGGGGAGCTTATCTATAACGATGTAACCTCTCTTGCCGAAAATTTGATTCCGGCTGGCTTTATGAACATTCTCATACAGGCTACGACCGCGGTTGGTGCCGGCACAATTGGTTCCAAGATTGGTGGCATGAGAAGAAGGCGCACTGCTCCAGAATCTACACCACCCACACCGCCTACACCGGAACCCACACCGCCTACTCCGGAGCCTACACCACCCACACCGCCTACTCCGGAACCCACACCGCCTACTCCGGAACCTACACCGCCCGACCACGAATCTGAACAACAAGAATCTACTGAACGCTATCGTGATGATGTCCGTGAATATTTTGAGGGACTTGATATTGGCGAAGAAGGTATAGATATTATTTCGAGCGAAGAGCTTTTTGAAAACCGCGATAATACCAGAATAGCTAATTGGTGGAATAGTCTTAGCGATCAAGCAAAGGACGAAGTCGTCGAATTCGAACGTGATGCGATGGATGCTGTTCAAGGAACTGAGCACGGCCGTGCTCTTCGAACTTGGCTTCAGGCCCAAAATCTTCTTCCGTACGGAAATACTACTCCGAATGAATAATCTTCCCTAAAATCAATGTCTATGCTATACTTACCGTAAGGAGTTTTTGTGAAAAAGAAAATAGAGAAAAAGAGCCCTTGGCTTGAATTTTATGAAGAAGAAGGCATTCCGCCCCATATCGAATACCCAGATTGCTCAATAGTTGATATGATTTTGCAATCGGCAGAAAAATGGCCCGATAATACCGCTTATTCCTATTACGGGCACAAAGTTACCTATAAAAACTTTGTTAAAAAAATCGAAAAAGCTGCCCGCGCTTTGAAAAATTACGGTGTAAAAGAAGGCGATCGTGTAACAATTTGTATGCCAAACACCCCCGAGGGAATCACCATGGTTTATGCCGTGAATATGGTTGGCGCTGTCTGCAATATGGTTCATCCACTTTCTTCGGAAAAGGAACTCGAATATTACATTAAAGTCGCCGAGTCGAAATACGTTTTAGTTTTTGACGCCGTTTTTGATAAAATTTATCGCCTGCGCGACACCGCTCAACTCGAACGCATTATCGTCGTTCGTCCCTCTGATGGGCTGGGTTTTTTGAAGAAAAAAATGTATCGGCTACTTCATGTCAAAAAGGTCCGCCTCCCCGCGAATGACAATCGTGTGGTGCTTTGGGAAGATTTTATCGCGAACTCCTATTTTTATCAGGGAAATTATCACGAAGAACGTAGCGGCGCTGATCCGGCGGTAATCATGTATTCCGGCGGGACGACCGGTGCTCCAAAGGCGGTTTTGCTCTCGAATTTAAATATTAACGCCGAATCGCTTTGCGATGACATTATGATTCGTCAAGTCGTCCCCGGCGCGACAGTGCTTTCGATACTGCCCCTGTTTCATTGTTTCGGTCTCGGCGTCTGTATCCACACTCCTCTCTGTCGCGGGATGGGCTGTATCCTGATCCCGGCTTTTTCTCATAAACAATTTGCCGACATCATCAAGAAAAACGAACCGAATTTCATCGTCGGTGTACCGACCTTGTTCGAGGCGCTCGTTAATACAAAATTGCGCCCTGATGATCTCAAATCTGTTACTGCGGTGATTTGTGGTGGAGATGCGCTGAATCAGACTTTACGCGACAAAGTTAACCATTATCTTAAAGCTCACGGCTCCAGCGCAAAAATTCGGGTTGGCTATGGGTTGACCGAAGGTTCTGGCGCGATTTGTCTCTCTCCCGAAGACGCTTTTGCCGATGGAATTATCGGTGTGCCGTTTCCCGATATGGACTTCAAAATCGTTAAAAACGAAACTTTCAAAGAATTGCCGGTGGGGGAAGAAGGCGAAATTTGTGTCTCTGGCCCGCTGGTGATGATGGGGTATTTAAACGACGATGCCGAGACTGCGCAGGCTCTCCGCGTTCACGACGACGGAAAACTTTGGCTCCATACTGGCGATATCGGCCTTCTCGGCGAGGACGGTTTGATTTATTTCGCACAGAGGTTGAAGCGAATTATTATCTCTTCCGGCTATAATATTTATCCAACTCATCTCGAATCGATCATTAGCTCTCACGAAGGTGTTCTTACCTCGACCATCATCGGCATCGACCATCCCTATAAAGGGCAAGTCCCAAAAGCCTTTGTCGTCCTCAAGCCAGGTTATCGCGCTGGCAAAAAAATCGAACGCGAAATCCGCGAGCTTTTGGAACGTAACGTCCCGATTTATGCTCTACCGGTCGCTTATGAATTTCGTGATAAGCTCCCTCAGACTAAAATCGGTAAAGTCGCCTTCCGCGAGCTAGAAAAAGAAGAGAAAAAGAAGAAATAAACGCCAATTATGGACATTTCGATCATTATTCCAGCAAAAAATGCGGAAAAATACCTTGATCGCTGCCCAAAATCGCTCTCAGAGGCTCTCACGGTCGCTAGGAACGTCAAAAGCGAGGTTCTCGTGATTGATAACGGGTCTGATGATAAAACGCTTATGCTGGCCCGTAAATGGCGCGAGAAGGCATCTTTAGGGACGGTTCACATTCGTTATGGCGCTGGCCCTTGGCAGATGATTTTTCGTCGAAAATGGTGGCTCGAACAAAAAATCGCTTTTTACGCGAAAAACCTCTCAAATTGCGCATTTTTGTGCGAAAAAATTATTACCATTTTTGATTTTGCATGCCATACTTAAAGTGTGGTTGTTTGTCGAGCTAGAGTTCCGGTTGTTCGAAGCATAATGGTATGGTATAATATTGTTATGTTTTTTCAGCTTATTATTGCATTTCTCGTTTCGATGATCCCTCTGATCGAGCTCCGTGGCGCTGTGCCGATTGCTGTTGCGATGAATTCTGGTCTGCCGGAATGGGCGATTTTAATCGCGGCGATTATCGGAAATATGGTTCCTGTGCCGTTTATCTATCTCTATGCTCGAAAATTTCTCGAGTGGGGAAGTAAGCAAAAATGGACAAAATTCAAAAAATTCTGTAATTTTTGCCTGAAAAAAGGCGAAAAAGCCGGCAAAGAAATCGTCAAAAAAGCCGGCAAAAACGGCACTTTTGTCGCCCTGATGCTTTTTGTCGCCATTCCCCTGCCAGGGACCGGAGCTTGGACTGGGGCGCTGGGCGCCAGTATCTTGAAATTTGATTTCAAAAAAGCCGTAATCTCGATTTCTTTCGGGGTCGCAATTGCCGGCTCTATCATGCTTTTGGCCTCGCTCGGACTTTTTCACTGGATTTTTGGTGCTTAAAGTGCTATTATAAAAACATAAACGTTATAAAAAGGAGTTAAAATGTTTGGTATCGCCAACAACCAAGAATTTCTAACCGAAATCGGCATCGCCGATGCCCCAGAGGATGTCAAAGCGAAATTAATCGCTGGAATTGAAGAATTAGCTAAAAAGCGTCTAATTATTAAACTTTCCGACCGTCTTTCTGATGCCGAAGCGGAAGAATTTAGCGCCATCACCGACGAACAGCAGGCTTATAGTTGGCTCATGACCAAGATCCCTGATTTTCGGAATATTGTTGCTGAAATTTTCGCCGAAATTAAACGTGATATTCTCGAACATAAAGCTAAAGTCGTCGGCTAAAACCCAGCACAATAATTCAGTTTTCCTTTGCGAAAAATAGTACTATGCTATAATAAAATTATGAAAGCCATACTTTTTGATTTTGACGGCGTAATTGTCGATAGCGAGCCTATTTGTGCCAAGGTACAAAATGAGTTTTTTTCGAAAATAGTGCCAAATTGGCAAAGAGAATTTTCGGAAGAAATCATGGGTCTTGACCCGCACAGCACTTTTTTGCTATTAAAAAATAAATACGCACTGAAAATTTCCGAAGCTGAATTTCGTGAGGGATATGATAAGGGTTATCCGATGGTCTATGGCGTCGCGGGCTTGACTAAAAAGGCATTAGAAATGTTAAATTACGGCATGGAACACGGTGTCCGCATGAGCATCGTCTCCTCGACCCCAAAAGAATACATTGCGTCATTTTTGCGAAAAAAAGACATCGCAAAATTCATCGAGGAGATTTTTTCCTCCACCGACCTAAAAATCCCCAGCAAGCCTGCTCCCGACCCCTATAATTTCGCCGTCGAAAAACTAAATCTGGACAAAAACTCCACCATCGTCGTCGAAGACTCTCTCGCCGGCACCTCCGCCGCCCACGCCGCCGGCCTGTTCACCGTCGGTTACAACACAATCGATCCGAAATGCCCCTGTGACTGCCTTTTGTCTGATGCGGATGATGTGGCAGAGGTTTTTGG